>NZ_JBALGC010000017.1:0-161186 GCF_036916575.1 Nostoc sp.
CTTTAAGCTTTTTACTTGTTCGTAAGTCATCAATGCTACCCAACTCTAACTTACTTGTCCCACGCATTTGGGACTTTTGCAAGAGGTCTATTGTAAAGGCTTAAGTGAACTGTATTGGAAACCTTTGTGGGACTGCCGTTTTAGTTTTTTGATTTTACCGAGAATGAGTGACGTGGAAAAAGTATTTGCGAAAAAGCCAGGGTTTTTGCCAGATAAAGAAACCGAGTTCTTAATTTTAGATAAAGTCGAGCTTAGTGATCGCTCTGTTAAAACTTAATAAAATAAGTATTTGTTGGTAGGCTTTGGGCGGTTCCTGAATTTGTAGACAAATCATTAACATTACCTGTTTTGATCACTGCAAACTTCTTACTAAATAGCAATATTTCACCACTTCCAGGTGTTACCCAAGCTTTGCGAGTCTTCAGATTATTCGGAAAAATTAAAAAACTTGCATCGCCACGGTAAGCTGCAATCGGTTTACCTAAGAATGTTTGGCTATCTCTATTGGGAATTGCGTAAGCGGCATTAGATCCAACAAAAATATCAGTGCCATCTGAGTAAATAGTTTTAGGAAAATTGCTATTGCCGTTTCCCAATCCTCCTGTTGAAGGAAGTCTTGTAAGACTTAGTTGCCCACGTTCAACAGTAAATGACGTTAAATTAATAACTCCTGTGTAAACTTTTATCTCATCACGAGTTTGGGCAGCATTAGTATATTTATCTGTAGTGATCAAAGTTTGTGTTAATAGGTCTTTACCATTCCATCTATAGATTGAATTACCCCCATAGACCGAACCAAGTACGTAGAGTTTATTTCCAGAAATGTATAATCTGTTTAGTCGGGTATCTGCCATGTTGTCAACAAGACTGGTCGGATTGTAACCCCAAAGCTTACCTTGGTTATCCCCTGGCAAATTTGGCAAATTAAATATACTTGTGCCATTAAAACCCATTCGGTAAAGAAAAGCAATTTGTACTGGGATGCCTGACGGCTTTTGTTGCTGAAAACCACTGATATAGAGATACTTATTTTTGTACTCAAAATCCATTACCTCAGTTACTGCATAGCTATGTTTAGCTTTGAAGTTGAGGCTGGTATCATATATTGATAGAGTATTTACAGACTGGTGAATAATCAAACCATCTAAAAATTTAACTCTTGTTTTTGAGTTAGCAGCACTGTCAACTATTTTTTGGGTAGTTCCATCAGTTTTTATTTTTACTAATCCTGTTGGAACAGCTAAAATATAAGTCTTGTCGTCAATTGCTACAATGTCACGAGCATCCTGATAAGAGTTTGGAATTAGTTTTTTCCTCCCATCAGCTTCTACTTCCCATATACCCTGAGTATTAATGATCGCAACTTTGCTGCCGTTGACACAAGCCGCTCTTGGAGAAGCAATATTAAGATATGTGGCTATTGCGGGGCTAGAATAACTAAACATTGTTATATCTCTATATTTTTATTATTTTTTGATTAAACATCACATCACTATAAGTCACGCGATCAAAAGCTTCCACAATTTGTACCTGGTTACTACAGGTCAACTCAAAACTACTCTAGATTTTCAGCAAGATAGTTTTGATAAGCAATGTGCAACGCCTCGTCAGTTGAACTGGCGCAGACATCAAGTTGTCCTTCAGCATTAACCAACTCCTGTAATCGCTTTATTTAATGCTTCATTTGAAAATTAGGTGAAAATTAGGTTTAAATCCCCCGTCCTTTGCTTCTTCTACGAGAGGCTACGCCAACGCTGTGAAATGCCAAAAATATAAAATTTTACATCAAATACTATCTTGCTACTGAATAAACTGATTTCTGGGTAAACTAAAAACAGCACTTCCTATCTTGGACTCATAGGGCTTGTAGCTTATAACAGACAATTTTGAAGGATATAAAAATGATTAAGACAAGTTACGAATTTGACCAGTCTATCCTCCCCGCAGGATCTTCATTAAAGACTAATATTCTGCTACGTTTTCGGGCTGAAATAGCTGAATCTCCCCGACGTAACCTTAACCTTTCTCTTGTAATTGACCGTTCAGGCTCTATGGCAGGTGCTCCCTTGCATCATGCACTCAAAGCCGCTGAGTCTGTGGTAGATCAACTTGAACCAGATGACATTCTCTCAGTAGTTGTTTACGACGATGAAGTGGACAGTGTTGTGCCACCCCAGCCAGTGACTAACAAGTCCGCACTGAAAAATTCTATCCACAAGGTTAGAGCAGGCGGTATTACCAACTTATCGGGGGGATGGCTCAAAGGTTGTGAACATGTGAAGACGCGACTTGATCCGCAAAAAATCAACCGTGTTCTCCTGCTTACCGATGGTCACGCCAATATGGGCATTCAAGACCCCAAGGTACTTACAGCGACATCGGGGCAAAAAGCTGAGGAAGGCATTACCACAACTACGTTAGGTTTTGCTCAAGGTTTCAATGAAGACCTGCTGATTGGTATGGCAAGGGCCGCCACGGGCAACTTCTACTTCATTCAGAGCATCGACGAAGCAACTGAAGTGTTTGGTATTGAGCTAGACAGTCTCAGAGCAGTAGTAGGACAGAATCTTAAGGTGACACTTGAGTTGGCTGATGGTGTTAGCCTTGTTGATACCTTAAGTCTTGCTAAAGTTACCCAGAATGATGCTGCTCAAGCTGTCCTCACCTTGGGAGAGCTTTACGAAGGCGAAGACAAACTTCTCGGCTTGAGTCTAATGATATCAAGCGCTCAAGTTGGTGAGTTACCTGTAATGAAACTGCATTACAGCGCCGATGTTGTGCAAGATGACCTGATTCAAAGTGTGTCAGGTACAGTAGATATCGTCGCCAAAGTTGGCACTGTTGAGGAAGCAGCTTTTGCCTCTATGAGCCATATCATTCTTGAACTGAGTCGCCTGACGATCGCTAAGGTCAAAGAGACTGCCCTCAATCTAGCTGAACATAACAGGCATCAGGAAGCTGAAGAAACCCTCCGGGCGCTTGTAAAAGATTTGCGGGATAAAGGGTTGAATGAGAATTTTGAAATTGCTGAGGAGATTGATCAGCTTGAGTATTTCGCGGGTCGGATCGCCCAAAAAGCTCTGGGCAATGCCGGACGTAAAGAGATGCGGGATCAGACTTACCAGACGATGACGCGCAATCGCAGCGATCTAGTGGGTCGTGGTGTCACTGCTGGCGATGATGTGTATGCGATGCCGATTGTCAATGAAGTCGGTTCAGGTGTTCAATTGTGCTGTGTTCGTGAAGGGGGTAAACTGCGGGTCAAAGTCATATCCGAAGGCTACGATTCAACCAAGAACGTCCAGTTTCCTCGGGCCATTCGTGCCGAGGGAGCACGCTATGTTGTTGAAGGACTAGAACTCTCAAGCGATCGCACTTTCTACCGTGTACATGGTAATATCACCCGTTTTGCTCAACCCGGTGAAGCAGATATCTTCGTTGCCCCTAGACAATCGAATCTAACTAACACAGGCAAAGCCTCCAAAGGCCCTGCCAGTGCCACTGATCTTCCCACAACTGACAGTGTTGGAGACAGCATTTTAGTTCAGTGTGTTAAAGATGGCAGCAAGCTACGTGCTAGGGTGGTTTCCGACGGATATGAACCGGATTGGAACATGCGTTTTCCGCGATCGGTTCGCGAGGAAGGAATGCTTTACCTGGTTGATGAAGTCAAAACAGCACCTGATGGCAAGTCCTATATTGCATGTGGTGAAATTAAGCGATTTGTGCAACCCACTACTACCAATTAGATATCTCCAGAAATTAACGATGGGTTACTTGAAATCGTTGTAGAGACGTTACATCTAACGTCTTTACATTCATAGGAGTTACGCAAAATATCTCTCAAACTCTAATTTCTCCGTATACTCTGCGGTTCGTTATTCCCTAACTCGTGCGTAAGTCCTAATTCATTTTCACTTCTATTTCTATTGAGTTGGTTAATTACAATTTCTTAATCCTTGGAGGGTTTCAATCCCTAATAGAGATTTTGGTTAATTGCAATCACCAACACTACAGACGGCAGCGCGACAGGATCACGTTTCAATCCCTAATAGGGATTTTGGTTAATTGCAATTCCATCGCATCCGGCATGGGTATGCACCTCCACGGTTTCAATCCCTAATAAGGATTTTGGTTAATTGCAATATCTGCATAGCACTGGATACGTATTTCATCCCAAGTTTCAATCCCTAATAGGGATTTTGGTTAATTGCAATAGACCAAATACCACTAATTACACCAGTGTAACGGGTTTCAATCCCTAATAGGGATTTTGGTTAATTGCAATTTGAAAAACAGTATGCCTTTCTTTTGTCCCTAGTTTCCTGTTTCAATCCCTAATAGGGATTTTGGTTAATTGCAATTAACAGGCGCTAGAGGCATCCGGGGGCATTACCTGTTTCAATCCCTAATAGGGATTTTGGTTAATTGCAATTTCAAGTTTAATTTTTGAACCAACTTTTGGGATTGTTTCAATCCCTAATAGGGATTTTGGTTAATTGCAATAACAAATAGATAGCAGATAGCCACCCATACAATCCGTTTCAATCCCTAATAGGGATTTTGGTTAATTGCAATAGGTAATGATGAGGTTACCTTGGGCGTCTGTGTTTCAATCCCTAATAGGGATTTTGGTTAATTGCAATTGTTTTATAAGCTTGCTGAAATTGCACTAACTGGTTTCAATCCCTAATAGGGATTTTGGTTAATTGCAATAACCTCTTGCTCATCTGGGTTCAAGATGTCGTAGGTTTCAATCCCTAATAGGGATTTTGGTTAATTGCAATAAATCCGAGTATTGGCGATCGCTTACAGATGATGGTTTCAATCCCTAATAGGGATTTTGGTTAATTGCAATTCTAGTATATGTGTCAGCTTGAATGAATTTAGTGGCGTTTCAATCCCTAATAGGGATTTTGGTTAATTGCAATTAAGTCGTAGCGTCGCGGGGTTAGCAGTTGAAGCCGTTTCAATCCCTAATAGGGATTTTGGTTAATTGCAATTTATAGCGATTGCAATGCAAATGGTGAATTGGTCGGTTTCAATCCCTAATAGGGATTTTGGTTAATTGCAATTTTGTCGTATCAGCAGGTAAATCAGCAAAAGCTTTTGTTTCAATCCCTAATAGGGATTTTGGTTAATTGCAATCCTTTTCCCAGAAGGTGTAACAATTTTGTCCAATTAAGCAGTTTCAATCCCTAATAGGGATTTTGGTTAATTGCAATAGGTCTAATCGGGGCCAAAGGAGAACAGCGCAGACGTTTCAATCCCTAATAGGGATTTTGGTTAATTGCAATTCTGTACAGTATGCATATTCCAAATCCATTAGTTTAGTTTCAATCCCTAATAGGGATTTTGGTTAATTGCAATTCGCAGTTGGTGTCCTGGGTAGAGATTTTGTCTCGTTTCAATCCCTAATAGGGATTTTGGTTAATTGCAATCGCTGGCGTCTGAAAGCTTTGTATTATTTGGTTTTCAAGGTTCGGTGGCGCGAATGCAAAAATCATAACACGACAGTTTGTAATTTGGCTAGATGTAAATCCCTGAAAGCCAGTCTACATCAGGTGCGCGGTTCGTTGAAAGATGCTCGAATCGTCAAGTGCTTACATATAAGGCAATATAGCTATTTTTGTAGCCATCCTCTCGCCAACACCTACCTATCCGCGCAAGTGAATGGCTCAACTTTTGTCTCCGACACGCTACGTGAACGCAAAATCCCAAATTGACATTACGCCTCGATCACAGGGTTATAATCATCTGGGTTATTAAAGCCTGCAATCCAGGCAGCTGCTTGATGGCAACTTTTCATGTTCGGAGGAACGCGCAAGACATGAATATGTCCTGTGGATGGACAAGTAACTTTCAAAACCATCAGCGGCTCGTCATCCTCAAAAGGAATGTAGACTAGTTGACGTTCTCCACCAGCGTCTTGATCGCGATCGCGGATCAACCCTCCCACTTGCTGCAAAAATGTCTCGTATCCCAGACGTTCAATCAGCACACGGCGCAATTCAACATTCTCCATATTGAGAATATCCTGCCCCGTTATCGACTGGGATTCAAAGGCAATCCGCTCGTTTACCTCCACGCCTCGCCAGCGCAAGACAAAACCATGCCCCGCAGATAGACTGGTGATCCCACTTCCGGCCAACTCGATCCAATAAGTGACATGGAGTCCTTGGGGAAGAGTAGTGAGGCTTACACAGTCGCTGATATCAATACTTTCACAGGTTAGATTTTCAGGTAGATTGTAAAGATTCAACGCACCGCTTAAATCTAGATGACCCAAAACGCGCATACCATCCCAGGCGCGATGCTCAAGGATGAGTTTTCGAGCATGTTCAGCCGATACAGGCTCGTGGCTTTCATTTGGGCGCTGCTTAACAGGTTTATTTGGCACACGTCCCTTCGACATCATCTTCAGCATTAGTCCATCACCTCTACGTAAGCATCAGGGCGATATTCACGTTGTCTCCAGACGCGGTAAAGCCCTTGGGGTAATTCAATCGCCCGATGTTCTTCATGAACTAAAGTGGCACTTGGTTCTTTCACCTCAAGAAAAAGGTCACTACCATGTACCCACAACTGAACAGCATTGGATTGCTGAATGCGATGGCTGTGTCCTGTGATTTCACCATCAGCCAGAGTTGCACCTACACGCCTGTGAACACCTACAGGTAAGCTAGCAATACGTCTGATCAGAACGTCGCCATGTCTGTAGAGAACACTAGCTTGGTTAGCTTGGGAGTTATTGCTGTGGTTAAACATCTTTTGATCTTAACTAGGATTTACGTATTATGCATACATATGTACTATACAACTTCTGGGCTTTTGAGCCATATCTAACACTCAACATAGTAAATATGCAACTAAATCAACGCCCTAGTCTCACACCTCTTTCCATAAGCATCTGAGGTTCGATATTCTCAACTTTAGGTATCGCTTCTAACTGAGGAATTCCGGCGATCGCATCAGCAATATTACCTGATTGGGCACGCAACCAAGCGGTATGAGGTGCATAGTCAAGACTTTGGGCTACTTCGTAACCCGCTTGATTAATTACCTGGCGCTGGGACTCCACATCAACGCCTTCAGCAAAGCGGATGAAAACCAGTCCAGTTGGTACTGCTACCGAATCATTGGGTTCTAGTGTGTAAATTGGACTTAGTGTTCCCTGTTCTAATAGATTGGGTTCGCCTGGAAAAACTGCGATTGCACCGTCGTTAAATTGTAAAATTGCTCCTGATGCCACGGTGTTGGGTTGATTGTAGTGGACTGCATAGTATCCAGGCTTACGAGTGTAGAATACAGCAGTGCGCTCGCTGCCAATGCGAATTTTTTCAGGATACTCACAAAAGTAGTCTTTTTGAAATCTCACTTCAACAATCAGGGGTAAAGAGTACACCTGTAGAAAATACTCAGCCAGAAAGTAAAACATCTTTCTCAAATTCTAATGATGTTATAGCGTTTTTCAGTGGTATGCAATACAAATTTTTCATCGGGATGCAAGCTATACGCCCCTATTGATAGTGAAGATTTTTAAAGTAACCTGACTTTGAATCCCTTTTTTCTAGCAAGACGAATCGAAGGCTTGTATAAACTTAATACAGCATTTCATTAATTTGTAGCAAATTAAATTTGGCAATACCCTACAATGCCAATGCATCGGCTGCATTGTGAATGCGTCAGCTTACATTGTGAATGTGTCGGCTGACATTTTTAATGCGTGGCTACATTGTGAATGTGTCGGCTTACATTCTTAATGCGTGGGCTGCATTGTGAATGTGTCGGCTTGCATTAAAAACGTTACGCTTTTACGCAAAACTGTACTTAGAGAGATTACATTCTATTTAAGCTATATCTTTTTAGTGCCGTAATACACATATAACACATGAAATAAGAAGCATCTATAAACTAAACGTAAGCACAAAGCGCACGCTGCGGCAACACAATATATGATGTGGTTTTTCTCATCCCAATGCCCAATGACGCCACTTGCTTTAAGTCGGCACGCAAGGGCGCAGTGGCTCCCCAATGCCCAATTTTCAAGACATTTAATATCTTAGGAGATTAAACTATGGTTCAGGTTCGCTATGGTGGACAGAATGGACAACAGTATGAACTTGCTATCAGTAACGAACACGTTGTAGTGCGTACCGAAAGCCGCAGTACTCTTGTCGGTGCAAGACCGTTTGAAGTCGCACCTATGTCACCTACAGCTCGTAGCATCCTCAATCAATTCGAGTTAGTAACGCGGTTTCGGCAAGCGGGTGTAGAAATTCTGCGAACGAAAGTTCCGACTCAGGGTGTGGCTTTGCGCGATCACGCCCGTGAAATTCTCAACAACGAGTCTCAAGTCCAATTTGCCGGACGTGTTCTTATCGATCCAGTATCCAAACAACCTGTAGTCTACACCGAAAACCTCTTTGTTAAATTCGACAACGAAGAAGAGTCAAGGGTATGCCAAGAGGTATTAGGACGTTACGGTTTAACAATTAAACGCCAACTTGAATATGCACGAAATGCTTACTTTGTCAGTGCACCGACAAATACTGGTATAGCCGTCTTTGACATTGCCGAGAGACTTCTGAATGAGAAATCAGTAGAACTGTGCCATCCTGAACTAGCGCGTGAATCACGCCAACGTCAGGTTTTCCCGCAGCAGTGGCACTTAAAGCAAACAACAATTAATGGTAAGGTAATTAACGCTCATGCCAACGTTGAGGCAGCTTGGAAGTTAAGCGATGGCACAGGGACGATTATTGCAATTATCGACGACGGTGTAGATCTCGATCATGAAGAGTTCCGTTCCTCTGGAAAAATTGTTGCCCCGCGTGATGTTACACGTAAAACTAACAATCCCAGACCGGGAAACGACAATAACCACGGGACAGGCTGTGCTGGAGTCGCTTGTGCAAACGGCAACTTTGGTGCATCTGGTGTGGCACCGGGTGCAAAGCTGATGCCGATTCGTTTAGCTTCAGCACTGGGGTCACAGGATGAAGCAGATGCTTTTATTTGGGCGGCTCAAAATGGTGCTGATGTTATTTCTTGTAGCTGGGGGCCAGCAGATGGTGTTTGGTATGAGCCAAATGATCCTGCACACAACCAGAAAGTACCTCTGCCTGACTCCACACGGCTTGCTATGGACTTTGCAATTAATAAGGGACGCAACGGCAAGGGTTGTGTAATTTTATTCGCGGCTGGCAATGGTAACGAAAGTGTGGATAACGACGGCTATGCCAGCTACCAAAAGGTGATTGCTGTGGCAGCTTGTAACGACTACGGCCTTAGAAGTACTTACAGTGACTTTGGTCAAGCGGTCTGGTGCGCCTTTCCCAGCAACAATGGCGACAATTCTCAAACTCCTGGAATTTGGACAACCGATCGCTCTGGTGTACTTGGTTATAATTCCGGTAATCGGAATCTGGGTGAGGCCGCAGGCAACTACACGAACGAATTCGGCGGCACTTCCAGTTCTTGTCCAGGTGCAGCTGGTGTTGCAGCCCTGATTATTGCCAGAAACCCAAATCTGCGTTGGGACGAGGTGCGAGATATTATTAAACGCTCGTGCGATCGCATTGATCAAGCTGGAGGTAAATATGATCCCAATGGTCACAGCAGCTTCTACGGTTACGGTCGAATCAATACTCTCAAAGCTGTAGAATTAGCCAAGCCAGCTCAAACATCGCCCATCAGCATTTTCCAGGCAGTGCAAGATATCCCAATTAACGACTTGCAAATATCAACATTGTCGGTGGCGATCGCTAATAGCAGCCTGATGAAATCCATCAAAGTTCATGTAGACATTGAGCATACCTATATTGGGGATCTTGTAGTTACTCTTCTTCCCCCAGTGCAAATAGGCGTACTTCCGATAATTCTGCACGATCGCCAGGGTGGAGTTACAGATAATATCAAAACAACCTATGACGAGGTAAACACCCTTAAGCTTGCTGCCTTTAAGGGTAAAAGTCCTCAAGGAACCTGGACTCTTCAAGTTGCAGATAAAGCTGAGACAGATACAGGAAAGATTCGCAGCTTGACCATTGAAATTGGATTTTAAGCCAAGCGTATTGGGTTAAGGATAATTGTAGGCTGGGTAGAGCGTAAGCGTTACCCAACCTTGTATTGTGAGAGAAACAAAACTTTAAAAATTCCCTTGCTTACTTTTGTTTCTTACTTAGGCTTTGTAACCCAACCAATATCTCTTCTCTCAACAGTCAGCTTGATTAACTTGTTAGTTCTCACACCACCCACAGTTGAGTAAAACGTTCAGCCGTCCACCCAACAATATCTGATACTTGCCCGTCACCAATTTCTACGATCCGCTTAGTACCATCTCTACGCTCTATTACATCCACTGAAAAAAACTGACTTTTAATCCGCTTGGCACACTCAGAAACAATCTCTGGAATTTCCTCATCTGGTAAAGCGGCAAAAGGTTTACCATATACGACAAAGTAACGCCTTTCGGTTTTAGGCACAAAATCTTCAATTTGCCGCACACAAATACCTCCCTCAATACTGCCTCGAAACCTCTGCATTTCGGCAACCACTGTTTCGATTTCCAAAGCTTTATCAATCATCGATCCAACTGAGGTTTTGAGAGATTTAACATAATCTTTGATAAAAAATCTATTCCAGCCAAGTCGATTCAACTCACTCTCTAAATCATCATCGACGGAATAAAATTTAGTCTCTGGAGTTAAATCAGTAATCAGGGGATACCAATTTATCAGATAGTGTGTAGCTAAATACTCAGCCTTAGAAGTTAAGACACTTGCTCCTGTACTCTCTACAACACTAACTAATAACTCATAATCGGAGGGCGAAAGCATCCAACCCCGGTAGACCAGTTTTGAATCAGAAGTGGGGACTGGAATAATTCTTGATGAACCAGATCCTAGCGACTCCAAAGAAATAACGGAAGTTGCAAACCCAGCATTTTGCATACAAGCAACTTGCTCCAAGTATGCTGCATCCGCTTTCTTAGGATTGAAGTAATCACTAGGAAAAAGAAATATCACAATATTTGGATTGAATATACAGCTAATTACTAATTATAGTAGGGCTTCCAAAAAACCAAATCACCAGTAAATCATCTGGAATTTTACGTGCGTTAGGACATTCGTCCTAACGCACCCAACAAAACTATTTAAACCGCAATTCTGAAAACCGCTACAAGTATTCAACCAGACTCAGCATAACAATCTGTTAGCTTTGAGTCACAGCCTCTTTCGCCAAGAACTTCTCTAATTCTGTCAGCGCATCAGCATCAACCTTAGTTTGCATTGGGCAGAACTTAGGCCCACACATCGAACAAAACTCAGCAGTTTTATAGATGTCTGCTGGCAGAGTTTCATCGTGATATTCCTTAGCTCTTTCTGGGTCAAGTGATAATTCAAACTGACGGTTCCAATCGAAGTTGTAACGCGCCTTGGAAAGTTCATCGTCTCTATCCCTTGCACCAGTGCGATGTCTAGCAATATCAGCCGCATGAGCTGCTATTTTATAGGCAATCAACCCATTCCTAACATCTTCGGCATTTGGTAGACCCAAATGTTCTTTAGGTGTCACATAACACAGCATTGCAGTTCCGTACCATCCAGCCATCGCTGCTCCAATGGCTGAAGTGATGTGGTCATAGCCAGGAGCAATGTCTGTCACCAATGGCCCCAAAACATAGAAAGGTGCTTCAGAACACTCTTCCATCTGCTTACGGACGTTGAACTCAATTTGATCCATTGGCACATGTCCCGGCCCTTCCACCATCACCTGTACATTATCTTCCCAGGCTTTGCGAGTTAGCTTTCCAAGGGTTTTCAATTCAGCTAATTGTGCTTCATCTGAGGCATCATGGGTGCAACCGGGACGCAGGGAATCTCCTAAACTGAAGGAGACATCATACTTTTTGAAAATCTCAATAATGTCTTGGAAGTGGGTATAAAGCGGGTTTTGTTTGTGGTGATGTAGCATCCACCGCGCCAAAATACCGCCACCGCGAGAGACAATACCAGTGATGCGGCTTCTCACCAAAGGCAAATGCTCAATCAAAATCCCAGCGTGGATAGTTTGATAGTCTACCCCTTGCTGGGCGTGCTTTTCAATGATATGGAGAAAGTCATCAGCAGTCAGGTTCTCGATTGTGCCGTGGACACTTTCTAAAGCTTGGTATACCGGTACCGTACCAATAGGAACAGGCGAAGCCTTGATGATGGCGGTGCGAATTTCATCCAAGTTACCGCCGCCTGTGGACAAATCCATCACCGTATCAGCGCCATACTTCACCGACAAGTTCAGCTTATCTACTTCTTCCTGAAGATTAGAAGAGTTGGGGGAAGCGCCGATATTAGCATTTACCTTGCATTTGGAGGCGATGCCAATAGCCATCGGCTCTAAATTAGTGTGATTAATATTAGCTGGGATAATCATTCGCCCCCGCGCCACTTCCTCACGAATGAGATCAGCAGGGAGATTTTCCCGTTGGGCGACGTAGTGCATTTCTTCGGTGATAACACCTTGGCGGGCGTAGTGCATTTGAGATACATTACCCTGCCCACGACGTTTAGCAACCCATTCTGTCCGCATATTGTAATTCCTCGATAAACAGCTTCCCTCCGCTGGTATTACCCAGACTCAGGTGTTAAGGGTGTGATCTCAGCCTGGTTATGTAGGCACCCCTAGCATGGATGTAGTGTACCACCTTGGTTATGGTTGCGAACAAGGATGTTAATAATTTATGAGGTGGGGAAGTGGTACAGAGCGACGACACCGATAATGTAAGTAGGATCAGTGTTATAGGTAAATTCTAATGCTTACTGGAAAGGAGCATAAATTAAACAATATACAAAATTTATACATTTAAAGCACTAATAAAAATGCCTATTTCAAGAACCGGGCCAACACCACAATTCCATGAGTACATCTGTAAATGGGTACTTGTAGATCCCAATGGACAAGTACCTGAACAGTTAACACACCTTCTAGGGATGGTCAACAAGCTTAAAATTCCTACTTTTCAGAGGGGAATTTCCTGGGGAAAGGACGAAGTACTTACACTTCTGTCATCAGATTCAGTGCTATTTGGTAATGTAATTATCGGTATGTTTGACGGCAAGCCGGGAGAACTTGTTGATGGGTTGCAACGTTTTGCTGTTGGAACTGTAATTCTTCAATTGTTGTATGATAAAGTGCTAAGTTTTACTCCATCTAAACTTGATGTAAGCTCTCACTTTCTGCCGTTAAGAACTATTGTTGGCGGTTTACAGCCAGTGTTTTCAAATAATCATAATCAACTACTTAATCACCCACGCGGGGCAATTCAAAGTCAGTATGCTTTGCTTTTTAATGAGTTAAGACGAGTAATTGATGACTTACTTCTTCCTCAAAAAGTTCAAAATTTTGCAGAGCAAGTTAACACTGCATTTCTGAGAAAGCAAGTTGCTATTGATCAGTATTTTGGTTTCAACAATTCTATTGAGTTAGTCAACACTTTTATAGGATTGAATACTGTGAGAGTAGAACTCAGTTCTGTTGACCTAATACGGTCTTATATTGTTGAAAGAGCATCATCATGTAGTCAACCTTGGGCAACTGCTGATATTGAACAGGCTGAAAACGAAATTACCGAAACTTTCACGGAAAACACTACAGCTTCAGTATCTTTAAAGCGAGAACTACTTCCTACTGCGACTGTAATACTTAAGTGTTTACAGGAAAAAGATGGGCTACGTCGCATTGATGTATTTCCAAATTGGGATAGTCTTAGAAAAGATGAAGTTAATAAACTGCTTGATTTTCTCGATCAGTTCGTTGCTGCACAAAATACATACATTGGAGAAATTAAAGAATCAGGTAGTTTACCATTAGCAATAGTTATTCTTTTTTACTACAGGCAATTTCTTAAAACTGATAAAAAACCAGATTTTTTAACATCAACCAATACGACAACAAACAATTCTGAACTTCATAGATTTTTGTGTGCTGTTTACCGTGCACTAATTGAAGGTACTGTTGGCAGGCTTGGAGACATTGCAGAAAATGTTTTGAAAACTGATTATGCAACGCTAGATGCTGTAGCGGATGATGTAGCCAAGATGACTGGCTCAGGTTCTTTGGATAATCTTCCGCAAAGAGACTGGTTGAAAGCCAATTTAGCTTCGGCTGATGCTAAGAAAGCTAGGCGGGTGTTTAATGCGTGTATATTACCTGAACGCATAAACAGGGGAGGGAGCTTTCATCCAAATAAGTTTGGTCGCAAAAGTAAGGATTGGCAAATTGATCACTTAATACCGCAGAAGTTGTTGACAAAAAATCAGTCTGGCTACCAGCAAGGCTTAAGACTTCAGAATCTAGCACCATTACCAGCAAGTTATAATCGAATGGCATCAAATACCCCATGTTCAGAAAAGCTCAACTCAGGTGGTATCTATGACAAGTGCCTTCAAAAGCAAAATACCTGTCATCCATTCATGGAATGGTTAGTAAAAAATCAAGGTTCATATGATGCTGAACTTGACGATCAGTCACTGTTGGAACCTAATGCAGAACCAAATATTGGACACGCAAGAATTGATGCGGTTGTTGAATTGCTCATGCCAAGACTGTAGTTACACTGTGTCTTGTACGGTAGATGAAATGAGATGGTTTTCTTACTACTGAGTTTTGCCATAGCCTGCTATTAAAGCTACTCATGATCACACCCTCACGCCCTTCAACCAAAAGCTTTTAACTACCAGGTATTATGGAGCGATCGCCCTGACTTTGTACGTTGCCTCATCCACTGCTGAGTTGCGCGAATTGTACCTGAGTAAAAAAGTCTTACTACACAAAACCGTCCCTCTCCGACTCGGAGAGGGACAGACTTGAACTTTCGTTCAAGGCAGGGAGAGGTTTGTCAAACTCACGTTATTGTTAGTTGAGTACAGATTTTTCAGCAAGTAGGCACAGCTACTTTCGCGTGTTTGTTAACGTAGTCTACAAATAATTGCTTCAGCCGGGGACTAACGCCAGCGTGTTCAAAGAATCCAAAACCCAGATTCTTAGCTCTTGCTAAGGTTTCTTCTGGTGTTAATCCCTCCTGGATAGCGATACTTAAGAGCGCAATTCCAGTTGATCGCATTCCGGCTGCACAATGCACAACTGCTGGTTTAGGAATTTCTTGGAGTGTCGTAAGGATTTTGGTAATCGCCTCTTCATTCAAATTTTTTAAATCCACCTTGAGTGGAACATTCGTATAATGCAGCCCCAATGCTTCCGCTACTTTTTGCTCATCCTGGGAAAATCCTAGTTCATCAGGCGATCGCAGATTTAGAACGGACTTAAAACCTTCTTGGATAGCTTGCTCAAGCTGTTTTGGTATGACTTGTCCTGTGGTTGTCAGGTTTTCGTTAATCTGTATGGCGTTGATCACATTCACTCCTTTTGACTTTCTAATGTCTTCCAGCTTGGTAAATACTCTGATAAGCAAGCTTTGAGAATATATTCAAGTAAACACAGCAAAATTAGCTAAATATCAAACGATATTGCTTGATTACTTCAAAATTTGTCTTTTGAAGTTGGTTATTTTATTGCTTTATCTATAACATACACTTTACCGATAAACTTACCGTAGTTTAAAAACTATTATACGTTTTGTCGATAGGTTTATGGGTGTTTATGTTTCAAAAGTTATATTATTAAGCTTGGGTGAGCAATTAGATCAAGATTTTTGTGAAATAGTATAACTAGATACATTAGAATTTGGTCTAAGCTATCTTAAGCATCGGCATCTTGAGTATTTTGAATGAGGACATAAATAGTGACTGTAAAAGAACTTGTTTCTTCTCTATCCATTGGGATAATATTGTTCCCAAATGTGACGCAGTTAGATTTCACGGGACCCTACGAAGTTTTTGCCAAATTGCCAAACGTGCAATTATATCTGCTGGCAGAAACACTCGAACCAATTCGGAGCGATTGCGGTCTTATTTTTCTACCGGACACAACCTTTGCTCAAGCCCCAGCCTTAGATGTGTTATTTGTGCCAGGAGGCCCAGGTATCAATGCTAAAATGGAAGATCAAAAGTTTCTGGAATTTCTCAAAACCCAAGGGAAACAAGCCCGCTACGTTACGGCTGTCTGCACTGGTTCTCTGCTGCTGGCGGCGGCCGGTTTACTTCAGGGGTATCGCGCCACTACTCACTGGCTATTATTGGATTTGCTTGAGATGTTGGGAGTTAAGACAGTTGCCCAAAGAGTTGTGATTGATCGCAATCGAATTACAGGCGGCGGTGTGACAGCTGGCATTGATTTTGGGCTGACTTTAGCTGCTGAGTTATTTGGGGAAGCGATAGCTCAAGCAATTCAACTAGGGATCGAATACAATCCCCAACCACCCTTTAACAGTGGTTCTCCCCAAACTGCCCCTGCGGCTGTACTTGCTCACGTTACAGCGGCGAGTCAAAATGTTCAGGAAATCAGACGGCAGATTGTCCAGCGAGTTGTGACTCAATTGCAAACTGTTAATACCAGTAAAGCAGTTGAGAATTTGTCTAGTTGATGTCTTGCGATGTCTACGACGGGCGTAGCTGCGGTAATTAAAATTTCTTATAACATACCAAAAAGTCAAACAGGTGTGTAATCTAAATGCTAGCCCTGAACCTATGAGCGCTAAGGAAATATCTCTTCGACCTGCCCAGGAAACAGATGCGTGGATGCTGAGTGCAATTCATATTGCTGCTATCAAAGCTCTGCCTGCAACTTTCTACACCCAAAAAGAACTTTTAGCTTGGCGTAATAACCGTGAAAAACCTGATGGTTTAAATATCTTGAAGAGGATGAAAGTGGAAACTTTCTGGGTTGCGCTCGAGGGAGATGTTGTTATCGGTTTTGCTAGTTTTATTGTTGATGAACTCATCGGGCTGTATGTTCATCCTAAATATCAAGGTAAAGGGATTGGACGTGCTTTAGTTCAACATTTTTGCGATAAAGCAACTGAGCAAGGTATAGATAAGGTAATTACAACTGCTAGTCTTTATGCTGAAGGGTTTTATTTACGACTGGGATTTACTGCTATCCAAAAAGCACCTCATTATTTAAGAAGTGGAGTAGTTGTCCCAGTTACTAAAATGAGTAAAACATTAGTTACTGTACAGAAATAAATTTGAGAGTGTAAAGATTTTAAATAACTTGAAAAAAGCTGCTATGAAGATTATTTTTCCCCAAGTTGTAACCACTTTTTCCACATAACCTATGATCTAAGTAAGTACTTGCCAGCATAAATGAATAAAACCATCCGTTCATCAACTCTCACCCGTACACGTTTGATAGAAGCCGCCTCACAGATATTTGCCAGTTTAGGTGTTCAAGGAGCAACTACCCGGGAAATAGCTCGTGTTGCTGGTGTGAATGAGGTGACTTTATATCGCCACTTTGCTAGCAAAGAACAACTTCTGGGAGCAGTAATCAAAAATGCCTTTGCACTCCAGACAGAAGCCCTTGCACACCCCGAAGCGTGGACGCAGGATCTAAAAATTGATTTAAGACATTATGCCCATCTTTACAATACTATGCTAGAGGCACAGGAAGACTTAATTCGTACCTTCATTGGAGAAGCCAAACGTCATCCTGAGGCAGCCAAACAAGTGATTCAAGAAGCTGCCAAGCCCTTAAAAGAAAAACTGGTAGCTTACCTGCAATCGAGTCAGAGACGAAGCATCGTCAGAGCAGACCTTGATCCATTTCCAGCAGTCGATATGTTTACAGGAATGCTGTTAGCTGGAATGCTATGCCGCAGTGTAAAATACAATCAAGGCAGCTATAGCTGTGAGGACTATATCGAAACCTGTGTAGATATTTTTGTGCGCGGTATCAGTGCCACTCCCCTCTCAGTTGTCAATACGCCTGTACAGCTATGATCTATGAAAGTAAGTTATTTCTGCAAGACTCGCTACCAAAGCTACTCAAGAGGTAACAGCTTTGGCGATCGCTGTATCAATTGCCTTGTCCCAGTTCGGCTGTTGTTTGATCAGTCCCAGACGAGCCAGTAGTTGAGACTGTGTGACAACTTCTTGGCGGTACCTACTAGCACAAAGCAAGACACTAGATCGGTTTGAGACACTGATATGGCTATGTTAGGTCAAGAAGCGATCGCTCACTTGGGCTTAACTAAGATGCTGAGGGAGCAATGCGATTTTGTAAGGTGTGTAAGCAGGGGAGGTAGGGGAGGCAGGGGGAAAAATAAATTAAGTGTATTTTGGAATATTTTAGTAGCAAAAATTACTATTTTTTCTATTTACTCCCCCTGCTCATTGGACGATGATCTTACTTTTTCGCGTTGCTCCTACCAAGACCTTCACTGTTCAATAGCTTTAAAATCTGTACCGCTTATCCTGCATCGCTTAGAGCTTTTCTTAGTGCCATTCGGCTCAAAATGGCAGGGATTTTAAGAGAAAACCCAGGATTCGAGTACTTGCTCTCGTGCTGGAATGATGACCCTGCCTTGCAGATTGTGATCGAGAAGTTACTGGCAAAGTTTCCGCATGCTGATTATGTCAGGTGCTGAACTTTGGCGATCACTACTGAATAAAATTTATGTTCAATTTATATAAATAATTAAAATTTACCAGCCTATTTACAAAAACAAAGATATATGAAAATCTTGAAAGGTAAAGTTGTCAGTGGTTTAGGAAACTTTTCTTACTGGATTGACAAACTCCAGGAATATTACTTGAGAAAAACGGGAATGAAATTCTTCCCTGGAACTTTAAATATTCAGCTGGATCAACCTTACCATCTCCCAAAAAATGTAATCCGTCTGGAAAAGGAAGAATATGGAGGGACTGTTTCTGTTAGTATCGTTCCCTGTCAGATATTTGGAAGAGATGCTTTTATCTTAAGAACAGACAAAAACAATACTGATAGTGGAGATCATCCGAAAACAATTATTGAGATAGCTTGCGATGTTAAACTTCGGGAGTTATATAACCTTAAAGATAATGATTTGATTGAAGTTGAGATTCACGATGTCAGATTTATCTGAATTAAACAATCTGCTTGGAGATGAAGCGTTAATCCATTACGCGAGTGGTCGGGAGCAAAAGCGGTTATCAAAAGGTGCAGGTTTGCTGGAATTAGCCCGAAGCCAAGAACTTATTAGCCGCTACCTACCGCCTCCACCCGCAGTGATTTTCGATGTTGGCCGCGATCGCCTTTTAGAAGCGATTCGTTGGTTAGAAACCGAACCCTCTATATTGGGGATGAGCGCTCACATCATGGCTGTTGCTCGTAAATAGTCGGTAAAGTAGAGTGATCGCTATTAACTAAAAGCGCTTGTTGTTTTGCCAGCACTTGTTTACGTAACAAGAGTAATTTTCTATCTTTAATGCCTTCTGCGATTAATCCATCGACAGTTCTCATGAGATAATCAGCGCAGGAACCCAATTTTCCAGATGCGGTGGCAATACTATTAACAGTGGTTGTTAATGGGATCTGATGAGCGTACCTGGGATGTTGGCGATTGGCAACGAAGGCGATCGCTTGGAATTCCTGCGTACCATCAAACACTCTTACCCAACGAGCAACGTAGACACCAGCTATCATCTCCCGTCGCCAAATCAGCAATAATTCGGATGGTACATTGGCAGCAGCAATGCGATAAACAACACCACGACAACTACCGCCCCGATCAAGTCCTAAGAGTAATCCGGGATTCTCTGGAGTACCCTGACCGAGGATCATCCATGTACAGAAGCGCCGATGCCAACCATAAATGATGCCAGCACGGCGCTCGACGTATGTGATTAGCGGATTCCATATCAGCGAACCGTAGGCAAATATCCAGATATCAGAATTTGGTGGTTGCTGTTGTAGTGTTTCATCGAGCGATCGCTGTAACTCATCTTCGCTCAGGGTAGTTAGCTTTATTCCAGAGTGTGATGCTTCTAATAGTCTTGTCTGTTCATTTCCGGTTTCGAGGTCGCTACGACTGAGTGACATAATGTAGATTATTTCCTTTTCTGGAAATCTTCAGTAATTTCACTATAAGTTTAAGATAAATTAATTATCATAAAACTTCCTTTTTCGTAGGATTAAGAATAAGCCTAACTACAGGCAGCAGTATCTTGATGATGCCAATCCACGGAATAAGGAGTAAGCTTTGTGGCATTTGCAACAAATCAATTATTAAAGTTCTCAATCAAATATTTACCAGCAATTGCCACCAAACTAGCAATTACAACTCTAATAGCAGTTCTCCCGTTACCAGTTAAAGCAGTTACATTAGTAACTAGTCGTGCTGCTTTCGGAAGCAATGACGGAATTGATTGGTCAAGTTTGGGTAAAGTGTTCAATCCCTTTGCTCCCGATCCTTCGGCTTTTTTGCCTAACTCTTTTTCAGCAGTATCCGAAGGCGGTTTAGCTCTAGGTGTAACTGTACCTCAAGTTAATGATTCTGGTATTACCCCACCTTTTGTTTTTCAAACCTCTTTTATACCCAAAGGTATTCCGACTAACTTCGCTGATGGCGATTTTCTTTTGTTGACAGGCTTGAACCCAAGAAGTGGTTTTCCTGCCATTGGCAACCCAGGCCCTTTGACCATTAGCTTTGATCAGCCTGTTTTCGGTGCTGGTACTCAAATAGCTGTAGACGATATTTTAAAATTCAACGCGTTTGTCTCAGCTTTTGATAGTGCCAATAACCTATTGGGTACTTTCTCAGTACCGGGGACTTCCTCAGTAACATTGGATAATTCGGCATTGTTCCTTGGGATTCGCAGTGAAACTGCTAACATCTCGCGACTCGTTTTCAGCACTTCTGAGTCAAATAGGGCTTTGGCAATCAACAGGGTGAGCATTATTGCAGTTCCTGAACCAAATTATACCGTGGCTATATTAGCTTTCGGTGTTTCAAGTGCCATTTTGAGAGTACGCCAACGCAGCTAAGAATTATTGCCTTAAAGAGCTAGGAGTCAGAATATAGGATTCCTATTTGATTTTTGAAAAGCAAAAGTGACTAAAAGCTTTCTATACAAAAGTTTTTTTCTTAGTATACTTAATACAGTTTTGCATAAAAGTGTAGCGTTTTAATTGTAGGGGAACACAATGGCATTGTCAGGTAACACAATGGCATTGTTAGCCGACACAATGGCATTGTCAGGTGACACAATGGCATTGTTAGCCAACACAATGGTATTGTAGGGGATTGCAAAATTTAATTTGCTACGAATTAATGAAATGCTGTACTTAGCAGGATTCAAGTAGGAGCTAACTGTTCGCTATCTAGCAAAATACCATCCATATCAAATAATACAGCGTCCATAGTTTTGAAGATTCATCACTTATTTGGAATTGAGTTAAAAATTTTACCCTCTCTCAATGTTTTTCTTGACACTACTTATCTAAAAAAGGGCACGCCTGTTAAGCCTGCCCTTTAGCTTTAGTGTTCTTGTCCCGTTGGTCGGATGAGGATTTCGTTGACATCGGGCATCGGGTATTGGGCATTGAGCATTAATTATTCCTCCCCTGCTCCCCCTGCCTCCCCTGCCTTCCTACCCCCCTGCCTCTTCCTGATGCTCAAAACGGATGCAACTGCTGCCCCACACAGTATTAGGGCTGCAAAGCGAAAAGTTCCTTGGAACCCCGCAACGATCGCCTCAGGAGGGGCAACAGAGACATCTGCACCCGCAGACATGCTAGCGATTAATGCTCCAAATACTGCCCCGATTAGAGAAACTCCTACCGTATTCCCTAAAGTACGTGACAAAGACAGCAACCCAGAAGCAATCCCTAGCCGCTCCCTTGGTACTGCTCCCATGACAGTGCTGTTGTTTGGCGATTGGAATAAACCCAATCCAATGCCGTAAATAAAATAGCGCGACACATAGCCTAGCTCAGTAATTTGAGCATCAAAGGTGCTAATCCCTAAACAGCCGCCAATCATCAACCCCAGTCCAATGGAGCTGATCACTCGACCGCCAAAGCGGTCTGAAAGTATTCCAGCCAGAGGGGCAATTAAGCCACTAAGTACAGGCGACACGGCTAATAGCAGCCCCACTTTTACCGTCGAATAATGCTTGACGCCCTCTAGAAAGAAAGGGACAATGAGTAGCGAACCGCCAATAACAGTGAATGCTAGCCAGCCACTTAGCAAACCCATACTTAACTGAAGATTACGAAACAGGTGTAGCTCTAATAGTGGCTGCTCTACGATCGCTTCAACTACCAAAAAAGTCATAAAACTCGCGGCTGCGATCGCTAATAATACCAATGCATTAATACTGCTAAAGCCCTGGCTTTGCTCTAGCGTCATACCCAGCCCAAAACTACCCAGAGTCAATAAAGCCAATATGGCTCCAAAAAAGTCAAATTTTTCTTTGCCCTGAATGCGTACAGAAGGTGGCACCACCCTAGCTATTAAGAAACTAGCTATGATCCCCAGCGGTACATTGATGAAGAATATACTATGCCAACCTGACAAGCTGAGGAGCAGTCCGCCAGCGGAAGGGCCAAAAGCAATTCCTAATGACACTACACTACCGATGATGCCAACGGCTCGACCTCGTTCGGAAGAGGGAAAAACTTCTGTGATGATTGCCAAACCAAGCCCAGAAATGAACACAGCCCCTAGTCCTTGAAGGGCCCGAAAGCCGATCAACCACTCAATACTAGGTGCAAAAGCACACAATAGTGAACTGAAAGTGAACAGAACAAGTCCCCCCTGATATAAGGACTTCTTGCCCCACATATCCCCCAGACGCGTTGCCCCCAAAACTAAACCAGAACTGACCAACTGGTAACTCAATACAGCCCATTGGGTCGTAGGGAAACTGGTGTCAAAAGCTTGCACCAATGTCGGCAAAGCAACATTGATGATGCCCACATCTAGGGTAGACATGAATACCCCAAGTCCGACACCGAGTAAGACCCAATTTTTTTGAGAGCCTGACAAAGCCAGAGGTTGTGTTTGCAATTGTGCCAACGTTTAGCCTCCACTTTTGACTTTACGGTTGTGAATAGTTTGCATACGTATATTCATTGTAGGGTGTTATCCTCACTACCAAGTTCAGGAAACTAAAGATCAGCTGCCCAAGCTTTATGAAACTATCGAGTCAATAGTCAGGATGCCTGTATAGTGGGATTTATTTGGAATTGCTTAGGCTGCCCTTCTTTTGGAACCAGGTAAAGTTATTGCCCAGACGTTCCTAGCTCAATCCGCGCCCCAAGCTGAAGAACTCGTCCAAGATCATCAGCGTTTCGCCAGGTTTCAATTATCTTTGCGTCAACAATCCAATGAATGAAAATAGCCGTGAACGTCTGCTCTTGACCATGACTAGGTATTCCAAAGAAACTTTCTTGAACGCAGGTGTTTGTCGCACGTACCACAACTTTGTCACCTTCAGCAATTACGTCTTCAATTGTCCATTTTTGCTCGATAGCCCCAAATGAACCAAAGAGTTTACGTACCCCATCTGGGCCTGGGGGAAGCCCAGGTAAACTACCGTGGATCGTCCAAGTTGGGGCGGTCATCTCGCAGATATCTTCAATTCGATGCTCGCTAATAAGTTCAATCCACCGTCGAGCAATTACTTTGTTGTCTTCAATGTCAGACATTGCTACTCCTTTTATACTTAAATTAAAAATAATGCTTATTTATCATTGATTAACTGGGGGCTGATGGAAGTTCCCCAAATAATTTTTGCTCCATGCATTGTTGCCAATTTGTTGAAAGACAACCACTACTGCTTTAGGCAACCCCAAATATTATCGCATTATAGACAGCATCCAAGACATTTTCATTACTGGTACACTGCCATGTACTTTAATCGAATGCCCAAGCGCACAGGTCATTTTTGAGAAAAGCGATACCACAGCACGGGTTTTGCCAATGCAGACAAACAGCGGGTAATGTTAGTATCATCCAAACTAACCAAAATCGCTTCCTTCTTGCCCTCAGCATAAAGTGTAAAAATGTGTATATTATTAATTATTTCGCAATAATGAGAGAGAATAACGATAATAATATTTGCGTTACTCAGAAACTTAAAAATCAAAATGATTTATCAAAATGAATTTCAGTATTTATACCCTTGTTAATAATGTGGTGTTTGACCAAGTAGTAGCTTTGCCAAATAGCATTTAGGTGAATGTTAGCGCAGATATTCCTATACTATTGCTTTCTCAAACAACCAGAACAAAGACCAAAACAGCTAAAATAACTTAGGATAATTGTAAAAACTAGTAATTTATCCCAGAAAGCAATGAATAAAATTAAAATAACTATTTGCTATATTTAGCTTGATTGGCGATGCATTAAATTAGCAATTGATAGAAGCTTTCTATTTTCTAGATTATCCACTTATTAGTATATAATATGCCTAAAATTACTGTTTGTATTCCTACTTTTAATCGTGTCCATCTCCTTCCTTATGCCATTGACAGCGTACTCAATCAGTCTGAGCAAGACTTTGAACTAATTGTTTGTGATGACGGTTCTAGCGATCGCACACCTGAGTTGATGTCACAGTACACAGACCACCGGATTAAATATATCCGTCATCCGCAAAATATTGGTAAAAGTAATAATATGCGATCGGGCTTTAATGCTGCCAGTGGTGAATATTTTATTAAATTTGATGATGATGACCGACTAACACCCGATTTTCTTGCAAGTACAGCAGCTATTCTTGCTCAAGACTTTAGCATTGATTTTGTTGGTACAGACCATTGGATAATTGATATTGATAATGTGCGGGATGAAGCAAAAACTCAAGAAAATTCTCATCGTTGGGGTAGGAAAAATTTACCAGCAGGTGTTGTCGATAATTTGTTGGAAGTTGCATTTATTCACCAAAGCTTTCAAATTGGGGCAACATTATTTCGCCGTAAAACCTTGCAAGAATTAGGATATATGCAGCCAAATCTGCAAAATTGTGAGGATAATGATTTATTTGTGCGTCTGGCTTTGGCTGGTAAAAAAGGTTATTATTTACCTGAGTTATTGATGGAATATCGCTCCCATGCAGAGCAGCAAGGTATCAATCGAGCCATTCCTTATTTATTTGATAAAATGCGGTATTTAGAAAGTTATAAATTTGAGTCTGAAAAAATAGAGACAATCAGGAAAAATCGTTTAACTGAAACGCAATTATTATTAGGTTTGCGTTTAATTGAAAAGGGTGAAACGCAAAAAGGTAGAGAGCTAGTTTTGGCAGGAAAGTCTTTTTCAACTCCTAAAGCTTGGACTGGTTTAGGTTTATCGTTGTTACCAGTCGGATTGCGAGGTAAGGCGTTTAATGCACTGCGACAGGTGCGGGGTTAAGTTATGGGAATGCGTTGGCACAGCCCGCGTACCCCTTTTTATATCAAGTACCTTGTGGCTAATGGCTTACCCAAAGGCGCAGAGAAAGGTATACAGAGTTTTACACTGCGAAGAACTTATTTAACTAACTACTAACTTCTTGACCACTCATCAATAATAGTCAAAATTGTTTTATCACCCAAGTTTTTAACAGATTTTACTACATCACGGTAATCTTCAAATTGTTGCTTTGATTTCTTGCGTCGAGCATCAAATATGTCTTTTGCAAGTTTTTCAGCCCCACGAATTCTAGAGCGTTGTAACTTTATAGATAACTCGTCTTTGTCCAAAGAGTTCAATAAATTAAGTGGATTATTCTGTTCACCCTTTTGAGGGATAAGGTTTTCAAGTTGCTTGAACTGATTATCTATTCTCTGTTTTTCTTGTATAAATTCTGACTTAAACTCATTAAAGTGCTTCTCAAGCCGTAATTCTAAATTTGCCAGACGTGGTTCTAACTTTGTTGTTTCAGGCTGTGGTGTTACTGATTTAATAGAAGAATTAATTCCTTTGAGAGATGCAACTTGTTTTAAGGCTACATCCTCGTTTTCAGAAGATATAATTAAAGCACTAACCATGTCACCTTCACTAGGGTTTTTTTCTTTAGCTCTTACAGCAGAATAGTACTCGAAATGCCCATCAACTACCTCATATTGTTCAAAGCCAGTCTTTTTTAAGACTAATGGTTTTAAAATGCCTCCAGATTCTAGTATCAGGTCAGCAAGAATTTCTAAATCAGTCTCTTGAAAGTTTGAACGAGGAACATTAGAAGTAACACTTTCAACATCTACCATAAAAAACTTAATCATTATTGCATCCCAATTTTACTTAAAACTTCTATAGCTAGAAATTCAAACTCAGCGGCGGCTTGATTTGCAGAAGGTTCATTAAGGGCAAAATCAAGAATAGATTTAGGATCAGGTATTTCCATATTTCCCATTAATATAGTTTTATTAATACAAGCAGATAAAGCTGTTCTTTCTGAAATAAAACTATCCATTATTGGCATATTATAACGATTAATAATTACATTTTTATGTTTTGCAAATGTGTATTTGAGATACTGAGCATTAGTAGAAATTTTAGATGGAAGAACACCCATAATAGTAAGAGGTGGCTTTCCTAGACCTTCTTTATTCTCATTAATTTCTTGTTGAATAAAGTTTTTTACACTAGGTAATCCTTGGTTGGAAAATGGCTTTAAGTCTGAAGGAATTATTAGGTAATCAGCAGCAGTTAAGGCAGCTTGTGCATACACATCTAAAGATGGAGGCGTGTCAATAATTACAATATCATATTCATTTTTTACTTTTTCTAGTTTTTTAGCCAGTCTAAAACGACTTGGCCCAGATTGGACAAGATTTTGCTGCAATGCAATCAAGGTGATATGTGAAGGGATAACATCAATTTCTGGATTGTTAAAAAACTTAGATTTGCAAACAATATCTGGAATAAATTTAATGTCATTTTTTTCTAATAAATGATAAACATTACAGTTTTTTAAATCATCATCTTCCTCAAATTGGAATTTAATCAATCCTGTCGCAAAAGTTGTATTTGCTTGAGCATCTATATCAACTAGAAGAACTTTTTTTCCTTTTTTACTTAATGCAGCCGCTAAATTTATAGCAACTGTGGTTTTACCTACACCGCCCTTATGATGGTAGATTGCAATTGTCTTCATTGAATGTTGCCTTGTTGTTTCAAAAATTGAAATTTTTTCAGATATTTGAACTTCTGGTTTATCTACTAGCTGTCCTTCTTTAAGACTCTCTCTACCAATTAAACTTTTAATTTTATCTAACTTGATATCAACTTCTTTCCCAGAGCATTGAAATACTAATTGAATATCAGTCTGGAATTTTTGATAAATTCTAATTTCTTTGCCATTAGTCAGCAATCCATATCTGACATTTAAGCTGGTTAAATAATGCCTGAGTCGGAGGACATGATTATTTAAGTTTTGTTTGGGATGCTTTGCCTCCATGACGACACTCAGCGGTGAGTTGGCATCTAAGACAAAGGGAATCACTTGCGCGGCAAATGCTAAGAAATCTAAGCGGATGCTACCAATGGCAACTTCTTGATGCCAGGTGTCAGGAGTATAACCTAGCTGCGGTAACAAATATTGCACTATGAGTTTGCTTTCAACTTCGCTTTCGTTACGGCACAGCTCGGGATTAAAAGACAATCTTTTTCTACCTCTAAATAATTATTGCACTTGGCATAAAAGCTCATATTTCCTAAATTATGTCATAGCCTTAATTATTTTGAGTGATATAAATCACCTAGAAAAATTTAAATAATCATTATAAAACTAGTGTTTTTACTGTTAAAATAACCACTTATGAGAGTTAGCCATATTCAAAATTGATAGGCTACATATCTATTTCCCCATTACCTTTGTAAATGGCTAGAATCAAAGTGTTTACCTATTTGTGCTAAAGGTTTTGGCTACTGTATCTTGTCCCCACTGCCATCAACTCGTTGATAATCAAGCTATTAATTGTCCCTTTTGCCGGACAACACTCAAAGCTTACGGTCATCCCGGTATTCCATTGCACCGCGCCACTGGGGACGGGTATCTGTGCGACACCTGCACTTATCACGCTGATGATACTTGCAATTTTCCCCAGCGTCCTTACGCCAAAGACTGTACCCTCTACCAAAATATTGAAGAGACAAAATTAGATTTGCAACAGCAGCGTTACACTCACAGTTTTGCAATAACTGTGAAAAGTTGGGTAAAACGCAATCAAGCTTTGCTGTTGCTATTAGGTTTATTATTGGTCTGTTTGTTCTTCAGTCTAGTAACTTAGATGAGTTTAAAACAATCCCCCGTTATCTGGGGGATTAGTCATCAGTAAAAAAATTGTGCGACGAAAAATAAAACTTAATCTTGCAGTCACTTTTTTAGAAAAGGGCTGATTCACCTGCATTACCTTTAACAGTTTTTTATCATATAATTCCTCTATCTTGTGACAATTCTCATACTTTTTATCGTAACTTGCTTAAAAAAAGCATCACAACCAGACATACCCAGTCCCTTGTATTCAGGCTGTGTTAATTTTGGATGCTTCAGCAACAGGCTCAATCAGTATCGGTGGCGCTTTTTCCTCAAAAACGGCTAAGTCGAACCAAAAAGTGGTGCCAATGCCGACTTCACTCACAAGATGGACTTTACTACGATGCCTGTCGATGATATTTCTGACAATCGATAAACCTAAACCCGTGCCTTCTAGGGTGTGAACTCGGTTTTCGACACGGAAGAAGCGTTCAAAAATTGAGTGTTGGTCTTCTGTGGCGATGCCAATTCCAGTATCGGAGATTTCAATCCGCACTGGAGAAGATTGGGTGTGATTGGGTTTGAGATCTAGTTGGTAGGCGCGGATTGCTACTTTACCACCGGCTTTTGTGAATTTGAGGGCATTACCAATCAGATTGCCAAACACTTGTACTAACAGATCATAATTACCCATTACCAGGGGCAAATTAGGAGCAACTTCCTGAACAAGTTCAACACCTTTATCTTTAGCATTGAGTTGGTAAGTACGCAGGGTTTGCTCGATCGCTTGGGCTAAATCCACCCCATTGAAGTTGTAGTGGCGGCCAGATTCGAGTTTTGATAAATCCAAAACATCGTTAACTAGGCGAGTTAGGCGATCGGTTTCATGGTTGACAGTTTGCAGAAACTCTTGCCGTTCTTGTAAAGCTAAGTCTTCGCCGTAGTCGTGCAGGGTTTCAATATAGGTTTTGATGTTGAATAAAGGCGTTCGCAGTTCGTGAGAAACGTTGCTGATAAATTGACTTTTTGCCTCGTTTAGCTCGACCTCGCGGGTAATATCTTGGATAGTAATCGCAATGCCTTTGATACTTTCCCTTTGCAGGTTGAGTACTGTAGTCAAGAGAATGCGGATTGTCCGCGGGGTAGGTTGGTTAATAAAAATCCGGAATTCGGCGCTTTCGCATTCGCCTGCTGCCATTTCGTACAAGGGACGGGTGATTTCCATTTGTACTGCTGGGGGCAAGTGATGTAACACATTGCGGCCTACCACATCAGTTGCTTCCCAGCCAAAAATTCGCTCTGCTGTGGGGTTAGCTAAAATCACCTGCATGTTGTTATCAATCAACACAGCACCATCTGCGATCGTCGAAACTAAGGTTTCTAGCTTGGCTTTTTCTGCGGTCAGTTCCTCAATATTTTGTTCTTCATAGCGCTCTAATCGCTCTCCCATTTCATTAAAGCTTAAAATTAACTCCCCCAGTTCGCCCCCTAAAGGTAAATTAATCCGCTGCTTAAAATTCCCGGTAGCAATTTGCTTCACTCCGACCAGCAGTTCTTTAATCGGCTTAGTGATAGTCAAGGCGTTAATCACTCCTGCCAAAATCACCATTACCCAAATCGTGATAAAAACGGCAATGGTGACATCGCGGGTAAAATTGGTGGAAATGACAGCGGTCTGATTGGGGTTGATACCGATCGCTAATACACCTAAGTATTTTTTATTGACGAGCAGGGGAATAAATACATCGGTGACTGTCCCATCTGGGGTCGTGTGTTGCCGTACCATCGGCTTTTCCCCATCACCAGGGTAATCTTCTGGCAGTTGTATCCGCCGTTTAATAGTGAGGGAGTTTTCTACCTCCGCTTCCCAAAAAGGAATGCCAAAAAAGATTTCCCCGGTTTCATCGGCGTAGAGCATATAACGCACACTAGAGGTGCTGCTGTAGAAGCGTTGAGAAAATTGGGCAACCTCAGTCAGATTATTGTCAGCAATTAGGGGAGCAACGTTGGCAGCAAGCAGCAGCCCCAAGTCACGCCCGAAGCGGGTGTCATTCATCCGCGCATCCTGCTGAATTGTATTCACAGCCCAGAAGGTCAAACCACTCATTACCAACGAAACTACCATTGTGGCCACAGCCAGCAGTTTGGTCTGGAGGGTGAACTCCGACCACCAACTAGCGATCGCATCTCGAATTGTTTTTAACAGACTTAGCATCTTAAATAAAGTTGTTAGTAGTCTTTGTTATAAAGCCCAACAACTAAAAAATTAACAGTTAATTTGACAAACATGTTAAAGGAATGGGGAATGGGGCATGGGGGAGCCACTGCGCCCTTGCGTGCCGACTTAAAGCAAGTGGCGTCATGGGGCATTGGGCATGGGGAATAATTCCCAACTCCTAACTCCTAACTCTATAACCTATATCTCTTCGGTAATATATCCCCTCAAACTGAATATATTTGATCCCTGCATATGCTTGGGCGATCGCTTGCTCAAAATTTTCTCCGATTCCAGTCACATTTAATACTCGGCCCCCATCTGTCACTACTTCTTGTTGCTGGTTCAACTTCGTACCTGCATGAAATACAGTTGCTCCTGTTGCCTCTACCTCGCTAATACCAGTAATCACTTGGTCTTTCTCATATTCTCCTGGATAACCCCCTGAGGCTGCAACGACAGTGGCAGATGCTCCCCCTTTCCAAGCAATAGGCGGCAATTCACTTAATCGCTGTTGTACACAGGCTAGAAGCAACTCTTCTAGGGGTGTTGCTAACAATGGCAAAATCACCTGGGTTTCTGGATCGCCAAAACGACAGTTAAATTCCAAAACCTTCAAGTTGCCATCGGGTGCAATCATTAACCCAGCATACAGTACACCTCGGTAGTCAATGCCTTTAGCTCGTAAAGTTGCGATCGCCTTTTCTAATACTTCTGTTTGAATGCGTGCCATCAAAGAAGGTGTAGCAATGGGTGCTGGGGCATAGGCTCCCATGCCACCAGTATTTTCCCCCGTATCACCCTCACCAATCCGCTTATGGTCTTGAGCTGGCAGTAAGGGTCGAATTGTTAACCCATCCGTTAAGGCTAAAACTGACACCTCTTGCCCAATCAAACATTCTTCAATGATCACAAATTTACCTGCACTGCCGAACTGTCCTTGAAAAATCGCATCAACGGCACTTTCTGCCTGTTCAACTGTTTGTGCCACCGTTACACCCTTACCAGCCGCCAAGCCATCAGCTTTGACGACAATTGGCGCTCCTGTAGCTTTCACATAGGATTTTGCTGCTGCTGCCTGCGTAAATACCGCAGCCCGTGCTGTCGGAATTCCTGCTTCTTGCATCAGGGCTTTTGCCCAAGCTTTACTCGCTTCAATTTGCGCTCCTGCTCTAATTGGACCAAATACCATCAATCCTTTGTCTTGGAGATAATCTGTGATTCCCTTCGCCAAGGGGATTTCTGGTCCAACTATCACCAGAGTTATCCCATGTTCTAGAGCATATCGGCTAATGCCCTCAAAATCATCTCCTGCCAAGGGCAAGTTCTGGCAATGTTCCATACTTGCTGTACCCCCATTCCCTGGTACACAGAGAACTTGCTCAATTTGCTTAGATTGCAACAGTTTCCATGCCAGAGCGTGTTCGCGCCCCCCATTACCTACAACTAAAACTTTCACTGATTTCCTCGTGCGTTCCTTGCAAAACGAGAATGCCTTATCGGCTCTCGCGGATCAATTTTTTCATCAATTCTCACACTTGTGCAAGCCCCCTCATGACTAAAAAGCCTAAGGAGCAGGGGGCAAGAAGAAATATAGCTATTGAATTTCTACTGTATTTATTCTGAAAATCTAATTTTGCGAATTAGTAGAATTATAATAAATGTTATTAATAGCAATAATTCAATAAATTTACTGAAGTTTTTTCACTATAAGTATAATGTTTAAGTATTTATGATGATTTTTTAACCCTTGAAATAATTAAGTAAAAATAAATTGTCTTCAGGTAATGACGATTATTGATTACAAGTATTAACCTGTGAATATGAAGATTAATCAAAATATCAACAAATAGGCAACATGGCTAAAATTATCGTTACTGGAGCCGCCGGCTTTATTGGTTCTCATCTAGCAGAAACATTGCTGCAACAAGGAAAAGAAGTGATCGGGATTGATGAATTCAATGATTACTACGATCCGATGTTAAAGCATAAGAATATTGCACACTTACATCAGTCACCTGGCTTTACATTAATTGAAGGTGATATTCAGTTTTTAGATTGGCACAAACTCCTAAAAGATGTTGATGTAGTTTACCATCAAGCAGCACAAGCAGGTGTTAGAGCAAGTTGGGGTAAAGGTTTTCGAGGTTATACAGAACGAAATATTAACGCAACACAAGTTTTGCTAGAAGCAGCGAAGGATGCTAAACACCTGAAAAGGTTAGTGTTTGCCTCTTCATCGAGTGTATATGGTGATGCGGAAACATTACCTACCCATGAAAGAATTTGTCCTCAACCAGTTTCTCCTTACGGCATTACGAAGCTAGCAGCGGAGTTTTTGTGTGAACTGTATCACAAAAACTTTGGCGTGCCCTGTGTGACATTGCGCTATTTCACAGTTTATGGCCCCAAACAGCGCCCAGATATGGCATTTAATAAGTTTTTTAAATCCATTTTGCAAAATGAGGCGATTCCTATTTACGGGGATGGCCAGCAAACACGGGAGTTTACGTTTGTTAGTGATATCATTGCCGCCAATTTAGCCGCCGCCTCCGCACCCCAAGCAGTGGGAGAAATTTTTAATATCGGTGGCGGTAGCAGGGTGGTTTTAGCAGAAGTCTTAGATACGATTGAAGAAATTGTTGGAAAATCAATCAAAAGAAACCACATAGAAAAAGCGATGGGAGACGCCCGCCACACTGCTGCTGATGTATCTAAAGCGCAGAAAATTCTGGGATATCAGCCCCAAGTCTCCCTGAAAGAGGGTTTGACACAGGAATGGGAGTGGATTAAGTCGTTGTATTAACTATCCGTTTAATTTTTTTCATCACCCTAAACGTAATTTATTTGAGCTTTTATCTGAAAGATTAAGATTTGATAAATTTTCCTTTAAAGAGATATTATTTCTACCGTTTTATTTTTTGGATAATTCTAATGGTAGTTCTTACTGGCTTCAAAGCTATATACACTATAGGAACCATTGCTGTTCACCCTTCTTGCGCGATCGCACCTAGAAGAGGCAATACTTCCAAAAGTAAGAAAATTCAGGAGAGCAATTTTTTTCGGAGGAGATGGGACTGGGAATACGGTAAAATGACCCAATGTCAGATTCTGATCAACTTCTAATCTATCAGCTTCATATTTTTATCCTGGACATCAGTCCAATGATTTGGCGTACGGTCAAAAACAGATGAGCGAAGCCCCTATCAGTTTAAATTACGACCTCGAGGAGGCTGAGATATGGCTGAGGTAAAACTGAACTCTATGGAAACCAACCAGGAGCCGGGCGTTGATTTCGATGCAGTAATTGTCGGTGCCGGGTTCGCCGGACTCTACATGCTTCACCGTATGCACGGGCTTGGGTTCTCTGCTTGCGTGTTCGAGGCGGGCAGCGGCGTCGGCGGTACGTGGTTTTGGAATTGCTATCCGGGGGCACAGTGCGACATTGAGAGCATGGAGTATTCCTACCAGTTCTCCGATGAGCTGCAACAAGAGTGGGTGTGGACGCAGCGGTACGCCTCGCAACCAGAGATTCTGCGATATCTCAATCACGTTGCGGATCGCTTCGATCTCCGGCGTGATATCCAACTTAACACGCGCGTGCTGGCCGCCACCTTCAATGAGACGGCAGGGCGCTGGATCATTGAGACGAGCGCGGGGGACCGGGTGTCGGCACAATTCTGCGTGATGGCGACGGGATGCCTCTCGTCCATGAATACTCCGAACTTCAAGGGGCGCGAGCACTTCGCAGGGTCGTCATATCACACTGGCAACTGGCCGCATGAGGGAGTCGACTTCACCGGCAAGCGGGTCGGGGTGATCGGCACGGGATCGTCGGCCATTCAGTGTATTCCCCTGATCGCGCAGCAGGCATCCCACCTCTTCGTGTTCCAGCGCACCCCGACCTATACTATTCCCACACACAACGGCCCGCTGGACCCAGAGGTGCAGCGAGAAGTCAAAGCCAACTACACCAATTTCAGAACACATAACAAGCAGCTGCCTTCCGGCATCAACATTCCTCACAACGAGGTCTCAGCGTTAGCGACGCCGCCGGAAGAGCGGCAGCGCGAATACGAGGAGCGATGGGCGCATGGCGGGTTGTCATTCCTCGGGGCGTTTGCCGACTTGTTGTTCAGCAAGGAAGCCAATGATACGGCAGCAGAGTTTATTCATGAGAAAATCCGCGAGGCTGTACACGATCCGGCCATTGCCGAGAAGCTGTTGCCTCGCACCGTCGTCGGCTGCAAGCGCTTGTGTGTCGATACATCGTACTACCAGACGTTCAATCGGTCAAACGTTACCTTGGTCGACGTGAGCAGCTCGCCCATCGAGGAGATCACCGAGCAGGGCCTCACAGTAATGGGCAAAGAATACGAGATCGATGCCATCGTGTTCGCCACCGGGTATGACGCGATGACGGGCTCATTGCTAAAAATTGATATTCGCGGCAAAGGCGGGCGATCGCTCAAGGAGGCGTGGGCCGAGGGTCCACGCACCTATCTCGGGGTTGCGACGGTCGGCTTCCCAAACCTGTTCACTATTACTGGCCCCGGCAGTCCTTCCGTGCTGACGAATATGATTCCGTCCATCGAGCAGCACGTTGAATGGATCGCTGACTGCGTTCTCTACGTTCGCGACCACGGCTTTGCGTGTATCGAGCCGACGCTCGCGGCGCAAGATGCCTGGGTCGAGCACGTCAACGAAGTGGCGGGTGCCACGCTGTTTCCTACGTGCAACTCGTGGTACTTGGGGGCGAACATCCCTGGCAAGTCGCGCGTGTTCATGCCCTACCTCGGCTTCCCCCCATACGTGCAGAAATGCGACGATGTTGCGGCAAAAGGCTATGAAGGCTTCGTATTGATTCGGGGCAATGACGGTGAAGCGAATACGATACTCAGACAGTAAATTCTCTTCGTAGAGTTCATACTTAGTACAGCATTTCATTAATTCGTAGCGATTAATTTTGGCAATACCCAGCAATGCCAATACGTCGGCTTACAATCCCAATGCGTCGGCTTACAATCCCAATGCGTCGGCTTACAATGCCAATACGTCGGCTTACAATCCCAATGCGTCGGCTCATAATGCCAATACGTCGGCTTACAATCCCAATGCGTCGGCTCACAATGCCAATGCGTTCCCCTGTATTAAAAACGCTACGCTTTTATGCAAAACTGTACTTAGTTCCATCCGCTGCTGAGAGCTGGGTCAAAAACAAATACTTCCGAAGCATAAAAGGAGTAGATTGGACATTCTGCTGTAGACAAAAGACAGGAAGGGAAATAAAAAGTGTCTCGAACTGTATAACGTGGCTACCACGCCAATCATTCGCCATACAAAGGTTAAAAGTGACGCGAGTCCCTTTGACGCAGAATTAAGAGAATACTGGTCAATCCGACAGACTAAACAGGGCAGAACGAGATGGGCAAAAGGTTTCAAACACTACAACCTAGCCATACAACAAAACTGGAAATGTCCTGTATGCGGAGAACACCTTTTAAACGGGGAAGAAATTGAGACTCACCATATAGTGCCTGTGAAACATGGTGGCTCGGACGACATCGAAAATTTAATCCACTTACACTCAGCGTGTCATAAACAGGTACACTCTAAACCTAAGCTCAAGGCTGGAAGTATGGCTTGAGCCTCGTGATTAGTAATAGTCATGCAGGGTTCTTAGGGGAGAGTGGTACAGCAATGTAATCCACTCTTACCCGACCAAACTATTTTGTGGCGATTAGTTACAGTGCAATAGTTATATTTAGTCATGCATACCGAGTGCGATCGCCCAGATGAAGGATGCTTCCGTACCATCGCCCTTACATATAGCAGATGCAAATCAGCGATCGCTGACGCTGTAGATAATTCAATCATCTTCATCTAGCTTTACTTCTTGTCTTAATAATCCGGAAAGTAGCAATTTCTTGTAGTATATTGTATTATAAGAATATCCTGCGTGTCCCAACTCGTGGAGCCTACATACTAGTACGAGAGGAACGGTAACACTGCCAAATGCAGTGGGCGTGTGTGAACGGGGAGTGCGAAGAACTTGGGAGGTGGGCTTAAAAGTAGCCATCCTTGAAAGAGTGTGTAAAAACTCACCAATGGAGTCCCTCTAGTAACTGAGAACACGCAATGCTCCACCAACTTGCACGCAGAATTATATTAATTCCTAATACTCGCCTCCGCCGAGAAGCAAGCTACGTAATTAGTAATTAAGAAAATTAGATTTCATTTCCGTTTCTGGAATTGCATCTATAGCATTCTATTGAAAATGAGTATTAGCTATGACTAATATATTTAAGCTAATCAACCAAATTGCGATCGCAGAAGCACAGTTGTCTGCTACCCTATTCCTTGCGCCTTGTGTTAAAGGTGGACGAGTTCGCACACGGGTAGCCGGGATGGTCTACACCTTCACGCCAAAGCCTAGTAAATTTGAAGGTTGGGGCATCTTTGAGGCTGTGGATGAGAAGACAGCAACGGTTGTAGAAGAAGCAGACTTGCCCCAAATTGCGGAATACCTGCAAAACTTTCCTCAAATACGGCTGCGGTTAGCACACCAACTGCGAGGACAAACTTGGTTAGCGTACCCCGTGAATGAAGCAGATGTACGTCAACGGTTGAAGATGGTGAAACCGATCGCAGTCCACTTAGTTACCGAAGGTATCGCCTTTGAGCAAATCATTGCCCGATGGAATGGACAGTCATGCTGGTTCGAGGAAGTAGATCGCCGTACCGATCCGGTAATTGCTGAAACTCTGCAATCTGCCCTCAAGCAACTCATTCCAGCTGAAGAATTACAGTTTAAGGGCATTACTCCAGAAATTCGCACAGTGTATGAATTAACAACTCGGCGGATTGAGGGATTTACTCAACCCCAACAGGATGAAAAGCGACTGAGAAAGGCTTTGCAAATGGGCGGCGGTACCTTAACTCAATTCCATGATCGCAGCGATTACTGGACAGTCGATTGGACAACTGCTGATGGTGTTCGCCATAGTAGTGCGATCGCTAAAACTGATTTGACTGTTGTTAGTTCTGGTATTTGCCTGAGTGGACGCGATCGCGATTTTGATTTGCAATCCTTAGTGGGTGTGATGGAACAACAAGAGTGGTGAGGACAATGAGCATCTTTTTTCACGAACAACTTTACCGCACCAATGCTGTGATGGCAAAGCTTAAGGATTATCCGGTAACAATTTGTGGCGCTGGAGCATTAGGAGCTAACATTACGGAAAACTTAGCTCGGTCTGGTTTTGATAAACTTACAGTGATTGATCGCGATGCCTGCGGCGGGCGTAGCCATCGCATTGAAGAGCGTAATCTTTCGACTCAGCCTTACTACCGTTCCGATGTTGGAGCGTTCAAGGCGAAAATTTTGGCAAACAATTTATACCGAGCAATTGGTACTAAAGTTGATGCCAAAACAAAGGAGTTGACACCAGCAAATACAACTCAATTACTCAAAGATAGCCAGCTAATTATCGATGTCTTTGACAATAGTGTGGCACGTCAAGCAGTGAAAGATTATGCTGAACAATTAAGCATCCCTTGTCTTCATGCTGGACTATCAGCAGATTATGCAGAAGTGATTTGGAATGACGTTTATCGCGTTCCTTCCGAGGTTAATGATGATGTCTGTGATTATCCCCTAGCACGAAACCTAGTGATGTTAACCGTGGCTGTGGCGTGTGAAGCGATCATTTCATTCATTGCCACAGCAGAACAGCGTAACTTCACCATTACCCTAAAGGATCTGACTGTTCAATCTTTGTTTTTGTAGGTTGTGTAGACGCTCTTAGCGGCTTGTCGTAGACATCGCCGATCAGAATTTGGTAAATTCTGATGGTTTTAGTAAAGAGCAACTAACAAGCGGCAAATTTTGTGGCGGGGTGTAAATTCCCGTTACAAAACTTAATTACGTTAGCGAGTCCGCGTCCCTTGTGCGTCTGGTAGAGAGCGTCATTACGTAGCTTGCTTCTCGCCTTTGTCGAGTATTATGAATTAACTAGCTAGATAGTTGTCTATAGGACTCATATCTGATTTTTGAACAAGATTTCAGATAAAACCCTGATAAAACAGACTTTTCAGTCTCAGTATATTTTCAGAAATCAAATCGGATTCCTATATCTTATCCTTATATCTTCGTAGAGTACCCAAAGCTTGTTGCTCTATCTGTCGTACTCGTTCTCGACTAATACCCATACGTTGACCAATCTCCACTAAAGAAAGTTCATTTCCATCTGTTAAACCAAAACGTAAAGTTAATATTTCTCGTTGCTGGGGAGTTAAATTTGATAATAAAATTTGAATATTTTGTTGGAGAAACTTTTGATCAGCATATAATTCTGGAGAGAGTCCATCATCCTCCAACATATCTTGTAATTCTGTATCTTTTTCTAAGCCAACTCGCAATTCTAGAGAGACAGTTTTACGTGCTAAGAGTAAATAATCTCGAATTTGTTTAGGATCTAAAGATAGTTGTTCGCCAATATCAACTGCGGTAGGAGTACGACCTAATTTTTGAGTTAGTTCACGTTGAGTACGCTTGATTTTGTTCAGTTTTTCTGTAATATGAATAGGCAAGCGGATAGTATGTCCTTTTTCAGCGATCGCTCGTGTAATTGCTTGACGAATCCACCAATAGCCATAAGTTGAAAACTTATACCCTTTAGTAGGGTCAAATTTCTCAACTCCTCGCTCTAAACCTAAACTTCCTTCTTGAATTAAGTCGAGAAAATCTAGGTTATGTCTTTGATATTTTTTCGCAATAGACACTACAAGTCGCAGGTTAGACTGAATCATTTTCTGCTTGGCTTGATGTCCCTGATGTAGCTGTTGCAGCAGTGATTTTTCACCGATATTTATATTTTCAATCCACTCTTGTTGTGTCGGTTGACGTTTTAATTGAATAGCTAATTTTTCTTTCGCAGCCAGTAAAGCCATCATTTGTTGAACTTGCTTGGCGAAATTAATCTCTTGCTCATGAGTTAATAAAGGTATACGTCCAATTTCGCAAAGATAAACACGCACTGTATCAGCAGTATATGAAGGTTTTTCATTCTTATTACTTACTTCTAGAAACTGGTTAGATAGATTATTCATAGTTATTTAAACCTTCAGAGATACTTGTTGGTTTAGAGGGAAATAGATTTCACTCCAAGAAAATTAGTGTGAAATTCAAAAACTAAATTAGAATGCGATTCTTAATTTTGATGATTAAGGTGCTGACGTTAATCGTGACTGGAATCAGTTTATAGCTTGATTTTAAAAGATAAAGTCAAGAATTTGTCAAGATTTTTATGGTTGTTGTCACAGATAGTTGTTTCGCCAAAACTAATATTTTTAAGTTAAGAGCTTGATGTTACAGGAGCTTGTCAAAGAATTGAAAAAGTTATGTCTGTCCAAATTCCAGCGGATTTCAATTTGGTGAAGTACACAACCTAAGTCTCAGAATCAGGCATAAAGCCTGTTTTACTTGATAATTCTGCTGTAAGTAGCCAGACGTGATATAGACTATGACGCATGAAAGTACTTTTTCCTTTCTTCTGTCTCTTTACAGTTTTATCCTAAGTCAAGTCGTGTTATAGGAATCTAAGCAAAGAAAATCACTCTCTGTATATTTTGGCATGGAGATGTTGATTTTCCCTTGGGATTCTATTTAAAAAGTCGTCTCCGTTTGTAAGGAGTAAGAATACTTCTGGAAACTGCTTCTGCAATGGGTTTTGCAGCACTGGAGACAATGGGTTATGCCTTGATTACACTTTCACGATCACACCGGAACCTACTTGTCTTTATATCTTAAAAGACTGCGATCGCTCTTGAATAAAGTTATACCTTTTCTAATCCTTCTCGGATTTTGACCTTTTCCTAGCAAACAAACTAGTCATACTTAATCCAGTAACCAACAACCCCAATAGTCCTAGTCCGTTCAAAATCGGGTAGATTCCCTGTAAACCAAAGATTTCACCACGATGAATCGAAAGCAGTAAACTACGCCCAACTCCGAGGTTAGCTGACCACTCACCTACGAATGTAGCTGCCATACCAGTTAACAATGTTACAGCAAGTGGTAAAGCCAAAATAATCGCCAGAGTCCGGTGGTACTTGCGAAATGAACGCATTAGCCAAAATCTCCAGTGTAAACTATCACAGTTTGCAACTTGATGAGGTACAGAAGTATTTGTCTCAAAGCCAGATATAAAGCTTGTTTTTTTTACTGTCTTTTGACTACTGCTGGATGCTAGTTTTCCCTACCCTTTAGAAACAGTGGCGATATTTGTGTCAAGTGTTTGTAACCCCTTAAGAGCTTTCGCTTTATCTTTTGCTTTCAGCGCCCCCTTCACCTGGGTCGCAGCATCTTCAATTACATTATAGGCTTTTGAAGATTTAGTTTTGACACCATCCTCAACCTTAGACCAAGAGTTTTCAAACTTATCAAATTCCTGTTGAGCTTTGTCAAAGTTTCCGGCTGACACCGCAGTTTTTGTATTTGAAACTACACTGATCAAAGTATTAAAACCTCCCTGTGTAGCACCAGTTGTTTTGGATACTGCTGTAGCCCCAGTAGTTTCAGTGGTAGCAGGAGTCTGGGTAGTAGATTGTTGAGCGCTGTTGCATCCTACCAATGTCAGTAAGCCAATTGCAGTAACGGGGATGATGTAGATTAAGCGTTTCATAATACCTCTTGAATAATCATAAATTGCCAAGTACCGACGGTATCAGCTACTATATCAGCAAACCTGTCGTCTAAAGTTGCTTTTTATGCAGGTTTTCGTTCAGGCAAATGCTGTGATATTCTATACGTATTTATATGAATACGCCTGATCAAGGCTGTCTTTGCATCTTACATTGCGGGTTTATGTACGCTCATTTTTGATTGATAATTAGGTGTAATTCGTTACTGTATTTCTGATTAAAAAGTCTTGAATGCAATTAACAAATTCTTTTAACTCTAAAATTAAGCTAGTAGTATCTCTAAGGTCTTGATGGTAAGCCAATTTTTCCAGTTTGTCAGCTGCTAGGTAGATAGCTGTGGCTCCAATATTGGCACTAACATCTTTAAGGTGATGAGCTTCTTGTGCTATTTGTCCAAAGTCATGAGATGCGATCGCTGCTTTAATTATCTCTAAACGGGGTTTAATATCTTCAACGCATATTTGCAATAGATTTAATTCAAATTCTGCGTCATTTCCGGATATCTCATGCAAGTGTTCCCAATCAATTGCTCGGTCGATGGAAACTGTCTGCTCATACACAACTGCCTGTTGTTTTGAGAGGATCACGCCTGTCCAATGCTCTAGAGTCATAGCCAATTTTTCTTTAAACACTGGCTTACTTAGATAGTCGTCCATTCCTGCATTTATACACATTTGTTCATCTTCTTTCATCGCATTAGCCGTCATCGCAATCACCACAGGACGACGCAGGGCAAAGGCGTCTTCTTGCCAACGATGAATTTCTTTTGTAGTTTCCAAACCGTCGAGAATTGGCATTTGGCAATCCATTAGAATCAAATCGTAAGGAATTTTTTCTAATAACTGCAAAACTTCCTTTCCATTAGCAACGACATCGGCTTTGTAACCCAAACTCTGGAGTTGCTTCAAGGCTACTTTCTGATTCACCAAATTATCTTCAGCTAGCAGAATTCTTAACTTGGATTTAGTAGAGGGGTTAGGGGAAGAGGAAGTAAGAATGCCTGAAGTTTTTGTACTTTGAATTTCTTCAGTAGCCTCTGGCCTCCAGCCTCTAGCTCCTTGTTCTGATTCAGGCTGAGTTTTTAAAATAGTCATGATGGTATCGAGGAGTCGTGATGACTTAACGGGTTTGACCAAATAAGCAGCAAATCCGATTTTGAGCGCTTGCTGCACTTCATCCAGTTGATTAGTAGAGGTGAGCATAATCAAAGGTATCTCAGCAATTGCAGAATTGGCTTTAATTTGTTCTTTTATTGTCATGCCATTTGTTTGAAGTATTTGCATATCAACTAAGGCGACATCATAGGATTTCCCCTGCTCACAAGCTGACTTAATAGCAATGAGTGCAGCAGCAACACTGTCAGCTTGATCTACCTGCATTCCCCAATTAGTAGCTTGATGGTAGATAATTTTGCAATTAGTAGCGTTGTTATCCACGATTAACAAGCGGCGATTGTTCAAAAGTCCGTGTTCGCATTTTGGCAAAACAGGCTCAACTTGCTTGAGAAAAAGCACCTCAAACCAAAACTCAGATCCTTTCTCCATCTGACTTTCTACTCCAATCACTCCTCCCATCAAGGTGACCAGTTGTTTACAGATGGCTAATCCCAAACCGGTACCACCATACTTGCGAGTGGTAGAAGCATCCACTTGGGTAAATGGCGTAAAGAGTTTGCGTTGGTCTTCAGGGCTAATGCCAAGACCCGTATCGGTGATCGCAAAATGGATGGTGGCTGTAGTGGAGGAAAGCGATGGCTCTGCCAACGCCGAGGGCGAACGCAATTGGGCTTGCACTAATACTTCGCCAGTGCTGGTGAACTTGATAGCGTTGCTGATTAGGTTCATGAGAATTTGCCGCAGCCTACCAGCATCTCCTTTGAGGTGGGTGGGGAGGTTGTGGTCAATCAGTGCGGCAATTTCTAATCCCTTGTTATGGGCTGAGGGAGCCAATAATTCCACCACTTCTTCAATACAAGTGGATAGGTCAAAATCTAGAGTTTCGAGAGCCATCTCTCCAGCTTCAAGTTTGGAAAGATCCAAAATCTCGTTGATTAAACTTAAAAGGGCGTCTCCACTACTACGAATTATTTCAATAAAATCTCGCTGTTCTGGGTCTAAGGGAGTATCTAACACCAAACTGGTCATTCCCAATACAGCGTTCATCGGAGTACGAATTTCATGACTTATACTTGCCAAAAAGGCACTTTTAGTCTGAGAAGCTAATTCGGCTTGGCGACGGGCAATTTCAAGTTCTTGTCGCTGACGAGTTTCTGCTGCTAATAGTTGGGCTTGGGCTAAGGCAATACCTACTTGGTCGGCTATTTGCCGCAAAAGATCAGTTTCAAAGCTAGACCAGTGGTGGGAATCGTCACACTGATGAACTATGAGCAAACCGCGAAGTTCTTCTTTGACAAGAATGGGCACAACCAAATTGACTTTGACCCCAAACTGTTGCATTAATTCCAGATGGCTTTGTTCAACTTCCGGTAGCTCGAAGTTAGCCAGCCCGAAAATATGTCCTTGACGGTACTGCTGTAGATAGTACTGTTGTAGATATTCGGTTTGAAAGTAGGGGACGGCGATATTTTGCTCTTTGATTGGTGGTAAGCCAGAAACTACTGCTTCAATAACAGTGGGTGCAGACTCATCTGGCAAAAGCTGATAGATCAAAACTCGGTCAGTCTGGAGAATCTTTTGCACCTCCTCGACAGTGATTTGGAGAATTTCTTCGATTTGCAAAGACTGGCGAATCTTCAGAGTGATTTCGGTAAATAGTTGCGATCGCAAGTTTTGGCGTTGTATTTCTTCTTCAGCCTGTTTACGCTCAATAAACTGCCCCACTTGCTCGCCAATTGAATTCATCGTTTTTGCCAAATCTTGGTCAGGCGGCTGGATTTCACGGTTGAAGCAGGTAATGACACCGAGGATTTTGTGACCACTGCGGATCGGAAAACCAAAAGCTGCGTGTAATTCTACTTGAGCGTTAATCTTGAAGCGGGAGAAACTGAGTTCTTTAACGACATCAGCGATCCAAACAGGTTCAGAACTAGCCCAAACCCGACCAGGTAGCCCAATTCCTGGTGTAAACGTGGTTTGCCGATTCAGTGCCTCAAACTCTTGCACCTCAAGGGATGCTTTATGCCACATATCGAGAAAACGCAGCACATTTGCTTGCTGATCTACCATCCAAATTTCACCCAAATCCCATCCCAAACTCTCACAGATCCCTTGCAGGATTTGGCGAGTAGCTTCGTGTGTCGTGGCGGACTCTGCTAAAACGAGGGTTGCAGCATATTGTGCAGTTAAATGCTGTTGTGTTCGTTTGCCATCGGTGATGTCAATGCCAGTGCTAACAATGTATTTCACTGAACCTTCGTAGTCTTTTAAGAAGGTATTCGACCAGGCAATAAGTCGCCGACTGCCATCCTTCATTACCCAATAGTTTTCGTACTCCAGGAAGCCTTTACCAGTTAGCAATTGCTCAAAAACTGCTTTGACTGACTCCACCTCTTCAGGAAGTAGGAACAAGTTCCAGAAATACCTACCCCTCACCTCATCGAAAGAGTAACCTGTTGTTTGCTCACAAGCTTGATTGAAACGAACGATTTGCCCTTGTGTGTCAACAACTATTACCAACGCACCGACGGTATCAAGGACTGTTGAGATAAAGTTACGTTCTTGATTTAAGGCTTCTTCTGTCCTTTTGCGCTCACTGACCTCACGATAGATGAAGTAGTAAACTACGGCAAGAACGATAAAACTTAGGCTGATGGCGATCGCAAGTGTCAAAATTGTGTTGCGACTCCTGGCTTTTTTTACTTGTGATTGCTGCTGGAGTCGCCCCCTTTGCTCGTTCTCCATCTCATTGATCATTTTGCGGATATCATCTATGAGATTTTGTTCGTGATTTTTCAGTAGTACTTGCAACGCCGCCTCTAATCCCTTGTTCTGGCGCAAGTCGATAGTCAGTTTTAGTTCAGTAAGTTTAGCCGTTATCAGAGATTCAAGGGTTGCAATCTGCTTTTGTTGGTTCGGTTGATCTGCTGTTAAATTCTTCAGATTGGCAATTTCTTGATCGACGTTAGCAAGTGCTGCTTGATAAGGTTTGAGATAAATTTGTTTTCCAGTGAGGATGTAACTACGTTGTCCAGTCTCCGCATCCTTTATCTGAGACTGTAGTTCTTCTAGACTGTTGATTTTTTTATAAGTATTTTTTACTAAAATCGAATTATTAATAGATACTCTTGTATTTTGATCGGAAACCACACCAATCAAAACTAAAATTGCCGACGCTAAACCAAAACCTGCCACAATCTTTTTGAAAAATTGCTTGCGTACCCTCTGTGCCTGTTTGTCTTTGTTGGTCACAAGTACCAAACTTGCTAAATTTCGACGCAATTCCAGTTGCTTGATCACTTGACGACCTAAGGTTCGTAATGCCTCTATCTGATCTGGAGTAAGTTCTCGTGGTACGTAGTCAATCACACATAGAGTTCCTAGCGCATATCCCTCAGGATTAATCAGAGGTACACCAGCATAAAACCGAATATTTGGGTCAGAAGTGACCAGTGGGTTTACGGCGAACCTTTCGTCATCTGTTGCATCAGGCACAACCAAAACATCAGGCTGTAGAATAGCATGGGCACAGAATGCCAAATCTCGATGTGTTTCTAGGGCATCCACACCGACTTTTGACTTGAACCACTGACGGTTTGTATCAATTAAACTAATTAAGGCAATAGGAGCCTGACAAATATACGAGGCTAAACGGGTGAGGTCGTCAAAAGCGGCTTCAGATGGCGTGTCGAGAATCTTATACTCCAAAAGCGTCTCGATTCTCTTTGCTTCGTTATCAGGTAATGGTGCTTTCATCCTTGAGCCTTATCTACATTCTGGGAACTGGGGAAGAAGTAGGGGAGCAGGGGGGAGGGGGGCAGGGGAGGCAAGGGAGGCAGGAGAGGCAGAGGAGAGCAGGGGGGAAGGAAATAACCAATGCTCCATGCCCAATGCTCCATCCCCAATCCCCAATCCCTAATCCCCAATCCCCAATCCCCAATCCCCAATGCCCCATGCCCAATGCCCAATCTCCAATGCCTAGTTCAATAAACTTACTTCAATTAATGACAATAGTTTGGTTAAAAGCGTTAGCGTAATTTCACTGAGTTCGACCTTATTAAAGAATCGTCAAATGATTAAATCCCTGCTGTATTTTTTCTGGGCTGGTTTATTTGAAATTGGGGGCGGCTACTTAGTCTGGTTGTGGTTACGCGAAGGTAAGCCGTTCTGGTGGGGTATATTGGGTGGAATTGCTTTAGCTTTCTATGGAGTTATTGCAACTCTCCAATCGGCAAATTTTGGCAGAGTATATGCGGCTTACGGTGGCGTGTTTATCACAATGGCAATGCTTTGGGGTTGGAAGGTAGACGGGGTAACTCCAGACCGCTACGACCTAATGGGAGTATTTTTAGCTTTAGTCAGTGTTTTAATTATCATGTTTGCACCCAGAACTTAAGTAAAATCTCTATATTATTTTTGACAAATAAGTTTTATAATCTCTACTTTTAAAGAGATAATAACCTCAAGGCAAAATCACAAAGGTTTTTTAGCAACTACATGGGTGAAAAGCAGCCATACTGATATCTGCGTGTTTATGCGTGAGATATAAAGAAAACTCATAATATATTTATACAAATTCTTTGATAATACTGGTAAGTATTTAAAATAGTTGTCAATTTTCGCAAGTATCTTGGTTTGTAACAGTAGGTAACTAAAAATTTAGAATTTTGTAGCGGTTGAATAAAATGTTATTCTTCAAAAAAAAGATGCAATGATTGCATGAATACACCCTTATTTAAATCTTGGCAACTACAATCAGGATTATATTTTTTTTGTTAACATTTCATGAAAATTAAGGTTAAGTATCTTTCAAGACAAAAATGTCTAACTAAAAGTAATCAAATGTAGTTAAGTATACAAATAATTGGTGCTTAGGAAGAAAAACAAGTGTTGAAGAAAGTTGTAATGATTGGGGTTATCACCCTACTGATTTTGGGAGTACCGCTGATGGGCAATGCTTTTGCCCAAACACCAGCCGCTACTGTGCCTACTGCTGATACTGGAGATACGGCATTTATGCTGGTTTCAGCAGCACTGGTGCTATTAATGACACCAGGATTGGCGTTTTTCTATGGTGGATTTGTGCGATCGCGCAACATCCTAAACACATTGATGATGAGCTTTGTGTTGATGGCGATCGTGGGAGTTACCTGGATTCTGTGGGGCTATAGTCTTGCCTTTGCGCCAGGTTTACCGTTCATTGGTGGATTGCAATGGTTGGGGTTGAATGGTGTCGGGTTAGAGATAACCAATTATCTCGAAGGGTCAAACCCGGCGGAAGTCGTCTCCTATGCCGGAACAATACCCCACCAGGCATTCATGATCTACCAAGCAATGTTTGCGATTATTACCCCAGCCTTAATTTCTGGAGCGATCGTTGAGCGGATGAGTTTCCGTGCCTATTCGCTGTTTGTCCTACTATGGTCAACCTTTGTTTACGCTCCCCTCGCCCACATGGTATGGGCGAAAGGTGGATTTTTAGGTTTGTACGGTGGTTTGGGTGCTCTCGACTTTGCAGGCGGCACAGTAGTTCATATTAGTTCTGGCGTTTCAGCCCTGGTAGCTGCGATCGTCCTTGGGCCTCGGAAAACCCATCCTGATCGTCTCAGCCCGCCGCACAATGTTCCTTTCATTTTGCTGGGTGCTGCCTTGCTGTGGTTCGGCTGGTTCGGTTTCAACGCTGGGAGTGCCTTATCTGCTGCTAGTGGAACTTCTGGTAATGTAGTCACAAATTTAGCAACAACAGCCTTTGTTGCCACCAATACAGCGGCGGCAGCGGCAGCTTTAATGTGGCTAATTTTGGAAGCGGTTTTACGGAGTAAACCAACCGCAGTGGGAGCAGCTACAGGAGCCGTTGCTGGTTTGGTGGGCATCACTCCTGCCGCTGGATTTGTTACACCGCTATCAGCGATTTTAGTTGGTTTCGTCACCGCCTTTGTTTGCTTCTATGCTGTGAGTTTCAAGCACAAGCTACAAATTGACGATGCCTTAGATACCTATCCTGTGCATGGTGTTGGTGGTACAGTGGGGGCAATTTTAACCGCCATCTTTGCTACTACTCAAGTCAACGGAGGAGGTAAAGACGGAGTGCTGCGTGGTAATTTAGGTGAATTGGGAGTTGAACTAGCAGCAATTGCCGTTGCCTATGTGATCGCAGGTGTTGGTACGTGGATTATTCTCAAGATTATCGATGTCACAGTCGGGCTGCGAGTCAAAGAGGAAGCTGAATTGCAAGGTTTGGATATCAACGAACACGGTGAAGAAGGTTACAACTCCGAGTTTGGCGATAGTCCCATTCAGACGAGAAACCCATTCAGTAGTACTGAGCATTGAGTGCTGAGTGCTGAGTTAGGAGTTAAGAGGGAAGAACTTTCTGTTTGCTTCCCGTACTTCCCCTGCTTTCCCCTACTCCCCAGTTTAAGATTGGGTAATTTGCGATCGCTAGCGTTAAAATTTGATTCAAATAACGGGTAAATTTCGCTAGTCGTGTCTACTTCTTTTAAAACCTTTCCTATCTGGGCATTTTTCTCGCTGTTAACCAACGGCATCCTAATGTTGGCGGTCATTCTGCTAATTTGGCAACAGCAGAGATTGGCCGCTTTTTTTGGGATAATAACATCCCCAGAGCCAATCAATCTGAACAGCGATCGCCAAATTGTTACACCTGATTTAGGTCGCCGTCACCAACTCACTTACCAACAGTGGGTAGACATCCTCAAGCAAGAAGCCAAGGTAGCCGCTGACCAACGGACTCGGCATTTAAGCATCCTGGCGGGAGATTCTCTGAGTTTGTGGTTTCCCCCTGAGTTATTACCTGAAGATAAAAATTGGCTCAATCAAGGAATTTCTGGCGAAACCAGTAATGGACTCTTGAAAAGATTGAAGATATTTGACCGCACCCAGCCAGAGGTGATTTTTGTCATGATTGGTATTAATGACCTAATTGAGGGGATGAGCGACGGGGTAATTTTAGATAATCAGCGGCAAATTATCAGTTACCTACGAAAGGCGCATCCCAAAGCACAAATTGTTGTCCAATCGATTTTGCCACATGGGGCAGAGCAAGCAACCTGGAAAGGACGAGATAAACTTCTGGCTGTTGGCAATAGTCGCATTCGCGAGTTTAATCAGCAACTGCAAAGCATATCTATTAAAAAAGGTGTCAAATATCTCGATTTATATCCCCTGTTTACCAACAAGCAAGGTAATCTCCGCCGCGAATTTACTACTGATGGCTTACACTTAAGTCCTGAAGGCTATATAGTTTGGCGTTCTGCATTGCAGATTTATAGCGAAATCGAATTAAAACCCCAGCGTTAACGTCTTTTGAGGAAAAAGGGTAAAGGACAAAAAGAAGTAATATCTTTGAAGACAACTTTGTATAAATCGCGTCTTGGCGCGAGAAAATAAAAAATAGTGGTTTAAGTAGACAAATCTAATGGATACAAAAGCTTTTAAGCGCACGCTCCAACATTCCGAAAATTACAATCGCAAGGGCTTTGGTCATCAAGCAGAAGTTGCTACCCAATTACAGTCTGAGTATCAGAGTAACTTGATTCAGGAAATTCGCGATCGCAATTACACCCTACAACGAGGTGATGTGACGATCCGACTAGCACAAGCCTTTGGCTTTTGCTGGGGTGTAGAACGGGCTGTGGCAATGGCCTACGAAACTCGTCAGCACTTCCCCACAGAACACATTTGGATTACTAACGAGATTATTCACAACCCTTCTGTAAATCAGCGGATGCAGGAGATGGAAGTAGAATTCATCCCTATTGAAGGAAAAAATAAAGACTTTTCTGTTGTTGGCACTGGTGATGTAGTCATATTACCCGCTTTTGGCGCTAGCATTCAAGAAATGCAGATACTTCACGATAAAGGCTGCAAAATTGTTGATACAACTTGTCCTTGGGTATCTAAAGTTTGGAATACAGTAGAAAAGCACAAAAAAGTCGATTATACTTCCATTATTCACGGTAAATATAAGCACGAAGAAACAGTTGCTACTAGTTCTTTTGCTGGTAAGTATTTAATTGTGTTGAATTTGTCAGAAGCACAATATGTTGCTGATTATATTATCAATGGTGGGAACCAGGAAGAATTTCTAACAAAATTTGCTAAAGCTTGTTCAGCAGGATTTGATCCCGATCAGGATTTAGAAAGAGTTGGCATTGCCAACCAAACTACGATGCTTAAAGGCGAAACTGAGCAAATTGGCAAGCTTTTTGAGCGGACTATGTTGCAAAAATATGGCCCCACTGAGTTAAATCAGCATTTCCAAAGCTTCAATACCATCTGTGACGCTACCCAAGAACGGCAAGATGCAATGTTAGAGCTAGTAGAACATAATTTAGATTTGATGGTAGTAATTGGTGGGTTTAATTCCTCGAATACTACTCAATTACAACAAATTGCTTTTGAGCGGGGAATTCCTTCTTATCATATTGATACTGTTGAACGCCTGAAATCAGGATATTCCATTGAACATCGGCAATTAAATGGGCAGTTAATAACTACAAAAAACTGGTTGCCAGATGGAGAAATTGTTGTCGGAATTACTTCTGGTGCTTCCACGCCAGATAAGGTGGTAGAAGATGTGATTAAGAAAATTTTTGCAGTCAAGGCAACAGCAGCAATAGTTTAAATTTTAGGGGGTGTATAGCAACCTAATTAAACATAAAATACTCAGGAGATAGATCCCCGACTTCTCAAATAAGTCCGGGATCTAAGTATGTTTATTTATACCCAATAGTTCACCAACTAAAAATAAATTACTGCTGAGATATCGCTGCGCGTAAACTGTAACTACCAGATTCTTCTGCTTCAAAAGTGTTAGCCAACAAATAGTAGATACCATTTTCTGGTAAGGTAACAGTCAATCGAGCATTAAAATCCTTTGGGAAAATGTCGTCATTCTGTGCTATGAGTCGTTCTTTAGCAGGAAGCAGTAAGTATAAGTGAGAGTCTATTTGCTGACTATCCATCTCAATAGTTATAGCAGCCGCCATCACGGTTAGGACATAGAATAGAAAAGCCCTTCCACTTTTGCGTCCTATTTCTGTCATGCCCAAACCCTACAGCTACGACCTGCGCCAAAAAGTTATTGAGGCGATCAAACTCAATGGCATGAAGCGCTGTGAAGCCTGCGAAGATTTTAACTGTCTTCCGCAACACCATTAATTTCTGGTTGCGACGTAAAGCTCAGACGGGGGACTTCCGAGCCAAAGTAAGTGAGCATCGGGGCAAGAATAACAAGTAGACCATCTGGACTGACAATAAAACCACTACCATGTCCAAAATCAGTGGCGATCGCAACTACAAATTTACTAGCTTTTTCGTGCTCACCTTTGGCATATAAAGCAACTGCGATCGCCATTTGTGGTTCTGCTACACTACCATTAATTTGAACTGCTTTTTCCCACTGCTGTATTGCTCCTTCTACATCTCCTTTTTCGTATTTGATATAGCCAATTTTGATGATAGCTATAGTTTACATTCATGTAGCAAAAGCCATAGAATAATGTGAGTCTAAAATTCGGAACAGACTCAAACAAATGACTATTTATGAGCAAATTGGCAAAGGCTATGATTTGACTCGTCGCGCTGACCCTGACATTGCTGCCCAATTAGCTAAACACTTTCAAATCAAATCAGATTCCTCGTATCTAGATGTGGGATGTGGCACCGGAAATTACACGCTAGCTTTGGCAAAACATGGTGGTGTTTGGCATGGAGTAGACCAATCAAAACAGATGATTGATACTGCTACGAATAAGAGTAATGCTGTAGCTTGGAAAGTTGCAGAAGCTGAGGCTTTACCTTATGCTGATGGGACTTTTTCAGGTGTGTTATGCACGCTAGCAATACATCATTTTGCTGCACTAATTCCTGCTTTTCGGGAGATTTACCGTGTCTTGGCGGCTGGTCGTTTTGTATTGTTTACTGCCACGCCGGAGCAAATAAGCAAATATTGGTTAGTCGAATATTTTCCAGAGGCTATACATAAATCTGCTGAACAGATGCCAAGTTTAAAAAATGTCAGATATGCTCTCAATGAGGCAGGTTTTCACTCAGGAGATATTGAATATTATTCTATTTCCGAAAATTTGCAAGACCTATTTTTATATAGTGGAAAACATCGTCCGGAAATATATTTAGATGAAAATGTCCGCTCTGGAATTTCTACGTTTGCTTTGCTAGCTTCTGCCGATGAAATCGCTGCCGGGTGTCAAAGGCTAGCAGCAGATATTAATACAGGACGCATCACCGAGATTGTCAATAAGTATGAAAATAATCAAGGAGATTACTTGTTTATAATTGCCGATAAAGTATTAATCATGAATTAGCATGACACAGAAATGGCTTTCTATCGTCGGGATTGGAGAAGATGGATTACAGGGGTTAAGCGCGATCGCTCTTTCCCTAATCGATCAAGCTAAAGTAATTGTGGGAGGCGATCGCCATTTAGCAATGCTCCCTACAGATGACCAACGTGAGAAACTAGTCTGGACATCCCCCATTAGCACTTCAGTTGAGGAAATCATCAAACGTCGAGGTCAGTCAATCTGCGTACTCGCAAGCGGCGATCCGATGTGTTACGGCATTGGTGTTACCTTGATGCGGCGAATTCCCATCTCCCAAATGACGATTATACCCGCACCTTCAGCCTTCAGTCTCGCCTGTGCCAGGGTGGGATGGTCTTTAACTGAGGTAGAAACCTTGAGTTTGAATGGTCGTCCATCCTCCCTACTCCAGTCTTACATCTATCCAAAAGCTAGGCTATTGATTTTGAGTGAAGGGAAGGACACACCCGCCATTGTTGCCAAAATTTTGACAAATCGCGGCTACGGTAGCAGTAAAATCACCGTATTGGAGCGCATGGGCGGCACTCATGAAAGAATTGTGGAAGGTACGGCTGCATCTTGGAGTGAAACAGAAGTTGCTGCTTTGAATGCGATCGCAGTTGATTGCATTGCTGATACTGGGGTTGTGCCATTACCAAGATTACCAGGATTACCAGATAACGCCTACCAGCACGATGGACAGTTAACCAAACGTGAAGTTAGGGCAATCACCCTAGCAACTTTGGCTCCCACACCAGGAGAATTATTGTGGGATGTTGGCGCGGGTTGCGGTTCCATTTCTATCGAATGGATGCGAAGCCATGCTCGGTGTCGGGCGATCGCGATCGAACAAAACTCGTCTAGACTACTATATATTGCTGATAATGCCGCTACTCTCGGTACTCCAAATCTGCAAATCATTGAAGGGAAAGTGCCAGATGCCCTGAAAGACTTGCCTACACCAGATGCGATTTTTATTGGTGGTGGAGTGACAGCAACGGGACTTTTTGATGTTTGCTGGGAAGCACTGCGGCCTGGTGGGCGTTTGGTGGCAAATGTGGTGACAGTAGAGGGTGAGCAAACTTTATTTCAATGGCATGAACGAGTCAGTGGTGATTTGACTCGTATTGCCATCCAACGAGCGGAACCTATTGGGAAATTTTTGGGCTGGCGAGCAATGGCGGGTGTTACGCAATGGGTAGTTGTAAAATCTGAAAAACTGAAAAAGTAGTACAAGCTATAAACTGCTGGTTCGAGGTGGTTGAGGTAGGCGATAATGCGATCGCAATAGATAGCCGAGTTTCAAAGGAGTGTGGGGTGGCTACCCTAATAATATTTAGAATAATGACAACTGAATTCCAACAGCAAGTATTTTTTGCTTGGATTCAGCTTTTAATCTTTTGTCTGCTTTGTAAACATTCTCTATAACTGGTATAAGTTCAGCCTTATGCTTAGGCATATATAAATCCAACGCTTTACAAACAGCTTCCACAGGATGGATATCGTGATAACGAATTTGGTTATCTGCTAATTTACTCATAGCTGAGTAATCCATTAGAGGACATGTATCATAATAGTGTCTGATAGCAGAATTTTGATAAAGATTATTCTGTTTTTTAATTTCTCTAGATTTTAGTCCTTGGAGACATTTGTTTAACGCATCATTGGTTTCAGCAAAAATCATTTTAGAAGCACTATGTTTTTCCTGCCACAGTTGTACAGCAGACATCAGCTCTGGGTGATTTTCAATTTTCAGTATCTGTCTAACAGTAAATCGCTCTTTATGTACAACAAATTCCTGTTCAAAATCATTAGGGATGGGAGAGCCAGAATTAGACTTCCAACCAGTCTTTTGGTGAATAAAAACCCGCATTCCAAGATATTGAATTAGCGTTAAAGCCTGTTTTGCCTTAATATTACCTCCTGGTTGTCTTGGCTTTGACCACTTGGCATTATTAACTATCAATAACTGTCTGTGGATGCACAACGATAATACCTGCTGTGCTGGTAAAATCGTCTATATTGAAAGTCAGCAAATGCGTTACTCCATGTGTTAACATCACAGCAATCAATCGCGCATCGTGGACGCGCTTACCCATGACTTTATAAGTGGTAACGTAATTCAACCAATGGCTAAATATCTGTCTAAATATCTGTGGATTGTCTTCAAGTAACGTAAATTGATCAAGAATTTGTTCCACCTCTGTGTGTGTCTGGTCGGCATTCCACCCCAAACCATTGACAGCAATTGGGCGAGTAGCAACTACCCAAAACTCTATCAGCACCTGAGGAGTAATGACACACTCCTCGCCTTGTGCTAAAAGTCTAGCAATTGCTTCTAGCGCCAGTGCATAACTTGATGAAGCAGGATCACAAGCACGCAATAAAATATTGGTATCCAGTAAGTAACGAATAGTCAATCGTAGATATGCTCCCGGCGCAAAGCCTCATTAGGCAAGCTTGGACTGTTAGCTGAATGACTTGCAGCCCACCTCCTCCACTTTGCCGCTTTCTTTTCTGGAGAGAATACGCCTGAACGTTCAGGACGCAAAATCAGTACATCTCCCTGAACTTCTAAGCTGTAGACTGTGCCAGGTTGTAGTTTTCCCAGCACCTCTGATGGTAAATACAAATCGCCATGTTCGTTGACTTTGAGAATATGTGTCACTGCCTTGTTCTCCCATAGGCTTTGAACATTTGTAAATTCCCTTTCTTACATCTTAAATTGTCACGACTTATCCTCAACCATCAATGTAGACTCAGCAGTACGCCCAAATTCTTCTGTTGCATATTGCAAGTGAACTTCTGCACTAGGCCAAGAAAATGTCCCAGGAGTAACAGAACGGACTAAGTAATGCAGGCTATAAACTCCTGGTTCCAGGTGGTCGGCGTAGGCGATAATGCGATCGCGGTAGATATTTCTAAAGCTAAGTTCCCAGCTATCAGCTTTTGCTTGTAATGCAGCTGTCGTAGTTTGAAAACTCGCATCCACCGCCTCAAAACCTGCTGGTAGCGGATCTTTAATCACCACATGATCTACAGGATGATCGGCAATAATTTCTAAACCAATATCAAACACCTGTCCAGAGGCTAAAGTCAAGGGTTTATCGAAAGCGTAAAGACCTGTTTTTTGTAAAACTTTCTCTTCATTTACTTGACTAATTCCTCGTGTTATGCGTAAACCGTTAAACCTACCTGGTTGATTTCCTTGCAAGCGATAATTATAAGCAACCAGATAGTGTAAAGTCCCATTGCCTGACTTTTGCAGTATTAAATCATTACGACCACGAGGTAATTGATTCATCGGCATATTCATTTGTAAGCGAGGATTTTTGTAGCCATCAAAGCGATTTTCTCCTAACTTCTTACCAGCTAATTGTACTGTGGAAACAAAATTAGGCGGCGTGGGTTGCAGTTGACTATAATCTACCAAAGCTGTTAATGCTTGGGCATTATTATAGTTAGTTTGCCATGTGCCATTCCTTCGCAGTGCGAGAAGACTTTGGAATAACTTATCTATAACTTCGGGTTTACTCTGCTTGGCAATAAATAAGCGTAAAGCTTGCGCTTGCGTCGTGGTAGATGAACTCATCCATCCCCAACTAGGTGGTAAACTTACAACTGCTGTGCGACCAGTTTCATATATATTTTGTTGTAGATTGCTTACCAGTTGTTGAGATTCGTCTTGCCATTCTGGGAATTGAGATAAGTATCGCGCTAGTTTAATTTGAGTTACTACATCAAAATTATTGCGCTGTTCATAAATATCTGCGAGAAAAGTATTACGTTGATCTCCCAATTCTGCTAATGCGATTAAAGCATTAAGTTGCAGTTGTCTTTTACAGAGTAGTTGTTTGCAAAACTCATATTCTCCAGGATTCGCCAGAAGTTTTGGCAAATAAGCTTTCAGGCGAGACAGCATTGCAGAATCGACTAAATTAGGAAACACCTGACTGGCTTTAGCCAAAGATTCACCCCCATAAGAAGAAACCCAAGGGTCGGATTTTTCTTGTCCGGGGAAAGCTGCAAAACCACCATCTGCCAGTTGAAGTTTTTTTAATTTTTCAATTGCTTGATTTGCCTGTTGGGTAGGATTAAATTCTGCAAATGTCTGACCATATTTTTGTGTAAGATTTTGCAGATTAGCTGCAATCATTAACTGACTTGCAGCAGGTTCTGTAAACGGCAAATCATCATCTTCTAAAACCTGCTTTGCTGGTGCTTGAATCTCCGGTATCAAAGTACTCCCCAATTGAATATCTAAACCTCCCGCATCAGGAAAGGTATTTTTATCAACATTCAGGGGAATCTTCACCTTATCCCCTCCTTTGTTAAGGGGGGTTGGAGGGATTACACCAGTTTCAACGACTTGTTCTGTAATTTCAATTGGCTTAATTTCCAAAGGTACTTCAAAAGCATCTGCGGCTGTACCATTTAGCTGAGTGGTAAAGCGAACTTTACCAACTCCCACTCTATCGGCCACCATTGGAAAGCGATAAGCATGAGTTGCAGATTCAGCTTTGGTTTGCAAAGCAGTAGCTATGGGGTTTTTCTCAGCAAACTTCACCGTACCGCTAAGTTCACCATTAATTGAGAGATTTCCTGTATTCCCAGTGTTGTTAGTTACGGATAAACCAGCAAGGATGCGATCGCCTGGACGGGCAAATTGTGGCAAGATAGCATTAGTTAGCAGTGGCTTGGTGGTGATAAAAGTCGCGTCCCCATTACCGAAGCGCAGATTTCCATCGGTGGCGACAGCCATCACTCGCCATATAGTTAAGTCATCCGGGAGTTTAAAGGTTATCTGTGCATTACCATTTGCATCGGTGAGGACAGAACCGTTGTAGTAAGCTAAGGCTTTAAAATCGGTGCGGGTACGAGTATTTGCTGCACCAGTTGAGAAACCACCGCCATAACCCCAACCTTTGGGTTTAGCTACATCTTGTGGTTGTAATATTACATCCGGTCGATTATCGCTAAAGCGGGTAGATATGGGCTGTTCTGCATAAACTGTATCCACCAAATCTGGCGGACGATAACCAGAAAGTTGTAGTACCGCTTCATTTACCACCATGACTGTAAACTGTCCTTTGGTGGGGTTTCCTTGATTGTCCTTTAGTTCTAGCTGTACCGTTTCCTCTGCACCAGGTTCTAATGATGCTTGCACTGGCTTAACTTGCAGTTTTAAATACTTATCTTCTAAGTTAACTTTAAAAGGTGTAAAACCAATTTTGACCAAGTTATCTAAACTACCTGGTTCCACTTGATTTATCGGTTTACCTTGCCTGACTAATACAGCTTCAATAGCTGCATTAGGTAACATTTCTGGCGTGACTTGAAACTGAATTTGTGGTGCGCCTCCCTTAACTTTGGTAATTTGCTGATAAAGGGGTTTGTCTTTAATCACAGCAAAGTACAATTCTGCATCTGAATAGGGAGATTGAATTAGTGCAGTAGCAATTTCGCCTGGTTTAAACTCTTTTTTATCTAATTTAACTTCTAAGACATCTTTTTCTCTCGAACCCCAAAATACAGGATTTCCTCCAGTTGCCCAAATTTGTAAATCTGTGGCACTTAATTCGCTTTTGGCATCGCTAAAATTAACTCTAATCCGATATGAAGCAGATTCCGGCGCTGTTAAATTTACCAATTGCGGATTACTAGCAGATGTAATTTCTGCTTGTCCTACTGTTTTATATTCAACTTGATTTTTTGGTGTTTGGCTACCTTCCACCAACTGCGTGACGCTGCTATATTTAATCTGTTGTAATTCCAGGCGCACCCGTTGACCTGTTATTGGTTTTCCTGTTGGATCAGTAACAATCACTTCAATCGGAAAAGCCTTACCAGCATCAGCGATAAAATTGCTTTTTAATCCGATAAGGCGATTACTTGGTAGGGCTGTAAAAGTTTTGGAATTCGCTACAGACAGATTAGAAACATCTGCAACTTGCACATCGACTCGGTAAGTCATTGGATATGGTAAATCCTTAGCCACTGTTACCGTTTGCCTAGTTGTCCCGTTAGCATCTAATTGGGCATTAGTCTGCAACACATCACTAGATATAGTAGGAGTTTCCTCCGGCCACAACCATTGCCTACCAAAAGTAAATTCCTCCCAACCTTTAGGAACAAAGTTAGCCTGCTGGCGAGTAATAAAGTATTTTGCTTCTCCACCTTCTACAGGCGCACCAAATAAATAATTACTTTTAGCATTAATATCAACTTTCTCGTCAATGAGAGCAAATTCTTTTTCTAAGTTAAGTTCGACTTTAAAGTTGGGTGGCTTAAACTCAGCTACCCGAAATTCGCCAGAAATTTCTTGCCCGTTCTTACCCTTAGCCTGGATTGTATGGTAGCCTAAGCGCTGAGTAGTCTTGATTGGCAGTTCCAGAGAAAATGTGCCAAATTCATTTGTAGTTTGCGTACCTAAATTAATCTTTTGTCCATCAGGATTTACCAAAGTTAATTGGTAAACAGCATTTTTATCTTGCTGGATTGTGCCATTTTGGAAATATTCAGAAAAACCAGTTAACCAAGCTTTTTCACCTGGTTGATACAACTGTCTGTCTGAGAAAATTACTCCGCGTGATTCTGGTTTACCATTTTGCCAACCTGCATCAATACCATATCCATAAACGCCGCTATATTCTTCTGTTCTAGCAAATGCCCAATCTTGATTTTCACGGGCTATTACTAATAATTGTGGTGATTTACTAGAGGTTTCATTCCCAGAATAACATTGCTGTAATCCTTCACGAGAAATTCTAAAGATTCCATTTTCATCAGTTTTACCCGTTGCACAAGGTACAGGTTCTGGGCGAGATTTTGCCTGTAATTTTGATTGATAAATTTCAATAGCAGCCGCTTTAACTGGTGAACCATCTATAAGATGATTGACGCGAATTAAGCCTGACTCAGGAAACCATTGAGTAAATACGCCCAAATTCGTCAATTCAACTAAGCCATAAGTTGTAGGTTCACGCCAAAGTTCCTTACCATTCTCCTGATATTTATTAGTGCGGGCTTGCACTCCATAAGCTAACATTCCCGTAGTAGAGCTTATTTTTTCCCGAAGAGGAACAGCAATATCAACTGATTGATTTTTTTTACCTGATACCTTAAAGTTTTGCCAATCAGAAGGTTTTGGTAATAAATCATTACTATTATTAAAATAAACTAAATCTGTCGGTTTAACTGCTCGATAAGCTGCTTTGTACTTAGATTCTGGCAAATTTCCCGTACTAATATTTAATTGTAAATCTTCACCTGTAGGGAAAATATTTAAATCTGATGGTACCCAGATATCTCCAGCTAAATCTCCAGTATCATATTTAACTGTGATCGGTTTATCCAAAGTTTGCCCAAACTTATCTTTGAGATTAGCACCGATAGTAATTGTATAAGTCTTGGCAGGTTCTAGCGCATAAGGATTGATGCCGACAATTTTATCTTCATCATTTATTTGTATAATTCTCGAAATTACTTTTGGTGCTGGATTAATAGTAATATTTTCTTTAGCTGAATCTGCTAATAAGACATTATTAAATTCTAGCTGTGGACTGCCTTTAAGAAATCTTCCAAAAGTTCCACCTGCATCGGGCTGTCCGTAAAAATTAATTTTCTGAAATGCTAAAGGCGAATAAGTTACTAACTTACTGGCAAATTCTTTCTCTGTAGGTAAATTGCCATAAGCAGGACGTATTCCTGGCGCAAATACTAGCCGATAACGAGTTGCTTTTTCAAGATTTTGCTGGGGGATGAGATTATAAATCCAATTGTGTGCTGAATGGTCAAATTTTTCTAAAGGTTCTTCATCTTCTAATGGTTTTTCTTCTTTGTTTAATTCAACTTTAAAACCTATACCTTTATTTTTTCCTTCAGGAATTAACTGTAAATGCTCTTGTACAGAAGCTAAATCCAATTCTACATTGGAAGTGAACTGTAACTTTTGTTGTAAATCAATTGGTTCAACATCAGCTTTTTCAATGGGATTGACACCAGGTAGATTAGTCAGTTTGATAGATTCAGTATTGAAAGTCCAAGGTAAATCTTTGTCTAGGCGATGATTTTTTAAATCGGCTAAACCTGCCTTGAGAGTGACTTGAAATCTTGTTGCTATTGGCAATGCTTTATCAGCTTGAAAACCTACCATCCGTGGTGTTAAAAAGCGAAATTGACCGGGTAAAGGCGGCGAAAGGGCAAATTTTTGTAATAATTTCTGTTGTTCTGGACTGTCAAGACTTTCAACTGGTATTAAAGCTTCTTTAAAACGGATGCGGATTTGGTTAAGAGATTTTGCATCCCCAATGGGACTAATTTGTTCAATCCAGTCTGGTAATTTCGGCGGCGTGAGTGGGGAAACTGTCGGAAGTTGTTCTTTACTTGAGTTGATACCAAAGAAATTACACCCTGCGATCGCTAGTATAAATGTAAAAATAAAAAGAAACTGTATTGTTCGGTTACGGCTTGAAGAATGTCCATTTTTTTTTAACGTAGACGCTTCGGCTTGCCGCAAGCTACCGCCAAAAACGTGATAGGTTATTTGATGGTAGAAACGCAGTAAAACTCTGATCATCATCTTTCTCGTAATTCAAAATAAAAAATTTCTAAATAATAGCAAAGAAAAATTTGCATTCTCTCATCAGTGGGCAACACCAAGACTAATAAAGGACGCAAGATAACTAGTTATTTGTACTCAAACTGTGGATCTAACGTATGTTTATTTACATAGATAACTAATCCAGTATAATTGTTCCAAAAATGACTCAATTCTTAACTATAAAGAAGTATTTAAATTTCGCAAAGATTAATTTACATCTGCTAAGTGATGATAAATGAATTATTAAGGATTTGATATATTTACTGATGTAGATGTAATCGCTGCGTCAAGATTAAGGTAAGTTTTCTTAGACAGGGGATTCCCTGATGAAACTAATTTCACGATCGCTAACTAAAATTAAGCACAAACTGCGTCAAACTAGTAAAGTTACCCTGGCTGTGCTGGTAATCTGCCTGGTTGTACGCCTACTGCCTTATTTTGCGCCCATTCGTGCCGCAGATATTGCCCAAAATCAGTTGGCAATGCAATTTAGCGATCGCAATGGTTTACCATTAGGAACATTGCTCACCCGTGACCAAGAGCATACATCAGTAGTATCACTAAATCAGGTTTCGCCTCAGTTTATCCATGCCATTTTAGCCGCCGAAGATGGTAGCTTTTACCATCACGGGGCGTTGGACATGAAAGCTGTTGTCCGCGCCAGCAAAGAAGCCATCCACGCCAAAGGAATTGTTTCCGGCGCTTCCACTATTACCATGCAGTTGGCGCGGATGTTAGATCCCGTCCCCCGTAACTTCTCTGGTAAACTGAGTGAGGTTTGGCTATCTTGGCGGTTAACAGCAGGGATGAATAAAGATGAAATTCTTTCTGCATATATCAATCGGCTGCCAATGGGAGGCAATATATATGGTGTGGAAGCAGCTGCGCGGACTTATTTTTCCATCCCAGCTAGTGAATTGAATCTTGCTCAAGCTAGTTTGTTGGCTGCTATTCCCAATAATCCCACATACTTTAATCCTTATGAGCATTGGGAACGGCTGAAGCAGCGACAAAAATACGTCCTCAATCGTATGGTACGTGATGAGTATATCAGTGGGGCGATCGCAGAGCGAACACACACCGAAAAAGTTGTCTTTCAATCTCGCCAACGGGGGATTATCGCCGCACCACACTTTTTATTTTGGTTAGCCAATCATATTCCCCCTAGTCCCCCTTACAAAGCGGGGAATCAAGCCCCCCTTAAAAAGGGGAGCCTGTGCGTTGGGCGGCGAGCCACTCTTGTTGCAACTGGCGTGGATTGGGGAGATGAATCTGTTATTCGCACGACTATAAATCGTCCTTTACAGCAGTTTATTGAAGCACAGGTGCAGCAGGTAATTTCTTCCCTAGCCGCGAACAATGTCCATGATGCAGCTGCATTGGTGATTGACAACCGCACTGGTGAAATTTTGGCTTATGTCGGTTCGCCTGACTACTTTAATGAAGCCAAATTGGGACGAAATGATGGAGTGCAAGCGCTACGTCAACCAGGATCTACTCTCAAGCCTTTTGTGTATGAATTAGCTTTAGAAAAAGGTTTAATTCGCCCAAATACCATTTTGGCAGATGTACCTGCCCATTACGCCATTCCCGGCGCGAAACTTTACAGCCCCACAGATTACACCGAACGTTTTCTTGGCCCAGTGCGGGTACGAATCGCTTTAGCAAATTCCTTAAATGTCCCCGCAGTGCGCGTGTTAGAAAAAGTAGGTGTGGAAACTTTCCTTGAACGACTGCATCAAGTAGGATTTGAACACCTCAATCAAACCCCAGAACACTATGGTTTGGGTTTGACTTTAGGTAGTGGCGAAGTCAGTCTCTGGGAATTAGCCCGTGCCTACCTAACCATAGCACGACAAGGAGATGCTATCCCTTTAGTAAGCACATTTTCCAATTCCCCAATCCAAAATCTAAGTTGCGTTGAAAGCGCACCTTTAGTGCAACCTAAAATCCAAAATTCGACGACGATATGGCAATTAATCATCAACATACTCAGTGACAGCCATGCTCGTGCAACAGCGTTTGGTGTAGACTCTGTATTAAATTTACCCTTTCCCAGTGCGGTTAAAACTGGCACTTCTTCCAATTTTCGCGATACTTGGACAGTTGGCTTCACTACCGATTACACCGTCGCTACTTGGGTAGGTAATTTCAACGGCGAACCGATGCGACAAGTTTCAGGCGTTACAGGGGCTGCACCCTTGTGGAATCGGATTATGTTACACCTACACGAACATCAAGAACCAGCAGGTTTTTCATCTCCAGAAGGTTTAGTGCAACTACCTATTTGTGCAATTTCTGGGTTACGACCAACACCAGATTGTACCTCAGTTGTACAGGAATATTTTTATCCTGAAGATAAAAGTAACTACGAAGGTGAAAATCAATTCAATTTGCCACCAGAGTATGATGAGTGGTTGGCAAAACAACAGCAATCAAATTTTACTTCTACCAATTTGAGAATTTTATCTCCGCATCATGGCGATTTATTCTTACTATATCCAGGTGAAGAAACAAAGCAAAAACTCGAATTTAAGCTAGTGGGAAATAAATCTCTGCCTGTAGAGTGGTGGCTAAATGATGAAAAGCTAGATACACAGTTAGCTAATTCTTTATTTTGGGAGTTGCGTCCTGGTAATTGGACTTTGGAAGCGAGAAGCAGGGAAATGAGCGACAAAGTAAGTTTTCAGGTGGAATTAGCTAGTCTTAAACCCACGCGTCGGGGATTTTCTATTAGTAATTCTCAGGTAAAGAGGAATCGCCCATAATTAAATAGTAAGTGGGCGTGAATAAATAAAGTTCTACATTCAATACTTTTAGCTAAAAAGAAGGATGAAGATAGAGAACTGATGTCAGTAAGCTAACAATAACTTGTATTTGAGTATCGCCACTTTTTGCTAAAATATCATATTAAATTTCAGCTTACGTAAATTTACTAACGTAAATTTACCCAAAATAATTTTTCAATAAAATTTAAATACTAGTGAATATACGAGTTACGTTTCACTTTTATCTCAATAGGATGTAACCAAATATAGAAATCCGAGTTCAATAATGATCAGCATCTTGAGATTAAAACTTTTGTCCAGCAAAGCTTTTATCTTAAAGGATTTTCATTAATCAAACCTGAGTTCTATATATGCTAGTTAAATCTAGCAAGAGCAATATTAATCAATCAAACCTGCAATTCAGAAATATTAGAGTCACAATTAGACTTCTCAGGAAATTTTGAGCCCAGTTTTTGTAATGGTTTTAGACAACAATTATTATGCCAATTTAGTTTTCGGACGAGTCTATTAACTGTAATCACCTTTAGTCATCAATTTTAACTAAGATTATTGGCAAATAGACTCAACTTTTTACCAACGCCATAATCTCACAACTAGCAGAATTTTCAAAAGCTCTCTCTAAATTACCCAAATCAATAAAAAAATCTTTATTGATTTTTTTGTTGAAGAATAAAAACTTTTGGGAAGTCTAACTAGTAGTCTGTCAAGTTTAAATTGATAGGTAATCAAGTTGGTAGTAAGTCAGTCGGCATGATAAAACTGAGGTATGTTTAGTTTTGTAAAAACAGTGGAATGACCTGTTTTTTAAGTATTCTTTAGCTTGATATCTCGTTAATAGGTCGATTTTTTACCGCCGACTTAAGGACTTTAGGGCTTAGAAAATAAAGACTAAAGCCCTTACTCCAAACCTCAAACTAGCTTGACAAAGCACTAGTGTAAGTAGTAAATAAAATACTTGTTTTACTTACGCGTGATTGCAATTAGTCCTAGCTCGAAACCATCCTATTTGCAGGTTAAAGCGTTTCTGGCTGCTACAACTAAGGCTCTAAACACAGTCTTAAGTGTAGTTATGTATTTTACTGCTCACATCAAAAGGAAGTTGAAAATGTCAATTCTATTTACTCTACAGCCAAGACAGTGGCTCGGACAGATAGTATCGGCGCGGCTAGTTAGTTTGCTCGCCCTGCTTACTACTGTGATCAACTTCGAGGTTCTTTCCACCCCAACGTTAGCCATCCCACCAACTACGTCTGTTGAAACCAAGATTAACGTGCCTAATACAATGAGCTATGCGCCCTTCAATATTAGCCGTTACTTGAAAGTGCCGCCCAACTTCTCCATCTCCGTTTATGCTCGCATTCCGAAAGCCCGCTTTATGGCAATTGCTCCCAATGGCAATCTTTTAGTATCGCAGCCTGATACGGGTAAAGTGCTAATTGTCAGGTCAAATGGCGCTAATGACCCAATTATTTCTGATTTCGTGACAGGTTTACGCAAACCGCATGACATTGTGTTTCACACGATTAACAACACCACATACATCTATATCTCTGAGAGTAATCAAATTGACCGCTTCATCTACAAATCTGGAGACATAACCGCGCAGAATCGCCAAGTTGTTGTAAGCGGCTTACCAGACAGCAGCACCCCGGAACTCAGAGGTGCTTACGGTCACGAACTGAAAAATATCGCCCTCGATGCCAACGACAAACTATACGTGTCGATCGCCTCGACATGCAACGCCTGCGTAGCAGACACTGTCAGTAACCCACGGCGCGGTGCGATTTACCAGTACAACGCTGATGGAAGTAATCCGCGGCTTTTTGCCCAAGGTTTACGCAATGCAGAAGGACTGGCATTCTTCCCTGGCACAAATGACCTCTGGGTAGTCGTTAATAATCGAGACAACATCGCCTATCCCTTCAACGATGCCAGTGGTAACTACGGTAAGGTTATCCCGTCCTACGTAGACAACCATCCACCAGATGAGTTCACGCGAGTCCGAGATGGCGGCAACTACGGTTGGCCATTCTGCAACCCCAATCCTGACACCCCAAATCACTTATACTATATGCCTTTGGATCGCGACTATCAGTTCAATCGTGATGGACATCTTGATTGCAATCTGATCGATAAGACTATCAGAGGTATCGAAGCGCATTCGGCTCCGTTGGGACTAACCTTCTTACAAAATACAAACTTTCCCAGCCTGTACTCAAATGGGGTAGTTGTGGGACTGCACGGTTCATGGAATCGCCAGCAGAGAATTGGCTATAAAGTAGCTTACTTTGCCTGGAACAGTAGCCAAAAGCTCCCAGGGTACCAGATAGATTTAGTCAGCGGTTGGGTAGTTCCAGGAACGCAACAATTTTGGGGGCGACCGGTGGATATGGTAGTCGATCAGCAGGGTAATTTGTTAATCTCGGATGACTACAGCGGCACCATCTACAAGCTCTCCTACACGCAACCACGCTGACTGGTCATGGGATGTGGTAAAGGGGGAATGTTCGCTAATGATGTTCGTGAACCACTCCCAAGATGAAAATGATTTCCAGATTTCAGGTATTGTAGTTGAAAAGTGTCAGTGACATCTGACTTTTTCACATCCTATGAAAAGTCAAATTTGCACATCCTGAGGAATTTTTTGCAATAGACCTCTTGCAAAAATCCCTAACACCCCAACCCCTAAGAGCTTGCTCTTAGGGGAGACAAAGCGTAGCTTTGGCTCTTTGGGGTTCTTATTTCAATACGCTTGGGTTAAGGCTAAAACTCTTTCTTCAAGTCAATTTTTTTAACGAACCGCCAAGGACGCAAAGGACGCAAAGGGAAGGAAGAAATTCTTAACCCAAGCGTATTGGTTCTTATTTTTGATTTATGCAAGAAGTCTAATGATGATTCATTACGAATAATGTAGCCTATTTCAATCGCCTGTTAGGTTGTCCTACACAGGCGCACCTACTTTTGAGACTCTCGAACTAACTCGCACAGTTGCACATAAAACACTCTATCGCTGGTTAACTTGGGTAGATACAGCTGAACCTGTGCCAGAAGATGCACGGGATGCTTTGGCTACTTGTAATTTGTCGCTGCGCCGGAGCAGCGGCAAAAATAAAGCTACCATCTCAATTAACCAGATAAGAGGCTTAATAAGTTGCTCTGAGCAACTGGTTAAAGGTAGGCAAACTTTTGCCACAGTCTACTAATCCGCTCACAGACTCTCGTAGGTGAGTTCCGTATTTGCCCAGTTGGTTTCTGCCAGAAATTCTCTAAATGTGGTTAGAAGTCCAGGAAACTCCTCTTCTCGTAAACGCTGGACATCGGCTTGATAACCTTGTTTACGATACCACTGAATCAAATCGAACAGTTCCTTTTGCAGTAGGAGTAAGAAAATCCAAGCGGGTGTCTCTTTATGAATAACTTTTATCCCCTGCGCTTGGGAGAATGCCTCTGCCATCTGCTTTGGAGTCAACACATCGCCAGCTAACTCAATTTCTTGGTCGATGTACTTGGTGGGATATTTAATTATGTAAGCAGCAACGCGGCCCATGTCCTTTGTTGTAATTAGATGAAGGGGTTTGTCTGGCTGAATGGAAAATGGAAAACTACCTTTGAGGATGGAAGGTCGCGTGTACTTCTTCCAAAACTCTTCCATAAATAAGCAGGCTCGCAACATAGTAGTCGGTAAGCCAGCTTCTTTAAGAATTTGCTCCACTTGGTACTTTTGCTGAATGCGGGGGATTCCTGAATTCCGATCCGCCCCACCTGCGGAATTGTAGACAAAGTGTTTGATGTCAGCTTGTTTGGCAACTTGTGCAACTCGCCTTGCCCTCTCCACCTCTAGCGGGTCAATTTTAGGAGAGTCCGCAGAAGTGGCGTGGCAGTAAACAGCCGAAATCCCTGCAAAGGCTGCTATGAGGGAGGCTTCATCGTCGAGATTGGCTTTTACCAGTTCAACTTTGGCATCGTTAAGCTTTGCAAGAGTTGGACGATTAAGGTCAATTTCTCTAGTGATGACTCGCAGGTTAGTAATTCCCTGTTCGAGAAATCCCTTAACGACATTTCCACCTGTGCCGCCAGTCACTCCAATGAGTAAGACTTTATCGATGTTTGACTCCGTGCGATCGGGTAAATTTGACATTCTCTCTTCTAAGAGGAGTTCTTTATTTAAATTAAGTTTATCCAAAGACAAAAGAAGCAAACAATAATTAAGTAGCAACCTACTTTAAACAATACAAATGTATTTGAGCAGTTGAGGAGTTGATGGATCGCTGGTTGAAGTGGGTAGATGAAGCTGAATCCGTACCCATTCGTGAGAAATTAAGGTCGGATACCATTTGTCAATAAGCAAGAGTACTCAAAATATGGCTGAAAAATGGGGTTGGAAACACTATTTTTGAGCAGGCGATGCCTACGCCTACGCATAATCTAGGGCGTTTCATTCATTTTTTACCTATAAGTTCAGTACAAGAGTTAACTTAATACCTCTGCTTTTCCAAATTTTCAGCATAATTTCTAATTGACAAAAATAATATCATCTTAGACTCTCACCGATGATCCGTACCAGATGATCAGCGTGCTGCTTTGTCTAACTGTGATTTAATTGTGCGTCGGGCGATCGCAGAACGCGATCCAGACAACCAAATTGCTGTGCGGCTATTTGGAGCAGAAATGACAGATAAATTAGTATGATCGCTCTGGGGTGGTGTAGGCTAGCAAGAACCGTAGGCATCGCATTTTATAGAATTTGGTGAGGGAATTGTGGACAAAAACACCGATAATCTCAACTCATTCCGGGCCTTGGCACTCCAAGTTACCTGTTATGCAGTCAACCAAACAAACGATCCCCACCAAGCGCGATCGCTCATGCAAAGCTCCATCAACCGCCTAGCGCAACAAATTGCTGCCAGTATCGCTTTCATTGGCTTTGATTGTCGTTTAATTGTACTGCCAGAATATTTCCTGACTGGTTTCCCGATGGGAGATTCTCTCTCAGGATGGGCAGAAAAAGCCTGTATAGAAATGGCTGGTGCTGAGTATGAAGCACTTGGTAAAATTGCTCAAAAGCATAAAATCTTTTTGGCTGGTAACGCCTACGAAGTTGACCCCAACTTTCCCGGATTGTACTTCCAAACCTGCTTTATTCTTGATCCCTCTGGCTCAATTGTCTTGCGGTATCGGCGGCTAAATTCCTTGTTTGCTCCTACCCCCCATGATGTTTGGGATAAGTATCTCGATTGCTATGGTTTGGAGGGAGTTTTCCCCGTTGCCAAAACTGTGATCGGTAATTTGGCAGCTTTGGCATCAGAAGAAATTTTGTATCCAGAAGTGGCGCGGTGTCTGGCGATGCGAGGAGCAGAGATTTTTGTCCATTCCACATCGGAAGTATACAACAAAAACCTCACGCCCAAAGACGCGGCAAAAATCACTCGCGCCGTCGAAAATACTGCATATGTAGTTTCAAGCAATACCGCAGGTATCGCTAATATTGCTATCCCCATTGCTTCGGCTGATGGTGGCTCTAAAATCATCGACCATCGCGGAATTATAGTAGCAGAGACAGCTACAGGTGAGAGCATGGCAGCTTTCGCAGAGATTGACCTAGCAGCATTACGCCGTGATCGCCGCCGACCGGGGTTAAATAATTTACTTGCACGTCAACGGTTTGAGCTATACGCCGAAAGTTACCGACAGTCACACTTTTACCCCGCTAATACTATGCTGGAAGGAGAAGTAGACCGCAAACACTTCCTCCAAACGCAGCAAGCTACCATTGAGCGGTTAGTCAAACTGGGGATAATTTGAATCGGCTAATGGGGCGTTGGGCATAGAGAAATAAAGAATAAATAACTCTTGACTAATGACTAATGACTAATGACTAATGACAAAACCAATAGAAGTCCGCAATCCCCGAACTGGTAAATTTGACTACGTAATTATCCCGCCGCCTCCAAGGCTGCTGGCACAACAATGTAACCGCAGCCGCAGGGCGCAAGTTCGCTGGCAGCACTTGGGTTTAGAAGGGAGAATTGAAGCCTTACAGCAGTGGAAAAAAGCCATATTATCCGGGCGCGATCGCTTAACGGAAGCTTTGGTAAATGATACGGGAAGATTGTCAACCTCAGTATTAGAAATAGATTCCTTCCTTTCTAGCATTGATCGCTGGTGTCGGATAGCGCCAGAACTGCTGCAAGAATCGGCAAAAAATACAGCCATTCCGTTTATCGCCTTGCAACAAACATCCGTTCCTTATCCCCTAGTTGGGATAATTAGCCCGTGGAATTTTCCACTGTTGCTGTCTACCATTGATACTATTCCGGCATTGTTGGCGGGTTGTGCCGTGATTGTCAAACCCAGTGAAATTGCTCCCCGCTTCGTAGCACCACTAATCACAGCACTCAACGCCGTTCCCAAACTGCACGATGTATTAACTTTTGTTGAAGGTGCGGGAGAAACCGGATCTGTTTTGATTGAGAATGTAGATTTGGTATGTTTTACAGGCAGTGTAGCCACAGGGCGAAAAGTAGCAGAAGCCGCTGCTAAACGGTTTATTCCAGCTTTTTTAGAATTAGGAGGAAAAGACCCTGCGATCGTTTTAGAATCAGCCAATTTAGAATTAGCAACCTCAGCAATATTGTGGGGTTCCGTTGTCAACAGCGGACAGTCATGCCTATCAATTGAGCGAATTTATGTTGCTGAATCGATATTTGAAAAGTTTTACCATCAACTAGTAACCAAAGCACATCGCCTTGGGCTAGCCTATCCGACAGTCGAAAGTGGAGAAATTGGCCCCATCATCGCCGAAAGACAAGCAGCCATTATTAGCGACCATCTTCTAGATGCAGTTGAAAAGGGAGCAGTAATTCACTGTGGTGGTGTAATTGAAGACTTAGGTGGAGGTTGGTGGTGTCGTCCGACAGTGCTTACCCAGGTTAATCATTCCATGAAAGTCATGACTGAAGAGACTTTTGGCCCCATTATGCCAGTGATGCCTTTTTCCACAGCAGAGAAAGCAGTCTCTTTAGCGAACGACTCAATTTATGGATTAAGTGCTGCTGTATTTGCTGAGTCAGAAGCCGAAGCCTTAGAAATTGCCCACCAAATAGATGCAGGTGCCATCAGTATCAACGATGCTGCACTCACCGCCCTTATGCATGAGGGAGAGAAAAACGCCTTTAAATTCTCTGGTTTGGGAGGGTCACGCATGGGTGCAGCAGCACTAAAACGGTTCATGCGAAAAAAAGCTATTTTGATCAAAACCAACTCTACTAGTGACCCTTGGTGGTTTGATAATGAAGCTTGACACTCTCAACTAATAAATTTAAATGTAGGGTGCGTTAGCTCCGAGAGTACAGCACCCTCACAAAAAGTCAAAAGTCACTTGTACTGAGCTTGTTCTAAGCATAGCTACGCTTAAGGCGCAGGCTTTACGACGCCGCTCAGGCTAAACTCGGCACAAGTCGGCTACGCTCAGTAACCATCTCGATTTTCTGCTAACGGGACTTAAACATTTTTTTGGGACAAACAAGCCTCAAACCCATACAGAGTAAGGGGAATACACCAAATACTCAAAAATGCCTCAAACCCAGATATATCAACAAACTAAGCCTAATGATGTCAAAGTCTTTCTGTATATAGATTTGAGGCTCTTTTATGGGTGTTTTTTGTCTAAGTCCCACTAAATGACTTTTGAATGAGTGAATCAGTGACTTCAAGACGCAGTCTCGGTCAACAATTTAAGGTGCGTTAGCCTACGACATAACACACCCTACTACAAATTTATGTGGGTTCGTATACATTGAATTTTCTCGCCGACTTACTTAATGCATCGACTTACAATGCGATTGCATCAACTCACAACGCGATTGCATCGACTTACAATGCGATTGTATCGACTTACAATGTTAATGCTAACATTTAGCAGTTTTTGTAGGGTGAGCACTGCTTACCATTAGTGTCAACTTAAGCTAAAACTTGTTTAAAACCTCATAAACCTCGTTTCCAGCCAGAGGCTGGAAATGCTACTCCTGACGGCTCTGCCGCTAGTCTTGAGGCGGAGCCTCCCATAGGCATTCCCAGTCAGAGACTATGAACGAGGTAATCTCTCAAAGCTCAGTCTAGACTGGTTTTTACGTTAAGTTGACACCAATGCACTGCTTACCCGCTCAAACTATTATTTTTACCTTGTGTTGTAGACCTTACCTATGTTTATTGAGAGGTGAATTGCAATGTCAAATATTCGCGAAGGAATGCCCGTACTTGTCCGTCATGAAGGAGATTGGGTAGGAACTTATACAGTAATTGATACAACCGGAAAAATCCTCGACAAGTATGAGTCTCACTTAACTTGTCAATTTCCCGAAAATGGCCCTCATCCCTACTACCAAATCAATCGCTACAATTGGCCTGATGGTAAACGAGAAGAGTATGAATTTCCCGGAAGCTATAAAGATAATAAGCTTTGGTTTGACACTGATCGCATTCAAGGAAAAGCTTGGGAAGTAGATGATTCAATTGTTATTTTGTGGTTTAGTTATAAGACAAACCCAGAAATGAGCTTATATGAAATGATCTACATTAGTCCTGACAATAACAATCGTGCCCGCACTTGGCATTGGTTTAAGAATAATCAAATCTTTCAACGCACCCTAATTCAAGAAGAACGGCTAAGATAGTAATTTATCCCCTCAGAGATAAGCACTCATTTCTTTATTCTCCAGTAGTTTTGTCGGGTGTGTTATGCCGCTCTCTTACGCACCATCCTAGATTTTCGGTGCATTATGAACATTAGTCCTAATGCACCCCACCAGATTAGTAAGGTACATGCATGGCAAAAGGTGACAAAATAAACTTTTCTACTCCTAGCGGTTTTCCAGAATTCCTGCCTAATGAAAAGCGTCTAGAATTATATTTACTAGATATCATCCGTAGAGTTTTTGAAAGCTATGGATTTACGCCCATAGAAACACCTGCTGTAGAACGTTTAGAAGTGCTGCAAGCTAAAGGAAATCAAGGCGACAATATCATCTATGGCATTGATCCCATTCTGCCACCAAATCGACAAGCCGAGAGAGATAAATCTGGTGAAACTGGTTCGGAAGCAAGAGCTTTAAAGTTTGATCAAACAGTTCCTTTAGCGGCTTATATTGCCCGTCACCTGAATGAGTTAACCTTTCCCTTTGCCCGCTACCAAATGGATGTGGTTTTTCGGGGAGAACGAGCGAAAGATGGGCGTTTTCGTCAGTTTCGTCAGTGCGATATTGATGTAGTTGCTCGTCGTGAACTCAGCTTGCTCTATGATGCTCAAATGCCTGCAATTATCACTGAGATATTTGAAGCAATTAATATTGGTGATTTTCTGATTCGCATCAATAATCGCAAAGTTCTTACTGGTTTTTTTAAGTCAGTAGGAATTGCTGAAAACCAAATTAAATCCTGTATTGGCATCGTTGATACTCTAGAAAAAATTGGTGAAAATAAAGTAAAACAAGATTTAGAGAAAGAAGGTATTTTAGCAGAACAGGCTCAAAAAATAATTGAGTTTATTAAAATTGATGGTTCGGTTGATGAAATATTAGATAAGCTCAAACACCTCGCAGAAAATCTGTCAGAAACCAAGCAATTGAGCCTGGGAGTTAGCGAATTAGAAACAGTAGTTGCAGGTGTGCGTAATCTCGGAGTTGCCGAAAATCGTTTCTGTATTGATTTATCCATTGCCCGTGGTCTTGATTACTATACTGGTACAGTTTACGAAACAACCTTATTAGGACATGAAGCTTTAGGTAGTATTTGTTCTGGCGGGAGATATGAAGAATTAGTCGGTGTATTTTTGGGTGAAAAAATGCCTGGTGTCGGCATTTCTATCGGCTTAACTCGCTTAATTAGTCGCTTGTTAAAAGCTGGCATTCTTAGTACTTTAGCTGCTACACCAGCCCAGGTGATGGTAGTGAATATACAAGAAGATTTAATGCCAACTTATTTAAAAGTTTCTCAACATCTGCGTCAGGCTGGAATTAATGTTATAACTAACTTTGATAAGCGTCCCTTGGGTAAACAATTTCAGCTAGCTGATAAGCAAGGAATTCAATTTTGCGTAATTATCGGTTCTGAGGAAGCCGCAACCCAAAAGTCCTCGTTGAAAGATTTGAAAACGGGTGAGCAAGTAGAAGTCCTACTGGTAGATTTGGCTGAGGAAGTTAAAAGAAGGCTTGGCTAATAAACTTTCAAGATGACTTCTAAAATCTCTTTTTCTCTCTGCACCCTCCCCGTCTGGAGCGGTTCAAAAGCTTTTTATTTAACCGCAGAGGCACAGAGAACACAGAGTCAAGAAGGAGTTTGTTGAGGGTTAATATTTGATTAACTGACAAATCTTTTTTGTTGTAGCTTAACGAAGTTGGTCAGTCAAGTAAGGGTTAACATAGGTTTTATATAGGTAATTTGGATTGGGTTGCACTTTAATCAAGCAAAAATATATGAAAATTCTCAACGCTCGTAATTTATCTTTAGAAGAAGTTCAGCGTTTGTTTGGCTTTCAAAAACAGTACAATGATTCATTTTCTAACTACTTATCTTTGGAACCTCTTACGGAAGCAGAACAGCAGGAACTCAAACAAATTCAGCATGACTTTGATAGATACCTCACAGCAGGCAAAGTTTCTGAAGGTCAGGTAAAGTTTCTTGCAGTTGCCCCTTTACTAAGATTAGCTGGTTTTTATCGCTATCCTATCGAGATTGTTTTGGAAGAGAATATTACTGATATTGAAGTAGAAGATGAAGATATCAAAATTAAAGGAAAATTTGATATTTTAGCTATTAGTAAAGCTAAACATATAAAACCTCAAACATATTTCTGGGTACTGTTAATTGAATCTAAAAATAGTCAAATTGATATATCAACAGGTTTCCCTCAGCTACTCACGTATGCTTTTAAAAATTTAGATAATCAAAAATCAGTTTGGGGATTAACAACTAATGGTAGAAGTTATCAGCTTGTCTATATTGAACAAGGAAATCCCCCAATTTATTATCTATTACCAGAACTAAATTTAATGGAAAGAGAGCGTTCAAGTCAGTTGCTACAAGTTTTAAAAGCAATTTGTCAGCTTTAAAAGGGAATTTAAAGATACATTTAACAATAATCAATAGTAATGAGTAAACAAAACCTCTAATAATCTTGTGACTTTTGACTTTTGACTTTTGACTTTTGACTTTTGACTTTTGACTTCCCGACAAAGAGTGGCATCCAGCGTTTTTGAAGTTGGGTAAAACTCTGGATGAATGCGCTGCAAAGTATTGAGGATTCTGCAAAAAATACCGCCGTCAAGCAAAAAAAGAAACGCGCAACTACTGGGGAGGCAAGTGATTGCTAGGGTTGAAGGCTAAGGCTAAAGCAAAGGTGAAAAAATCGTCTCCAGGACAAATGAGACTACCTTGGGATGAATGGGAAGCAACTAACCAAGAAATAGAAAAAGTAGCGAGCAGATTTATCTTTGCTAATTGCTATGACAGCCAAAAAGCTAGCATTATACTACAAGCACAACAAGAAGACTTTTTTCTGCCCCGTGTAGTCGCAGCTTATCAGCTTTTTCTTGTTCTCGTTGTCTTTGTAGCCTATCTGCTTGTTCTTGTTCTTCTTGTTGTCTGTTGGGTTGAACGAACGCGAACAGCGTCCCGTAGGGAAGTGAAACCCAACAAAGGATGAAAAATGTTGGATTTCGTTCCTCAACCAACCTACAAGTTGAAATTACGAATTAGCCCGATCGCAATATACTTCACCAAAGCTATGATCAGCATGAATCTCAATAACTAGATCAACCGCTGTTGCATCTTTTACCAATGGCTTGATGAATAATTCCGGGTGAAGCGATCGCCAAAAATAATTGACAAATTCCTCTATCTCTGCATTGTTCATCCCCGATTTACCCGCAGCAATCATCTGCTGTTCCGCCTGTTTACGCCACTCTAAAGAACAGCGATAATCGATTGGATATAACAAAATTAAGCTATCTAATCGCTCCCACAGTGGTAAATAATCGTGGAGGCGATGAATAATATCACGGGCAAATGCTCTATCTTCATCTGTGATAATTGGTGGCGGTGCAGTATCAAATACATCTGGCTCAATTGGCCGCACACCCACAAACCAACCTTCAAATAGTACAATATCTACATCTGTGACGATTTCTGAAGTAGTGCGATCGCCTGCACCTCCATAGGCAGATTTATCAAAGCGGGGAACCATAACCGGATTTTGTAACTGGCGGATTTGATCTAGTACATTTAAGCCTAAATCTACATCGTGGGTTCCTGGTGGGCCTCGCCAAATCAAGCGGGGATCTTGCTGTGTTAAAACCAAGCGATCACTGTAAGTTTTGTATAAGTCATCTAAAGACAAACTCAGAGTGTGATACCCTAACTGTTGGAGAATCAAGCTGAGAATTTTGCACATTGTGGTTTTCCCAGTCCCTTGTCCTCCCAAAATGCCTTGAATCAGAGGGCGGCCCAATTGTTGGCGGTGCGATGCGAGTTTCATCCCCAAAGGAAGCCACAAGTCCCACAATACTTGTAACATTTCCTTGGGTTCGATTTGGAGAGTAGTTAGGCAGAATTGACTAAAAGCTGGGAAGACAGATTTTAGTAAATGCGATCGCCTCTCTATCACTTCATCGGCATTTTCCGGCGTGATCCCAAAAGCTTTTGCCCTTAACTTATCTGCCAGCGCGGCTTCTCTTGCTTCTTGCTGCCAAGTTTCGGCTACAGTTTCTGAAACTAAAATTTTACCCAGCCACAAATTTATAAATTCCAACTCTCCCCTATCCTCCTTATTCTCCTCATCCCCCTCGTCTCCCTACGATCCCAGCTTAAAGGCTTCGAGAAACAGGCTGTAGGTGAAACCAACTTTGAGAAGATTTAGTGAGTCTATCAAGAGCGATCGCCTTGACAAAAAGCTGCGATTATAAAATATCCTGCTAGTAATTTCCGTCAGCAGTACTAAAAAACCGGCTACCACAATGTCCAATATACCCTGTTGACCGGCTGTAGTGGAAACTGCGTTTCCCATAAAAAAACCGAACAAAAAACTAATTATTAGCAACGATAGTCGCCGCCAAGGATTAAAAAACAATTGCCCTAAGCGTGTAGCAATGGCATCGAACAAGTTATTGAGACGAGTGTTTTGCATTAGATAGACTTCTCTTAAAAAGTCAAGATACCTTGAAATATCTTTATATTTGAAGAGGATATTGGTTTTAACCTAAGCTTGTTTGTTAATATTGTAGATATATACTGGGCTTCCAGTGTTGATTCAAATTTGCACATCCGATCATCTCTAGGTAAGTACAAGCCCTTAAAAGGGTGCTTATTCTAACGCCAGATGAAATATACATCTTAGATTTATCTAAGGGTTTGGCAAAGGACGCCTTGTTGAGACCGTTAGCGGTTTCACAAAATTTTTATTTGTTTATAGACATGAATTGGTTGGCTTGGTATCTAATTTTCTTGTTTTTATCTAAGCCTACGGTCAAAATCTGAAGCAATGGGTGTCTGTACGCCTTGTTTATCAAGCATAAAGTAAATAATTTCCTCCAAATATTTTTTAATCAAAATGATATTTATAATACATTTGTACCCCTAATTTTAGGAAAGTATATATAAGGCTACTTTCTATAATTGCCTTTATTGATAATAGGCTACTATTTGGTCAAGCCTAGACAAAATATTTATTTCTAATAACTATCAATATGAAATCTTCAGTGTATCGTAACGTCGGTGTTACAGCTTGTTGCTTGGGACTCCTTGTTGCTCTAGTGGGATGCTTTGGAGTTAGCGTATCTTTTGAGTCCACAAACCCAGATACATCTTCACAACTGCCAACTGAAACTACCCAGTTGGAGACAACTTCGTCTACACCCGTTTCACCTGAAAAAGGTATTTCCGCTAGCCTATCTACTCCAGGAACAACTCCAACCAATCAAGTAGAACATAGCAGTAAAGAGAATACTCATCCTGTCTTGGCAGATCGTGATAAATCAGTTGGCAAAGCCAACTATCAAGGGACTTTGCGGATGAGCAATCAAACAAATCAGCCTGTGCGGTTGGCTCTGCTGGCGCGACAGTCGGTAGCAAAAGGCTCTGGAACTAAACAGACTAACTATGATCTCCCGGCACATTGGGATTTTGCTCCCCAAGAAGGTAGTGATAAGGGACTAATTCTCTCCCTACCTCAAAATAATTTAAAGCTGGAGAAGGGAGATATTTTAGTTGCTTTTGCAGAAGATGGTTCTCGTCGTTATTGGGGCCCCTATGTTGTCGGCGAAACTCAATTACCTAAATGGAATTCCCAAAACAGAGAATGGCAATTAGTGCTGAGTCCATAGTGAATATTTAGTAGTACTGAAGAACTAGCCCGTCGGGCGCGTAAATTCAACTACCATCAGCTAGACAAAGGATTTAATCAATTTAGGACTTACGCACAGTTAACGGAAAACGAACCACAGAGAACACAGAGGTCACGGAGAAACGAGAGTTTGAGAGGGTTTTTGCGTAAGTCCTACAATTGTTAAAGCTAGGCAAACTTTTGCCACAGTGTACTAGTGTGTTGGAGAAGTTTCTCTGGCGACTTGGAGCAACAGGCATTACTGAATAGGAAAAAGTGTAGAGTACTCAGTAGAGGAAAATTGTTGAATTTAAAACTCTGAAGAACAAAAGATAGATAACTAACGACTATTGATTAGTGATTGTTGACTATTGACTAATGAGAATGAAATTGAGTGTTAAACACACTGTTGATCAGTGGTTCAACAAAATAGGAAAGAATCCAGCCCTTGGTGTAAGTGTGTCGATTTTGTGGTTAATGGTGATTGGCTGGGTAGCTTTTGGGTGGAATTTGGGCAACACTGGCTTGGTTGATGAGACAGAGCCGCTGTTTGCAGAAGCTTCCCGCCAGATGTTAGTCACAGGTGATTGGATAACCCCATTTTTCAATGGTGACACTCGTTTCGATAAACCTGCTTTAACTTACTGGTGTCAGGCGATCGCTTATGCAATTATTGGGGTGAATGAGTGGGCAGTACGCCTTCCTTCAGCGATCGCAGCGTTAGGCTTAATTTGTTTAGCTTTTTACACCGTACACTGGTATTTGGCTAAACAAGACGAATTAGAGCAAGTTTCACGTCCTACTCGCCGCTACTTAACATCTTTTATAGCAGCAGCGCTCATGGCACTCAATCCCGAAACTATTATTTGGGCAAGAACGGGTGTCTCTGATATGTTGCTCACCGCATGTATGGCATCAGCTTTGTTATGTTTCTTTCTAGGGTACGCAGGCAAGGAAGGGAGCAGGGAGCTCTTAGCAGGGGGAGCAGGAGGAGTAAGGGAGCAGGGGAGCAGGGGAGCAGAATTAATAACCAATGCCCAATCTTCTATGCCCCATGCCCTATTCTTAAATAAGTGGTACTTAGGTTTTTATGTGCTGATTGCTGGTGCAATTTTGACTAAAGGCCCAGTGGGAATTGTCTTGCCAGGGCTAATTGTTGCCGCCTTTTTGCTTTATGTGGGAAACCTTCGAGAGGTTTTGCGGGAAATGCGCCTTCTCGTGGGTATACTGATAATTATCGGTTTATCAGTGCCCTGGTATGCTTTAGTAATTTGGCGCAATGGCTGGAATTACATTAACTCCTTTTTTGGTTATCACAACCTGGAACGCTTTACAGAAGTAGTTAATGGTCACTCAGCACCTTGGTATTTTTACTTTTTAGTGGTGCTGGTGGGTTTTGCGCCATACTCAGTGTATTTACCAGTCTCTATAGTCAGACTAAAGTTTTGGCAGCGATCGCACTGGCGATCCCTTGAACGTTTTCAGCAGTTTGGTTTATTCGCCTGGTTCTGGTTTGCTAGCATCTTTGGCTTTTTCACCATTGCTGTTACCAAACTCCCTAGTTACGTCTTGCCTTTAATGCCAGCAGCGGCAATCCTGGTAGCCTTGTTGTGGAGCGACCTTTTACCAAACATGGAGATAGGGGAACGCAAGGACAGGGAAAATCAAGAGGACATGGGGATATGCGTACACGGCAACACTAGTTCACCGCATCTCCCCCCCTCACTCGTCTGGAGTGGTTGGGTAAATGTAGTGTTTTTATCATTTTTGGCAACAGCACTGTTTAACATAACCCACATATTAGGTACTGATCCAGCTATAAGTAACTTCCACGAACTAATTCAAAAATCTGGTTTACCAGTAATAGCCGGCATAATTTGGCTGGGTTGTGCTGTTTTGGTTGCGGGTTTCTTACTAAGTCGCCGTTGGAACTACATTATCAGTATTAATTTACTAGGGTTTGTGGCGTTTTTAATTTTTGTCTTAACGCCTGTTTCGTTCTTTATTGATCGAGAACGTCAATTACCCTTAAGGGAGTTATCTGCGGTCATCCTAGAAGCAAAACAACCAGATGAAGAATTGATCATGCTTGGCTTTAAAAAGCCTAGTGTAGTCTTTTACAGCCACATTCACGTAAATTATTTAAAATTCCCTCAAGAGGCTGTAGAGCACATTAAAAACCAGGCTGCCAAAGGACTAAAACCTCCCTCAGTGCTGCTGTTGGCTGAACAGAAAAAGTTTTTACAAATGGACTTACAGCCAGATGATTACAAGAGTTTATCAGCCAAGGGTGCTTATAACTTGGTTCGAGTTCCTTTTAAGAAAAAGAAAAATGAAAAAATAGATATATCATAATTGGGCATGGGGTATGAGGCATTGGGGAGCCAGCGCTGTGGGCGGGTTTCCCAACTTGAGGCGACTGGCGTCATTGGTTATTAATTCTGCTCCCCTGCTCCCCTGCCTCTTCTTCATTCCCCATTAACATTTGTCATTGTAACCGTTGACAGCTAAAGCTTGATTGATCTGGTTTAAGAGGTCTTCCATTGATATTGATCGCGGTAATATTTGGGTAGCGATCGCACCAACAACAGTTTCTATAGATTCCAAACCATTCTTTTTTTGCTTGTCAATTTCCTTATAAGCTACCCCAGACTGGAAACTCGTTTCAGGGCGATTTAATCGCTGATTCAGTACCAAAATTGGTGGTAACTTGTCAGGTGAATCTCCCAATGTTTTCAGTGCTTTTAGCACGTCTTTGTGAATAGCGGATTCTCCTAGACAAATTAGCAGTAAGTCAACGCTTTGGTGACGAATTTGTTGTAACACTTCTGCCCAACAGGGACTGATCGCCGCTTTGAAGCCTGCTGTTTGTAGGTACTGAATTAAAGCTTGGAACCACTCAGACCCCCGTTTAGCAGTTTCACTACTAATTGAGCAATTTTTTTCAGTCTGATAACTCTTAACTTGCTTGCGTCTTCCCTGTGGAAAATCACGCAGCATTGTCAAATCCACTACCAAAATGTTGGCAGGGCAGCAAATACCAGAAGCAATTTGCAGTACTGATAGTAAGGCATCTTTTTTCTCGGTGCGACTGCTCTTGTCTTTAGCAAATGGTGTTAAGTAAGGAAATACAGATAACCCTGGTATTTTAGAAGCTATTAGGGTGGTTGCCACATCGCAAGTAACTAGTGGTATAGCTGCCAAACGTGGGTGCTCAATTAGTTGTTGTAGATAAATTTGGGCAGTGGTACTTTCGACATCTAGCAAAATTACATCAAACTGCCATACCCGCGCCAAAAGTTCTGCCTGATCTAGGTCATCTACTTCAATCACTCGGTGTTCTCGAAGTGAGGGGTGGGGATTGACCGATTCCAACTTGGGATTCACCAATCTGAGAATTCGCAGTGGAGTCTTAGTTGGGATAATCGCGCTGTTGTCTAACCCTAGCTGCAAAACTGCTTGTGCAGTAGATAATTTTTCTAGAACTGGTGCTAATACCTGATGTTCTACTGGCAAGCTTAAGAAACCATCGGCTCGGTTAGCAAATGCTTGTTCCTTTTCCGCTGCCGTTGCGGTCACAATTACAGATATATGACGGGTTGCGGTGTCAGATTTCAGTAAAGTCAGCACATCCCAGCCTGATAGCAAAGGTAGCAATGGATTCAAAAATATCGCTATTGGTTGCAAGCGCCGAGCTTTTTCGACTGCTTCTGTCCCCGAGCGCGCAATCACTACCCGATATCCTAAACCTTTGAGTTGTTCGGTCAAGTCTTCAATATATCGGGCTACTGCCTCGACTATCAAGACCAACCGTTGCGAACTCGCAAGATGATGCTGTGTGGGGATAATAACATGCTGACGAGCTACTGCGGGGATTTCCCGTGTCTGTTGGTATCGTGTTTCTTCGTCTTCTCTGATTCCCATATCTGGTTCAGAAAAGCCTGTTTTCGGGGGACTGGGTGGCAGAAGTAGTGTAAACTGGCTACCTTTTCCTTCACGAGATAAGAAGCTGACATCTCCTCCGTGGAGGCGAGCCAAGGCGCGAGTTAATACTAGCCCCAGACCAGTGCCTTCAAATTGGCGGGTGAGCGGATTTTCTAGTTGTTGAAATTTTTGAAAGATTAAGTGTTGCTGGTGCTCAGGAATGCCAATGCCTGTATCCCAAACTGTAAAGGCAATCCATCCTTCCCAACGACTCACCCGCAGCCCAATTTCGCCAGATATTTCGGTGAATTTAAAAGCGTTGGAAAGTAGGTGTACTAGCATCTGGCGCAAGCGCAATTCATCTGCCACTATCTGGTCTAAGCCTAGTTCAATGGAAAGGCAGAATTGGGGAGCAGATGAACGGGCATTTTCTGTTGAAGAAGTCGCTGTCGCTTTGGTAGTTTGAGTGTGAATAGCTTTGGCTTCCGATAGGGCGCGATCGCACACAGCACTAATTTTTACTGGCGTCAGCGTTAAATCCATTTGTCCCGTTTCCATCCGGGTCAAATCTAAAATGTCATTAACCACACTCATCAGGTGGCGTCCGCTTTGATGAATCAGTCCTGCATAACGGGCTTGACGCTCGTTAAGTTCTCCCAACTGCTGATCCACGAGCAAGCGCGATAATCCTAAAACAGCAGTTAAGGGAGTTTTGAGTTCATGACTAATACAAGCTAAAAATTCGTCTTTCAATCGATTTAGTTGAATTAAATCGGCATTCTTTGCTGCCAATTCTTTGCAAAGCTGTTGCTGCTCAGTCACGTCAGTAGCTAAAACTAACCACAAATCATTGCTGAGTACAACTTCAGATTCAGCACTCATGACTTTAAACTCAGGACTATCTAATGGAATTTTGGCAAACTGCCAGATTCGCTCCTGACCATTTTGCACTTCGACAACGCAGGTACAAGTACCCACCTGACTATCCAAATAGCATCGACTGTATACAGCATCACCAGATGTTTCTTGCTGAGTCTGTTCTTCTTGATCACCATGTTCATTTTCCCTACCATTGGGATGAAGCTTAATTGCTCGTTGGGTGGCATATTCTGGTTTTTCAGAGCGGTTAGGGACAAGTATTGCCTCCACCTGTTGCCTAACTCCTTCTGGATCTTTCAAGACTCCTAATTGCTGCCACCAGGCGGGATTTCGTGCTACCACCTCGCCAGTACCCGTTTGCAACATCAAAGGCCAAGGCAGTCTTTCCAGCAAGTGTACCAGTGGCTGGTGTGCCAATGACTTGGGTTCATTTGGCGTCTGCACACCAGTATCATACTCATGGCGATGCTCACCAGACGACCTCTGGGTGGCTGAACTTAATGACCCAGCCATGCGTTCCTTAGCCAACAGTCGCAACAGGCGTGAACTATCCAACAGCCCCAAATATTGACCATCAGAGTCAATCAGTGCCCAATCTAAGTTCTGGTGTTTTTCGGCTTGTGGATAACACAAGCGCAAGCTTAATTGCTCTACATGCTCATAAGCTGATATTGTCTGTATTGGCTCAATTAGATCTTGACCCCAGGAAGAAAGTGATTGGTGTAAATTTAGATTTTTATCGTCACTATGTGCTAATAATTTTTGGATTAAACGGGCAGAATACAGCAATCCTATGGGGCATCGCTGTTGATTTACTACTACCAGGCGATCGCACTGCTCTTGCTCAAAAATCTCCAACACCACTGCCAAAGAACTTGTTTGGGGGCAGCTAGGTACGGTTGCCTGAAAGTCATAAAGCGGGTAATCTAGCATTAACATAGGGCTTCGGGGGTCATTCTTCCTGGGGAAACCTCCGGCATTTCCATCTGCCAACTTTTGATGGTCTTTTTGCCTGAAGCCATATCCTCTAAGAAGACTCATATAAGCAACTCTGGTTATTTCAACGCCATTAAATAAAACAATGGGATTTCCCCTCACGGACACGGGAATTGCGGACGAGTGCATTTTTCCAAGAGGCGACGTTTCTCATTTTTAGCAACTAGCCTCCGTAATGTCTTACTGGTATTTAAACTCCTCATCGATAACAACAGCTAAAACAATTATGGCCCCAAAGATTCGCTTTAGAACCTTGAGGAATTATAATGATTTAGAATGCGACAATCCTTTAAGTTCGTTTAAGTATCTTATCAAGAAGCAAAATAAAAAAATCTATCTATTTATGTACATAGATATGCAAATAATAAATTAGCTACTGTGTCTTGCCATGCCGACAGATACCTGATCATCAAAGACCGACTAAGTCCTACCACTCACTTGCTGCACTGGGTTGTTGAGTGGCTAGCACTATCTACGAACACAGAGCGTTATTTTGGGGTGGAATCACCAGGTTACTGCTCACCCAGTATTATCCTAGAAGCGTTTGCCAAACTTATCAGCCCACATTTTTTGGTCAGGGCGATCAAGGAGAGATATTCAAGAATAGATGTTATTACCGATATTGATTCTGCAATCTGATGTTAACAAAAGTTTAAATAATCCAATTGACTTAGCCAAGCAAAAAGATTTAAGCACGTGGGTGTGGAAATTGATTGACGCGATTATGGTCCAATTTTGCTACCTACCTGTTGCTGCAACTACCTTTGGAGAAATCAACTACTTACCTTGGCCACAACAAAATCCAATTAAGGCATACACTGGCAAATACATCTATGTATTTGCCAGTCACAGGCAAAAAAGCCAACAGGATTTCCATGAGATGACTCCTGCAGAAAAGCAAGGATTATTAAGACAGCTTAAATCAGATTACAGCCGAATTCTTATAAATTATTTTACCACAGACAAAACACTCAAAGACAAAATTGATAAATTTATCAATACTATATTTTATGCTAATATTCCTGTGCCCCAAATCATCGAAATTCACATGGATGTAATTGAAGAATTTTCTAACCAGCTAAAATTAGAAGGAAGGAGCAATGAAACGTTACTTGATTACCGCCTGACGTTAATAGATATCCTGGCTCACCTGTGCGAAATCTATAGGAGTTCGATTTCTAAATAAATTAGATGTATCGATGTTCGACTTGGTAGAAGCTACTGGTTTTAGTGACTCCCAATGTGCAAACAAATATTATCTTTCTATGATCATGACTAGCTTTTAAGTATATGAACAGAGCCAGAAAAACCTACGTTCTCAAGCTTTACGTAGCAGGGAATACGCCTAATTCAGTCCGGGCATTAAAAACACTCAAAAATATTTTAGAACAGGAGTTTGAAGGTGTTTATGCTTTAAAAGTGATCGATGTAATGAAAAGCCCACAACTGGCAGAAGAAGATAAAATATTGGCGACGCCGACATTATCTAAAATTTTGCCTCCACCCGTTCGCAAAATTATCGGGGATCTTTCAGATAGAGAAAGAGTATTAATTGGATTAGATTTGCTTTATGAAGAACTGAGTGAACAGGATTTTGAAGAATAAAATTCTAATCAAATAAATAAGTCCATTTAGTAATAAAAAAACTGGGTTTTATACTAATTTGTTATCTAGCAATGAGTGAAAACGAGCAAGTAAAACCAAAGAAACCACCAATAAATAGGGGTATAGAAAAAATTCGCACGATGATCGAAGGGTTTGACGATATTAGTCATGGTGGTTTACCTGTTGGTAGAACTACCTTAATCAGCGGCACATCCGGCACAGGCAAAACTTTATTATCTCTTCAGTTTCTCTATAACGGTATTACCTACTTTGATGAAGCAGGAGTATTTGTTACCTTTGAAGAATCACCCAGTGATATTATTAAAAATGCCGATATTTTTGGGTGGAATTTACCACGCCTAATCGAGGAAGGCAAGTTATTTATTCTCGATGCATCTCCTGATCCTGAAGGTCAAGATATCGTTGGTAATTTTGACCTTTCTGCACTCATTGAGCGCCTGCAATATGCCATTCGCAAATACAAAGCTAGACGAGTTTCTATCGACTCAATAACAGCGGTATTTCAACAGTATGAAGCAATGGGAGTAGTGCGGCGCGAGATTTTTCGCCTAGTAGCACGTCTCAAACTCCTGAATGTTACCACTATAATTACTACTGAACGTAGTGAAGAATATGGTCCTGTTGCCTCTTTCGGAGTGGAAGAATTTGTTTCCGATAATGTAGTAATTGTTCGCAACGCTTTAGAAGGAGAACGCCGCCGTCGCACAATTGAAATTCTCAAGTTGCGCGGCACAACTCATATGAAAGGCGAATATCCCTTCACGATTACTAATGAAGGTGTTAACATCTTCCCACTGGGAGCAATGCGCTTGACTCAACGGTCTTCTAATATCAGGGTATCTTCTGGTGTCAAAACCTTAGATGAAATGTGCGGTGGTGGTTTCTTTAAAGATTCAATTATTTTGGCAACAGGAGCCACAGGTACTGGCAAAACCTTGTTAGTCAGTAAGTTTATTCAAGATGGCTGCCTGAATGGAGAACAGGCAATATTATTTGCTTATGAAGAATCACGCGCCCAACTATCTCGCAATGCTTCCTCTTGGGGAATTGATTTTGAAGAATTAGAGGATCAAGGTTTACTCAAAATAATCTGTACCTATCCGGAATCAACTGGTTTAGAAGACCACTTACAAATTATTAAATCAGAAATTGCTGTCTTCAAACCAGCCCGCATCGCCATTGACTCCCTATCAGCATTAGCTAGAGGAGTAACCAATAATGCATTTCGGCAGTTTGTAATTGGTGTGACGGGTTATGCTAAACAAGAAGAAATTACTGGTTTTTTTACCAACACAACCGACCAATTTATGGGATCACATTCGATTACTGACTCCCATATTTCCACGATTACCGATACAATTTTGATGTTGCAGTACGTAGAAATTCGTGGAGAAATGTCACGAGCAATTAACGTATTCAAAATGCGCGGGTCTTGGCATGATAAGGGCATTCGCGAGTATAATATCACTGCTGACGGTCCCGATATTAAAGATTCTTTCCGGAACTACGAACGAATTGTCAGCGGTGCACCTACTCGCGTTAGTATCGATGAAAAGGCGGAACTTTCTCGCATTGTTAGACGTTTTGAAGACAAACAGAGTTCCGAACCCTAAATTTAGTATCGTAGTATATTCTTTCCTAAGTTTAGTATCGTGCTATATTCTGTGGTGAAGAAAGGTTTTCTGCCGCTAGATTGATTTTCGTGTGAGGGGATGCGGTGAAAGGACAGCAATTATTTTATAGCTTCTTACCTGGTGTGACGGCAGCGGTCTTAACAACTCAGCCTATTTTGGCTGGTACTGTGAAAGAAACTGGGGTACAGGTGACCTCTTCTCCTAGTGTTTTGACTTCTACTTCTGGTCAAGACTTGATTGTGGACACCATGAATACGCAACTGCCTAATAGTGCAGATGTTAGTGTTCCAACCTTAGTACCTGCTTTTGGTTTTACTAAACTTAGTGTGAAGCCTTTAAGTAATAACAGTATTCCAGTGTTTACGGCTGGAAATACTGTTGTGCCAATAAAACAAGTACTTAAGAAAGATGAAGGTAGATTTTTCAGTTTGATATCTAGCTCTAATCCTTCCCAACAGCTTGATGTCAGCCGTTCTACTCAAAATAATCAAAAACAGAGTAATACAAGCGCCTATGGGCAAAAATTAAAGAGGATAGTAGTTCCCAACTACACTTCAAAATCCTCTTCTGTTCAAAAAGAAATTTTGTCCCTGTCTTCTGCACAGCAGCCAGTGGTTCAAAAGATAAATACTGTTACTAAGTTGCAAACATTTTTACAAACTTCAGCCACAGGTGTAGGAGCAGCAAAATTGCTGTCAGCGCAGAGGTGTCCACAGGAGTTGAGAAAAAGTAAGACTGACTCCTTGACTAATTTGCTACTGGCCTCAAGCGCCTGCCTAGAAAAAAGTACTATTGGCCGCGTGGCTCAGAGTAATACTCCAATTCCCACAGATTCGACGCTAACTCCGATTGTGCCGACAACCGTAATTCCTGCACCAGGGGGTTCAGTACCACCTCCCACTGTACCAGGAACCGTAACTCCTGCGCCGTCAGGGGCGGTGCAAATTCCCGATAACCTGATTCCTAACTCAAATCCCTTGCAATTTCCCACCAAACCAGAGGAAGTGAGATTTCAGGGAAATCAGCCGATTACTTTAGCACAGGCTCTGGAGTTAGCACGGCGTAACAATCGCGATCTACAGGTGTCCTTATTGCAGTTAGAACGCTATCGAGCGGTTCTACGCGAGGCGCAAGCTGGTTTATTGCCCACTCTGGGAATTAGCACGGATATTACTCGTAGTCAGTCTCCTAATGGTCAGCTTCAGGACAAATTAAGCGCTCAAGATCCGTTCGTCGCTAAGGTAGATCGACCCAGTACATCTTTTACTGGTCAAGCACAACTTTCATATAACCTCTACACCTCTGGGAGAGTGCAAGCTAACATCAGAGCGGCTGAAGAACAAGTACGTTACTATGAGTTGGCTGTAGAAACTCAGTTTGAGACAATCCGTCTGAATGTTGCCACAGACTACTATAATCTGCAACAAGCTGATGAACAAGTACGCATTGCCCAGTCGGCTGTGCAGAACTCTGAGGCTAGTTTGCGTGATGCAGAAGCTTTAGAGCGAGCTGGGGTTGGTACGCGGTTCGATGTGTTGCGATCGCAGGTGAATTTAGCAAATTCCCAACAAGATTTGACTAATGCTAGATCCCAGCAGACAATTTCCCGTCGTCAATTAGCAACTCGGATAAGTTTACCGCAGGCGATAAATATCAGTGCCGCTGATCCTGTACAGTTAGCTGGTCTTTGGAACCCAACGCTAGAACAAAGTATTGTGCTGGCTTATCAAAATCGTCCGGAACTGCAACAGAATTTGGCACAACGCAATATTTATGAGCAACAGCGTAGGCAGTCCCTTGCGGAGCTGGGTCCTCAAGTTAGTTTGGTCGCCGGCTACAACCTGCTAGATCAGTTCAATGATAATGTCAGCGTTACTGATGGTTATTCATTGGGAGTTCAGGCAACCCTAAATTTGTATGATGGAGGAGCAGCAAGAGCAAGGGCAGATCAGTCAAAAGCTGATATTGCGATCGCAGAAACTCAATTTGCTGAACAGCGCAACCAAATTCGCCTTCAAGTAGAACAAGCCTATTCTACCCAGCAAGCTAATTTAGAAAATGTTCAAACCTCTAATACCGCTTTAGAACAAGCTAGGGAAGCTCTACGTTTAGCGCGTTTGCGATTCCAAGCTGGTGTAGGTACTCAAACTGATGTCATTAACTCTGAAAACGACCTCACTAGAGCTGAAGGTAATCGAGTCACAGCAATTTTGGATTACAACCGCGCTTTAGCTCAGTTACAACGGTCTGTTACCCTCAGAGCATTACGCTAGTACTGTTGACTTCTCTCCCAATTAAAAATTCTAAAAGCCTCATTGAAAAATGAGGCTTTTAGTTAAAAAAGACGCGAAATTGGACTGGGCTTCTCTACGAGACGCTCTTGCTAGCTTGCTTCTCCGTAGGAGTACGCCCCCTGTGCTAACGTCCCGCTGTGCTAACGCATCTCTACACGCCTAAAATTTCCACTGATAAGCTGAAAGTCATCTAAATTGCAAACCTAATTAAATATCAGTCTTGTGTGATGGACAACATGAGCGCCCTCTATATACAAATTAAATATGGCACAGCTTAATCCTTAAGTGAACTGTTCAAGACGGATTTTGAATTCTGAAAGCGCTCCCAAAAACGTATTTATAACAGGAATTTTGTGAAATGATATAACATAACTGAGTGTTCGTAGTTTACCGCCGTAGGCATCGCTCGCCTTGTCAAAGACTCATGACTAAAGTAACATCTCAAGAAATTGCACAGTTTCGCTCTCAATTGGCAGATGATAAGAGCGATATGGAAGCGCTGGATTTGATTGAAGACTGTGATGGAGATTTAGAAGATGCGGCGATGACGCTAGCTATCCGAGCCGGACAACAACCAGAAAGAGCAAATTCCGAGTGGTTAGATGCCTTGGCTAGAAAATGGCGTGTGGTCATTTGCGAACAAGAATATCGGGAAGATTTGCTTAATACTTCACTTCAGAAGATGATGGAAAATCTAAAAGCAACGCCGACGTTTCCTAAGATTTTGGCAACACCAGTTTTGATATATGTCCTCAAGCAAGGCGTGAACAATTTTTGTGAACCACTAGATTCGCTAAAGTGATCAGCCCATGTATATTTAACTTGTGCAATCACGGTTTGCAGTTGAGTTCAATACAGACCTAACCCCCAACCCCTTACGCCAGTTGCTATAACGGATAGCGCAGCGTAAAGCCTTCTCTACCTTGGGCTGCGCCAACGGCATGGCTTCTCTACAAGACGCTACACGAACGCTTAGAGCGAGTTCTTCTCCCAAGGGGAGACGCCCGCCGTAGGATGCCCGTAGGGCTGTAGGGCGACCGAGCGTCGGAAACCCCCGCAACGCACTGGCTCCCCTACTAGCGTTGGGGAGTAAGACTCCTAACTCCTGTACAGACGCGATTAATCGCGTCTGTACTCCTACCCAATGCAAGATTGATTCGACCAGGACTGATACGCTGTTAATTAAGGCAAAACTCTATTAAACAAATTGTAAAATCAATGAATTACCTTGTTGCCGTATTACCAGACCGCATTCAAGCCGAAGCTGCTTACTTAGCTTTAGAAAAAGAAGGCATAAACAGTACTATTTTGGGGAGGGGGTATAAAACGGCTGACGAGTTTGGCTTAATTGACCCCAAAGACCAAGCCAAAAAGCAAGCGCAACTGATGGCAACCTGGCTGATACCATTTGGCTTTTTTGCAGGTTTTACATTCAGCCTAATCACTGGTTTAGATACTTTTGCCTGGGCAGGTGAAGTTGGCAATCACATCATTGGTGGACTGCTGGGTGCTGCTAGTGGTGCTATGGGTGGTGTTTTAGTGGGTGGCGGAGTCGGTTTACTCGTAGGTAGTGGTGATGCATTACCTTATCGTAACCGCTTAGATGCGGGTAAATACTTAGTTGCTGTTCAAGGTTCTGAAACTCTCACTCGGCAAGCAACTCGAATATTACGTCAGTTTGATCCAGAAAATATCCAAGGTTATGCTGACACAAATAGCGCGTAATGAATCATAGTTTACACATCACGACACAGCGACTTGAGTTGCTTCCCTGTTCTTTGGAGGTGGCGCAAGCCGTTGTGATCAAAAAGATTTATATTAATTAATATGGTTTGCCTCATTTACCCTTACCTACTAGCAGCTTAATTTTCAACTCCTAACTCCAAACTCCTAACTCATACCTCCTAGCTCCTAGCTTATAACTGATAATTTTTAAGAATGTTGCCACGAGAAGAACTTTTAAAAGGTGTAGAAAATCGAGATAGTGTAGCTCGTGTAATTGACCAAGCAGAGCAAGCCATCAAAACTTGGGAAGTGGTTTTGACAGATTTTCTATCCCCCCCAGAGTTGGCGGAAATTCAACGGGTGTTTAACCGATTAACAGAAGTGCAATTGGCGGCGTGGGGTGGATATCCGCAAGCTGAACGCCAAAGAATAGCGATCGCTCGTTCAGAACTTCCCTTAGATCAATCTCAAGTCAGCCTTGTCGCCGTTGAAATTGCTGGTAATTTCCTGTTTGATACCGCCTCTCACCGCGACTTTTTAGGCGCAATGTTGGGAACGGGAATTGTCCGTGAAAAGACGGGAGACATAATTGTCTTGGGAGAACGAGGGGCGCAGGCGATTGTTGCACCAGAGTTGGTGGAATTTTTGGAAATGAATCTTAAACAGGTGCGATCAGTTCCTGTGAAAACTCAGCGGATTGAGGTAACTGAATTAAAGGTTCGGGAACCCAAGAAAAAAGAATTAACTACTGTGGAGGCTTCTTTGCGATTAGATGCGATCGCATCTGCTGGTTTTGGCATGTCCCGCAGCAAAATGGTTGATTTCATTGATGCTGGTGATGTCCGCGTCAATTGGAAGGAAGTTACCCAAGCTAGTTCTCAAGTCAAATCAGGCGACTTAATCGCTATTCGCTCTAAAGGACGTTTAGAAATTGGGGAAATCGCCGTTACAAAAAAAGACCGTTACCGAGTTCAATTAACAAGATATATGTAATAAGTGAGGAGTGAAAAGTTTGGAGTTTTAAATACACCAGTTTTTTTAACTCCAAACTCCTGTACAGACGCGATTGATCGCGTCTCTACTCCTAACTGCCAACTATATACTTAGGATTTAAAGTGTTTTGCTAACATATTCAACAGAAGTTTGCGCGGTACAAGTCGAGATAATTTGCTTCTAATTTGAGTAGTAGTATCAGAACTAATAACAGTTGGATAGCCTTTTTCCAAAGCGTCTAAACATTCCCAGACAACTTTTTCGGAAGAATACACTTTATCTGTAGTACTTGCCAGCGCTGGAGGAAAATTAGCTTCTGCAAAAAAGTTTGTTTCTATTGGCCCTGGACAAGTGACTAAAATACGGACACCATATTGACGATTTTCTGCCCATAGTGCTTCACTAAAGCTGAGAATAAAAGCTTTACTGGCAGCATAAACAGAAAGGTATGGTATTGGTTGAAATGCGGTAATAGAAGATACGTTAATAATACTTCCAGAACGACGTTGCCGCATCAAGGGTAGAAATTTATGGGTTAAATCCACCAATGCCAAAATGTTTAATTGTACGATTTTGACTTGTCTTTCTCCATCTCCTTCAGCAAAGTCCCCATAATAACCAAAACCAGCATTATTAATTAATATGTCTATGGTTAATCCCTTTACTTTAGTGGTATCAAATACAGCAGCAGCTGCATTAGGTTCTGTCAGGTCTTTGACTATAACGTCTACTTGAATTTTGTGTTGTTCTTGTAGTTGTTTAGCTAATTGACCTAGTTTCTCTTCAGAACGAGCAACGAGTACAAGATTTGTCTTGCGTGCAGCTAGTTCGTGGGCAAAAGCTTTACCAATACCACTAGACGCACCAGTAATTAAAGCAGTTGGCATTCTACATATTAAGATAGTTTGTAAGCACCATTAAAATATTAGCTATGCTGGCTATAAGTTTTAACTACCCAAAGTGATATGCCCAAAAGGGTAAAAGCAGCATTTAGTACTGAAGTCTGAGTGGAGGCTTTCTCCACTCAAAACTTCTGCTTCGCTAAGACTTGACTTTCGGAAGCGAAGTGAATTCTCCAACTACGCCGATATGGGAGATTCTTAAATCTTCTTCATCTGTATATTGAATAGACGAATCGATTTTTCCTGGTAATTCTCCGTCTTTGCATGACCACTCAAATACAAATTTAGAGTCTAAATGCTTGAGGTTAGAAAATATCTGCTTCCATTGGCTTCGTCGAATTCGATTTCCCCACCTTGATTGTAAGTCTTTCGAGTAGGCTTCCTGTGGATAAACAAAGAAATCAAATGGTCTTTCATTTAAATTTTTGTGATCCACTAAATGAATGAGATGGAACATAAACCCATCTTCAGAGAGGCCACTTACAAGATTTTCTAAAAGTGGCACAACATCATCAACTGGCACATGCTCTAACACAGATTTAGAGAAAATGAAATCTATTTTTTCTTTAGTAGGTAATTTTTGAGATAAATCAATAGGAGCAACGTATTCTATACCCAAGTCTTTTAAGACTTCTACGGAGAAATTTCTTAATGAAAGCAGTTTCTTTAAACGTAAGCTGATAATCTCACGATCTTCAAATGTAGATAGACTATCTAAAATACTCCAATCTACAGACTTACAGACGGCTTTCAAAATATTTTCGGGTTGTAATAACGGGTAAACATCGGTTGCATAAACCTTTTTTGCTCCGAGAAGGTAAAATACTAAGGAATGAGTCAATAACCATCCACTTCCAATTTCAAGACAAACTTTATCACGCAACACATATTTTTCTTTACCAGACTGAAGCAGATAGATAGCAATTTCATTGGCACAAATATCAAGCCTTTTGCCTGCAACAGCTAGCTTACTTGAATGCATTTTATTGTGGAAAGTTTGATATAGTTCAGATGATCTAATAGTCGATTTGGTTCGTTCATCAAAGAGACTCTTTACTAAATTTTTCATTTTGCACACCTCTGTTGCTTAAATTATCGTGAATTGAACACAACACTATTAACTGTACCAGTGAGATGAGTTCCTGTATAACAAAAGTATCTACCTTTTGTTGCTTATTATACGTCTTAATCCGAAAAAGATACGTAACTTTCCCAGAAAGCAAAGAAAGTAGGCTGAAACCCTTGAAATATCGTTGTCTATAATGCCCAAAAGAAGCTTAACCGAGCAGTATTGCATTGGATCATTCTTGTTATGGAGTTTTCTTAAAGCATAATTATCACTCCTTCGCCTCTTTTTTCTAAAGTAGAATGTCCTAAATAATAATTTTTCTCATGACAATTCAAAATGAATTTGAATTGCTAATTACCATTTTTCAGACCAATAGATAATTTCTGAAGCTGAACTATTAATTGCGACGCCGTAGCTATCTCCATGATTCCATTTGAAGCCAGGTCTACCTTTGTCATCTGTATTTAATACTAATATTTCATAAGTAGCTGGAAAAGATTCCGTAGGAAAGTCACTGGTGTAGAAAAAAGTTGTCGGCACACCGTTAGGCTGGTTTATGTGGTCGTTTGTGTTACCACCCATATATTTGTGTTTTGCACTACTTCTGTATTGTGAAAGTAATTTTTCTATCTCTTTTGGTGGCTGTTTCAGCCTAATTTGAAAAAAACTATTTCCTTGCAAAAATTCGGAAGAGTAAGCAATGCGAACGTCTTTGGCATCAATGGGAATCTCATTAGGAAAATGTTTTACTTGGTCATTATTAGACCATAGTTGATTACGAATTTCTTTGTAACGTGATGTATCAGTTATTATTTTAGGTTCGCTAGTACTACTAAAAGTTGTTCTCAGAAAAAAGCCTCCTCCGACAATACTAAGACTACCAAGGGCTAATAGAAATTGCGATCGCTTCATCAAGTTGGGTGCATCTAACTTTCATAGTCATATACCCAACTAATAAACTAAATTCGTACTATTGCGGATATCCTATCAGAGATATTAACAGAAACTTTGTGTATCTAGGGGAAATTCCGGATATTTGTAAAATTATTGTGAAGTTGATCAATGATTACCTAGTCAAAAACCCCAGGTTATCCTCGTTGAGACTAGTACTACTTTTGTAGCTAAACGAAATCAATTCCACAGCCATCCGTTTTTTTTTGAATTCTTCCTGATGCAGCAATAACTAAGGCGGATATATAAATAGTAGATGCACCTTAATTAAATCACAGCCCTCAACTTTTAGTTGAGGACTTTTTTTATTACTGACATTTTTTAATTTAGAAATAAAATAAATTTGCTTAGAAGTCTAATTTTCCCAGATATGGCAATCAATAAAGCGGATTGATAAATGGTAGATGCACCTTAATTAAACCATAGTCCTCAGCTTTTAGTTGAAGGCTTTTTTATTGGTAATATTTTTAACGCGTGAAAAAAATAACTTTGTACACAAGTTAAATATGCCCGGATATGGCAATCAATAAAGCGGATTAAGAAATGGTAGATGCACCTTAATAAATTACAGCCCTCAGCTTTAGGCTGAGGGCTTTTATTATTTAAATATAGATGGCAGCAAACTAGGAGCTAACCATACTGCATAACCAAGAAATCCAAACAATAAGGTAATCAGAACAGTAATGGCGTAGCTGATGCAAATTAATAAACCGTCAGATTCAATAGTGGCAACAGTCAAAAGTAAAATACCTATAGTGGGGATGGGATTTGTAAACGGAATTGGTAATATTAGTAATACTGTTAATAAAGAGATACAAAGCCCATTAATTCGCCAAATCAAAGGATTATGGGCTATTTTTGCCAATCGTGGACGGGCGATTTTCTGTAAAACTTTGGTAAGACGTCCCAAATTTTGCAAAAGTAACTGGGCGAAGGGACGAGGAAATTTGTAGTTAGCGATTCTTTTCGGCAGCCAAGGCGATCGCCTCCCTAAAACCATTTGCACTGACAAAAGTAAACAAGCACCACCAAAAGGGCCAGTTAATCCTGGTGGCATAGGAAATAAAAAGGGCAAAATTAATAATGTAATTACCAAGCAGAATCCTCGTTCTGAGGTTTCTGCCAAAATATCACCTAGAGTCAGCGGTTGTTCAGCTAGGCGTTGCAACAGGGACTTTATATCTTGAGAAAATCTCAGATGCATTTGGCGTGAGTTGATGCGAGTTCCCACATTTTTAGTAGGGGAGATGTCAGAAATGAGGGAGATGGAAGAGAATAACTCCTAACTCCTAACTCTTAATTTACTGGGGTACTAAAACAGCTATAGCTTTAGGTATAACGCGGAAATGAGCAGGTGTGTAGGTAGTGATTTCACCATCTGTATTGATAGGGCGCGGTTTGCGAGTATACACCTCTATTTCTTGACCTTGAAGAGAGCGTACACTCGGCCAATGTATATGTCGCCCTTCTCGCATTGCCGGAAATATTGGTATAATGTGTAACCAATGTCTAATCTCCAAACTATAGAGATCTAGCCTTTGGTCATCTATTGTGGCATCGTGAGCCACTGCCATACCACCCCCATAATAGCGGCCGTTACCCACAGCAATTTGCACTGTTTTCACGCGAATTGATTCATCCTTAATCACAATCTCCGCAGTAAAAGGTCTAGCTTCCCAAATCACTTGCAATGCAGTGGCGGCATAAGCAAATATTCCCCAACGACGTTTGACTTGTTTGGTAAGTCGCTGGGTAATTTTTACACTCAATCCCAGACTGGCAACGTTAAAAAAGTGCTTACCGTTCACCCAACCCAAGTCGATGCGGTGTAAATTTCCATAGGCAATAATTTTGCAAGCTTCGCTGAGGGAATTTGGGATTTCCAAAGTTCTCGCTAGGTCGTTAGCAGTTCCCAGAGGCAAGATTCCCAAAGGCAACTGAGTATCAACTAAAGCATCGACTGCGGCATTGAGAGTCCCATCTCCTCCACCAATGATTACCAAGTCAACTTGATCCTGATAGCGAAATATGACTTCAGCAAGATGTTTGGGGTCTTCTGTAGACTCCTCAATTAAATCAAAGCCGAGTGTCTTCAGATATTGAATCGCTTGCGACAGACCCTTTTGTCCTTGGCGGGCATGACGATTTACTAACAGCAGTGCGCGGGAACTCATGGGTAGTACCTTTTGTAGTTGATATGTCCAATTATCCGCATCTATGTATTCTGCTTTAAGTTGACTATAAAAAAGTGTTTAAGTTGTTATGACAATTATCAGCAATTCATTTCGTCAATGTTTATTATTTTGTGGTTACTAAGTTTTTAATTTCTATTTTATCTAGTTTATCTCTATTAGTCTTCAGTGTCTTACTAATAAATAGATATAATTATTACTCATTAAATAAATTTTTTAAGTATTTTTATTTATATTATTATGCTAATATTATATATGATAATCAGAAAAAATGCTAGATAAAGTAATATTTTTTGTTGGGAAAGATACATATTTATAAACTAATTTTGTCTAAATACTATTAATAGTTATAATTGTTTAACTTTTGCCTAAGAAGACATTTATATATATCAACTTCTGTGTGGCAGATTATAAATTATTTACGACTCTGAAGGCACTATTTATACTAATCTTTGCATTAACCCAAGGAACAAAGCTGTAACACAACGGCAATTATGAGCTAAGGAAGCCTCAGCTACTTCTGTTTCCCCTACTTAAATTTTACTTACTTAATGCCTGACTATCTAAGCGGCATAATTTTACTTTGTTGATGATCTTCGCACCTATTCTTTCATAGAACTTGATTCCACGCTCGTTAGATACAGCTACAGTCCAATCGATTCTACTACAACCTTTTTCCTGCCTAATCTTACCCAAACGTAGCATCAGCGCCTGACCAACTTTGTGGCTTCGATATTCAGCTTTGACATATAAATCATCAAGCCAAATTACAGGTTTTGCTAAAAAAGTTGAATAGATAAAGTGATAGGTTACTAACCCAATAATATCCCCATCAACTTCAGCCAGAAGAACAAAGGCAAGGGGCTTTTCTCCAAATAAATCAATTTCTAGCTTTTGAGGAGTTGCTTCTACAGATTCAGGACAACCATCAAATTCAGCTTTCAAATGAATCAATTCCATAATGGTAGGAATATCCCTTTGGTTTGCATCTCGAATTGAAATATTCCTGCCGTTCATGTTCTTATTTGCCCTTTCCCTAAAACTCGTATTGAGAGATAATTTCGGTCTCACTCTGTGCTGACTTTATCCACTCTTGCATTGCTGGAAGCGCCAAAATTGCCTCTACATAATCTCTATAAACAGGATCTAACTGCACATCATAGGCTACAAACCGCAAGACAACTGGAGCGAAGAATCCATCGGCAATTGTAAAATTACCAAACAAAAAATTGCCTCCAGCCCCAAATTTTTGGCGTGATTCTTGCCAGATACTGGTGATGCGGTCTATGTCTTGTTGTACAACCGATGTTAAACCTTTACCAGGATATTTAGTACGGCAGTTCATCGGCATATTCTGACGCAGATTTTGAAAACCTGAGTGCATTTCCGCACTGATGGAACGAGCGAATGCCCTTGCAGCCTCATCCTCTGGCCACCATTGCAGAGTTAGAAACGTTTCAGCTAGATATTCACAAATAGCTAGAGAATCCCACACCGTTTGTGTATCGTGCAATAACACAGGTACTTTTCCTGATGGAGAGTATTGCCGAATTTTGGAGGAATAATCTAGATTGTTGTAGAGAGGAATCCGAATTTCATTGAATTCCAAACCAAATTGTTTCATCACTAGCCAAGGACGGAGTGACCAAGATGAATAATTCTTATTTCCAATTACTAAAGTGAGTTGCGTCATATTTTTAATACCTATAAAGCTGTTCAATCCACATACACATATCAGTTTGGGTACCTGAAGAAAAAGATTTTCCAGTTGCAGGATCGTAAGCTTGCCAATAGATATTACCGTAGCGGTCAATCTTTTGCCAAACTTGTAATTCGTTAGGATCTGCTAAAAGTTTTTTGACAAAACTTTCCCAGATCCTACGTAGAGATTTAGATAAGTTTAAGTTGAATTTTTTCTGGAATAACGGACTAGAATTTATTCTTGTATCTTCTGTTGGTAGACACCTAATGTCATTGTTCATAAAATTATTTCTGAAAGTTGCTCAGTAAATAAAACAGTAGCAACATCTCAGTTAGGAATCAAATCATGGCTTGCATAGGTTCCATAAATATGATTTATAGATATGAAAAATCTTTAATACAAGCTTTTTAGCACAATAAAGTCAGGATATGTATAACTTTGTTCTTGTCAATTGACTATGAAATTCTCCTAACTCCGAGCCATAGTTGCAGTAGCAGATCGTGGTAACTTTAGTGAGGCAGCCTTAGAATTGCAGCTTTCCCAGCCTGCGATTAGTCATGCGATCGCTATCTTAGAAGAAGAATTAGGTGTGCCTTTATTTGCCAGAGGTCGTCACGGTGCTGTGCTGATACCCGCTGGAGAGCGCATCTTGTATCATGCTCGTCAGGCTATGCAGCATCTAGAGATGATGGAACATGAAGCAAATCTGCATAAAGGTTTACACGGTGGTCATGTGCGAATTGCGGCTTTTCGCAGCGTCGCCACTCATTTATTACCATTCACCACTACTAGAACGACGGTCGGGTAACTATGCAAAAGCTTCAAGGATGGCAACTTCAGGCATGAAAAAAGTCTATCAAAATGGTCAATCCCAAACTTTACAGGACTTATGCAAAAATGCAGTGAAAGCCTTGATTTAGCGTAGGGGTAATTCATGAATTACCCCTACATTTTGTACTTGATGCGTAAGTCCTACTTTATCATCTATCGGTACTTCTGAGAATGAAATAGCCCTGACATCAAACCATCCCGTTGCATTTCCCAGGCAAGCGTTGTGTAGATAATCTCGTCTAATTTATCGTGTTTTGCTTGCCAGCCCAGCACCTTGCAGATTTTATTTGCACAAGCCACAACACAAGCAGGGTCACCTACACGTCGTGGTGCAGAAATAACAGGAAAATCTACCCCAGAAATAGCCTTGACTCTTTCAATAACTTGCCGCACGCTGTACCCTTGCCCATAACCGCAGTTTAAAACTAGGCTTTCTCCTCCTTTCTCCAGATAAGATAAAGCATCTAAGTGAGCAGTTGCCAGATCCTCAACATGAATATAGTCACGAATTCCAGTTCCATCTGGTGTGGGAAAATCAGTGCCATAAATTCGCACTTCTGGCTTGCGCTTGAGTGCTGTATCACAGGCAGTCTTGATGAGATGAGTTGCATTTGGTGATATTTGCCCTAAGCATCCACTAGAGTCGGCACCTCCCACATTAAAATAACGTAGAATTACATAGCGTAAGGAAGACGAGACACCATAATCTCGAATTAACCATTCGCTCATTAACTTTGAGCGCCCGTAAGGGTTAATAGGGTTTGTTGGGGTAGACTCCGTAACTGGGTTTTCGTCTGTTTCTCCGTAGACTGCTGCTGTACTGGAAAAAATGAGTTGATTGACACCCATAACACTACAGCAACGCAGTAGATTCAGAGTATTGCGGGTATTATTAGCGTAGTAGTCAAGGGGATAGGCAACTGATTCCGGGACAATTAGACTGGCCGCAAAGTGCAGTACTGCAATAAATTCATGCTTACTAAAAACTTGATAAAGATGCTCGCTATCTGCTAAATCACCGACAATCAGTTTGCCATGTAGTACAGAGGTTGGTGAACCTGTAGAACAATTATCATACACTACGACATCGTAGCCAGCTAACCCCAACTGACGTACTACATGAGAGCCAATATAGCCTGCACCGCCAGTCACTAAAACTGTGTTTTTCATCTACCTTTACCCAACAAAACAACTCGAATGGTTTTGAAGGCGATCGCTAAATCTAACCACAAGGAATAATTCTTGATGTAGTAAAGGTCGTAAGCTAGCTTTTCGTAAGCATCTTCAACAGATGCTCCGTAGGGATACATTACTTGCGCCCAACCAGTAATTCCCGGTTTGACCAGATAACGCACTTCATAATAAGGGATCACTTCTTTGAGCTTGACATCAAATTCCGGTCGTTCCGGACGTGGACCTATCAAACTCATCTCGCCACATAGCACATTCCAAATCTGTGGTAGTTCGTCAATTCGCAACAGGCGTAGCCAGCGTCCTACTCTGGTGACACGGGGGTCATGTTTGTTTGCCCACTGTGCACCCCGCTTTTCTGCATCTTGATACATGGAACGGAATTTGTAAACTCTAAATTCCTTGCCGTACAATCCACTTCGTAACTGACTGTAGAACACTGGACCCGGACTATCTAACTTAATTACAAAAGCTACGAGTAGCATAAGTGGAGACAGAGGCACAAGTAATATTCCAGCAAAAATCAAGTCTGCAAAGCGCTTCAGCTTCATATTCAAGTAGCCAGGCATTAAGTGGAAACCAGCGCTAAAAGCCAACCACTTATCCTGTAGCAAAGATGAGGGGAGTTTGTACCACAAGGTTTCATAAAAATCTGGCAGCGAATAAATTGGTATACCTCGCAGCCGCATTTGCATCAACCCCTGCATCTGTGGTTTAGAAAACTCAATTTGGGTTGCGACTATTACCGCTGACCAAGATTCTAAACTCCAAGTATGCAAGCTGTTTAGGCAGCCTACACAATTTAGATTGATATTTGCATCTATTAAATCAGTAGTATCTTGACTTGTTTCAGCTAGTACAACCAGCTTCCCTAATAAATTTTGTTCTAGCAGATGTTTTGCAAATTTAATTGCACTTTCCCCTGTACCCAGCATCAACAGACGACTTTGCTGGGTACGCGATCGCACCCATGTTACCGCCAATAGCCGTGAAATTATTGCCCAGATTGTGAACATTGCTATGCTTGGTAGTAGAATACCCCGCCCCACAAGAATATGATTCCTCCAAGCACCAGATAGGTAAATCAGTGTTGAAGTCAGGATACTAACGCCTATATTGCTAATCAAAATCCGAGATGGTGTCCGCAAGCCTGCAAGTTGCGTGTCTAGATGATAAGCGTCTGCCAAGTAAAGTCCTAGTAGAACCAATAGGACAAAACTATAGATAAGGGGATCAAACTTATTTAGTGGTTGACCTAAACGCAACCAAAGGGCAATTTCTAGACAAATGAATAAGCCAAGTATATCCCCTAAAAAAAGTAATATGGTTAGATGGGGATTTTTATGCATTGTACCCGGCAACTTGGTATTTGCCGAGGAACTGATATAACTCGTGAGGCTCATGTTTTCTTACTATTCAGATACTTTAATTTCTACGAGTTTCCCAATAAGAATCCCCGACTAAATGATGTAGCAGCCAATCTCAAATAGCAACTAAACCTTGAGATAAGCACAACGAATAGAGAGGATTTGATTAACACTATTTATGTTAGGAGGTAACAGGAAATAGGGAACAATAAAGAAGGGACGCAGAGGTTTTCTGATTTTTTCAAAAATCCAATAGGATATAGGAATCCGATTTGATTTCTGAAAATATACTGAGACTGAAAAGTCCGTTTTATCAGAGTTTTATCTGAAATTTTGTTCAGAAATAAAATCTGAGTCCTATAGGACTTACGCATTGACAGAAAAGCCTAAATGGCAGGTATGCTTTTCAAGGTTTTTAGCTAGATTTTTCAACTGCCTTTTTGCGATCGCAATTAACAAAGGATGGTTTGTAAAAGGCTAAAACGACCTATTTTCGTGAATACACAGGATGATTCGTTTGTACAGTGCGTAAGTCCTATAGGATTCCTATATTTCTTAATTTTCAAATCATTGTTACATGAACTGTATGTCGTTAAAACAATTTTTTTAGAACACACACATAATAAATGATTGTCAAAACTTTATTTATAAAGTTTCGTGAAGTTGTAAGTTATATGAGGCTATTTATAAAGTAAATCTCAAGAAGAGTCATCAGATAAAAAGGCAACGATAAAATACTATTTTTTCAGTATATTTACACAGAAAGCAATGAGAGAAAAGCCTTATTCTACAGACTTAGTGACTCAGAATGGGCAATTTCAGCTCCTTTGATTCCACCCGTTAAATACGGTGGACATCCACGAACAACTGATATATGAGAAGTATGTATAGCGGTTCCCTACCTAGTGAGATACGGGAAACATCCCAGTTTTTATTATTCCAAAGAAGATAAATAAAGCATGAGAAAGTAAAAGAAATAATCCTCGCGATCATTTTAATTCGAGTCGTCATGACAGAACAAGAAAACCAACTTTCGATGGAACATGCTCGTGTGATCGCTCGCGACCACTTAAACAATAAAATCCCCTCCGGTGAGAAAATTCGCTTATATTTTGCTCCAGTCAAAGTGGTGGTGGCGTGTCGTGCCACCACCACTTTGAAGTGCACGATCGCATTCAACAGTAAGTTTGTACTTGATAACCCGCAACTTGGGTTACTACCACTTGAAAACAGGTTGTCAGTGGGATATGCAACGAGCAAGACTTTCCTCCTAATTCAACTGTTTACAGCTACTATCGCAAATGGCAAAAACGAGGTATATGGGAGCAAATGAATCATACTTTACCTGATCAAGTTCGTCAAAAAATGGGGAAGTCAACCCACTGCGTTAGCATGAAAAAAGGGAGCCAGTGCGTTGGGCGGCTCTGCCGATTTGTTCGCGCAGCGGCGACCACAGGAGAAGCAACTGGCGTGGAATGTGTACGGTTATAAAGTAGACTTATTTAGGACATTCTTTAAATATTTGAGACCAATTTTGTGACATATGTCAGGGCCATCTAACCAAGAAGACCAAAACTCCTTTGATTTGCAACAGTACTTGCTAATTCTGAAAAGGCGTTGGCTAGTAATAATGGGTGTAACTAGTTGTGTATTCGGACTGTCAACATTAATTACCTTCAAACAAAAACCAATTTATGAAGCAGAAGGCAAGTTACTTTTCAATAAAACTGATCGCGTTTCTTCGCTGACAAGTCTTGTAGAACAAGTTGGAGAGTTAAACGGCGTAACTCAACTGAGCAACCCACTGGATACAGAAGCAGAGATAATTCGCTCTAACCCCATAGTTGAAAAAACTATTGCCAACTTAAATCTGACAGATCAACGAGGTAAACCTCTGGAAATAGATGAGTTTCTCAAAAAACTCAAAGTTAAGAGTGTTCGGGGTACAGATATTTTGGCCATTTATTACAACAGTAGTGATCCAAAAGAAGCCGCAGCCGTTGTGAATTCGCTGATGCGATTATACCTAGAGAACAATATTCGCACTAACCAAGCGGAGGCGACGGCAGCAAAGAAATTTTTGAGAAAGCAGTTGCCAGAAGTTGAGGGCAGGGTAGTAAGAGCAGAGGCAGCTATACGCCGATTTAAAGAAGACAACAAGGTAGTTGCCTTGGAGCAAGAAGCAGCAACAGGAGTAGAAAAACTCAGTAAGTTAGCAGACCAGATTACCCAAACCCAGGCAAATTTAGTAGATGTTGAAACTCGTTTAGAACTGCTGCAACGTGAATTGAAATTAAATTCGCAGCAAGCTGTAGATATAGGCAACTTAAGTCAATCAAAAGGTGTACAACAGGTGCTAACAGAATACCAGCAGGTGCAGGACGAGTTAGCAGTGGCACAGACTCGTTATACCAATCAACATCCAATAATTGCTAATTTGACGGCCAAACGAGCAGCTCTAAAAAAGCAGTTAGGGATGCGAATTTCTCAAAATCTAGATACAAAGCAATCTGTATCAGAGCAGAATTTACAGGTGGGAGAACTCAAACAGAACCTAACTGCCCAGTTAGTGCAGTCGAATGTAGAACGTTTAGCATTAGCTAATCGAGTCATAGTCTTGAAGAATGCATATGCAATCTCTCAAAAACGGTTGAGTGTGTTACCCCAACTGCAAGAAAAACAACAACAGCTAGAGCGACAGTTGCAAGTGGCGCGATTAACCTATGAAGAACTCTTAAAGCGACTGCAAGAAGTTGAGGTGGTAAATCAAAATGTTGGTAATGCAAGAGTGGTATCTGTTGCTTTACTTCCCAACAAAGATATTTCTCCGCGCATTTACCTAAAGTTAGCAGTTGGTGGATTGTTAGGAATAATGCTGGGAGTGGGAACAGCTTTGTTATTGGAAGCTTTGGATAAATCCCTAAAGACTGTTGAGCAAGCTAAGGACTTGTTTGGCTATCCTTTGCTAAGTACAATTCCTGACTTGGGTCAAAAAACGAGGAGAGATAGTGAGGAGTATTTCGCGCCATTACCTGTCAGAGATAACCCCCACTCAGCAGCAAGTTCAGCCTTTGAAATGCTGCAAACAACTTTGGATTTTACCGCCTTCAATCAACCGCTGAAAGTGATTACCGTCGTCAGTTCAACTCCAGGCGAGGGGAGATCGTTTGTTGCAGCTAACCTGGCGATCGCTAAGGCACGCATGGGACGGCGAGTGCTGTTAGTGGATGCAGATATGCGTCACTCGTGCCAACAAGAAATCTGGAAATTAACCAACTCCATCGGACTGAGTAACGTTTTGATGGGTCAAGCAGAGTTTTCCCACACTGTCCAAGAAGTACTATTTAACTTGCATGTCTTAACTAGTGGAACAACTTCGCCTAACCCAGCACCATTGCTTGACTCGCAACCTATGGCTTTATTAATTAGAGAGGCTGCTAAAAGCTATGATTTTGTAATTATTGATACTCCATGCTTAAATTTATTTGCTGATGCATTGATCCTGAGTAAGCTAGTTGATGGGATATTACTAGTTGTACGGGTTAATGGTTTTCAAAGGACTGTAGCTAATGCTACAAAAACATTGCTAGAGCAGTCTACTCAACATGTAGTGGGAATGGTAATCAATGGAGCTACATCTGGTACTTACTATAGTAACTGTTATGCTGATAAATATTACGGAGGAAAGAGGCTAGATAAAGAGCATAAACTCCACAAAATTTCTATTTTCAAATCTTCTTCAGACAGCAATATAAGCGCTGAATTATGAAACTCAAGTCTCTACAAAATTCTCAACCACTCAGTCTACGCCGCAACTTTTCTTGGACATTTGTGGGAAATATAGTTTATGCAGGTTGTCAGTGGGGAATGTTAGTAGTGCTTGCCAAACTAGGAACCCCAGAGATGGTAGGACGGTTTACATTAGGGTTAGCAGTTACCGCACCAATAATCTTATTTTCAAATCTCAATTTACGTGCAGTTCAAGCCACGGATGCTAAACAGCAATACTCTTTTGGAGACTACCTAGCGTTAAGACTGATAACAATTGTACTAGCTGTTGCAGTCATTGTTGGGCTAACTTTTGCCGGGGGTTATAGTGGTGAAACAGCGCTAGTAATTTTGGTGATCGGACTAGCGAAGGGTATTGAATCTATTAGTGATGTTTTTTATGGCTTATTGCAGCAGCGTGAGCGCATGGATAGGATTGCTAAGTCCATGATCTTTAAAGGTTTGCTGTCGCTGATTGCTTTAGGAAGTGGAGTTTTTCTGACAAAAAGTGTTATTTGGGGAGCAGTCAGTTTGGCACTCGTTTGGCTATTGATCTTGATAATTTATGACCTTCCCATCAGCAGCCAATTGCTTGGCATCAATAACTTACAAGCTTGTCTGACTCTAGTTGGTGAATCCTGGAAAATGCGATCGCCCTGGCAAAGGTTTGACATCAAAATTCTCAAAGAATTGCTCTGGCTGACGTTACCACTGGGTTTTGTGATGATGCTAATTTCGTTGAATACTAATATTCCCCGTTATTTTATTGAACGATACTTGGGAGAAAGGGAGTTGGGGATTTTTGCAGCGATCGCTTATTTGCAAGTAGTAGGAATGACCGTTGTAATGGCATTGGGACAATCAGCAACTCCTCGACTGGCAAAATATTACGGATCAGGAAATCGCTCTCTATTTCAAAGTTTGCTGCTCAAACTTATTGGTGTGGGAGTGATACTTGGTGCTGTAGGTGTGCTGTTGGCTTTGGTTGCTGGTCGAGAGATTCTTACTATTTTATATAGACCCGAATATGCTCAGTACTCCAACCTGTTTGTTGGGGTTATGGTTGCAGCCGGGATTGGATATATAGGAAGCTGCTTAAATTGTGGAATTACTGCAACTAGAGCATTTAAGCGTTTTACTATCCCTTACTTGCTGCTGACACTACTTACCACTGGAATATCATGGCTGCTCATTCCAAATTTTGGTTTAGTTGGTGCTGTCTGGACTTTGTGTATTACTAGTACCGCAGGCTGTTTAACACCAATTTTTATCTTAATAAAAACACAATAAATCAAAGGATACATTATGAGTCAACTTCGTGAATTGGCAATCGAACAATATGCAGAACATTATGCTCGTCTCAACGTCAGTCTTGATCCACATATTCTTGCTGGAATTAAAGAGTTAAAGCGTATGGATTTACAGTATGGTAGTTTGATTGCTATACTCCCTCAAGGAAGTAAAATTTTAGATTTGGGCTGTGGCACTGGATACTTACTGTATTGGTTATCTAAGTATGGAAACGTAATCCCAGTAGGTGTTGATAGCTCTATCTCACAGGTTAAGCTCGCCCAAAATTACCTTCCTGATACTGATATTACTTGTGAAGATGGGTTACAATTCTTAAGAACAAATTCCAATTCTTTCTCTGGAATTTTCTGTATGGATGTGTTGGAACATCTCCCTACTTTGGATGCCTGTCTGGAATTGCTAGAAGCAATTCAGCAAGCTTTACTACCTGGCGGTTTTTTTGTTTGCCGAGTACCTAATGCAGCTAACTTGACTGGTGGATATTCACGGTATATAGATCTTACACATGAACGTGCTTTCACAAGTTTGTCACTTCTCCAACTGCTGGAAATTGCAGAATTGCAGAATTGTCAAACCATACCCATCCGCGCTGGTCATTTAAGTGGCCGTATTCGACTCGCATTAGAGGGATTTCTTCACAAAATTGTTTTTCGGATTTGCGGTCAAAACTCCGCAGAAAAAACTTTCACTTATAACATTTGTGCCGTTGGTTTTAAAAAATAGCGGCAGTCTCAATATACTCGGTTATGTCCAAAAAAATTAAATTCTGGGAGTGGAGATAATGACAATGATTTGGAATGATACTAATACTGAGATTAAAGTTGATGTACTACCCAATGGTAAAAATCGTGTATCCATCAATCCTTTATCTCCTGCTGTTTTTATCTCGCGCCAATGCATTGAAACATCTTATTCATTAGATTTAATCAAATTGATATTGAGTGTCAAAGGAGCGAGTTATTTATGTGATGAAATTGCTCGTGACGAAGACTTAGAATATGTAGGTGAACCATTGAAAAAACTGGTTTTAGGATACGTTGATCAACAGAGTATAGTAAATCATACAATTTTAGATTTTGGCTGTGGTTGTGGATCTTCAACAATGAACTTGGCAAAATTTTTCCCGCAAACTCAAATAATAGGGATAGAACTCTGTCAAGAATTTCTGAAAATTGCTGAAGCCAGACGAATGCACTATGGTTTTAACAATGTCACTTTTTTATTATCTCCTAATGCTTCAGAACTCCCTCAAAAATTGGGAAACTTTAATTTTGTGATTTTAAATGCTGTCTACGAACATCTACTTCCTAATGAGCGAAAAACTATCATTCCACAACTTTGGTCATTACTGAAACCTGGTGGAATTTTGTTTATCAATGAAACTCCTTATCGATACTTTCCCATTGAGTTACATACAACTGGCTTACCGTTTATAAATTACTTTTCAGACAAAATGACACTAATTTTTGCACGTATTTTTTCCAAGCGTGTAGGAAAAGGAGATTCTTGGGAATTACTTTTACGTCAAGGTATTCGAGGTACTACAGAAAAGGAAATTATTAATAACATACCTCAAAATAATCAGGATATTCCAGTGATATTACAACCTCAAAAATCAGAAATGAATGACAGAATTGATTTGTGGTATGCTTCATCATCTGAGAAATGGCGAATAGTAAAAACAATGGCAAAATTCATATTTAAGAGTGTTAAATTAGTTTTTGGAGCAACTTTATTACCCAGCGTTAATCTGGCAATCAAAAAAGTGGTTGTTAAAGCTTGAGTGCTTGTAATAAAAAGATAATTAGGTGAAAATTAAATGATTGTTAAGAAAATCCTCCATGTTGTTGGTTGCATGGATCGAGGGGGAATTGAAACGTGGTTAATGCACATTTTGCGAAACAGTGATCGCCAACGTTTCCAAATGGATTTTTTAGTTGAAACAACAAAACAAAGTGCATATGATGATGAGATACTAGCTTTTGGCAGCAAAATTATTCCCTGCCTGCATCCATCTAAACCATTGCTGTACGCTAGTAACTTTAAGCAACTTTACCGTCAATATGGACCTTACGATATTGTTCACAGTCATATTCACAATTATAGTGGCTATGTTTTACGATTAGCCGAACAAGTTGGCGTTCCAATCCGCATTGCCCACAGTCACAACGATACTTCAGCAATCGACGCAAAAGCAGGATTAATTCGGCGTTTATACTTGGGTTTAACAAAATATTCGATAAAAAAATATGCAACTGCGGGATTAGCCTGTTCGAGTGCTGCTGCTGCTGCACTTTATGGCTCAGACTGGAAAAAAGATTCTCGCTGGCAGTTGCTCTATTACGGAATCGATCTTTGCGTCTTTAACTTTGAAAGCACTCCTACTACAATACGATCACAGTTTGGTATCCCAACAGATACTTTGGTAATTGGTCATGTTGGTAGATTCGATCCGCAAAAAAACCACGATTTTCTCATTGACATTGCAGTTGAGGTTATCAAACGCCAACCCAAAGCATACTTTTTGCTAATTGGAGATGGCTTTCTACGTTCTACTATGGAGAAAAAAGTACAGCAATTAGGATTAAGTCAGCAAATTATTTTTGCAGGGTTACGTTCAGATGTGCCGCGGCTCATGAAAAATGTAATGGATGTGTTTCTTCTACCATCACTACATGAAGGCTTACCTTTAGTATTACTGGAAGCACAAGCAGCAGGACTTACTTGTGTTTTTTCTGACACAATTACTGAGGAGGCAAACATAGTCAAGATTTTAATGCAGAAAGTCTCTTTGTCCCAGTCTGCGGATTGGTGGGCTGAGATAATCCTCAGCACTAGCCATGCAAAGGCACAAATTACTTCAAAAGAATCTTTGGATTTGGTCAAGCAAAGTCCCTTTAATATTTACACAAGTGTTCAAAAATTACAAAATCTTTATACTAAAAGTTTGTCTAATCATTAAATAGTAACAGTATATAATCGGCTAGTCAAAATCAGCATTATCAATAGTTTATTGTGCAACACTTAAATAAATATTCAAATCTCAATAAAAAGAGTATTCAACCATCGAACAATGTTGCAGTTATATCAACCTCATTGGTAAAAAATACTCAATGGCAATTTATCGCCTTATGCTTATACTTGCTATCTCAAAGTTTTACAATTCCCATTTTAGCTATTGGTTCTTGGGCAGCATGGCTCACTCTTTCCGATTTTGCAACAGTTCTGCTTGTTTTAACATTTTTACTAAGCTATCGACATAAAAAATTCTTAGTAGCATCCAGTGCAAATAAAAAAATTTGTGTAACGCTGATATTTGTACTACTATGCTGCATCATGTCATATCTGATATATTTTAGCAATTTGATAGATCCAGATGCTAATGGTATCAGACTTGGTATTTATCAAATTTATCGCTTAGTTGAATTCCTATGTGTCTTTGGAGTAACAGCACAAGTTCCTTTAACCCCTAAGAGAATCAATATTTTGCGGCAAATTGCTAATTTTGTCTTAATATTTGTTTGCTTGTCAATTATATTGACCTTCACTGCTATCCTCCCTTTAGGAGCGCTGACAGCACATTTACCTCAAGGTAAGGATATAGCTGGTGCATGGAGCGAGTATGCACGGCTAGGAAAAATCGGCGGCATAGGTTGGGGAACTATTAGTTATAACCACGGTTGTGTAGCAGCTCATGTAACAATGATTGCGGCTTTAAGAATACATTTAGGACTTGGTAAACAGGTGATATTTGACTTTTCGTTGTTATTTGTCTCTCTAATTGCTTGTTTTATTACTGAGTCACGTACTGGGTTTTTAGGAATGCTAATTTTTTTATTAATATATATGCTAAAAAATACAAATTATACAATAATAGCTATTAGCTTAATTGGGTTATTATTTGGTATTTTTACTTTAGTAGGTTTATCAAATTTAGATTCCGTGAATTTGGTATCAGTTGAAGGGTCAGTATTAGATCGACAAACAACTTTATTAGATGCAAGTAACGCCGAAAACTTGAGCGGTAGGGATAGTATTTGGGAAGAAAAAATCAAATTTTTAAATCAAGAGCCTTTGCGATGGATAGTTGGTACAGGTTTTGGTTCAGCATGGGATAACGGTGTAGATGGTGGCAGTGCTCATCTACTTTTTCTTCATATAATTTTAGAAAATGGTATTATAGGTTTGTTAATTTTTAGTATTTTATTTTATAAAATAATTTATTTCTTGTACAAAAATGAATTACATATAAAACCTATTTTTTGGGTAACAATAGCCTTACTTGTTACCTCATTTACACAAGAAATATTTTATCCAGTTCCGGCAATGGGAAGTTTTGTTGGTTTTTATTTGTGTTCTGTTGCCATAGCACTTCGTAAAGACATCAAAACAATTATTTAAAAAGAGATGAGTATTAAATTCTTTTTATTAGGTAAATTTATGAGAAGTATCAAAAATAAAAAATTTTTATTAATTATTGTCAATAATATATTTATTCTGGTTTTATGTTTTTACTTTGTTCAAAGCAATACTTATATGGGAAAAACCGCATACATACCTAGTGGTAATAATATTTTAGCAAACAGCAAACCCTTTTTCCCATTTGGTTTTTATTATGTTGATTATAATATTCCCAAAAATCTTCAAAGTCAGTTTAAAATAAATGCTTTAACTGATATGGCTAATGCAGGGTTTAATATAATTCATACATCTAATAGTGAGCAGCCAGATAATGATAGAATCATGCTAGATAAAGCTCAAAAGTTAGGAATTTATGTCATTTTAGAGGGACCTGCTGATCCTGAGGTGATGGATGCATTCAAAACTAAATCTGCTCTACTTGGTTGGAATATTGCTGATGATGCTAATTCAAGATACACTCCCGATGTCATATCAAACAGGCGTAATAAAGTAAAAAAAATAAATTCAAATTACTTAACATACATTAGTATGTTTTCTTTGAAGCCAGAAGTAATTAAGCGTTATTTACATACTTCTGATTTAATAGGATTTCAAAGTTATCCTATTTCTGATAGATATTTGGATTCCACTTTTTATGACATGAAAAATATTGTTAATACATCAAAAATATATAATGCTGCTCCAACTATAGCTAATCTACAAACTTTTAAATGGAATGAGCCTGATAGTATTGGCAATCCCCAGCGAGAACCAACATTTAGGGAAGTTCGCAATATGACCTATCAAGCTTTGCTAGGTGGTGTTAAAGGGATTATTTACTTTAGCTACCGTTATGAAAATTGGTATTTGCCAGAGCACCAAGAATTATGGAACGGTTTGAAATCTTTGGTTCCTGAAATTAAGATTATTAGCCCAATATTACTGAATGGAAATTTAAATCAGATTGATGAGGAATTTAAAAATATATTGGCTGGAATTTGGATAAATCAAAACCAAGTTTTAGCTATTATTATTAACACTTCCCATACTGAGACGACAGAGGTTGCAATTAAAGTTCCTGCAAATCTAAGTCAAGCAAAATCTATATTTGCAAATCGTGCTTCAGGTTTGGTTATTAAAGGTAACGAGCTTACCGGCTTAATTAAACCTCTAGATGTTCATGTTTACAGTTTGAGTTAGGAGGCTATTAATGAACGTTGTTGTCTCAAGTGACTATCGCTTTGTTGGTACACCTGATGGTGCTGTTTGGACACCAACAAATTCTGGATACGGCTTTTTTGCGCGTTACTTAGAAGTTTTTGATAGTGTGCGTATTGTGGCGCGGGTGTACCCAGTTTCCTCAGTACCATCAAAGTGGCAACGTGTAGATGGTGAAAATATTTCTGTGATAGCTGTGCCATATTATGTTGGACCAGTGCAGTACTTATTAAAAGCATTACAGATTCAACAAACTATTAGAAGTGCTATTAATTTGACAGATGCTGTTATCTTAAGAGTTCCATCAAATGTTGCTAATTGTGTTTACTATTGGTTACGTAATACTAATCATCCTTATAGTTTAGAAGTTATATCAGACCCCTACAATTTTTTTGCTCCTGGTTCTGTTAATCATCCTTTACGTCCTTTCTTTCGCTGGTTGTTTACACATCGATTAAAAAATCAATGTCTTCAAGCTTCTGGAGTTTCATATGTTACTAAAGAAGCTTTGCAACATCGATATCCTGTTGGTGAAAAAACTTTTGCTACTTATTATTCTGATGTTGAATTATCTGATACAGCTTTTGTTTCTTCTCCTCGTATATCTAATTTAAATTTAGATAAATTCATCATAATTACTGTAGCATCGATGGATCATCCTTGTAAGGCCGTTGACGTTCTAATTGATGCAGTTGCTTTATGCCTCCAAAAAGGATTAAATCTTGAATTAATAATTGTTGGAGATGGCAAATACAGACCAGAATTAGAAGCCCAAGCTTTAAAACTTGGTATCCCAGATAGAATATTTTTCCGTGGTCAATTACCAGGAGGTAAGGCAGTCTTAGAACAGTTAGATAAAGCTGATATATTTGTCCTTCCTTCTCGTCAAGAAAGTTTACCTAGAGCGGTAATTGAAGCTATGGCACGGGCGTTACCTTGCATTGGTTCTGATGTCGGTGGTATCCCTGAATTACTCTCACCTGAAGATTTAGTACAACCAGGTAATATAATTGAATTAGCAAACAAAATTCAGGAAGTAGTAAAAAGCCCAAATCGTCGGCAGCAAATGTCAATTCGGAATTTGAAAACGTCAAAAGAATATAAAGAGGATTTGCTTCAAAAACGTAGATTGGAATTTTATCAATATGTAAAATTAACAACAGAACAATAGTTAATTAATAAGGATTTCACTGAGTCATTTTAAAACCCACAATACTCAAAATGATTACCAATTTTGATTTGGTTGTAAATAAACATTAATAAAAACTTGGGGGAATTAAGCAGAATGAAAATTTTGTATATAATAACTCGTGCCGTTCATGGTGGCGCTCAAACGTATGTTTTAGAATTAGTTCGAGGTTTCCGAGACAAATTTGAGATTATATTAGCTACAGGTGAAGAAGACTTTCTCACAGAATCAGTACGGAACTTAGGAGTCACAGTAAAAGTTTTACCAAATTTGGTACGAGCCGTTAACTTATTCCAAGATATCCAAGCATTAAGAGATATTCTGAGTCTAATCAATCAGTATCAACCGAACTTAGTTCATGTCCACTCGTCAAAAGCTGGTATATTAGGACGACTTGCTGCATACTGGGCTGGTATTCCTGCAATTTTCACAGATCATGGTTGGTCTTTTGCTGCTGAACTTCCCTGGTACTGGAAGCTTTTAGGAGTTCCCAGTGAAAAAATAGCTTCTTATTGGTGTCAGAAGATTATCACTGTATCTGAGTATGACATTTCCTTAGCTATTCGCTACAGTATCACTGCACAAGAAAAACTCGTTAAAATTTACTATGGTCTTCCTGATACTGTTTATCGTGCCCAGCCTGGCAAAACAGATGTAGTGAAAATTGTAATGGTAGCTCGCTTTTCACCGCAAAAAGACCAAATCCTGCTTTTGAAGGCGCTAGCTGGTATTGATAAACCTTTTGAGTTACTTTTTGTTGGTGATGGTTCTACGCGATCGCAAGTAGAATTTTTAGCCCAAAACTTAGGTTTGGAAAAACAGGTTAAGTTTTTGGGTGCTCGTTCTGATGTAGAACAAATTCTTCAAGATACACACATTTTTGTTTTATCAACCAATTGGGAATCATTTGGATTAGTTTCAGTTGAAGCAATGCGGGCTGGATTACCAGTTATAGTTTCTGATGTTGGAGGGGTTGGTGAGGTAGTCATGGAGGGAGAAACTGGTTTTTTAGTGCCCAAAGCAGATGTATTAGCTATGCAAGAAAGGTTAACTCAACTTATAACTGATGCTGATTTAAGGATTCGTATGGGAGACGCTGGACGCAAACGCTACGAAACACACTTTACTCTTGAACGGATGTTAAATGAAACTTTGAAAGTATACCAAACATTAATTTGAAATATTTGTATTTCCGGAAATCCAGCATCTATGTAAAGCCTGTTATCGAACCAACAGATACATCTAAAATTGTTTGTGGGTTTCATTAATTCGTAGCGAATGAAATTTGGCAATACCCTGCAATATTCTGCAATGCCAATGCGTCAGATTACATTGTTAATGCGTTCCCCTGCATTAAAAACGCTACGCTTTTACGCAAAACTGTACTTAGTGCTTACCTTAAAAGTTAATTGACATTAGCAATCCTAAATTAAAGGAAGTTGAAAAAATCACTTAAAAATTATTAGGTATCGTACTTCCTGCGCCGTTTAACCGGATTCATCCACGCTTCTAAGCGACTAAATGCCTGTGAAGAAAGTAACGTCAAGCACAGATACACCAAAGCTACAGCCGCGTAAATTTCAAAAGCGCGATAATTATCGGCGACAATTAGCTGTCCTTTGCGAAACAATTCTTCAAAACCAATCACTGCAACTAAACTTGTATCTTTCAACAAACTGATAAACTCATTACCTAAGGGTGGAATCATCCGCCGGATAGCTTGGGGAAAAATTACATAACTCATTGTTTGCACAGGACTCAAACCTAATGACTGTGCTGCTTCTGCTTGTCCTGGCTCAATCGATTGAATCCCAGCACGCACAACTTCAGCAATGTATGCGGCACTATTCAAACTTAAGGCAATTACCCCAGCTACCAAGCGATCAAAAGTAAATGTTAAACCAAGTTCTTGCAAAATTGCAGGTAATCCAAAATAAATCATAAAAATTTGCACCAACAAAGGCGTTCCCCGGAAAAAATCCACATACGCCCTCGCCACCCAGCGCAAAGGTGCAATATGAGAAAGGCGGACAATACCAATCAGGGAACCCCCAATTAAACCAAACACTACAGAAAGTAGCGTCAATTGCAACGTTACCAAAGCTCCCTGTAATAAAGTCGGAAAAGCCTGCAAAATCACGCCAATTGAGGTAAATATTTTAGGTACGCTAGCGCTAGTCTGGTTCTCAAATGGTGATTTAACTGGTAATGATGGCGGCTTAGTTTTAAACCATTTTTGATAAATTTGGGAATAAGTGCCATTTTTCAGTACCCTATCCAAACCGTTGTTTATTAATGCCAAATTCGGCGAATTTTTAGCTGTAGCAATCCCGTAAAACTCCTCCGTCAACAATTGCTGTACTATTTTAATTCCCTTGAGATTGCCCGTATTAATAGCATATAAAGTCACTGGCGCATCATTGATTACCGCATCCACATTACCATTGAGCAATTCTTGCAGGGCTAAAGGTGCGGAATCAAAACTGCGAATTTGCACTCCAGGAATACTCTTAGCCTTTGCAGCCCCAGTTGTACCAACTTGTACCGCAATTTTTTTATTTTTGAGACTGTCAAAGCCAGTAATATTTTGATTATCTACACTGATTGCGATCGCTAACCCAGCTTTAAAATAAGGGCGGGAAAAAGAAATCGTCTTCGCCCTCTCCTCTGTAATCGTGATCGAACTAATCGCCGCATCTACTGTTTTGGCTCCCAAAGCTGGGATAATACCATCAAAAGGCAGACTTTGAAATTCCACTTTAAAGTTAGCAGAGGAAGCGATCGCATTCATCAAATCAATGGAAAAACCCTGTAACTTACCACCTTGTCCTTGAAACTCAAAAGGTGGAAACGCCGGCTCAGTAGCAACCCGTAGAGTTTTCCCAGCACTAGGATTCACACCACAGCCAGCCAGTAACAAACAGCTAAAACCTACAACCACACACCAGCGCAGCCAACAGATAAAATTAAATTTAGCCATATTATATTCTCTCCCCCTCTGCGCTCTCTGCGCCTCTGCGGTTCGTTCAAGTTATATCTTGCAACTGTCCAATCTCCCGCCAAGAAATAAATTTCACAGGCTTTTAGCTAAAGTCTACCTCAGTATGCTAAAACCCTTACTTAGTCTTCTTTAGAAGACTTTAACTATTAGCCTCAGAATTCATTCTGAGGCCTTTTTTAGGACTGCTGCGTGTCTACATTAAAAACATTACAATCAACTGTAGAACAGCTTGACATAAGTCATGAACAATACCATCCCCGCCATTATTTTTGACAATATCGAAAAAAACTTTGGTTCCCTAAAAGTCCTCAAAGGAATCACAGGCGAAATCAACCGGGGAGAAGTCGTTGCAGTTATCGGTTCCTCCGGCTGTGGTAAAAGTACCCTACTACGCTGCTTTAACCGCCTAGAAACCATTGACAACGGGCGTTTAATAATCAGCGGGATCAACTTATCTCGACCCACTGTCAACTACAGTCAACTGCGGCAACTACGAACACAAGTAGGTATGGTTTTCCAACAGTTCAACCTGTTTCCTCATCTCAGCGTCTTGGAAAATATGACACTTGCGCCGCGTAAAGTATTGGGTAAAACACCGAAAGAAAGCGCCCAACTAGCGGAGTTATATCTCGAAAAAGTCGGCTTATTTGACAAAGCTTCTGCTTATCCCGAACAACTTTCTGGCGGACAAAAGCAACGAGTAGCGATCGCCCGTAGTTTATGTATGAACCCCCAAATCATGCTATTTGACGAACCCACTAGCGCCCTAGATCCCGAACTCGTCGGCGAAGTTTTGCAAGTCATGCAACAATTGGCAGCAGAAGGGATGACAATGGTGGTTGTCACCCATGAAATGCAATTTGCACGGGAAGTAGCTGATCAGGTAATATTTTTAGACCAAGGTATTGTCACAGAACAAGGCCCAGCCTATGAAGTGCTAACCAATCCCCAAAGCGATCGCCTACGTATTTTCCTCAGTCGCCTCAACGTTAGATAGTTAGGAGAGACGCGATTAATCGCGTCTGTACAGGAGTTAGGAGGAGAGACGCGATTAATCGCGTCTGTACAGGAGTTAGGAGTTGTCAATTAAAGGTTTTTTCATAACTGTTCACACATAACTATTTAAAGGTACTCGCGTAAGAAATCAAAAGGATCATCTTCCCAACAAGGTTCAGGTATCAGCCAAAACAAACTACTGTCAATGTCGGCTTCAATTTCATCACTGTCGTCTCTATCAAATAGTTCTATCAAAGCTGTCCAATCACGTTCTCTCAAAGACGTTAACGATGGGGCATATACCTGGAGATTGTTTGAGTAATTCACGCGCAAAGTTGTGCTTGAGAGCCGTAAAAAGTTAGTATAAAAATTTGGAAATAATCAGATTATAGCTTTGATAACCGAAGTTAAATAATTATTTTGATACTATTAAATATGAACTATAGGAATCCGATTTGATTTCTGAAAATATACTGAGACTGAAAAATCTGTTTTATCAGGGTTTTATCTGAAATCTTATTCAAAAATCAGATATGAGTCCTATACCTCATGAGTGTCTCACAATTTAAATAGGACTGCTATAGTATTTATTACATAATTACAAGCTGAATTTACTCAGACCGGAAAATCCTTGAAGCTGCGACTGGATTAATTCCACGTCAAAGACTTCCGCAAAGGACTGTGCTACATAAAAACGCACTTCTTGGCAAGTGATTCCTGGAATCCATTCGGCTAAACTGCCTACGGGTTTATCAGAAATACCACAAGGTACAATGCGCTCAAACCCTGTCATATCAGGACAAACATTTAATGCAAAGCCGTGCATGGTAATCCAACGGCTAACTTTAATACCAATAGCCGCAACTTTTTGCCCTTTTAACCAAACACCAGTAAAAGCCGGAATTCTTTCTCCCTGCAATCCATAAACTGCCAATACGCGAATTATTACTTCTTCGAGTTGCCGTAAATACCAATGGAGGTCTTGACGATAACGTTGCAGATTTAAAATAGGATACCCTACCAGTTGACCGGGACAATGGTAAGTAACCTCACCGCCTCGTTCAACTCGATGCACATCATATTCACCTTTGTCAATATCAAATTTGAGAAAATCTGAGTTGGCTGCTTGCCCCAGAGTATAGACAGGTGGATGTTCTAGCAAAATTAACACGTCATCTAGACTAGGGTCATGGATACGCTCAGTCAGGAGCGATCGCTGCCATCCATGAGCATCCAAGTAAGGCATTAATCCTTGGTTATACAGCAAACAACGGTTTTGGTGTGGTTTTCTACTATGGATCATGCCAAAAATCAACTGAAATTGGGAACAAAATATATTTCAAGTTAGAAGATTTGAGTCAACAATTGTCAAGCTTTGCAAAGGATTTTAAAGGAAAGTCAAGGGAAGCTACATTAGAAAATACAAAGTGCTAGCTTGAATATTAACCTCAATAGGTTTTTAGGAGGAATTCTCTGCAATAAGCATCACGCCAAGACAATAAGAACGAATGTACTGGCTGATGACTCTAATTATATTGTTTGCATTTAAAACAGAATCAAACTTCCGCAACAACTCGTGTTCTTGAACAACAAGCAAACCTCAATCGAACACAGAAGGAGCAACTATCAACAGTTCTGTAAGCGTTCCTGAAAAGAGAAGGTAGTCACGGGAGCTACCACTCAAATTTCCTTACAAAAGAGTTCTATGTGGAATCCAATTGGATATCAGCGCAGAGATGAGGAGGGAAATCAAGGGTATACTTGACAACAACTTAGATGCAGGAAGCTTAGAGACAGCTTACCAGTACTACATACAAAGAGTTCACAATTTGTTTTGGCGGGAGTAATAGATATTACCGCAACTTATTTTCATACAAAGCAAATTCACACATCCAAATATTCACCGGGAGAGTTTACATGAAGCTTGTCATCCACGGCAAAAATATTGAAATCACCGATGCAATTCGTGAATATGTACATCAAAAAATTGAAAAAGCAGTTAGTCACTTTCAGAGCATTACAAATGAAGTGGATGTGCATCTTAGCGTAGCCCGTAATCCCCGAATTAGTCCTAGACAAGCGGCTGAAGTAACTATTTATGCTAATGGTAACGTTATCCGTGCCGAAGAAAGCAGCGAAAGCCTATATGCCAGCATTGACTTAGTTGCAGATAAAATTGCTCGTCAACTGCGGAAATACAAAGAACGGCGTCAAGACCAGAAAACTCAAGCCCAACCAACAGAAGTAGTTGTTACAGAGTCGATAGTCACAGATTTAATTGGCGATCGCACCCCAGAATTACCCAACGAAGTGGTTCGCACCAAATATTTTTCCATGCCGCCGATGACCCTTGCAGAAGCCTTAGAACAACTGCAACTCGTGGGACACGACTTTTATATGTTTCACAATTCTGAAACTGGAGAGATTAATGTAATTTACGAACGTAACCACGGTGGTTATGGTGTGATCCATCCCCGCAATAGTAACGGTCATACTAACGGCAAGAATGGCAAGTCAACCCACACTAATATTGTCATGCCGGAAAAGTCGCACTCGAATAAAGTCTAATTAAAACGCAAAGGGGCGCAAGATTAACGCAAAAGTTCGCAGAGTATTCTTTGCATTAACCTTTGCGTTTAAAAACTTTTGGCGTTGCATAAATGCGGGATGAATTGGCGGTTGAAACCATTGAAAATCCGTGCCTAATTGGGCGAAATCATCCCCTAATTCAGCAACGCCAAACTTTTTACTTAGCCGCAAGCTGTTGCAAAGTTTTCAGTGCTTCCTCAACATGTCCTTTAAAGTTAAACATTGAGTCAAACACGTATTGCACAATTCCTTGTTCGTCAATGACGTAAGTAACGCGACCAGGGAATAAGCCAAAAGCCGCTGTTGCGCCATATAGCTTCCGTACTTGGTCGCCTTTGTCAGTTAACAGGGTAAAAGGTAGATTGTACTTTGCAGCAAATCGCTGATGAGATTCGCTGGAGTCAGCACTGACGCCGACAACTTCAGCACCAGCAGTTTTAAACACTTCATACTGATCGCGAAAGGCGCAGGATTCAGTCGTACACCCAGGTGTGTCGTCCTTGGGGTAAAAATATAGAACAACAGCTTTTTTGCCACGAAAATCTTGGAGGCTAACTGTTGAGCTGTTTTGGGCAGGTAGAGTGAAATTAGGAGCGGTATCTCCAACTTTGATTGGCATAGCGAGTGGTGGTAATTACTTAATAAAATTTTACCTTGTATCCAAGTCTATAAATTTTGCTTGATTACCTGGATCAAGCGGGGTAGCTTAGATACTCATCTAATATAAAATTCCGCCTATGCGCCTGACTTCATTGGATGTTTTTCGCGGCATTACCATTGCTGGAATGATTCTCGTCAATATGGCGGGAGTCGCAGATGATGTATATCCTCCCTTAGCCCACGCCGATTGGCACGGTTGCACACCAACTGACTTGGTATTCCCCTTCTTTCTCTTTATTGTCGGTGTGGCGATGACTTTCTCGCTGTCAAAGTACACCGAAGCTAATAGACCAACCTCAACTATTTACAGGCGCATTTTACGCCGTGCTGCCATTCTCTTTGCTTTGGGATTGCTACTAAATGGCTTTTGGAATCAAGGTGTTTGGACTTTTGATTTGAGTAGCATCCGGATTATGGGGGTGTTGCAGCGCATTAGCGTTACCTATCTGCTGGCTTCTTTAGCTGTTCTCAACCTCCCGCGTAAAGGTCAATGGATATTGGCAGCAGTGCTACTCATCGGCTACTGGCTAACGATGATGTATCTACCAGTGCCTGATTATGGTGCAGGAGTGCTGACGCGGGAAGGTAATTTCGGTGCTTATATTGACCGCCTGATTATTCCCAAAGCACATTTATATAAAGGTGATGGTTTCAACTTTATGGGAGATCCAGAGGGACTTTTCAGTACTATTCCTGCGATAGTAAGCGTCCTTGCTGGCTACTTTACTGGACAATGGATACGCAGCCAACCTGTACAGTCACGTACAAGTATCGGGTTAGGATTATTTGGAATTGCTTGTTTAATTATCGGTTGGGCGTGGGGGTGGACATTCCCCATCAACAAAAAGCTGTGGACAAGTTCCTATGTAGTTTTCACCAGTGGTTGGGCGTTACTTTTGCTAGCAGCTTGTTATGAACTTATCGAAGTACGGCTGAATCGTCGCTGGAGTAAACCTTTTGAAATTATGGGCTTAAATGCGATCGCTCTTTTCGTTCCATCCGTTTTGCTGATTAAAATCTTAGTGAAAACGACTATCGGCACAGGCAAAGACGCTCCTAGTACCTACAATTGGATTTACCATAATTTTTTCGCATCTTGGGCGGGAGTCCTAAATGGTTCCCTGTTGTTTGCCATAGTCACCGTGTTGTTGTGGTGGGCTGTTGGTGTTCTGATGTATCGACAACGTTGGTTTCTCAAAGTGTAATTATGATATCCGGCAAATCATCCGTAATATCTGATTGCGAGTGAAACGATGCAATTGCAAGGTTTTTTTTGGGCTTGCTTCCTTAAATAGGGGGAACACTGAGAACGATTGCAATGACAGTTATTTAATCTGACATGATATAATCTCTGCGTTTTTCTGTCAAACGCAAATATGCAAAGTTTGTATTTGCATAATATTTTTTTGCGCTTTCCGTAAAGTGTTAGCTAGGTGACAACAAATATTAACTAATCAATTTTTAACACTCAAGGAACAAAGATAATCGCAGCGTTATCTATACTCTTAATCAACTCATTTTCGTTCTTCTTAGGGAACTGCTCGAAGTTCTGATGTCTGACAACAAACTGCTTCTAAAATTCCGAATCAAGAAGCGTCTACAAACTTCTCTGTGTGTTGAAAATTCTTACTTATTCTAATTCACTAAATTAATCCATAAAAAAATTGTGAGGTAATGAATGCATCCCATGAAATTTTGGGTATTTTTGCCGATTACCCTGATATTCGGCTGCTCAAATCAAGTGTTTCAATCTAACCCATCTGTGACAAACTCTAACCCAGCAGTAGTTCAGCCAGCTAGTCCGACTTTATTAGCAAAGGCGAGTTATCTTTCACCACTGGAACAACAGGTAATTGTTGAAACAAATAAGGTACGAACAAATCCCAAAGCATACCTCCCGATTCTGGAAAACTATAGAAAGCGCTTCCAAGGTAACCGAGTCAAAATTTCTAATAATTTTTATTTACAGACTCAAGAAGGAGTCAAAGCAGTCGATGAGGCGATCGCATTTCTGAAATCAGCACGTCCTGTGGGAGCGTTGACTGCATCTAAGGGTATGTCTTTAGGAGCAAAAGACCATGTTAAAGACCAAGGCCCAAAAGGTGTTACAGGTCATGATGGTAGCGATGGTAGCAACCCCTTTACTCGCATCAACCGCTATGGTAGATGGCAAACAACCGCAGGCGAAAATATCAGTTATGGCCCAAACACTGCCCAAGATATCGTCATGCAGTTAATTATTGATGATGGTGTGAGCGATCGCGGTCATAGAAAAAATATTTTTAACGGCGCTTTTAAAGTGTCTGGCGTTGCTTATGGAACTCACAAATCATATAGAACAATCTGCGTAATTGACTACGCTGGAGGGTATAGGGAAAAATAATATGAGTGGGGAATAGCGAATGGAATTCGCGGCTACACAAACAAAAGCTTAAGAGAAAACAAGGGGATTTTGCCCCTTGTTTTAAACCGTGCAGCCGAGTAAAGCCTTGCTTAGTACAGCATTTCATTAATTCGTAGCGAATTAAATTTGGCAATGCCAATGCATCCCTCTGCAATGCCAACGTGTTCTTCTACAATGCCAATGCGTTCTTCTACAATGCCAATGCGTTCTTCTACAATGCCAATGCGTCCTTGGGCAATGCCAATGCATCCGTCTGCATTTAACGCTATTTTGTTGGTGTAGCCATATCGGTTTTGTCGATTCCGGACAAACATCCCCGATAAATCAAAGGGTAATTCACCGATGACTGGCAATTTGTCGGTGGTGATTTCTTTACAGATTGGAGCAAAATTGTGATCAAGATAGGGATTGACTGCTATTGTTACCATTGTCTTGATTTATGATAGTTACAGAAAAACGAGCTAGAGCCAATCATCTTAGAGAAGACGGTTGAAACAAGAATCCCGTAGCCTTAGTGCTCTTAAGTGTCAAATAATCTGGTAATGTGATGCATATGACTTTTGATGAGTGATAACATTGATCGCTATCTTCACCCAATCAATATAAGTCTGTTCTCTTCGGATCACCAACTCTAGCACGAGCCTTTGCATCACCTGCTCACGGTTGGCAGACTCATCAGCGAGTGATGGCAAATCGATAGTTTCACATTCAGCAAGCTTTTTGCTTCGAGCTGCCACTTCTTGCTCCAGTAGATGAATGATGGTTTCATTCGACAACTGATCTGCAAAATGTAACTGGACGAGCAAAGGTTCTCTTAAAGTCGGTAAGGGTTGATGAGTCCCAAGCCATCGGGCGAATTCGGCTTTCCCTGGCTCCGTCACACTGTAGACTTTTCGGTTGGGGCGATCGTGCTGAATCTCAATCTTACAGGTAATCCAGCCTTGCTCAACTAGCTTATCGAGAGTTCTGTAAATTTGTGCCTGGTCTGCTGGCCACAAATGGGCAATGCATTGATCAAAGCAGCTCGTTTTGAGGTCGTAGCCTGTCATTTCTTGCTGCTGAAGAAGACCTAGAATTACATATGCTAGGGACATGAAGACAGTTTTCCCATAATTGACATTTTCTCGATAGGTCCTACACTATGTACTTGTTATAAGTTTATGCTAATATATGATTAATCTAATATAAGATATAACGGCTATAAAAAGATATGTTGACTATAATGCTTCTTAGCAAGGAAACGAAATACATGAACTGAGGTTGAGCAGATGGCTAATGGTGCTGTTTGCACAAGACAGCGAGGAAGTGGCGATGTAGGTTGAGTGCCGCTCCCGTTAATGGAGCGTCTTCAAGAGAAGAGAAGGGAGAAGTTCTGATAAGAGCGGCAAGCCTCCTAGCAAGCGTCTACGCCACCATTAAATATGCTATTCATCGCTAGCGTATGACTCAACAAACCAGTTGTTCGCTACAGTCTATTTGTGATGAATCCCGACGCAGAAATTATTTAAGCCATTGAAGACTATCGTAACGAAAGGAAGGATAACATTGACTTCTAACACACTTTCACAAAGAATACGTCAACATCAATATCTGCGTGATTTACGAAACAAGTTACTCCACCTTCACAAAATGTTGCTGGAGACAGAACGCATTGCCTACGAACAGGTTAGTGGACGAGTATCAAGCGGAGAACTACTTCAACTTGTCATCGCTCATGAACAATTTGCTTGGCTACATCGCATTTCAGAGGTGGTCGTGCAAGTTGATGAAATGCTCGAAGCAGATGAACCGATAGCGCTGGACGATTTTGAAAAGTTGATTGCTGATGTCCGCACGCTGATTGTACCGTTAGAGACGGGCAATACATTCGAGAGAAAGTATTACAACGCTCTCCAGCGTGAACCTGGTGCTGTGTTGGCACATGCAGAAATATCAAGATTTCTCACGTCTAAGGTTTAAGGGTAACTTAGAGCGATTTTCAATAGCCATACAGCGAATTCTATCTGAATAGACCACAGTAAGTAGGGTGGGCATTGCAATGCCCACCCTACAATAACGAACTATTTGTTATAGTCTACGTAATTTAAAACTGCTCTAATACCTGACTTTTCAGACTTTTTACGTCAGGTGGAAAAGTCAGGTAGGTCGCTTAGTTGGTCACGAATTTATAAAATGTTCTACTAAGGCTTAATGATTAATTAGTAAGCACGGCTTATTCAACTATGCTCGTGAATAGCGAAGAATCTCGCCATATACTTCGCTCAGAATGATACTTAAAAGCGCTATTTACGCCTGGGTGGAGTATATTTTACTGGTTATGAAGGAGTTGCTTGCTGAAAAGCCTGGGCAATAGCATTGCGAGCAGATTTAGGTTGCAGGTTCTCATCGAAGGGAAGCGGACGCAAAAATTTCCAGAGATTTGGATTGTCTCTAAAGGTTTTTCTTGGCATCCAGTCGTGATGACGTATCCAGGTATGACGATCGGTAAGCCCCCATGTAATCACAGTATCAACTTTAGCGGCAAAGCACAGATCAAGATATCGCTTGTAACTGTCGGCTACCATCTGGTCTAGCTTTTTGATACTATCGGGTAGTGGGGTATCAATGATAATATCTAATTCTGTGATTATTGGTTTAACTTCAAGATCATTAAGCCGTTTTAAGACGGAATTAAATCCTTTCTCGTCAAAAGCATAGGCAGTAGAAAACCATAGATGCGACTGGATACCTGCCCCGTCAATTTTAACCCCATTATTTTTGAGATATTCGACCATTTTTAAGAAATGGTCTGATTTCCATGTAGCGCCTTCGATGCCGAAATCGTTTATGTAAAATTTCTTGCTGTTATCAACTGAAGCGGCAATTAAAAACAAGTCTCGAATCAATTCTGGTTTTACCCCTTTACGCAAACCGTAAGTAGCGTTGTCAGTTTCTTTTTCATTATCAGCAATAATTTCATTAGCAATATCCCAAGACTTTAAAACACGGCTATTACGATAATGCCCCATGACTCCGGTAACATGGCGTTCGATCATCTTAAGAGTGGGGGGGTAAGGAACCCAGTCTGGTTTTCCCATATGCCAGAAAAGGGTATGCCCGTGCAATTCCATATTATGCTTTTGGCAGAAATCAGCGATCGCATCTGCTGATTCAAAGGTAAATTTTCCTGGCTGTGTTTCAGTGGCGTCCCATTTTAATTCACCATTCGGTGTCGCAATCGAACATTCACGAGCAATTAGGTCAGCGTAACCCTTCTGTTTTTGCAAAAATTCACCAGAAATTGCTGTGCCATAACGCTTTCCTTTGGCAGCGGCTAATTGCCGAAGGGGAGTATTTGTATAATTTGCTATATCAGCATTCGTGCTATGGTCTTCTTTTTGCCTATCCTTTTGTAAAAACCCCATAGTCAATAAGGCAAAAAGGCTTGTGTATCCTGCTGTTGTTAAAAATTTTCTTCGATAATGCATAAATTGTACTTAATAAAAAACACAGATTATTAGATTACATAATAATTTTTGATACATTTTAAGGTTTAGTTATAATTTTCACAGTTATTGCACCCCAAAGAGCCAAAGCTACCGTTTATCTCCCCTTTACCTAAGCTTTCCTGCGGAACGCTGCACTAACGCTAACACAGAATTACAAGAATTTATCTTTTTTTCCTTAAGTATATATACGGTTATATTAAAGTTAATTTATATTATTATACTAAGTGACGATAAGTATTACATCTAGCGCAAAACTAGGTTAAGCTATAACGCATGTTTGATTTAAATCAATCAAGTATGCTTTGACATTTCAGTAATAAAAACTTTCAAATAATGTATAACTAGCGTTCGATATAAAGAAAGTTTAGTCATGCCTAAGATTGTTGACCATGAGCAATACCGTAAAGAGCTGCTTGACAAGTGCTTTGATTTATTTGCCCAAAAAGGCTATAGTTCCATCACTATGCGCCAAATTGCTGAAGGATTAGGGGTTTCTACTGGTACGTTGTATCACTATTTTCCTAGCAAACAAGCTCTATTTGAGCAATTGGTTCAAGAAATATGTGAGCAAGATTTAAGTGCAGCATTAGCTGAATTGGAAGGAGCGCAAACGCTGCAAGAGGGAATGGAAGCACTAGGAAGATATCTGGTGAAAAATGAAGATTACTTCATTAAATGGACTTATATTTGGGTTGATTTTTGTCAACATAAAGACTCTAAGAAAATGTTGCAAAATAGTGTTTTTAAGCGTACTAATAAACGGTATCAGCAGGCTGCTTGTGAATTTTTTGGTATTCAAGATGCGGTATTAGCTTCCTTTTTTTTGAGCTTTGTAAATGGTTTAATATTAGAGAAATTATGGGGTGATGAAACAATTGATTTTATTGAACAATGTGCGCTACTCGGCAAAATGCTGACGGCATATTTGCCGCAACATACGGCAGTATTCAGGAATAAAACAGCCTTTATATCAGGCTTGTAGAGCTAGATTATGTAGCTACTGCTTATTGGCAAAATGCTGTATGTATAATGTAATTATTTATCTATAAATAAATGAGAATTTTAAATTAGTTTTTAACACTGTTAGTTCATTTGATACAAACAAAATATTTTGTTTAGGAGAGCAAAAGAGATGTTAAAAAGCTGTCAATAAAAGCTTCAAAAAAAGGATTAATTATATTAGTAATTGCAGCTACTACTATTACAGTTGGAATTGTTGTTTATGGGATTTATCAGTTTGGGTTAGTTGGTCAAACTGATAAATCTGAGCCAGTAGAAACCACGCCCAAAAGTCAAAAAGTGGCTGCTTTAGGACGACTAGAACCGGAAGCAGAGGTAATTAGCTTGTTTGCGCCCTTAACATTGGATGGCGATCGCGTTGCCAAAATCTTAGTCAAAGAGGGCGATCGCGTTAAAGTTGGACAGGTGGTAGCAATTTTAGACGCCCGCGCTCGCTTACAAACTGCTGTAGTACAAGCCCAACAACAAGTCAGAGTTGCCCAAGCTAAACTTGCTCAAGTGCAAGCTGGAGCAAAAGTAGGAAAAATTAACGCCCAGCAGGCAAGTGTTGAACGCCTCGAAGCCCAGTCTCAAGGAGACAAAACAGCGCAACAGGAAGCGATATTCCGCATAGAGGCACAGTGGTCAGGAGACAAAATAGCGCAAGAGGCAACCATCAAGAAGCTAGAGGCAGAACTCAAAAATGCCGAAGCCGAATATCAACGTTATCAGCAGCTATATTCTCAAGGAGCAGTTTCTAATTCTTTGTATGACAGCAAGGGCTTGACTGTAGAAACTGCTAAACAGCAACTAGACGAAGCCAAAGCAGTTCTGAACCGGATTAATACCACTGCTAGCAAACAATTAGCTGAAACCAAAGCAGCACTCGCCCGCACTAATGCCACTGGGAACAAGCAAGTTAGTGAAGCCAAAGCCACGCTCACTAGTATTGCAGAAGTCCGACCTGTAGATGTAGCCGCAGCCAAGACAGAAGTTGAAAATGCGATCGCTATGCGGAAGTTACGATCTGCTGACCCGGCGGATGTTTTTTAATGTCAATAGTTAGGAGTGAGAATAGAGAGTTTTTTAATGCCCCAAGTAAGAATGTATTATATACAATTAATAACCTTTGCAATTGAATAAAATACAATATTTGATATTTCTGCATAAATCGAAGTCTTTTCATCTAAAATTATTTGTAAAATCCTATGTTGCAAAAATCTTTAACAGTAAATTCCAACTCAACGCTTTCTGTTTCAGAACCCGTGATTTATGTCAATAACCTCAACCACTACTTTGGTGAAGGGGCGCTTCGTAAACAAGTATTATTCAACATTAATTTGAAGATTAACGCTGGGGAAATCGTCATTATGACTGGCCCTTCCGGATCAGGGAAAACCACCCTGTTGACCCTAATGGGTGGACTGCGTTCTGCCCAAGAAGGTAGCCTCAAAATCTTAGGAGAGGAAATTTGTGGTGCGAAAAAGCAGCAATTAACGAAACTTCGCCGCCAAATTGGTTATATTTTCCAAGCTCATAACCTGATGACTTTTTTGATAGCAAGAGAAAATGTGCGAATGTCCCTAGAGTTGCATGACGATTTTCTGAATCAGGATATCAATGCCAAAGCGATCGCCATTTTGTCAACTGTCGGTTTAGCAGATCGTGTAGATTACTACCCAGAGAAACTATCTGGAGGGCAAAAACAACGGGTAGCGTTGGCGTAGCCCGCCGTAGGCATCGCTCGTGCTTTAGTCAGCCATCCTAAAATTGTCTTAGCAGATGAACCCACTGCTGCACTAGATAAAAAATCTGGGCGCGATGTTGTGGAAATAATGCAGAAGCTAGCTAAAGAACAAGGCTGTACAATTTTGCTAGTTACCCATGACAACCGCATCCTCGATATTGCCGATCGCATCATTTATATGAAAGATGGTCAGCTGAAGACTGATAGCACCGATTCTACTACAACAGCAAGTAATACCAATTCGTAATTCGTTAAACTTACTTACAGCAGTTTTTATTTAATTGAACCATATATATTGTAGGGGCACAGCAATGCTGTGCCCGTTATAGTCTATTTACCTGAAAATAGCTGTAATAATGGCTGCTGAGAGGTCATTTATAAAATAAAAGTAAAGATAAAGTCAAATTTAATAAGCAAAATACCTAATTGCTTTCTCAAAATGCCTGTTTGCTTTCTCATTTCGGTAGATTCAGCAAGTAAAAAGGCATATTACTTTCTCAAAATGCTTGAATGCTTTCTCATTTCAGTAGATTTAGCAAGCATTTCGGTAGATTCAGCAAGTAAAAAGGCATATTACTTTCTCAAAATGCTTGATTGCTTTCTCATTTCGGTAGATTCAGCAAGCAAAAAAGCATATTGCTTTCTTTAAATGCTTGATTACTTTCTCATTTGAGTAATTCACACATTCATTTTGGTGTATCGTTGAGCCGGAAGCTTGCGATGTCTGCCTTGAAAAGTTTGGAGCGGAGGTTTCCTCCGATCCAACTTTTCGCTACGACGGGCTACGCCTACGCCTTTGATTCATTCAGGAAAAATCGTTCAACGGCTTACTGTATTAATATAGTTTTATAAATTAGGTTTCTAGCTCTTGTTATGACAACTCAGTTTTCATGGGTTAAACAGTGGTATCCTATTATTCCTTTAAGCTACTTAGATATTTTGAATCCCACTCCTATCACTCTTCTGGGGAAAAAGCTGGTGATTTGGAGAGACAAAAATCAAAAGTGGATAGTAATGGATGATGTTTGTCCTCATAAGTTGGCGCGACTATCTATGGGAAGCATCACTGAAGATGGAAACTTAATGTGTAGACATCACGGTTGGTGTTTTAACGGTGAAGGGAAATGCACTAAAATTCCTATGTTGGCTGGTAGCCAAGCAGAAGTAACTGCTTGTGATAGTTTAAGGTCAAAAGTTACAACATATCCTACACAAGTGATTCAAGAATTGCTTTGGGTATGGCCAGATGATAGTTCAACAGCCTTTGAGGATTGTAACTCCAAGCAGCCAGCTATCATACCTGAGTCTGAACTAGATATATCTTCCACCTCCTGGCACATGACAGAAGTTCCTGTTGGTTATACTGTGTCTGTTGAAAGTACTTTTGATCCTTCTCATGCAGAATTTCTTCATGAAGGAATAGGTATTTTTTCACCTAAAACAGCTGTGCCTATGGAACATTTTGAATCTGTTGGAGAAATATCTGCTCAAGAAGGTTTTACTCTCAAACATCAAGGCTACAATTTCTTCAACAAAGATATGGAGGCGATGCGGAAGTTTACTCCACCCTCTTGTAATACTACGATATATCGTTACCCCAACGGCAAAACTAATATTTTTCAGTTGTATTTTGTTCCTACACAACCAGGTTACTGTAGGTACATTGGCAAGTTTATTTCTGATGGAAGTTTAGTTAAAAGAAATTTTTGGCTTGAGATTCTCCCAAAGGATTTACAAACTGGGTTACAGCACTTATCTACATACAAGCTAAGTGACCAAGATTTATCAGCTATGCATTCTCAGGAAGTGAATCAGTCATTGTTAGATACAAAATGGCAAAAGGCATACTTTATGCCTTCTCCGGCTGACGTGGGCATCATAACTTTCAGAAAATGGCTAGACGAATTTGCTGGAGGTAGTCCTTCATGGCAAGGGTGTGTAGAAGGCAGTTTTAAACAATTGAATAATGAACAACTATATGACCGATGGCATAGACATACAAAGCATTGTCCAAGTTGTCGTAATTCTCTGATTATTATAGAAAAGGTACAAAGATTTTCTAATATTTGCACTTTGATATTTGCACTCTTAACATTGGTTTTTATCTTGACAGGTATTCACCTAAGTTTGGTATTGATATCAACCATCATTGCAGTCTTGAGTTCTTTATTATCATATAAGTCGAACGATATTAAACAACTTTTTCTTAGTAGTATTCCCAATAAAGGTTTACCTTTGGTTAAACTTTATGGCAGCAATGCAAAAATCTATAAATAAAGAATCGCCTCAATTCATCAACCATATTGTTTCAAGTTTGCAGTCAATTGAAGAAATTACAGCGATCGCACTGGGTGGTTCACGGGCGCGGGGTAACCATACCCTAAAGTCAGATGTGGATTTGGGGATTTATTACAATCTAGAAAACCCGCCCGATTTAATTGCTTTAAATGGCCTCGCCTGTGAGCTTGATGATAAAGGCCGCGTAAATTTGATTACTGCGATTGGGGAATGGGGAAAGTGGATTAACGGCGGCGGTTGGCTTGTGGTAGAAGGTGTAGGTGTAGATTTTCTCTATCGCGATTTGGCGAAAGTCAATCGTGTCATTGATGATTGCCATAATGGACACATTAGTATTGATTATCAACCAGGACATCCTCATGGCTTTGTGTCCTCTATTTATATGGGGGAAATTGCTCTTTGTCAGGCACTTTACGACCCTGATGGTGTTTTAGAAGCTTTGAAGGCAAAAACAAAGCCTTATCCAGTTGGGCTAAAACAGGCAACTATTGATACTTTTGCCTGGGAAATAAGTTTCTCGCTGTTGGTTGCAAAAAAGGCGATTGCACGCGATGATGTTGTTTATGCAGCAGGTTGTTGTTTCCGCAGCGTGGCGTGTATTAATCAGGTTTTATTCGCGCTGAATGAAGATTACCTGTTGAATGAAAAGGGGGCGATGGCAGTCGCTAATAAATTTGCTATTTGCCCACAGGACTATCAACAACGGGTTGAGCAAGCGTTTGCACTTTTAGCTGCCGATGCAAAATCAATCACTGAGGCGATCGCGATTATTGAGGCGATTGAGGATGATTTGAGTCAATGGTATGGAAATCGGCGATTAGCGATGTAATTTTTATTGCCATCTGATTTAGTTGCTATGCGATTGGAAATGATGCTTGATCATCGGAAAAAGATTCCCGACCCCATACCCTACAAAAAAGAATAAATTGTCTTAAAGTCTTATAAAACAGAGACTTCAGTTATTGAGTACATTATTAATGCATATTAATAGATGCAGAATTGCGGATGAGATATTAATAGATGCAGTATTTGTTGAAAGTTAACTTACAGCTATTTTCAGGTAAATAGACCACGCTCTACGGGCACAGCATTGCTGTGCCCCTACGACAGATGTAGTTTAAATACATGAAAACTGCTGTAAGAGCTAAAAACCATCAATAAATTATCCTTTAAACACGGAATAAATCCTACCGATAATTCTTTAATGTATATAATCCACTCACTTTCTAGTTCTGGCTATTTCTGATTCTTATATTCACGTGTTCTGATAATGCAGCTTAGAGGCGGGGACAAAAATCATATTATGAACAAAACTTTTGCAACTATCGACGGGAATGAGGCTGTCGCCCGTGTTGCTTATAAATTAAATGAAGTGATTGCCATTTATCCCATCACTCCCTCTTCAGCGATGGGTGAATGGGCTGATGCTTGGTCAGCAGAAAGTCGTCCCAACCTCTGGGGTACTGTTCCCAGCGTCGTGCAAATGCAGAGCGAAGGTGGGGCTGCTGGTGCTGTGCATGGGGCATTGCAAACAGGTTCTCTGAGTACCACTTTCACGGCATCTCAGGGATTATTGTTGATGATCCCCAATTTCTACAAAATTGCTGGTGAGTTGACTAGCGCCGTAGTTCACGTTGCAGCCCGTTCTTTGGCTACTCATGCTTTATCAATTTTTGGTGATCATAGCGATGTGATGGCAGCTCGTGCTACTGGTTTTGCTTTGCTGTGTTCCGCTTCGGTGCAGGAAAGTCAAGATTTTGCTCTCATCGCCCATGCTGCTACCCTAGAGACGCGAGTCTCGTTTATGCACTTCTTTGACGGTTTCCGCACCTCGCATGAAGTGCAGAAGGTGAAACTGCTCTCAGATGACGATTTGCGATCGCTCATCCACGATCACCTCATACTCGCCCATCGTAGCCGTGCGCTTACCCCAGATCGTCCAGTCTTGCGGGGTACTGCCCAAAACCCCGATGTCTATTTCCAAGGACGTGAAGGCGCTAACCCTTACTACAATGCTTGTCCAGAAATTGTCCAGCGGATCATGGATCAATTTGGAGAATGCACGGGAAGGCATTACCAAATCTATGAATATTACGGCGCCAACGATGCTGATCGCGTTATCGTTCTTATGGGTTCAGGTTGTGAAACCGTCCATGAAACAGTAGATTATCTTAACGCCCGTGGTGAAAAACTTGGTGTAGTGAAAGTGCGACTTTACCGCCCCTTTGACGTCCAAAGGTTTGTTGCAGTATTGCCAACTAGTGTAAAAGCGATCGCAGTTCTCGACCGCACTAAAGAAGCAGGTAGCGCCGGGGAACCGTTGTATTTAGATGTGGTGGCTGCTATCCATGAGGCGTGGGAAGATAACAGGGCAGGGGGAGCAGGGGGAGCAGGGGAGGCAGGGGGAGAAAATACTTTCTTATCCCCTAAAATTATTGGTGGGCGTTACGGTCTTTCTTCTAAGGAATTTACTCCGGCGATGGTGAAGGGCATTTTTGACAATCTTGCCCAAGCTAAACCAAAAAATCACTTTACTATTGGGATTAATGACGACGTTAGTCATACTTCTTTGAGCTTTGACCCTAATTTCTCTACCGAATCGGATAACGTTGTTCGGGCAATGTTCTATGGATTAGGTGCTGATGGCACTGTTGGGGCTAACAAAAACTCCATCAAGATTATTGGTGAAGAAACCGACAATTACGCCCAAGGCTACTTTGTCTATGACTCCAAGAAATCTGGCTCGATGACTGTCTCTCACTTACGCTTCGGCAAAGAGCCAATTCGCTCCACCTACTTAATTGACCAAGCCAATTTTATTGGTTGCCATCATTGGGGATTTCTGGAACGCATAGATATTTTGAAAGCTGCTATTCCTGGGGCAACTTTGCTGCTTAACAGTCCTTATGATGCAGATATCGTTTGGGAAAATCTGCCGTTGAAGGTGCAGCAGCAAATTATCGATAAGCATTTGAAGTTATATATCATCAATGCTAGCCAGGTTGCCCGTGAAAGTGGCATGGGTGGAAGAATTAACACTATCATGCAGGTATGCTTCTTTGCCTTAGCGGGTGTCTTGCCACAAGAAGAAGCGATCACTAAAATCAAACAAGCGATTGACAAGACTTATGGTAAAAAAGGCGCAGAAGTTGTCCGCATGAACTTGCAAGCTGTAGACAACACCTTAGACAACTTGCATAAAGTACATGTACCACAGACAATCCAAAATCCTCACTCCTGTACAGACGCGATTAATCGCGTCTCTAATGCTCCCGAATTTGTCCGGGAAGTTCTGGGCAAAATCATGGTCTGGGAAGGTGATGACTTACCTGTTAGTACACTACCTGTTGATGGCACCTTTCCTGTAGGTACTGCCAAGTGGGAAAAACGTAACGTTGCCGAAGAGATACCTGTATGGGAGCCGGATGTCTGCATACAATGTGGTAAGTGCGTCATGGTTTGTCCGCACAGTGCCATCCGTGCAAAAGCTTATCAAGCGGATGAGTTAGTTAATGCACCAGAAACCTTCAAGTCAACTGGTGCAAAAGATAAAGACTTTGCCAATCAACAATTTACTATTCAAGTTGCCCCAGAAGATTGCACGGGATGCACGATTTGTGTAAATATTTGCCCTGCTAAAAATAAATCTGAGCCATCGCAAAAAGCGATTAATATGGCACAGCAGTTGCCATTGCAAGAGCAAGAACGGAAAAACTGGGATTTCTTTTTGAGTTTACCTAATCCTGACAGGCGATCGCTAAAATTAAACCAGATTCGCCAACAACAACTGCAAGAACCTTTATTTGAATTTTCTGGTGCTTGTGCAGGTTGTGGTGAAACACCTTATTTGAAATTATTAACACAATTGTTTGGCGATCGCGCTGTCATCGCCAATGCTACAGGTTGTTCCTCAATTTATGGTGGGAATCTCCCCACAACTCCTTGGACAACCAACGCCGAAGGACGCGGGCCAGCGTGGTCTAATAATTTATTTGAAGATAACGCCGAATTCGGTTATGGCTTCCGCCTTTCCCTCGACAAACAAGCTGAGATTGCGGCGGAATTGTTGCAAGAATTGGGGAGTGAAATAGATGAAAACCTTGTCTACTCAATCCTGAAAGCTGAACAAAAATCTGAAGCTGACATTTGGGAACAGCGCGAAAAGATAGAACTGTTGCAGCAGAAGTTAGATGAAATCGTAACTCTCGATCCTAATGTAAAATCTAAAATCCAAAATCTCAAATCCCTTGCAAACTACTTGGTGAGAAAAAGCGTCTGGATTGTTGGCGGTGACGGTTGGGCTTATGATATTGATTTTGGTGGTATCGATCATGTAATCGCTAGTGGTCGAAATGTCAACATCTTGATCATGGATACAGAAGTGTATTCTAATACAGGCGGTCAATCTTCCAAAGCCACGCCACGAGCAGCAGTTGCTAAATATGCTGCCAGTGGTAAGCCTGCACCTAAAAAAGACTTAGGAATGATTGCCATGACCTACGGAAATGTCTACGTAGCGAGTGTAGCTCTTGGTGCTAGAGATGAACATACCCTGAAAGCATTTTTGGAAGCAGAAGCTTATGATGGGCCATCAGTGATTATTGCTTACAGCCATTGCATCGCCCACGGCATTAATATGACCACAGGGATGAATCATCAGAAAACTCTGGTAGAATCAGGTCGTTGGTTGCTGTATCGGCATAATCCAGAGTTGCTCAACCAGGGTAAAAATCCATTGCAATTGGATATGCGATCGCCTAAGCAATCGGTAAAAGATTCGATGTATCAAGAAAATCGCTTCAAAATGCTCACCAAGAGCAAACCCGACGTAGCCAAGCACTTGTTAGAACAAGCGCAAGCTGAGGTAGATGCACGTTGGCAGATGTACCAATATCTCGCAAAGCGCGATGTTGATGACTAATGTCGTGATGTTGATGACAAACATCGTAATGTTGATGACTAACGTCGCGATGTTGATGACAAACATCGCAATGTTGATGACTAATGTCGCGATGTTGATGACTAATGTCGCGATGTTGATGACAAACATCGCGATGTTGATGATTAATGTCGCAATGTTGATGACAAACATCGCGATGTTGATGACTAACACTGTGGTTTAAGTTGTGTTGAACGCCATCCTTGAGCCAACAAAGGCACCTCACGTTTAAATTCTTCAGAATAACCTTTTGATTCATAGGAATCGATAAACTGACGACCACATTGAATATATACAGCGTATTGCAGGTAAATGAAGTACACGGGTAGGGGCACAGCCATGTTCCCTACGATAATCTGTACCTCACCTTGGCGTAGCCTCTCGTAGAGAAGTTGCAATCTGCTGTATGTAGTTTTGTTTACCACGTTGCCGACCATTTTTACGAAGGTGGGTTGATGCACATCTTGGACATTGCATAGCGACGCCCAAAATCTTACCCATTGCTCAGAGTCAGTCCATATTACTGCATTTGTCCAGCCGTCAATACTTGGGTTACGGTCACATCTAGCAGTGGAAAAGTCGCTGACTTAATAATGTCTGTTTCCTGAAATACAGTTTCTTCATATAGTCCATCTACCAGAGTCAGCAGGGTTATTCGGGCTTTTTGGGCATCAACAATCCAGTATTCAGAGATACCTCGTGCGGCGTACTCAGAGCGCTTATAGCGGTAGTCTCTATCCTCATTCACCTTTCCAGGAGAGACCACCTCAACCACTAATATTGGAGAAGGCATATCTGGAGTGATCGTCGCTCGTCCGCCTGCCATCGCTTCTAGTAACTCTTGTGTCAATATCATTAAATCAGGTAGCCGTACACGAGTCTGGTTGCCTATGACCACGAGTTCTGTATCTTTATGGCGAATGAGTTGAATCGGGGCAAACTTGAGAAACTGTGACAGTAGATAGAGAGAAATCAAGTTATTCTTATCGCTTTCCGGTGGCATTTCAACTAAATCTCCATCCACAAGTTCATAGCGAACATCTGTGGCATCATCATAGGCAAGATACTCGTCCAGAGTGAGTTTTTTGATTGCTCTGGCCATAAACTTTTTACTTCATCATCACTCTAAACATACATTTTACCTTTCTATTATGCGGCTAGCTTACTCCCAGTCAATATTTAGTCTATTTGTGGGTTACTAATTCCACTTTCAAGCTCTATAAAACTCAAAAGCCTTTCCTCAAACTCAGTCAAATACGGGCGCTTCAACTCTCCCGGGTGCTTCAATACAACTCAAAATCCTACCATCAAAGCAACATCTACACCGCGATCGCTTGATAACCTTTCTCCTGGTTGGGTAATTAAAACCAACAATTAAATTTATGTCTTACACTACCTCTAACATCTGGTTAAAAGTCTCCGAGCGTACACCACACAAGCGTTTAAAGTCTTCTAGCTTTAAGCTTTTCACTTGTTCGTAGGTCATTTGTGCTACCCAACTCTAACCTCATTTGTCCCATGCATTTGGAACTTTTGCAAGAGGTCTAATGATGTTAAATTTGTACCCTCTGAATGAGCCTCTTCAACCTATAGCGGGAGTATCATCTTTCATTAAGCGCTTACTATAAAGAACTAGGAAATCAAATTGCAGTATATCTGCCTTTAAAATTATGGACTGGAAGTACAGGTGGAAAAATGGCTATCGACCAAGCAGAGATGAAGCGGCAAAAAACTCTCATTTGTTAGATGAGAGTCAGTTCGATAACGAGCAAGACCGAAAGCTAGCTGAAGAATCTGCAAGGAAGCATTTGGGCATACCTATACCAACCTTAGACGAAGAACGCTCCATACTACCTCATGCACCTTCGCCTAATGAAAAAGCTTTATAACACCATTTTCAAAAATCTTTGCAACAAATAAATTGGCTGTAGGGTCGTACATCTGTACGCCCCTGATCATGTATCTGTAGCAGAGATTTTGTAAAATAGTATATAACGCTTGGGCATTTTGTGCCTATGTACGCTCCACACCATTATAAAGTTCAACAGAATGCAGATTTATCAACTTTTCAATCGATTAAACAATAGAAAATTTACTAACTTACTCACTCAAACAGTAGCTTTAGGCGTAAGTACTATTGTTCTGCTCTTAAGTACTAATGCTAATGCTGCCGAGCAAGTTGTTTTAAAATATGGTACTTTTCAGGGGCAAATATCTGTTAAAGAATTAAGTCAGTTTACAGAAACTGGCAAGACTACCTCGACGTTAACAGCTTATTTGCAAGCGGCCCAACAAGACCCCGCATTAGCTCGTAAGGCACTGAAAGCCCCAATCAAAGCCGATCCTGCCTTTTTAAATAGCTTACTGTCTAGCTGGGCTGGGCCCATTTTGGTAGACCAAATTGGTGAGGTAGTTCACCCTCCCGCAGGACAACTAAATCAGCAAGCCCTGCGAAGCGCTTTAAGTGCTTCTATTAAACAAAATGGTGAAGTTACACTGCTTGGAGCCATTCAGAATTATCCAAATACTTCTGTTGAACTTGAAGGAGATCGTCTGATCTCAGTTTATGAACGCCTAAGCAATCTTGCAGAACTCTTATGAGGGTTACTTAGAGACAATACAGTTATCATTAGATGATTGATTTGGTGCATCACATCAATAATCAGAAATTTTAATCATGAGCAGGATTAAGTTAATACTGATGAGTCTATCTTAGGGTTCATACCCTGTAACTTATAAATTCCCTAATCTAAATGTAGAGTTGAGTCTAAGCATAGGGAAAAAATTTGTATGACAACTGACGTTTCTAGAGATATTAACAAGGATGTTAATGGGTCGCTGATAACTGGTGTTCTGCTGACTGTTTTGGGGGTTGTTGCGATCGCACTGCCTAGTATCTCGACTATATTCGCCGAGACTTGGGTTGCAGTGATTTTGATTTCTGCGGGATTTACAAAACTAGTTTACGCCACTCAAACCCGCCAGCGAGGAGGTTTTATTTGGAAACTTTTATTGGGCGGACTCTATATTGCAACGGGCGTGATGTTGTTTGTTTATCCTTTTACAGGTGTTCTCACATTAACTCTGTTGCTTGGTACCTTTTTGCTAACTGAAGGCACATTTGAGTTAATTCTGGCATTCCAGTTACGTCCGCAACAAAACTGGACGTGGATACTAAGTGATGGTATTATTACGCTGGTCTTAGGCGCAATGATTTGGTTCCAGTGGCCCTTTGATGCGCCCTGGCTGCTAGGTATACTAGTCGGTGTCAGCATTCTTTTCACTGGCATTTCACGTGTGATGCTGGCGTTGAATGCGCGTTCTACTTTGAATCCTTCTGACCAAACTGCAAAAGGCACTTAGTAGATGGGGCATGGGGAAAAGCAATTACCAAAACCCAATGCCCAAAGTCCCATACCCAAACTTCAATAGTCAAAGTTTATTGAAAGCGGCGAGAAACTCCATCTTGCAAGTGGCGTGGAGTTTTTCATAAGTACATTGCAGCAGCGATGCCTACGGCTGGCTACGCCTACGCCAACAAAATTGCTAAATTAACTAAGGAAATCAAAATCAAGGCCATCTAGCTGCAATCAACAATGGTATCTACTGCTATTCCCTTCTCGGATATTCAAAACCATTGGGCACGCTCATTTATTACAGCCTTAGCCCAACGTGGTATTGTTAGTGGGTTGCCTAATGGCACGTATCGCCCCGATAACTCACTCACCCGCGCTGAATTTGCCGCCATCATTGCCAACGCATTTGGGAAAGTTTCCAAGAAACGGCAGTATGTCCCCTTTGTTGATGTACCTATTAATTATTGGGCAGCAGCTGCCATTCAAGCAGCTTACGAAAAAGCATTTCTTAGCGGGTTTCCTGATAAAAGTTTCCGTTCCGCTAACCGAATTACTAGAGTAGAAGTCTTAGTTTCTTTGGTAGGAGGCTTAGAAATTGCCACCAAGGTAAAACCTGACCTTCTCTCAGCACTCCCAGAAATTTATCAAGATTCTGTTCAGATTCCTGAGTATGGTAGAAATCACATAGCTATTGCCACCAGCGCTGGATTGGTGGTTAGTTTCCCAAATGTGAAATTACTCAATCCCAATCTCGCAACCACCCGTGCAGATGTGGCAGTGATTATTTATCAAGCTTTGGTGTATTTAGGTGAAGCAGAAAAAATTGCTTCTAGTTACCTAGTGCAGCCGCCAATACCGATACCAATACCTACACCGATACCAACGCCGACACCTACACCCACACCAACGCCAATACCAATACCTACACCCACACCTGTCGGTAGTGTAAGGGTAAATCATAGCCGGGAATTCCGGGGAGCGTGGGTAGTATCTGTGTGGAATGGTGATTGGCCTTCCAAAGCGGGACTTTCTGTTGCTCAACAAAAAGCCGAACTTAGCGAGATTATTAGTAAATTACAAGCGTTAAACTTCAATGCCCTTATGTTTCAGGTGCGACCGGAGGGAGACGCCTTATATGAATCCAAATTAGAGCCTTGGAGTGCTTGGATTACGGGAACTCAGGGTCAAGCACCAGAACCATTTTATGATCCTTTAGCGTTTGCGATCGCAGAATGTCACAAGCGCAATATTGAACTTCATGCTTGGTTTAACCCCTACCGCGCTAGCACTTCCACCGACCCAGCCAAAACTGTCCGTCCCCACATAGCAGTTACCAATCCAGAAAGCGTTTATTTGTGGAAAACTCAACGCTGGATGGACCCAGGACTGAAAGTAGTTCAAGACAGAGCTTACAACGTAATTATCGACGTAGTGAAGCGCTACGATGTTGATGGCATTCACTTAGATGATTATTTCTATCCATATCCTATCGAGGGACAGTCTTTCCCTGATAACAAAACTTATGCTGCATATAAAGCAGCTGGTGGTACACTCAACCTTGGCGACTGGCGACGGGACAATGTTAACAAAATGGTACAGCGCCTCTGGGAGGGAATTAAAACAACCAAACCCGACGTTAAATTTGGTATTAGTCCCTTTGGGATTTATCGCCCCGGACAACCCGCTGGTATTACTGGGTTGGATGCTTACAACGTGCTGTATGCTGACTCGAAGAAATGGTTAGAACAAGGGTGGATTGATTATATTGCGCCTCAACTTTATTGGCGCACAGATCAACCACAACAAAGTTATTCAGCGTTGCTAAAGTGGTGGACACAGGTAAATACAAAGCAAAGACACGTTTACGCTGGTAATAATTTGACAGAACCAAGCAACAAGAGTCGGGAGAGTGATGAGATTGAAAAGCAGGTGAAAATTAGTCGTAGCCAAGCTGGACAGTTGTCACTGGGGAATATCTTCTTTAATCTCGCTGTTTTGACGGAAAATAGTCAGGGCATTGCTGATAAATTCCAAAGTCTGCTTTATAATAAACCTGCGCTCCCGCCAACTTTGTCTTGGCAAGATACAACACCACCCCCTCCACCTATTGGACTACAAGTCAATAACCGCAAACTGAGTTGGCAGCCTGGTGATAATCAGCCAGTTCGTTCTTGGACACTTTATCGGCAAACTGGCGATACTTGGACAATTCAGCGAATTTTGTCTGCTGGCACAACCTTCGCTACCGTCCAACAAGCGGGAACTTATGCTGTATGTGCAGTGGATAGATTAGCGAATGAGAGTGTGGGAACAGTTATTACAGTGAGTTGAACCAAACCTGGATTTCTCACAAGCCATAAAAAATCATATTTATCGACTTCTCACCTACAAATATGCAGCCAGTTTGTAGCGTCCAGCATTCACGGATTTTACAGTCCCTAAATGTATGGTAGGGACTGAAATAGCGTTACTGGCCGACAATTCTTGCTGGCATGATCTTTGGAGTTGACCTTTTGAGGATCTGCTCATGCCATTTTTCTTCTCTCCATCTTCAATAAAAGTTGTCAAGTACCAGTTTATTTTGCAGTTAGTATTTGGAAATAGCTTTTATATTGGTACTCTAGTCCTCCGTATGAAACGTAGCAGATTTTGTTTGGTGGATAGTATTTCCCAGGTGCATATCCCGTAGAAAGGATGGCTCTGCAAACATATAATGTGTTTTTACCATTATCTTCATTGCCCCCCCAAACTCGATCATTAGGCAACTTCTTCCACGAACTTTGAAAATTTATCCATTTCCAGTTATTTCCTGTTAGTACACGATATTTTGTGTAATGATATTCTTTACCTCCCCACGGAATGTAGCAATATTTATAATTTGGTGCTGCAATCTTTCCAGGTGTATACTCCCCATCATGTATAGCTTGACAAACATATAGTTTAGTTCCATTTTGACTGCCACCTACAACAGCATTACGAGGTAAAGTTCCGCTTTTTCCTGGAGTCCATAAAACACCCGCTAATGCAGGTAATCCTATAGAAACTGTTATTCCAACTGCTAGCAGTGTAGCGATCCGATTAAATTTTATTAAATTTGTTGCGATAGCTTTTAATTGCATATTTGATAAACTCCCAATTTTTATAAAAATCGTAAAATCAACCTTTTGGAGAGGGTGAATAATAAATTAATCTTTGAAAATAATCAACTTATTAAAAAACATATTTAATATTTTCATGTGTTATTATGCGTTCTTAAAATAAAAATTTACATTATTACAAGATTCAGTAAACCAAAAAGTATTTAGAAGCCTTACAATCTGGACATTTCAGCTAAAGCTCCTACCTCGCCAATTCAAGAGCAAGTCATCTCGCTACCTCACCACTGCCCTACCACTGTTGCAGCGATCGCTTTTGGAGATAGGTATGCCAGCATCACCAAACCTTGTCCATGATAGGTGGATGGAAAATTAGGGATTCACCTTTCGGTAGATTTAGACAGAATCATCAAAACTGTATATTTGGATGAGATAACACATAATTAGCCACAAAACCTCATGCCAAATCAGTAATTTCAATATCAACAGATGTAATTTTGATTGAATTCTAGTTAATTTGTTCCTTAAGTTCCTCATCAGCCATGACATCCCCTGAGCCTCAAACTGATTTTGGAGATAAACCTCCGCAAAACTCATTTGAGCCACCTTCTGGAAAACGGCGGTGGCTTTGGTTATTTTTACCTGCACTACTATTGTTAGGGGGCGGAACAGCTATAGCTTGGCGTTTGCTCACTCCGCAAAATTCAGCACCTTCAACTGCAAATGCTCAACCTCTAGGGGTAAGAGTAAAAATATCGACAGTACAAAGCGGCATAATTGAAGAAAGTTCAGATTTTATTGCTAGCCTAAAGTCTCAACGCTCACTCACGCTCCAACCGAGGATTCAGGGCCAAGTTACCCAGATATTTGTCAAATCGGGAGATCCAGTTGCACCAGGAACGGCAATTCTCCAAGTAGATTCTACGCCACAAGCAGCGATCGCTCCAAGCAATGCTGTGCCTCAAGCATTTATACTACAACTGGAAAATGCCCGCGCTACACTCAAATCTCTGGAAGCACAACGACCATCCTACGTTGCGAATGTGCAATTGTACCAGCAGAATTACGAAAAGTTTGTCACCCTAGCTGAGGAAGGAGCCGTGTCTCGGCAGACTCGCAATCAGTTTGCTGATCGCCTCGCCAATGCTAAGACTAATCTTGATGCAATTGATTCCAGAATTCAAGCACAACGAACCACCATATTGCAGGCTGAAAAATCCTTGCAGCAAGGTAATGTAAATACTCAAAAACAACAAGTCCAACTTCAGTATGACAAAATTACCTCTCCCTTTAGTGGTACAGTTGGCAACATCACAGTGAAAGTCGGTGATTTAGTTAATACTTCCACACAATTAGTTAATATCACACAAAATCGACCTTTAGAAGTCAATATCTCAGTGCCACTACAGCAAGGGGCCCTATTGCGTAAAGGAATGCCAGTAGAGGTCATGAACACACAAGGTCAAAAGCTTGGTAGAAGTAGGGTATATTTCATTGCACCTAATGCCAGTAATCAAACACAAGGAATACTGATCAAAGCACTTTTTAACAACCCTAATGGTCAGCTACGTGCAGATCAATTAGTAAGGGCTAGAGTGTTCTGGAATCAGCGCCCCGGAGTTTTAATCCCCACAACAGCAATGACTCGTGTAGCTGGGGACACTTTTGTCTATGTAGTTGAAACCGAAAAATCTCCCCAAGGTGTATCCCAACAAGTAGCTCGGCAAAGGCGAGTGAAGCTAGGCGAAATTAAAGGTAATAATTACCAAGTTATTGAAGGATTACAGCCAGAAGATAAAGTTATTATTTCAGGGTTGCTCAATCTCAGGGATGGTGTTGCGATCGTTCCAGAATCTTAATTAAGGAAAGTGGGGAGATGAGGGAGTAGGGGAGAAGTTCTCAATCTTGTCTCCTACCAATGCTCACCCAAGAGCGTTAACTATAGCGCTTATCTTTTGTATGCAATACACTCTGACCTCTCTCCTAAGAGAGAGCATTCATGAAAATTTAAGATATAACTCGTTTTATTAATAGTGATTACGCTGTAAATTATCTATGCTATCGAGTATCTAATTAAGCTTTATACTAAGCTTTAACGCAAGGATGAACGATACTTTTAAATGTGACGCGTAAGCGTAGCTAGCCTTCTCTACTATACGCTATCCGAACGGCATCGCAGGCTGAAAATTTGCGTTTCTAACCTGGATTTTGACGAATTTTAAGCCCCATTACTTATTGACAAATGGTTAATGACTTTAACCTGTCACCAATAGGTAAAGGTAAACAATTAACTTATTAATTAAGGGAGATAAACAATTATGTCAGTGCAAGTCATCCAATCTAAGTGTAGTTTAGTTTTAACTTGTTTACTTGGACAAATAATCTTGTTTGCTGCGCCAGTACAAGCTGGAGTGGAGGGCAAAAGTTACAATGTCAATGTTAATTCAAGTCTGGGAGATAATTTTACTGCTTGTTTTGAATTTAACAACGATGGTAGCAGCCTACGCTTTGTTGGACTAGACGCTACTTATAGCCGTACAAATCTAGGTCAGGATCAGAGAAATTGGCAAGCAGTCACACAACCAACTTCAGAAGTAAGTATTGCACTTAGCGGTGAAGTAACAGGAGACTTTATTCCAGATCGGAGGATAAGTGGTAATGCTATCAATTCCAACGGCACTACTTTTACATTTAATGGAACACGCTTATCTGAGCCAACATGTCCGCCGATTATGATTGAAGGGATAGGTTCACAAAATCCCTTCTTAAAATAATTTAATCTACGCAGATTTGATAAACCAGATGAGCTTTTGGTTAACGAAGACAGACAATTTATAAAAGATGTTTGTAGATTATGGTCAAGACAATACCTGCGTTATCAGCACTGAAATTCTGTCAAGTTCGGTAGGGCGATTGGGTTTAGATCAAAGAACGCTCAGGCATCCAATTTAGCTCAACATATTCAACAATATTCGCCAAGTCGCATCAAACCTTAATCTGCCATGAAGAGAGCGCACGTATCCTCTGCTCTTGCAAAGTATTTTCATTTCTCCCGCCTGACGGTTACTTGAAGTCACTGGCGGGATTTTGATTTGCTGTTTGTTCGATCAACGCAGCATTCTTTGGACTGAGATACTGAGAAGCGCTATAAATAGTCCCTTCTATAGGACTCATATCTAATTTCTGAACAAAATTTCAGATAAAACCCTGATAAAACGGACTTTTCAGTCTCAGTATATTTTTAGAAATAAAATCGGATTCCTATATCAGCGATCGCTAAATTTAATCTTGGTACAGTACTTTAACAGCAGATAATTACTTTGGTGAACCAAAATAAAACCAGATTAATCTATGGCATCTTTAGCTGGAAAAGTCGCAATTATCACTGGTGCATCGCGGGGAATTGGACGAGCGATCGCACTCAAGTTAGCTGGGAACGGCGCATCTATTGTCGTTAACTATGCGGGTAATGCAGGCAAAGCACAGGAAGTTGTTGCGGAAATTGAAAAGTTGGGAGTACAAGCGATCGCTATCCAAGCTGATGTTAGCAAAGTACCCGACATCCAACGGTTATTTGAGCAAACACTTGAACGCTTCGGTAAAGTCGATATTTTGGTCAATAACGCCGGAATTGCCTTTTATAAACCAATTAGTCAGGTGAGTGAAGAAGATTTTGACAAGATTTTTGCCATTAACGTCAAAGGCACTTATTTTACTTGCAAACAAGCCGCGCAACACATGGCAGAAGGGGGACGGATTATCAATTTTTCCTCATCAACCACGGCGATGATGCTGCCAACTTATAGTGCCTATGTAGGAACCAAGGGTGCTGTTGAACAAATCACGCGGGTACTAGCTAAAGAATTGGGTGCAAAAGCGATCGCAGTCAATGTTATTTCTCCTGGCCCCACCGATACAGAACTATTCCGAGAAGGCAAAACACAAGAACAGATAGACCATTTAGCCCAAATGGCTGCTTTTGGTAAACTGGGAGAGGTGGAAGAAATCGCCGACGTAGTAGCATTTCTTGCCAGCGACGAAGCTAGGTGGATCACTGGGCAAAACATCCGTGTAAACGGTGGAACCGCGTGAGATGATCAAAGCTATGTTCATGAATGCGATATTGTCTGTTTCAAAACGTGAGCAGGGGAAGCAGAAGGAGAGAAAAAATGCTTAACTCAAGCGTATTGAGGGATAACCAACCTCAACCCTCCAAGAAAGTTATCAGTTGAGGCCAGCTGTTTTTGAGAGGAAGAGCAGTTATTAAGCAGTTTTTGAGAAAGAATTATTGCTCAATAACTCTTTTTCCTCAAGAGCCTCAACAGCTTATCCGAACCGTATTAGGATACCTCTGTGTGATTAGGGCAAGGTTTTTAGATAGGGCAAGGTAAAAAAAAGGGTGGGTTTGTTTTTGCTAGTCGATGCAATCGCATTGTGAATCGATACAATCGCATTGTAGGGCGATACAATCACATACTGAACAAATACGTTTAGGGAATGAGAGTCTTTTCAATGCGACGGTCAGGGATAAGCCACATGACCGCAACTAAAACGTACAATGCACAGGCAAACCATGAGTTCATAAATGCAAGTGGAATTGCCACAGCATAAAACACCACCGATGCTTTTTCCTTAAAGGTTCCACCTACTGCGATCGCTAGAGCCGAATCCGTACCGTGGTGATAAATGAGGACGCGGGTAAGAATGAAGTAAGCGATCGCAGCCAACAACAATACCGTACCATAAAGGGCAACTGGCATAGCAGCAAAGTGATTCTCGCCCATCCAGCCAGTGACGAAGGGGATTAGCGATAACCAAAACAGCAGATGCAGATTAGCCCAAAGGATATGCCCATTAACGTGCCGGACTGCCTGTAATAGATGATGGTGATTGTTCCAGTAGATGCCGATAAAAATAAAACTCAGCACATAGCTCAGAAATACCGAGATTAGGGGACGCAGCGCGGCTAAATTGAACCCATGCGGCACTTTGATTTCCAGCACCATAATAGTGATGATGATGGCAATCACCCCATCACTGAATGCCTCTAATCTCCCTTTTACCATATACGCATTCCTTTTCTATTTACTTGAGAGTAAGTTGTAACACTCTGCACTTTATCGTACCAAGTAGCCGCCATTGATGAAGATTGTCTGCACGACAATATGCTATGGTCGTTTTCCCTTAAGCTACTCCATACCCTGTATACGGACGTATTTTCTTTCGGCACACCAATTTCTACTAATTCCCGCGCAATATCTACATCAGTCATATTACGCTGAATTCAAATCTTTCCATCTTTAATATCCTTACGTTCGTAGGCAATTTTCAAAGACCTGTAACTACCTCTGATACATTGATGTTAGGGAAATAGCGGCTACTGGTTTCAACAGTGTAGATATCGCCTTGCAATCTGTAAATCACAAGCTGGTTTTTCCTCAACAACCAAACTTCTGGTACTCGATAAGACAGGTAGTCATTCACATCCGTGTAGCTGGTGATGTCTATCTCTACCACCAAATCGGGAGATGGATCAACGCCCCAATTGATGCGGTTTTTACCTGCAATTGCCTGTTAAGCGCTGCAACAAACTTTTATGGGAATCATAGGTAAGATTAAACAGATTTCTAAATCAACACTTGAATTGCTTAGAGAAGATCCACTTCTTGTTTCTGCATTTCGTGATGCTAAATGGTTAGTAAAATCAACTTATGGGATAGGAGATGAAAAAACCAAACAAGAAGTGAAAGCGCGATTTGGTAAATTGCCTAAAAGTCAGGGTTTAAGCAGGTTCATTCCTGGAAATCGCAAACAGTGGAAAAAAAATTATGACTGGCAATTACTAGAACAACAGTTTCTTACTGAATGGGAAAACCCCGAACTAGATTTACACAAAGATTGGCTGGAATTAACGTTTCTATTAGCTGGGTATGTTCCTGGCTATTATGCTACCTCTCAAGGGAAAATTCCAGAATTGATCGTAGATAAAGGATATAAGAAAGATTTCCTGCCATTTTTAGTAATAGAAAACTCTGCATGGGATGGTATGCCTTTAGTTAATGCCTTTGGTGCTGGCACAGAAATTAGTGATGAAACTGGCTATGGGCCGATTCGGTATCTATCATCAGGTGATGAAGTTGGACAAATTCTTGATGGGTTATTAGAACTTTCACAAGAGGGGTTTCAGAATCGTTTCATCCGAGAATCACAGAAATCAGAACCAGTTCCCTGGATTGACTGGTCTGAAGGAGAAATGTTGGATTGGATGACAGATTACTACAACGAAATTGTTGATTACTACCAAAGTACTGTTAGGCAGCAGAAGGCTCTCCTACTTTACCTGACATAACTTTTGTAATGCCTTAGTAATCACTTGCTGCGACTGAAAAATACAGCAGCGACAATAATTAAACCTAAAAGTACCAAGGGAACCCAGAGATTAGGGATATCTGACAAACTCATAATTAATTCAAAAAAGTAGGACTGAAAGGTTTAGCTGGTCGTTACAGCAGTTTTATGTATTTGAACCACATCTTTCGTAGGGGCACAGCAATGCTGTGCCCGTAGAATGTAGTCTATTTACCTGAAAATAGCTGTAATAATGCACAAGTTGTCGTTACTAAACTAACTTCTGTTGTTATCACACAACAAGTTGTCGTTACTAAACTAACTTCTGTTGTTATCACACAACAAGTTGTCGTTACCACACTAACTTCTGTCGTTATCACACAACAAGTTGTCGTTACTAAACTAACTTCTGTCGTTAGCACAAAAACTTAAATTGTTAAGCCAATACCTCCTTTAGCAAATTCTTCAACCGTTTTTTCTGAAAATTCATGAGTAGCGATCGCTTGCAACATTGCCAATGGTAAAGTCAAATGATCCGCTCCGGCTTGCAATGAGGCGGCTGCTTCTTCGGGAGATTTAATACTAGCTGCCAAGATTTTAGTATCACTGCCTTGGAGTACCCTAGCCATATCCCGCACCAAAGCAATACCGTCACCTAACAACCGAGTCGCGCGATTTACATAAGCTATGGCAATTTTAGCTCCTGCTTCCCGTGCTACTGCTGCTTGTGCTGCACTGTAAATTGCTGTTACCGAACAGGTAATTTCTGGTGATAGACTCGCCACCACTTCAAAACCTAACGGTGTTGCGGGAATCTTCAAAATTGTTTGTGAACCAATAATCTCGAAAGCTTTTCTACCTTCAGCTAGCATAAGAGCTTTATCAGATGCCACAAGTTGATAGTATAAAGGACCAGAAGTCAAGCCAACCAATTTTTTGAGCGTGGTTTCTGGTGGAGTATCGCTTTGAGACAACAGCGTGGGATTTGTGGTAATGCCTTTCACCCATCCCCAAAGCTTAACAACTTCAGCTTCCGATGCGATCGCTGAGTCTAGATAAATTGTCATAATTCGTCCCCTTAATAGTCTTGCTATAACTCTGCATTCATATCTCGTGCGCTGTGAAGCACACAAAGCACTACAACGGTTTGATCTTAAATGGTAAAAAGAATCCGGTATACTCCCTTTCCCTTTCCGTAAAGGAGTTGCCGTATTTCTTCTTCAAAGGCATCATCAATTGCAGCCAAGGCACATCTCGCCGGAAAGGTATCAAGGGATGCAACAGCGTCATTGATTTCATTTACCCACACTTTTGCTTTCTGTTGTGAGTTCGTTTTGACGAATCTACCTTGCTGCTACCTTGATATCAGCCTTTGTCACTGTGCAAATTTAGTTTACGCTTAATACGAGTGTAATACAAAGGTTTTTAGCTTAACAGCAACAACAAATATTGTACATTGTGTATTAATAACAACTGAACACAGATATTTTGACATCCTCTTTCAAGAGATAATTCTTCTTATACAGCAGCCTACACGGAGAACTTAATATGACATCTCCAGAAACAGTTACATGGCTACAAGAACGGACGACTTTAGGAATTCTCTCGCCTGAGGTGTTAAATGCGATCGCTCAAGTAATTGAAGAACAAGTTGTGCCACCCGAAACTGACTTAGTTAGCGAAGGCACTCCTCCAGAAGCGCTTTATATTCTTGTAGAAGGTCAACTCGAAAGCAATAGCACCAATGAAACCAACGCAGCCTTAGCTTGTGGATTCCTCCCTGGAGCAGTGATTCAACTTCAAGAATTGCTGTTGGATGAATTAACTCCATTCACAATTACTACGGTAACCGAATGTCACTTGTGGGTTGTGCCTGGTGATAAATTCCGTGAATTAGTCAGCCAATACCCCGAAATTGCTCTGGCTTTTTCCCGCCAATTGGTTCAAGAGTTAGCTGAGGTGACATCTGCACTTGGCTACGAACAAGAACGTTCCATTGCCTTGCGACCATATTTAGTTACCAAAGCGCAACGCGGAATTATCGGTACAAGTCGCTATGCGGTGCGGCTGCGGGAGCAAATTCGAGAAGCGGCTGCTGACCGCAAATCAGTGGATATTTTTGGAGAACCAGGGTTAGAAAAAGACAACATAGCAGCCCTAATCCATTTTGGTTCTCCGAAACGGCGAGAACCAATTATTAAAGTAAATTGTGGTATTCTCCAAACTAGTGGTGCAGATTTATTCGGTCGCGCTGGCGGCAAAGCAGGACTGTTGGAATGGTTGGGGGAAGGAACTCTAGTTCTCAACAACATTCAAGAATTGCCCGAAGAATTATTACCTCCAGTGACGCACTTACTCAAAACTGGCACATATACCCCCGTGGCTCGTTCTGGAGAACCAGCACCTGAACCTCGCCCCAGTAAAGCCAGAATTCTGATTGTTTCAGAAAAAACTCAGCCGACAATTGAACGTTCTGTTGGTCACATTATTAAAGTACCGCCGCTACGAGTGCGGAAAACCGATGTTCAGGCACAGGTTGAATATTATACTAGTCTCTACATTCGGGCTAGAGGCGTTCCGAAACCGCACATCACTCCAGAAGCTGTGCGTCGCCTCCAGTCGTATGATTTTCCTGGCAACCTCAAAGAATTGAAAAATCTGGTAGAACGGGCGATCGTGCAAGCGGAAGGTGCCAATGAATTAACAGAAGAAATTTTCTGGCCAGCCGAAATTAAGAAAAAACGATTTCGGGTAAATCTGTTAAATGCCTCTCCTCGTTTGCGGCGGTTTTTACGTAGTCCCTGGTGGCCCGATCGCATTAACTATGGTTTTACTGCAACGGCTTTTGCAATTATTGTTGCAGTCTTATTTATTGGCCCGCAAACCCGCGATCGCAATTTCGTATTAAATCTATTTTGGGCTTGGTGGTGGCCTTTCTTCTTATTTCTCTTTCCCTTTTTAGGACGTATCTGGTGTTCTGTTTGTCCCTTCATGATTTACGGGGAAATTACCCAAAAGTTATCTTTATGGCTGTGGCCTCGAAAACTCAAGCGCTGGCCGAGAGAAGAAGCTGAGAAATGGGGCGGATGGTTTCTCTTTGGATTATTTACCCTGATTTTTTTATGGGAAGAACTCTGGCATTTAGAAAATACTGCTTACCTTAGCGCATGTTTACTGCTGTTAATTACGGCTGGGGCAATGATTTTCTCTGCCATTTTTGAGCGGCGGTTTTGGTGTCGTTATCTCTGCCCCATTGGTGGGATGAATGGTTTATTTGCCAAACTCTCAATGACAGAACTCCGCGCACAGCAAGGTATTTGCTCTGCCACTTGCACCACTTATCAGTGCTATAAAGGCGGGCCGCAAAAGGGTGAAGGGCTGGAAACTAATGGATGTCCCTTATATTCCCACCCAGCGCAGTTGGAAGATAACCGAGATTGCGTACTGTGCATGACTTGTCTGAAAGCCTGTCCCCATCGTTCCGTTGAGTTTAACTTGCGTCCCCCTGGTATTGAATTGTGGACAACTCATGTACCCCGTACCTACGAAGTAGCATTATTGTTTTTGCTGTTGGGTGGGATATATCTGCATCGCTTGCCAGAATTGCAATCTTGGTTGGGGTTACAACTGGATTTAACTAACTTTTGGCAGCACTTGGGATTATCGCTGCTAGTGTTAATTATCCCAGCGATTTTTACCTTTGCTGTATATGGCTTACTGAAACTGTTGAACTTTAACCGGAAACCAAAATCATTTGTAGAGCTTGCCTATGGCTACCTACCATTAGTTTTAGGAGGAAATTTGGCTCACTATCTGCGCTTAGGCTTAGGCGAAGGCGGGCGGATTTTACCTGTGACCTTTGCTACTCTTGGGTTGAGTGGTGAACAATTGCCAATATTGGTTGCTCACCCGGCTGTGATTGCCTTTTTGCAAGGTGCGACGATAATTTTCTCAGTGTTGCTGACTATATTATTAACGCAAAAGATTGCCAAGCAACCAGTGCGATCACTCATGCTGCAACATCTAGCAGCGATTGGGTTGGGAGTTAGTATGTGGGCGATTATCGTCTTTTGAGATCACCAAGGCTATCTCGTTTCCAGGTTCTACCTGGAAATGCACCTTCATTGCGGCTCTGCCGCTTTTGTGGGAGGCAGAGCTTCATTTTAGGCATTCCTAGTCTCTGACTAGGAACGAGCAAGGCAACCAGTACGTACACCAAAGGGGTTAGCGAAGCGATCGCTCATGCTGCAACACCTAGCAGTGATTAGATTGGGAGTTAGTATGTGGGCAATTATCGTCTTTTGAGCTTCACATATATTCCACCAGGCGGTTTCTAATTGCCTGGGCTAGGTGCAAAATGTGAGTTAAAAACATTCTTCCCTACGAACGTGATAGAAAATACTCATATGATTTTTCACTCATAGTATAAGGATTACAGATAATGAAAGTTCTAAAAAGATCCATCAAACCAACAACCTATATATCGTTTTTCCACATCTACCAAACTACTTGGGGGACTGCTGGTGATATTTGTTTAATCCGTGAATCTATAGCTAATGAAAGTACAGCGAAGTTTGTCGGTCACAAAATCGAGTTAGTAGTGCCAAAAGGGTTGGAGCGCGATCGCATCGCCAACTGTCCGATAATCAAAGTTGCAGGTAATGTCGGCGACGGACATCCGAAAGAGCATCCCTTGGAATGGGAGGTTTATGAAGGTGTAAATACAAAAATAGCTGAAGCGGCTCTCAAACCTTGGGGCTTCAAGTTAATTGAACTTTAATGTGGCAATCTGACAAGCTCAACCCGTTTTTATTCTTCTGAAACTATTTTTTCCCCTAGCGCTATCAAACATTGGCTCAAATGGAAAAATTCATATAATAGACATAGGAGTGAAATTAATTATGCGTTGCCCGAAATCCCTGATAGGCACAATTCATAAATAGTGCCTACGTCTTTTTTACTCCTATGTCTAATGTACTAAACCAGGCTTCTAAATCCGCGTTCGGCTTTGCCGTTCCCCCTTGGGGAATCGCCTGAAAATCTAACAATGCTTCACCGAGATTTTCTAATTGTTCTAAGGAGAGAGTTTCAATACGGTCTAGCACCTCTTGGGGTAATTCTCCCACCCTTCGAGTAAGCTGACGGAGAATCAGCGCTCGTTCTCGTTGTTCGCCGCGTTGTTCGCCTTCAGCGAGAATTTCTTGATAAATTACTGACTCGCGCATCATACCCTCCCGAAATAATTGTCGAATCAAGTCTTGATTGTATTTTAACCCCGCTAAAATTTGGGTGTAAGCGGAAATTTCTGGTCGTTGTCTTGGTTCAAGTTGATTAACTTTTACCACAACTTGTTGTAACAAAGCTTGGGGTTGCGTGGTTGCGGCTAGTGGTGCTAATGGTAACAAAGCTGGATCGTTGAGGAATGGTTCAGGATTTTCTTCCCATAAGCGAATCACGCGATATTCGTGATGAGTAGTTTCGACTGTAAAGGCAGTTTCAATTACCGTTTCTGGTGCAGGGGGAAGCAGTAATACGACAACTTATGTTACTGGTAGACGATACAAACGATACAAGCGTACCCAATAATCTAGCATCCGCAGAGGTAGGGGTGGCGTAGATTCTAGTTTGGTTTGAAATTCCAGGTGGAGAATGCGTCCTTGTAGTTGTAAAAATGTTACATAATCAGCGCAAATTGGTTCAATGCTCAATTCGGTTTTGAGGACTTTGACGGAAGTTTGTGGTGTACCCAAAACCCAACTGGCAAAACGTTCTGGATATTTTTCGGACAGTAGTTTGCAGAGGTTATCAAAGGACATTGACGATCGCCAACAATCGAACGAGGTATTGTTATTATCTCGTGCAGTGGTTTGAGTAGGCATCGCACCATCGCTCAAGCAAGCTCATTATTATACTTTGGGCGTATCTTTTTAAATTCTTGTAGTATTTACATTAATATTCCATTTCTAGCTAGGTTGAGTTATCAGACAGTAAAAAGATAACTGTGGCGGTTCCTGATTTATTAGTAAAAACCTAACTCCCTTCTCTTTCCCTACCAAGAAAAGGGCAGAAACAGCTTTTATTACTAAAGAAATTACGAATTATACTAATGCATTTGCGTTGCCCTTTTTCCTTTTTCTCTTTACCCTGGTGTTGACTTTCCTCCTCGCCCTGCCTTTGGTAAGTGCAAAAGAACAGCCTAAGCCCGAACCAGAAGCGTGGCAGATTAACAGTATCGTTGCTGCCCTTGATGATGGATATGACGGAGTAAAGAAACTCGCTTTTAATAAATTCAATGAATATGATCTAAAAAATTTGAAATTGGTGGTTCAAAAACCAGAGGATATTGCTCAAAAAGCTGCCAAAATACTCAACGATAAAACCGTTGACAATTATGTTCGTAGAGATGCAGCATCGGCATTGGGAAATCTGGGGGAGGCAGCCAAACCCTACGTCAAAGACATCGCTAACATCCTCAAGGATAAAACCGTTGACAATTATGTTCGTAGAGGTGCAGCATCAGCATTGGGAAATCTGGGGGAGGCAGCCAAACCCTACGTCAAAGACATCGCTAACATCCTCAAGGATAAAACCGTTGACGAAAAATTAGTTCAATATGCCGCCGATACCAAAGACCATACTGTGAGCGATACCTTCGTGCAATTGTTGCGCCCAAGGGTGTAATTCGTAATTAAGCTCATCCCACCCTTGAAGGAGTGGGCTTTCCCGCCGACTTTCTGTTTTCCCTCTGCGACAAGCGTTGCGGAACATGGGTATGAAGCCCCGCTCATAAGAGAGTGCTCATCTGGGGCGGAGTACAAGCTCCGTCTCAGTTTCTCCCCCTTGCCCCCTGCTAAGAGCTCCCCTGCCTCTTTTGACCTGGAACCAAGCTTAATAAATGAAGGCGGAGGAATTAACCACAACCCCAGTTGCGATCGCGCTCATGGTGACGGTTATGATCACGAATGTTGCGAAGGTTGTTATAGCGCTCATAACGGTAGTAATTTTCGCGCTCATAGCGGTAGTTCTGATCACGAATTCTGCGAATATTATGGCGATCATAGCGGTGGTTATAATCACGCTCATAACGGCGATTATAATCGCGCTCATAGCGGTGGTCATTGTAACGAATGTTGAGAAGGTCGTTCTCGCGGTAATAATCACCATGTCTGTGGTGACTACTGTGAAGTTCGTAGTTACCATCATCGTTGTGTTGATAGCCGTAGCTATCTAACCCAGCAAGATAATCCACTGGTGTATTAGCATTAGCATCAGCTTTTGGAGAAATACCCAAAGCTGATGCAGATGCTATCAAGCCAGCGAGCAAGATAGAGGTAAAGCGGTTCATGATGTCAGTCAAAAATTGTTGATAGTAATTTATGCAAATCCAGTCTGTTTAGGAAAAGCAGATTCCACAAGTGTTTGAATCAATCCTATCAATCTTGAATAACTCAAAAAGTTTTCTTGGGTGCAGTGATTGAGAAAGGTTTTGTTGTCTGTGATACTTTTTGATTTTCCAGATGCAGTGAAGAGTTAAAATTGAAACGAGTCTTTGAACTGGATGAATACACCTCTGAACTCCGTCAACGAGTCTTTGATACTCGTGAATGAGTCTTTCAACTCCGTTAACGAGTCTTTAAACTTCATTAATGAGCCTTGGGGAGACAGCTACGCTTTGGTGGGGTGGGGTTCTTGGGGTTTAATAAGTAATCAAGCGGACATGATATAAGAGGTTTTATTACGCAAAACCGTCCCTCTCCGACTTCCACAAGCACAGACTTGAAATTAGTTCAAGGCAGGAAGAGGTTCGTGGAACTAACGTGATATTAAATACATTACGTAAGCGTTCGCGTAGCGTCTCGTAGAGAAGCTCGTCGTAGACATTGCACCTTTGCCAAAACCTACCAGCTAGTACAACACGGCGGAAATAAACATACCCTTCGGGTTCACCAGTCGCCTGCGGCAGGGTTTCCCTCCTGCAGCGCTGGTTCACCATTTCAAATGGCGCAAAAGCCCGAAATACAATTATGCGTGACTTTTGACTTTTGACTTTTGACTTCCGCGCAGCGGTACTAGCCTCTATACCTACTAAACAAAACGCACACCAATTGTGATTAGTGTGCGTCTGCGGTTAGATTTTAAAAGTTCTCGAACTTAGCGATCGCATCCTTCATCTTATCTACCACCTCATCTACGGGTATGACTCCCAATTCCCCAGAAGCGCGGGTACGGATACTCAAGGTGTTGGTTTCCACTTCCTTTGCTCCCACCACTGCCATCACGGGTATTTTTTCTTTCTCTGCATTCCGAATCTGTTTACCCAAGCGATCGCCACTGGTATCAACTTCTGCACGGATGCCCAACGCTCTCATTTTCGTCACCACATCTTTAGCAAAGTCTAGCTGTGTGTCACCCACTGGCAGTAATCTAGCTTGCAATGGCGCTAACCATAAAGGGAAATCACCTGCATACTCTTCAATTAGAATCCCAATTAGCCGTTCCAGTGAACCAAAAGGCGCACGGTGAATCATTACTGGGCGTTTGCGAACACCATCTTCAGCGACGTACTCCAAATCAAACCGTTCTGGCAAAATGTAATCTACCTGCACAGTTCCTAATTGCCACTCCCGATCTAGGGCATCACTAAAGATAAAGTCAAGTTTTGGCCCATAAAATGCCGCTTCCCCAACTCCCTCAAAGTGTTCCATCCCCAAGGTTTCAACTGCACGGCGAATTGCACTTTCGGCTTTGTCCCAAACTTCATCGTCACCGATGTACTTATCACTAGCTGGATCGCGGAAACTGAGTCTAGCTTTAAAGTTCTTCAGTTGCAGTTTATTGAACACCGACAAAATCAAATCCACTACACTGAGGAATTCGCTATCTAGCTGTTCTGGAGTGACGAACAGGTGAGAATCATCCACAGTAAAACCGCGCACCCGCGTTAAGCCGCCCAATTCCCCTGATTGTTCATAGCGGTAAACAGTACCAAATTCTGCAAATCGCAAAGGTAGTTCCCGATAGGAGCGTAACTCACTCTTATATATTTGGATGTGAAAAGGGCAATTCATCGGCTTCAAGACAAAGCCCTCTTCTTTGGCAGCTGACTGCTGATCATCCGCCATTAAGGGGAACATATCTTCTTTATATTTCTGCCAATGTCCAGAGGTTTTAAATAAATCTACTCTGGCGATGTGAGGTGTTACTACAGGTAAATAACCCCGTTTTATCTGTTCTTGCTTGAGGAAGTCTTCTAAAGTACTCCGTAACAGAGTACCTTTGGGTGTCCACAAAGGTAAACCCGGCCCCACTTGGTCAGAAAATATAAATAATCCTAGTTCTTTACCCAGTTTCCGGTGATCTCGCCGTAGGGCTTCTTCTTTGCGTCGCTTATATTCAGTGAGTTGTTCTGGACTTTCCCAAGCGGTGGCGTAGATGCGTTGCAGTTGGGCTTTGGTTTCATCCCCACGCCAATAAGCGCCAGCAACGCTTTCTAGTTCAATTGCCTTCGGATTTAATTCACTGGTATTTTCCAGATGAGGCCCCGCACACAAATCCCACCATTCATTTCCCAGGTGGTAAATTGTGATTGGTTCCTCTTTGATATCTGCCAGGATTTCTAGCTTATAAGGTTCCTTAATTTCCTGAATCCGGCGTTCGGCTTCTTCGCGGCTGACTTCTTCTTGAATAACTGGCAACTTGCGATTGATAATCTTCACCATCTCTTTCTTGATGGTTTTGAGATCATTTTCGCTAAATGGTTCTGGGTTGTCGAAGTCATAGTAAAAACCGTTTTCAATCCAAGGGCCGATTGTAACTTGTGCCTTGGGAAACAGCTTTTGTACTGCCATTGCCATTACATGGGAAGCAGTGTGGCGAATCTTTTTTAAGTTGTCCGATTCGCTGGTACGCGGTAAATAAATTTTTTCAACTTGTTCTGAGGGTTCTGACTGATTCGATGATTTTAGCGACATTGGCTGCTGAACCATTGGCGAAGTGATTACAAAAGGTGATTTATCTGAATCTGTAGGCTTATTCAACTATAACGACTTTGATTTTTGCCAGTCCGGCTTTATGTTCCAACTACTGAATTAATTTTTAATCAGGGATAAAGATAAATTTTTGATTGCTTACCTGATTGTCAAATTCAGGATTCAACGCGATCACTAAATTATCTTATGAATTGCAACTCGGTGTCAGCTATGCCTATAGATGCCTCTCCAAAGGAACTGTACAAACCCGATATCAAGACTATATAATCAATTATGTGTTATTTGTTACAATTTATTACATCCTTTGAATTATGAAAGAAATCAAAAATATGTTAAGAAACATAAATAACGTTAATATTAGTAAGCAAGTTTGAAATATCCTTCTCATTTATGTCAGACTCGAATTTACCAGGGACTGAGTTGTTGAAAACGGTTTTAGACCCCCTGCTGGAAGATTTTCAGCATTGGTTTACGCGATCACGCCATTTACTCGAAACCGAGCAACTATCATTTATGAGTCACCAAGAGCAATCTGACTTGCTCTTGCGAGTTAAGCAAGCGCAGGATGAACTAAATACGGCGAAGATGCTATTTAATGCTACTGATAAACAAGTCGGAATTGATATGGCAACGTTAATGCCTTGGCATCAATTAGTAACAGAATGCTGGAATGTTGCAATGCGCTTTCGTCAAGGGCGTGAAGTCTAAGCAGCAGACGGGAGCATCTACTAAATTTCGGCACACTACTTAATGATGTCTAATGACAAGCCCCTTTGGGTCTACGCAAGATCCTAGATCAGTCGTTAAAGAGATAGTAAAATTTTCTTAACAATTTCTTAACAGTCTTT
>NZ_JBALGC010000018.1:0-6396 GCF_036916575.1 Nostoc sp.
GGCAGTAGTAATTGCTCCACCATTACTAGTAAAGATGCTGCCTGGACTTGGGGATGCAGCAGTAAAAGCGACTGTGCCATTATCGTTGATTGCATCAATTGGACGGATATCGAAAAAGTCCTGATTATCCCTACTGTTAACGATTGATGTAAAAGTAAAGCTGCCGGCTTGTACTGAGTTAACATCTATCGTCGCTAGGCTTAAGAAGCTACCAACTATAGCAGCTAAAAATTTTGGAGAACTACCCATGTTAGTATCTGCTTACTGATTACTTTTTTGACTAAATTAGTATTACCATAGAATTTAGATAAAAGTAACGAAACAATCACACCATTGGATTGATGTAGTGTCTTAGCACTTAACACCACCATCTTTGCCCACCAAAATGATGCGAAAATTTTCTTTATCAACTCTGAAGCGATGCAAAAGGCGGTAAACTACGCACCAAAGGCAGTTTTTCCTTTAAGAATTCTAGAGGGGCGATGCCTGCCTGCGGCGGTAAACTACGTTCTATAGAACCCATCCTTAACCACCCAGTTTTCTGTTCCGATGATACTGGTACCCCTCGATCAGCCTTTGCTGCCATAGGGTTCCTCAAACTGCCACATATTGACGGTAGCCGGGCTTCCCTCAGAGCCTTGATCGCAGATTCTTCAGGCGGGAAATCCATCTGTAAGAGGCTTCAGTTCCACGCGCATAAGTTTAGCGGGTCTTGCACCGTCAGGAGGGGGAGAAGCTGTTCCTCCATCCGTCGTGAAGTATGCGACACGCCCGTAATCATTTGTGCCTCTTCTCCAGGCACCAGCGGAAGGTCCAATCATCTCCTTTGAATATGGTTCTCCAGCTACACTCTGTGTAAAGCCGCTGTTTAGACCAGGTTCCATCGATACAACGTCAATGGTATTTTGGCGATGAGTAGTGAGATAGATGACCTCTGCATCTTCATCAATCAGGAAATCATCACCCATCCTCCCCGCTACCACTAGCTCAGGAGTACCCGCCGGCTCTAATGTTTTTGGATCAACCTTCACTCGCATAAACAACTTCTTTGCGGTTGAAGTGTAATAGAGATAATTTGTTTTAGCGGCATAATGGACACCATTGACACCCGGTTGCTCTGGTTTCATCTTTCCAGGAAAGTATCCCATGCTTTCATGCTCCAGCCATACTCGCATTGAAGGCTGCTCATCGTGAGACGAAAGATTTACGCGCCAGATCAGTCCGGCAAAACAATCTGCAACAAGCATTACACCGGGGCCTAGTAGACAGGCTCCATTGACGCCACGAGTCTCTTTTGGAAACTGGCAAATGAGTTCTGGAGCAATCGGCGTTCCTGCTTTCCACTTACGAAGATCCAAGCGATGTAGGAAGCACTCGTGGGTTGTGTACACATTTCCTGAAAGAAGAACAAAGACTTCAGGCTCAACCTCCACGATTCCCGTTGCGTTTTCTTTATACGTGTGAAGGCGTACAGGCTCGACAACCTCATTTCCATCCGCGGGAGGTACATACCAAAGCTCTTTCTTGTTCGCGACTTGGATCAACACAGAGTTATCTTTTCGGACTGCTAGATTCTCAAGGAAATACTGCGTCGGAAACTCCGCGACTGGCGTTACGCTGGCTTGCGGAGCTTTATTGTGAGACATAAGGCATTAGCCCCCCTTTTCGTGCACCTTTGGCAATAAGCTGCTTTCTTCAAATAAATGATGTAGATCCGTGACACTTAGCCTGCTGAGTCCTCCGGAACAGGCACCTCGAATGCGTTCAGCAATGAGCACACGATGTCGTAACAGCCCGCGAGAAAGAGAATGTCCACGATGCCGCGTATCCCAAACGTGGCCTTCAGTTGATCGAACATTTCCTTCGATACTCGATGGTTACGCGTGATCTCCTCGGCGAAAGCCTGCGCCCGTTTTTCCTCGTCCGTAAGGCTTTCAGACGGCCTACCTGTTACCAGAGCGTCAATCGCCTCCTCCGTGATACCCGCCTTTCTGGCAGCTGCCTTGTGTGCGTATAGTTCGTACTGAGATTTCCAGATCGAACCGACAGTGAGAATCACTACTTGCCTAACACGCTCACTCAACGTGGTGTTCTTCGCTTCAACGCTCTGCAATATTCCGAATGCCGCACCAATCTCAGGACTTTGTAACACAACGTTGAAGGGACCAATCAGACTCCCGTCCGCGACCTTGGCAACGAAACCAACGGCTTCTGCCCAAGGCACTTGGTGCGTATCGATATCGTCGTAGAGACTTTGTTGAACAGGAGTCAGCTCGTTCGGTTTTGTCAGCGGTATGCGTCCACCAAGTTCGATACTCTTCCGTGTCATTCTCTTCTCCTCATTGTGGTAGACCCACGGCATTAGCGGGAACATCGAACGCCATCAGGGTTAGTGATACCATCGTGAACCAGCCCATCAGGACTGTGACGTCAACGATGCCCGCATCACCCAACAGCTCTTTCGCACGCTTATATAATCCGGTTGGAACAACCCGTTGTGCGGCCAGAGCTGACGCGAGTTGATACACCACCTGCTCACGGGGATCACTAAAAGACGTAGGCAGCCCTGCGATCAGAGCCTGTACCTTCTCCGGTTCAAGATGGCCTTGTTCCTCACCGATCTTCTCGTGCTCGTAGTTTCCGTATACCGCGCGCCATTGACCATTGATGATATTCGTAACGATTTCAATTTCAGACTTCTTCAAGGTGGAGAGCTTCTGATAGTAATAGCCAGTCGGAACGATCGTTTTAGATAGGGTCGGATTTGCTAACCAAATCTTGTGTGGTCCGGGTATAAGGCCACGTAGCTTCATTGTGAAGTCGTAGGCGTCCTTCATCTCGGGAGACATTTCATTCACGGGGGTTTCATCAAATCGACCAAACGTTCCAAAGTCAGAATTTTCAGTCATGGCTTTGGCACCTTGTATGACTTTACCGATATTTTTGCCGAAGGCAGAGCCATAACATTGCCGCGATCGCTGCTGAAATATTGATTGCGCGGGTTTATTGTCTGCCACCTAAAACAAGGGTTTTGATTCATAATCTTGCCGTGAGTTGTTTTTGGAATCAAAAGCTTGCCAAAGTACCAACTTCAACTGGTCGCCAGTCAGAGTTGTTGCATCCGCTTGTTGTGACTGCCTACCGGGTATCCAGGGGATAGTCACTATCCCTTGGTTAATGACTTCGGGCAGTGACTGCCCGAAGTCGTACACAACTTCCCCTCTTGAAGGGGGGAAGTTGAAACATAAGCTTGCCGTTGGTGCAAAGTTATGGGTAAAGTCACACCTTGCTAGAGCGTTCTTGTCCTCACTTTAACATTAAAGATGAATTGTTTATTCGTAAAGCTGACGGCATGCGCCCAACTTCTCGTGCTCTTGAACTTGCTGCTCCCGTTCGTCAAGCCCTGACTTTTGATATTTGTGCTGAAATATCGGGTAGTGTTGCAGATGGGGTATTAGGTACCCCCTTTTACCAGAGCCGCCCTTTGTATTGAGGACGGCGATTACTTTAGGCATTTGAGTAAATACTCAGTTGAGCGTTTACTCAAAAGAATAAATCTTAATTGGGTTGTATGGCAAGGGCGATCGCCTGGGAGCGGGGTTATGAATTTCTCGACAAAGAGTTCCAAGTGCGAATCGTTCTGTTGAAATAAGCTAAGTAACCTAGAACAGCTTAGGGATAACAGGCAGGGTAATAAGAAGAGGGAAACCTTAACAAAACTCTGACAACTGAAAGACCATGTAGGGAATGGCACTAAGAAAAGCTCTAAGCTATGCAGAATAAGGGCTACAGGTGAATGGCACTAAGAAAAGCCGAAAGGCTTGCGGTTTAAGCAGTTTGCAATTGTTTGCGTAATTCATGCCGGGGTTTCGTCATCAAGGGGTAAGTTTTGGGGCGACGTTTGCGGACTCGTGGTTCACTTCTAAGAGGGTGATCGCTCAACCTCTCCACTCACTGTTCATTGATTAAAAATTGAAATCATTCCCTCGTATAGCTTATAGCTTTTCTTAGTGCCATTCGTATCTGGGGCAGTGTTTATAGCCTGGACTTTAGACTAAATAGTGAGAAAAAGCGGTCAGTCCTGTTGAATTGACCATGTTTTGGTCAATGCTGAGATTTAGAGAAAAATTACAGCTTGACCATGACATTTGATAAGCTTAAACAATTCCGCTGTGGAGTGTACACCCTCTTGGGTAATGGTAAAGATGCACTATTTGACCTGATGGATGCAGTGCTAGTCACACGTAGTGTTTACTCATTTGTAGAGTTATCGATATCACCAGTGTTTCGACGGCAGTGGTCAAGCATCTATGAGGCAATAGAAGACAGCTTACCACCACGCTTTGAATTGATGCAGTTGTACATAACACAGCTACCGCAAACAGAGCCACTAGTGTTAGCAGGAGATCACACAGCATGGTCAAGACCAAATGCGGCTACACTTAAAGACCGCACTTACGAACATCAAGCGCAACCAATGTCAGGAGCCAAACCAGTGACGGTTGGTCAAGGCTACAGCACTATAGCTTGGATTCCAGAGAAACAGGGGAGTTGGGCATTACCGTTACTACATGAGCGGATTACAAGTTTTGATAGTCCTATAACTAAAGCAGCAGCTCAACTCAAGCTTGTATGCCAACATCTGCTGCAACGACCCTTATCTTTGTGGGATGCAGAATACGGATGTGCCTCATTTGTGAAGCAAACAGCGGACGTTGCTGCCGACAAACTGATGCGCTTGCGCTCTAACCGTGTGCTTTATGGTGCGCCCCCACCTTATAAAGGTTTTGGTCGTCCTCGTGTTCACGGTGATAAATTCAAGCTCAACGACTCAACAACATGGCACTTACCTGACCAAATGATAGAGGTCAATCATTCAAAGTTAGGACAGATCAGCCTACGTTTGTGGTGTCATCTTCACTTCCAACAGTCTGCTCAACACTCTATGCATCTAATTCAAGTTGAGCGCACAGGAGAAGGTCGCCTCAAACAGTCCAAACCTTTATGGCTGGTTTGGGTGGGTCAGCAGATACCTGTTCTCTCAGAAATTTGGCATCAGTATTTACGCCGCTTTGCTATTGACCACTGGTATCGTTTTTTGAAACAACGATTGCATTGGACTCTACCCCATTTTTCTACTCCAGAGCAGTCTGAATGCTGGAGTGATTTGATGCCTTTGCTCTCGTGGCAGGTGTGGTTGGCCAAAGAAAGTATCAAAGATTGCCCCCTACCTTCTCCCAAAGGGAGAGGCTAGCGCCAAGGCAAAAACCTGCCCAAAATTTATCCCCTGGTCGAGTCGCTAACTGCTTTGCAACAGTTTTGGCTCGGATTGGAACACCCGCTACTGCTGCTAAACCCAGAGGAAAGTCTCCTGGTTGGACTCCAGGCAGACCCCGACAGCAACGGACTCGTTATCCTATTGTTAAAAAAGGCTTTACTAAGCCCAAGAAAGTATCCAAAAATACTGATTAATGCTTCTGTTTTTAATTCATCCTATGGCTGTTCGACATGGAATTAATCAAACCCTCTGTCGAGCTATTTTCGTTTGCTTTAGTCTAAACTCCAGTTATAGCGGTTTCCATGCTTGCTGTACCTCCTTGAGGTGTTTCACGCAACCGAATTTTGAGAAGTCGTGGATGAAGCCGATGTGAATCACTGGTGTTGTCAACTTAATGGAGTAGATGCAAAATTAGGCATAATGATTTCTGCAAAATCATGCTCGCTCAGATTATGCAGCAAGATTCAGCCCAGTAACCAATAAAGCTGATTTTTACTACTTTGGCGATTGCTCCTCTACCTCGTTTAATTTTTCCTCTCTGCGAGACACTACGTGAACGCTTGTATTCTGTAAAGGTGATCACCTACGGTGGGCGGTTACGCCATCGCTCCAGGGGTGCAACTTTTCCTCTAAGAATTTTTTAAGGGTGATCGCCACATGTAAGGGCGGATACGCCATCGGACTGTAAGATTTTTATACAAAGATGGAGAGCAGTGATTAGCACTATTAAAATCCGCTATTGGTTTACTCTAGTTCTGCCTCTAATTCATTGAATTCTTTGTACTGTCTATCTTTGTGCTGCCAGTATTTATTTACTGTTTCTTTAGCTGCAACTGCACTTTCATATTCTGTTCCACCCTGGAGAGTTAACCTTTCTCTTACTTTTTTCCGCAGGTCAGAGATGATTTTACCATTAATCTTGCGGGTTTTAGCCCAATCTAAAATAGTTTGTGGATAAGAACTAGTGCCAATATATTTACCTTGGATAATTTCTGGTAGACTGTAACCTTTTAGTTCGCTTACCCAATAGTAAATAAATTTGAGGTCTGGGTCTTTTTCGGGAATATTCTTATTTGGGTTATATATGCGAAAAGTATCACTTAAAGGATTAGTAACAC
>NZ_JBALGC010000019.1:0-4795 GCF_036916575.1 Nostoc sp.
TAGAGTGGGATAGTGGGTTGCCAGTAGGGGCTACTGAACGGGGGAAAGCGATACGTGCTGAGTACAAGCGCCGCTTTCACAAAACTATCTCACAAGAGACACTACAAAAGCACTTGCATTTGTGGCATCCCACGCGCTACATCTTAGATCCGTGGACAGAAAATAGCTTAAACCCTTATCAATTAAGCAATGACGGGCAATTTAATAGCTTTCCAAACTCATTTGCAAAACAAAGTCCTGAAAACCCTTATAAAACTGAAAATGACGGTCATTTTTTCTATATGAAGGTTTTTTGTAAATGTTTACTGCCTGTTGCCGATGCCCTTACAGGGCAGCAGGCGGTAGTAAGTTTTGAAGAAGTTGCTGAGTCTCAAAGAGAATTGTTTGTACCACAAGTACAAGATGAATCTGAGGAAATTAATATTAATTCCGAAGAATTGAATTTATTACAGCCAGAAGATTTGTCTTTAACTTCATCTGTCAGTAATTCTGATAATTCATTAGTTTATTCAAATATTATACAACTGGATCAAAACGTTAATCAAAGTAATTCAGATAAGGATTTTAAATGCCTTTCTAACTCCAACGCGGCTGAAAATTATAATAACAAAAACTTATTAATCAATTCTGTTAGTATTCCACCTACTGGGCCTACATCTGCAATTGTCCCGCCTGAAATGTCACAAAAAGCCGAAGTTAGCGAGCAAAGCACATCTTCAGGCGACCCAGCAACAACTCTCGCTTTGTCAGAACTGAAGAATCTGACTAAGTTGCGACTCCAAGCAGCATCCCACGCCAAGCGTGTAGCTAGAGAGTACTGCCTGATTGCGCGATGCTTAATTGGGGGCAAAGAACGGGAAAGACTAGAGCAGAGTGCTAAAATGCAATTTTATCTCGATTCTGGTAACAAAATCCTAATTGCAGAAGCCAACGAGTGGGCAGCTGCCAATCTTGGGTGTCTACCGTTTTCGTTGGAGTTGGCGTTTCAAGAAGGTGAGACCTAATAGCTGGATTTTTCTGATTGTTTATTTTTTTGCTGGTATAGGCGCTGAAATAATCTTTCACTTTTTCATCCCCCACCCCAGCATTGAGAGTTTGGGAATTTAATGGTAATTTGTATTCCAGTACTATTGCATCAAGAACAAGTTAGTAAGAAATCTCAGAAATCGAACTTTTTTAAATTTTATTTTCAACCTTTTATCAACTTTCTCTCGCGTCCCAAAGCATTACCGTGGCTTTTCGTAGTATTGCTATATATGGGAGGCGAAATGATGTCAGGTACAATGCTTCGTCCACTTTTTGTTGATAGAGGTTTGTCGCTCTCAGATATTGGCTTAATGTTGGGTATTGTCAGTTACAGTGTCCGTATTGTTAGTGCTTTGATTGCAGGAGTTTTGATTACCCACTTGGGAAGATTACGTTCTCTAGCTCTATTTGGCTTTGCCGCTAGCATGGTGACACTTTTGTATATCATACCTGCAATTGGTATCAGTAGTTTACCCGTGCTGTATGCTGTGAGTATAACAGTCAATGCAGCTCAAAGTATGGCATATACTGCATTACTAAGTGCCATGATGGATAAATGCGAACCTGCTACAGCCGCTACTGATTATACATTTCAGGTGTCAGTAGTATACATTGGCGGAATTGCTGCTTCAGTTCTTAGCGGTGCGATCGCCAGTGCTACGGGATATACATTTATGTTTATCATTAGTGCAGCATTGAGTTTCTTGAGCGTATTACTAATAACCAACTTGCGGGCATACAACTGAACTTCTCCAATTGACAATAGGTGTGTGTAGTGCAGACTTATGGCGGTTGTTCCTCTCTGGAGAAACTCAGTCTCGGCAAACTTACCTTGAGAGTGGAAGATATGGTGTCTACGGTAGAAGGATAGAAATAGAATCACTTAGTGATATTTCTGCCGGACAGCCTTTTTTGGAAGTGATTATCGAGATGATGCCTGAGACATTATACTCTCTGGCTGGTAATCCAGATGGGGAAATACTAAGAGAATTAGAACATTGACAATCGTAGCGTTATAGACATTAATATTAAAGGTGCAACTCTATCGCCTAATCTACAACAACAGCAGTCAATCAACCGATACGGTGTCAACAGCATTCAATTTACTCAACTAAAAAGTGCAATACCCACCGTCCGCATGACCTTACGTATAGATAAAAATAGTCCTAATTGGCGGGCAACGGTTAGTAGTAGCGACGGTATAGTACTGTTACCTTATAGTGGAGTAGTCAAGTCACAACAAAGCAATAATCAATCTGACTCAATTACCTAATTACCTACTTCCCCTTCCACAATTGAGTCTGTAGAATTGGCAAGCAATGGTACACAACTGTTAATTAGAAGCGATCGCAGTTTATCAAATGTCACGAGTAATTGGGATAGACAAACAGCCCTTTACCGAATCTTTATCCCGAATGCTAAACTCGCAAGCAATATTACCGGGCCGACTTGGAATGCAAATAGTCCTGTATTGCGGGTACGTTTACAACAGCAAGAAAGAGAAACGGTAGTAATTTATATTCAACCTGCGTCTAGGGTGCAAATTAAGCAACTTAACCAAATTAGTTCTCAAATATTAGCATTAGAATTTCAGCGCGATCGCTTTGTTTCACTACCTTCTACTTCTATAACAAAAATCCCAATTTCTATTCCTCCTTTACCTATACGATTTCCAGACCCCGACTCTCCACCAACGACTACATCTGAAATCTCACAACCGATACCTCGTCCTTTCAAAGGACGAATAGTCATAATTATTGACCCCGGACATGGGGGAAAAGATACGGGTGCTATTGGTCTTCAGGGACTGAAAGAAAAGGATATCATTTTGAGAATCGGTAAAAAAGTAGCTTCACTTTTAGAGCAAAATGGTATTAAAGTTATCATGACAAGGGATGCTGACTATTATGTAGACCTTGCTCCGAGGGTTGTCATGGCAGAACACGCTCATGCAGACTTATTTGTGAGCATTCATGCAAACTCAATTGATAACAACCCTAGTGCAAATGGTTTAAAAACTTATCATTATGACAGGGGTTATCGTTTAGCACAAGTGGTTCACAAAAGCATTCTTCAAAGTATTCCGACATTAAAAGACCGAGGAGTAAAACGAGCTAGATTTTACGTGCTGAGAAAAAATACTATGCCCGCAATTTTAATAGAAACTGGTTTTGTAACAGGTTCTGAAGACAACCCCAGACTGGCGAACCCAGAGTATGATAATCGGATGGCTGAGGCGATTGTTCGCGGTATTCTCCAGTATTTACGGCAAAAGTAAGTAATTTTCTGATTAAATCAGGGTTTTATATCAATCACAAAATAAGTGATTGAATTTTGCATTAGACAGTAAACAATGATATAGTTTAAACTTACAAGTCGGTTCTAGTGGAGAACAGCCACTAGAGGAAACGGGGAAAGTCCGGTGTGAATCCGGCGCTGTCCCGCAGCTGTAATCAAGGTTTGCCTTGTGAGTCAGAACGCCCGCCGAACAGTTAACTCCTGCTGAAATCTACGAGGTATAGATAAGCGCAACTATGAATATTTTCACGATCAATCAATTTCATTTCTTCATCGTGCCAAAGACACACTTCAGGTCACGGCCTGCTTTTGAGATGATAGACAATTAATTAGCGGTACAAATTGCGCCTAGAAGTGTAATTTTCAGTAAGTGTCTGTACTACTAGGTTATTTGGCATGATTATCGCTGATGTGAAAAGTGGCAGTCTTGTTTTAAAAGAGCATCAAGAACTACTTGATAATGTCTGCTTTCGTGTTATCTGACCTTACACTGGCGATTCAATTTTGAGATTTTGGATTGATTCTACAGACAAATCCTGCGGATTGTACCATCAAGGAATTGTTGGTCAATTATTACTAATAGTTTGCAACAGATACATTGCACAGTCAGCAAGGTTAGATTCATGCTGACAAAACTGTGTAATATCTGCGCTTGGGACTTAATCCAACACATTTCAAAATTAATGCTTAACAAACAACATACTTTATTTGTTTGCACGACCTGCGCTAGCGTGTGGCAAGATGGCAAGCGAATTGGAGAAAGTGGCGGTCAGCAACTAAGTAGGTCGGCGTAAATAATTATTGTTGGGATAAGGCAGGGGGCAGGGGGCAGGGGGAGAAAGAGTTTGAGCCTTATTTACTTTTCTTCACACAGTTTGGTTTTATTGCACCGACTTACTTATTACTACATCTGCAACAACTTGCATTCAATTGGGAATTACAAAATAAATTCTCCATTCAGGGAGTTGAATGTATGAGCGCTTGTAACCGTTCTTGTGTAATTGCTTTTGTTGCGTCAGGAAAACCAACCTATTTATTTGGCGATTTACTAAGTGATAGTTGTGCATCTGCGGTTCTGCAATGTGCCAATCAATACTATGCTAAAGGCGATGGTTCACTACTTTGGTCAGAACGACCTGAACCTCTAAAAAAAGGAATTCTAGCAAAGATTCCACCACAAAGTAAGTGGACGCAATTAAACATAAGTTGTTGTTAATTGAAAACTGAGTGAAAATTACCAGTTTCCAAATTATTTAATCTTCAAAGGAATAAAAAATCATGCAGATTCAAACCACAACATTAGGCTATCCTCGTATCGGTAAAAATCGGGAAGTTAAAAAAGCATTAGAAGCATTTTGGAGTGGCAAGCTAGAGGGAGAATCATTACTGCAAACAGTGCGACAAGTTGAAGAATCTAACTGGAAAACCCAACTAGAAGCAGGAATTGACCGCATTGGTATTGGAGATACAA
>NZ_JBALGC010000020.1:0-35758 GCF_036916575.1 Nostoc sp.
GCCGCATTTCTCTTACATATTTTTGCGGTTTGACTTCAGTTCTGTATTTTACCGATTAAACTGCCCCTTTCTTAAATCCCTACCCTTGAAAGAGAAACCTAACCCCCCTACCGCCATTCCCTTGTAGGGAAGGGCAGGGTGGTTTCACACAAGCAGAGAAAAACTAAAACTGGGTTTCAAAGCCTCTCCCCCACAGGGGGAGAGGTTTGGAGAGAGGGAAAAAGCCTAGACACAAAACGAGAAATCAAGACTTATGTATTTTTCTTTTTTCGTATGAAACCACCCTGCATTCCCTTGTAGGGGAGGGGGGTTTCAAAGCCTCTCGACCTTTCGGGGAGAGGAATGGAAGCGGGGTTTATAGTATACTTACGACTTTTAAAACATCCTCTTAAGGAGATTAGCAACCTTGATACCTTAATATTGAACGTACAGCGACTTGTTTAAGCCGAGTGCATTTTGTCAATGCGCCTCAGTACAGAAATCAATTTGCATAATAATCACTATAAAAAAGAGAGGCAAGTTAAGCTTACCTCTCCCCGTGACTGTTAAATTATCAGAATTCTGCCTGCTGTTTTATTTTCAAGGCAGGTCTATGAAATTAAAGGATAATATCGCTTGCCACTAGTTGTGGTGCTCCTTGAAGCGTAATCCCAATATTAGTCGTTAGATTCTCATTAGTGGTAGCTTGGAGAACACCATTTGAATAACGAACCTGACCGGGTGCGGAGAATGGGGCAGCCCCAATGAAAGTGAAGGCTTGGTTGCCCGGGATAGTAGAGTTGGCGTCGATAGTATATAGATTGATTTGGTCACCTGGTAAGTCACCGTTTCCAACAAAGTCAGTGATAACATCTCCTGAAAAAACAGAAGGACTCTCATAAATTACCTTTACGAAGAAAGTATCGTTACCTGGTCCTCCAGTGAGAATATCTTTCCCTTTCTCGCCAATGAGGTCGTCGTCGCCAGCACCGCCAATAAGGGTATCGTTGCCTATACCACCAATCAGGGTATCGTTGCCATCATTACCGATCACTAAATCCTGGCCACGAGCACCCCTTAAGAAATCGTCGCCAGTACCGCCAATAAGGGTGTCGTTGTCAATACCAGCGATAACGACATCGTTGCCATCACCACCGTCAACGAGATTGTTGCCATTGCCGGCATTAATCGTATCGTTGCCCAATCCGCCGTTAATGGTGTCGCTGCCACTACCAACAATCAGGCTACCTTTAGTAAAACCAGAATTAATGAGATCGTTGCCATCACCACCGTCAACGGTATTGTTGCCATTGCCGACGTTGATCGTATCGTTGCCTAATCCGCCGTTAACCGTATAGTTGGTATAGGTGCCCAATCCGGCGTTAATGATGTCGTCTTTATCAGTGCCGATAATAATTGGCATAATGAGCTTCTCCTGAATTTAGAGGGTAAAAAATTACATCATCACTTCCCCATCAGAAAAAGGTTTTCCTGATTAAGAGTATGAATTTGGTTTCCCCCAAAGACCCAAAGGAAACACTTTCAAACATTGAATTTTTGAATTTCATACTTTCATTCAGCAAGACCGAGAACATAAGATGGAGAAATAACGAGTCGAAAGAGATAACTGAACCAGACCTGATTGGAATAAGTCTTTACTATTAAGTCTAAAGACTTGAGAAGCACTGGATATTAGATTGATGATGTTGGCATTAAAATTGTGCCAATAGTCATGTTATATCCTTGTGCCTTATGTTATTCAATGGTTCTAGTACTAGGCTGCTAGGGAATAAGCAAATTTTCTCCTACGGAATTGCATAGGTTTTAGGACGTTTTTACTATGTTCAGAATCACAATGGTATGATACTACACTCAAACGTGCTTTTTTATATTTATAAGAAAGAATAATTAATTATCTTTTTTTACTCTGCTCATAACAAAATCTTAAACCTTTGTTCAGAGAGAGTTGGTTTTACCTATTGAAATTTGTTTGGTGATTTCTGTAGTTATGTATAATCAAGTAATTGCCAATAATTTAAAAGCCTTATTGATCAATGCGATCGCTGCAGCTCTACTTCACAATTTGGCTTTTTAAATTCTCCGACATCTTTTTTACTTCCGTGGCATCATTGCTTGTATTGCGATTGTATTACATGCTCTTATCAGTACTACTACGGAGAAGCAAGCTAGGCGTAGCGTTTGGTTAAAAAAAATTTAGCGCAGTATCACAAAGAAATGGTATTACTTGTGCTTGATTACAGCAATACCATCCTTAACATGTTAAAGCCGAGTACATTTTGTCAATGGCCTAAGTATAGAAATCAATTTGGATAATAATCACTATAAAAGGGAGAGGTAAGTTTAGCTTACCTCTCCCCGCGACTATTCAATTATTAGAATTCTGCCTCCTGGCTTATTTTCAAGGCAGGTCTATTAAATTAAAGGATAATGTCGCTTACCACTAGTTGTGGTGCTCCTATAAGCCGAACCTCAAACTCAGGCGACAGATTCCCACCAGTGTTAGCTTGAAGAATACCTCCTGAATAACGAACCTGACCAGGTGCGGAGAATGGGGCAGCCCCAATGAAAGTGAAGGCTTGGTTGCCTGCTTTAGTGGAGTTAGCGTCGATGGTAGATAGATCGATTCGGTCACCTGGCAAGCTACCGTTTCCAACAAAGTCAGTGATCAGATCCCGTCCACTAGGAGGACTATCTGAAACTGAGTTGAAATCGAAAACATCGTTACCTGCTCCTCCAGTGAGAATATCAGACCCGGTACCGCCAGCGAGTGTGTCGTTGCCAGCACCGCCATTGAGGGTATCCTTGCCACCACCACCGTATAGGACATCGTTACCATTACCGCCAAGGAGGATATCCTTGCCACTTCCAGTGGTAAGGACATCGTTGCCATTACCACCGTTAAGGGTATTGTTGCCATCGCCGGCGTTAATGACATCGTCGCCCAATCCGCCATTGACGCTATCGTTGCCATTACCAAAGACAAGGACATCGTTGCCACTACCCGCGTTAATGGTTTGGTTACCACTACCAGCGGTAAGGATATTGTTGCCATTGAAGTTCACGAGAGTACTGGTGCCCAGAAGTTTATTGAAATCGATACCACCGATAGTTGCCATAATGAGCTTCTCCTAAATTTAGAGGGTAAAAAAATTACCTCGTCACTTCTCCATCAGAAAACGACGTTGCTAATTAAGAGTATGAATTTCGTTTCCCCCAAAGGCGCAAAGGAAACAGTTTCAAACATTGAACTTTTGAATTTCACACTTTTATTCAGCAACGCCGAGAAAACAAGATGGACAAATAACGAGTGGGAAGATATAACTGAACTAGATCTGATTGGAACAGGTCTTTGCTGTTAAGTCTAAAGACTTGAGAAGATTTGAGAAGCACTGGATGTATTGATGATGTTGGCATCAAAATTGTGCCAAGAATCATGTTATATCCTCGTGCCTTATGTATTCTATGCTTCCAGTACTAGGCTGCTAGGGAACAAACAGACTTTCTCATACGGAATTGCATACGTTTTAGGACGTTTTTATTGTATTCAGAATACTACAAGACTATGATATAACCCTAAAGCGTACTTTTTTCTATCTATAAGAAAGAATAATTAACCATAAAATTTTACTATCATTAGAGTAAAATCTTAAATCCTTGATTTCGATAGAGTTTTTTAATCTCTATCGGAATAACAAGGTGATGATAGTAAGTAACTTGGCGGGAAAAAACTAACCTATGTAAAGGCATTTAAACGAGCAATTAACCTGAATTAAAGCATATTTCAGAATCTTTATAAAAATTTACATAGTTCATTTTAATAGTACCAACTTACTTACTCTGAGGGGTGGTTTGTTTTATTTATAAAAAAAGTGGCATTCATTTGTAAAGACTGAATACCACTTTGTATTTTTTCAAAATTCCTGATGACGGAGATATTTTATCCAGGTAGAGTTATCCCAGTGACTGCGATCGCACCACCAATCGCACTGGCACAAAGGGAAGTTAATGCTGTCCCAAATATCCACCAGGCAGCATTTGCAACGGTTTTTTTGCTTTCTTCGGCTTGCTTTTTAGCTTGCTTTTGGATCGCTTTTAGGCGTTTTTGTGTTTCTTTCTGGATGCGTTCGGCTCGTTGCAGTACGCCATCCCGCGCTGCTTCTATTTGGTCGATAATCCGGTTAGCATCTGCCTCAGAAATATCCTCACGAGAACTGATCACAGCAACTAAGGTATCACGATCAAATTCACTGAGGCGATCGCGCAGTGCTTCAAATCCGGCTTGTGGATCGTCGAACACTTTCGCAAAGTCTTGCTTAATCCCTTCATAGTTAAGTTCCGAACGATCCAGCGAGTTGAGATAGTTGCGAACTTTTGCAAACACCCCATCCAGCACTGATTGCACCTTTTGCTGAATCTGCTGGAATTGTTCGACAATCGAACTGCGAACAGACTCAATTTGATCGACAATTCGGTTAGCTTCCTCTTCTGAGATATCTTCGCGTTGAGATAACAGCGCCACAATTGTCGAACGGTCAAATTTCGAGGCCCGATCGCTTAAATTCCCAATTCCAGCGCGGGGAGAAGACAGCAGCAATTGCAAATCGCGTTTGATTCCTTCTGGGTTGAGTTCTTCTTTGTTGGTATTACGCAGGTATTCTTCGAGATTGGCTTCAAAATCTTGAGCTTTTTGAGTGGTACGTTTTGCTAAACGTCGTGGCGCTCTAACTATGTCACCAATGGCATCTTGAGCGCGATCAATGATCTGATTAACTTGCTCTTGGCTCAAGTCTCCTCGTTGACTCACGAGTTTAACCAAGGTTTCTCGATCAACCTGAGACAAGCGATCGCGCAATGCTAAAGCTCCAGCTTTGGGATCATCGAGTAATTTTTCCAAATCGCTCCTGATGCCTTCTGGATCAAGTTCTTCTAAATTGGTATTGCGGAGATATTCGGCGATCGCTTTTGTAGTTTTTTCGTACTGTTCTTTTGCCTGTTGCGGTGCTTGCAAAATACTATCTCGGACTGCTTCGAGCTGATCGAGAGTTTGGTTTACCTGCTCCTCGCTCAAATCTTGGCGCTGACTGAGCAATTGTACCAGTGTATCGCGGTCAAATTGCGATAGGCGCGATCGCAAAAGGCTAATTCCAGCTTGCGGATCGTCTAGCAAGACTTTAAAGTCACGTTTGATACCTTCGGGATTAAGTTCGTCTTTGTTAGTATTCCGCAAATAGTCTTCAACTCTTTGGCGCAGTTCATCAGCTTTCGCTTTTGCTTGTTCTTGCACTTCTCTAGCACGATTCAAGATATTATCGCGGGTGCTTTCGATTTTACTAACAATATTATTAGCTTCTTCTTCGCTGATATCTTGACGTTGCTGGAGCAATTGTACAAAACTATCGCGGTCAAATTGCCCAAAGCGACTACTTAAATCTTCAAACCCAGCTTCTGGATCTTCCACCAACTTGGCAAAGTCTCGTTCAATACCTTCAGGGTTGAGTTCTTCTTTCCCTGTCGAACGCAGATAATCTTCAATGCGTCCACGGAAATCTTGCCCTTTTTCTCGCCCTTGGGCCTGTTTTACAGTTTCTAAAACTTCCAGGCGATCGCTTTCCATTTGTTCGGCAATTTCTTTCACCCTGGCTTCGCTGATATCACCACGTTGCTTTAGCAAGTTGGTAAAATATTCTTGATTGAGTTCTTCCAACTCCCGTCTCACAGTTGTCGGATCTGCATTTACGTCATAGATGACTTCTTTAAATTCATCTACTAACGTAATTCGATTAAAATGCCAAGGAAACGAATTCAATATGTAGTCTTCTACATCTGCCTTAATCGTATTTTCGGGTGATATCGGCAATTTTGCAGATACTTGTTCAGTTGCTTGGTCTGTAAACTTTTGGAGTTGTTCTGTAATTTGATCGACATCGACATCTTGAACTTTCTCTTTCAGCTTTTGTAACTGAGCTGTAATTTTGTTCACATCTATATTGGAAAGGTTTAACCGATCCAGCACTGCTGGAGCAGCGGCGCTCAAGCCATATCGAATAGCTTGCTTAATTACACCATTGCCGTTACTACCTCCGACTGTAACCAGTTGTTGAAGCCGTTCACCCAATTGATCTGAATTCAGTTCTTCGGGAGTAGCAGAATTTAGTAAATTAATTACTTGCTCCGTGGGATTTTTGCGATTCAAAGCTTGTTCCCAAGCACCTTCAAATTCGTCAGCAATCCGATTGATATCTTCTTTAGAGAAGTCTGTGCGACTGCTGATTAAATCAACAAATGTTTGGCGATTAATGTTTTGCAATAGGTCACTGTCAGCAATAGATTGCAAATCTGTATCTTTAATAAGCTGGTTAAATTGACTACGAATTTCTTTGATATCCAGCTTTGGTAATTGCAGAGAACCTAAGGAACTTTGGAGCGTATTTTTAATACCTTCAGGATCAAAACCTGAAGTTAATTCTTGCCGGACTGCGGCTGTAATATCTTCAGCGGTAGAAACTAACTGTTTTTTTGCAGTATTAGCACCGATACCAGCAGTTGCTGTACCTATTAGAGCCTGAAAACCAGAAGTTACAGTACTAGCAATTGAACCAATTAAAGAACCTACTGCCGATGAACCCAACCAAATTACTAGTGAAAAATAAGTAGACCAGATGACTACACCGATAATTGCACCTAGAAATGCACTTTCGATTAAGCTAAGTTTTACCGCCAGAAAACAAGCAATAAATAATGCAAAGCTAGCGGTAATCAACGCCCAAGCACCAACTTTGGCTTGAACTTCACGAATTTTACTACCTAAACTTTCATCATCAGAATCTGAATCAACTTCCCAAGATGAAATTCCGACAGCGACTGAAAAGTTTGTGAATAACAATTGAAAGGCAAATGCCATTAAGACTCCTGCCAACAATGCCACCAATAATTTAGGACCCGAAAAAACAACTGATGCTTCTTCTGGAGTTAGTACTTCCTGAGCTAAACTTATCGGTGCTAATCCAAAAGGCAGCCAGTTCCATCCCCAAATAGTTAAAACACCTTGAAACATAAGATTTCCTCACTTGCACTCAATTAAATATCCATTTATGAAATGCCTTACTGATAAATTTAGTTATCAGTTATATAAGCTGACACTTTCTTAGGTAATAAGTTTGTTTGTCAAAAGTGGTATTTTATAAAAAAATAAATATTTTTATTACTTTTTAACTAAAGAAAATAATGTATGTAAAATCAAAAATTTTGTCATAATCTAATAAAATTAAAATTAAATATTCTTAACAAAAGTAATTTTTATAAAAATGCATCCACAGATACAGCAGGTTTGAAATGGGTGAGGTAGAGTGCCAGACGGGAGAAAATAATATTTATTAGTGTTAACCTCAGCTCGACTTTATTCATTTTTTCGTAAGGCTCAAGCTAACGCTGAAACCTCTGTGAAATTGTCGTTTTAATTTTTCAATTTCAACGATAATCAGTGACTTGGAAAAAGTATTTGCTAAAAAGCCAAGGTTTTGTCAGATCAAGAAAACCTAGTTCTTAGTTTTGAATAAAGTCGAGCTAAGAGGATGTTTGAAAAGTCCTCTTATCGGTATCAAAAGTTCTAGCTCCCTCTAAATTGAGGGACTTTGATTCCGGTTTCCCCCTTTTTAAGGGAAGCCAGCACCGGAACAGGAGGTTTCCTCCTTTACTAGACAAGTGTGGGTTAGGGAGGATCTAAAAGTGCCTAAAGTCACAGCGAAACACTCTTCAAACGACCTCTAAGATAGAAGCCAACGCTGGTAAGCGTTCTCTACTTACCCTTACTTTCTCTACAAAATTGGGTGAGGGCAAAACCTCTAAATTAAGCAGATTTTTCCTGAAGTTAAAATCGATATATAGCTATATGTTGCTACTAAGATTACATCTAATAAATCGATAATTTTTCGCAAAAATTTTGTTAACTTTAAAACCTTTAGACAAAACTTTGAAAAATCAAATAGTTAATATCTAAATTTTTAGAAAACATAGTTTATTTCTGAATTTTTATTAACTTACTTTAAATCAAACCACCTATATCTAATGATAGAGATAAAATTATTCCAAACGAGTGATCAAAAATAAACATAAACATGTATTAATGAGGGTGATTACGAGCTATAAATATAGTGAATAGTTAAATTGATTTTTGATGAGGAGAAAAAATAATGGTTGTAGGTGTACATAAACGTGGTGTTGGTGTATTTTCTAATCGTCGAGATGTTGAACATGCCCTACATGAGTTGAAAAACACTGGCTTTGACATGGACAAAGTGTCTGTGATTACGCAGGATGGAGATAAAGATGATATTGCTGGCGCTGATGTGCGCGAGCGTGTTGGAGATAAATCTGACGAAGGCGCTAAAGTTGGGGCAGTTACAGGCACTGCTTTGGGCGGATTGACTGGCTTATTAGTTGGTCTTGGAACTTTGGCAATTCCTGGAATTGGGCCAATTATGCTGGCTGGAGCCGCAGCAACCACCTTAGCTACCACCCTAACAGGAGCTGGTATTGGTGCAGTAGCTGGGAGTTTGCTTGGTGCATTGATTGGTTTAGGAATTCCCGAAGAACGAGCCAGAGTTTACGACGAACGCGTCAAACGAGGACACTATTTAGTCATCCTAGATGGCACAGATGCAGAAATCCTCAGAGCAGAAGCAATTCTACGTCAGCAGGGTGTGGAAGAGTTTGGCATTTACGATAATCCAGACGCTAGAAATGCAACCACTGATTATGTCACTCCAACTCCTACTACCACTGATTATGTCACTCCAACTCCTACTGGGACTTATAGTGGTGTTGCTAGACGGGCAATTGGGGTATTTTCTCATCGTCGAGATGCAGAAGCAGCACTTACAGAATTACGAGATGCAGGTTTTCCCTTAAGTACAGTCTCGATCATTGCCAAGGATACAAACGGTCAAGGTATCGCTGGTGTAGATGTAGATAGAAACGTCGCTACAGGTAATAAAGCAGACGAGGGTGTAAAAACTGGAGCAGCTACAGGCGGTGTTCTAGGTGGCTTGACTGGCTTATTAGTTGGTCTTGGGACTTTAGCGATTCCTGGAATCGGGCCTGTGATTGCAGGTGGCGCAGTAGCAACAGCTTTGGCGACAACAGCGGCTGGGGGTGCGATCGGTGCAGCAGCTGGGGGTATTGTTGGCGGACTCGTTGGTTTGGGAATTCCTGAAGACAGGGCGCGAGTTTATGGCGATCGCTTCCAAAGAGGGGACTACTTAGTAATTATCGATGGTACGGAAGCTGAAATCCGCCAAGCTGAAGCTATTCTCAGACGGCGAGGTATTGAAGAATTTGCTATCTATGATGGCACTGATTTGGGCGATGTTCGCCCAGGTTTCGACCGAGTAACGTATCAAGATACACCAGTTACTAATAGCGATCGCACCAATTATTCAACAGGGTCTGATAGAGACGATCCTGCTGTAGTCATTGTTGACCGTCGTGATGAAACACTCTAAGCTAAAGTAGTTGTCACCCACACTAATTCCATAAAATTGCAGGAGCAAAGTGTTGAAAAATTTGCTCCTGACAAAAAAAACTTGCTCCTCACTTGTGCCGTGAATATCAACAAATTTCACTTTCCGATTCCGAATTCAACATATGCAAAAGCTAACTCCTTTTTTAATTAGTGGCCTTTTAGTTTTTGGTATTGCTGCTTGTGATAATGCTTCTAAAACAAGTGAATCTGCACCCAATAATCCTAATGAAGCTGCCCAAACACCGAGCGCAAAAACAACACAAGCTGCTCAACAAGACGCACAAAGTGATGTCCGCAGAAGACAACTAAATGAGGATATTCGCGCCCGTGAACAGCGCAATAATACCACTGGTGGTGATACACAAAGAGCTTCAGGTGACCTAAAAAGTGAAGTTCGTTCCAAGTTAGAGGCTAATATACCTAAAAGTCAACTAACAGTTGATGCTGCAGATGATGGGACTGTGACTGTCGGAGGAACAGTGAACAATCAAAAGGAGTTAGCTAAAATAGAACCTTTAGCTAAACAAATCAAAGGTGTGAAAATTGTAGTTAATAAAGCAGTTGTTGCCCCACCAAAAAAATAAGGCAGCGAACAAGAAATTCAAGTGAGTAGGTAGGCAAAAATAAATTTAGATACTCCTACTCAATTTTAGTGGTCAGTTATACTTATGACTGACTACTAACAATTGACAACTAACGACCAATTATATTTATTGATACTTACTTCAGTTATACAAGCTCTTTGTAATCGCCGAAAATAAAAACTATGGAAACCGATCAACAACAACGTGAATCTATCAATGCTTCCTTATCACAAGGTACGTTAGCACTTGAAGGTACAGATACTGCAAACTTGCCAAAACTACCACCAGCACGTGAAGCGGAATCTCAATGGCAGCAAATTAGCAGACAAGTTTCTCAATTTTTGGAGCAACTGCCCGAATACTTAAGCAGCTTTTTTAGAGATTACAAGCAACCTTTAATAACTGTTGCTTTAATTTTAACGGCGATTGTTACAGCTAAGGTAGTACTAGCAATACTAAATGCAATCAATAATATTCCACTATTATCACCGCTCTTTGAGTTAGTTGGAATTGGTTACGCCAGTTGGTTTATTTTCCGTTATTTATTGAAGGCTTCAACTCGGCAAGAATTAGCCGATGAAATTCAATTATTGAAAAACCAATTTTTGGGCGAATAAATTTCCCAACTATTAAGCTAGTACGTTGGGCGCGTAAGTAGCGCAAAGTCGAGCCAGTCGCTTGGGCGGGTTTCCCAACTTCGGCGTTAGCGTAGCGGTAGCGACGCAGGAGCGTCACTGGCGTTGAGCGGCGGGAACCGCCGCTCAGACTTTGCAAGACGAGTAACCATTTAAAAACTTTAAAAATCCCATTTCATAATACTTTTGAATGAGTGACTTTTACTTCTCTACGTTGGGCTTGCGCCCTAAGTGTAGCTATGCCGCAGGCTTTACGGTTACACTCAGTACAAGTGGCTTTTGACTTCCGTCTTGCAGTACTAGCTTTAGCCCAGTAGTCAGTATCGTTCGCTAATTAAAGATATACAATCAAAAGGTTCACATTCCCGACTTATCTAAAAAGTCGGAAATCTTATAATTATCCTATTTTGGATGAAAAATGTAGTCTGGGCATAATAATGTTCATTGGTGTCAGTGTCAACCTTCAGCCAAAACCCTTGTTTTACGCAATAAACGGAAATTATAAGTATTTAACCGGACTTAATATTAGTCTTTTGGATACACCCAAAGATAGAGGACATAACATTATATTTAATTTTAAATCACTTCTAAAGATAGTAGAGCCAAGATGAAAAACAACCTAATCTAGTTTTTGAAGTTATTTAATACATTCTTTAATGAGGACATAATTTATGGCTAATCAAGAAGTTAACAAAGGTATAGATTCATCTGATAGAGCTGAAGTAAATACATATGATCGCGGAATTATCCCAGCCGAAACTGCTGCTCGAATGGAAAGAGAAGGAGATGAGTACAAAACACTCCCCACAGAAGAAAAGGAGGCAGATGCACCTACGGATGATCAAACCGATCCAGAAAGTATACGCACCACTGACGGCTATACCGTAGACCAAGAAGGTTTGTCTAACAACTATGCAGTTGAACCAGAAATGTACTACGAAGTACCGGGTGATGCACGCCAACAAGCAGCAGAAGAAAAGGCAGCACGTGCTGAAGAACTTAGAGAAGTTAGTCAAGACGACGAGGAAGGCAAGTTGACAGAAAAGGGTGATAGCCGAGGTAGAGGGCCAGGAATAATTTAATTAACAACCTATCTTTTGCTGGGTACAATTACACGTAATAAGGCAAAATAAGTGGTTTGTAGAGACGCAATGATTATAATTGCGTCTCTATTTATATGGGTGAATAAAGCACAACCTGACATAGAATTGGTATGAAAATTTTTGAGCTTTTGATACATTGGGTTTGTAATAACTTCTGGTAGCCCATGTTAGAAAAAAAGTCTTTAGCTATCACTAAAGAAGATGAGCTATTCCCGCTATTCCCACGTCTCCCAATTCTCACAAGTCTTCAAGCAGGTTGGCATGGTGCATCATTTGGATATATGTGTCAACCTGCTTATGAATTTTCTGAAGTTTACACTCCCCTGTGGCACTCTTTGACCATTTTTACTCATGGAGCGCGGGTAATTCATACTGAACGGAAAATGGATGGATGCAAGCATCGTGACGCCGTAGTTGGAGGTGATATTATTATTACTCCCGTTAATGTCGGGCATCAGGCGACTTGGGATGCTGAAGGGGATTTTATTCTACTTGCTATTGAACCACAGATTTTTGCTCGTGCAGTTGATGAAACAGCAAATGCCGAACAAATTCAACTTTTGCCACACTTCGCCACACCCGATCCCCTGATTTATCAAATAGGGCTACCACTGAAAGGCATTCTAGAAAATAATCCTTTAGGAAGTCGTCTTTATGCGGAGACGATGATAACTGCCTTATCAGTACATCTCATGCAACACTATTCCACGCACGAACCGATATTAAAAGCATATAAAAATGGTTTATCACGACGCCAATTACAGCAAGTTATAGACTACATTCACGAACATCTTGACCAAAATTTAGGTTTAGCAGAATTGGCGGCGTTGCTACCAATGAGTTCCCATTATTTTTCCCAGCTTTTCAAACAATTTACGGGGAAGACTCCCCATAAATATGTAATTTACTGTCGCGTGAAACGTGCCCAGGAATTATTGCTGAAGGGAGAAATGACAATAGCTGAAATTGCTGAATTGGTTGGTTTTGCTAGCCAAAGCCATCTCAATTTTCATTGTAAGCGAGAAATAGGTGTAACTCCTAAAGCTATTCAACAAAGATAGGATAAATCTGCAAAAAAGTAGAGTCAGGCAGAGGATAATTAGGCATCTATATTATTGGAGATGATCATATCTTCCCCTGGCGTTGGAAAATTCGTCCAGCCGATTTCAATAATTTACAAGTTTTACCTCAGTTAATCAGAGGTCAAAAAGTAGCAGATATTTTCGTCATCCTGAGAAGTGTTGATGTTGTGATGGGATCGGTAGATCGGTGAATGAGGGAGTGGGGACTGAGGAGTGGGGATTGTTATTTTTCTCCTGCCCCTCTGCCTCTTGTGCCGCATTCTTTAAATGATCAACGGCTCAAGTTCCTTATTATACCATTGTCGCTGATACCATTCGGCAACCAAAGGACGGACAATAAACTTAGGCTGCCCAGCGCCTTTAACATCAATACGTAAACCTGAGTAAGGTCGTCGCTTTTGAAAACCTTGACCGTTACGACCAATGAACAGATGTGATCGCGCTACTAATCTATTTTCATTTCCAAAAGTCTCCATCAAATCTGCTCCCTCAATCCGCTGGCGTCGCAAACTAAACCCGCTACCGCCACAAACAATCCAGTGGATATGAGAATCAGCATGTCCCGTATCTGTTGTTTCAATGTGTTCCAAGCAGTGCGCGTGACCGTTTAATACCAAATCAACCAAAGGACGCCCTTGAGTTAGGGAACCTATTTTTTTAGCTACCGCATCCAGCACATCACGGAGGCGATCGCGAATTATCAGAGTTTGTGCTTGTTGCCACTTTGTCGCTTCAGTTACATAGGGAGGATGATGGAAATAAATCACCCTTCCCCGAACTTTAGAATTATTCCAAGATTCAATTAATTTTTGCTTAAGCCAGTCTAGTTGTTCAATGTCAGTCAGCGTTGTTTTATCAGCAGCTAATTGCTTGTCGATATCTACAATAATTTCTTCAATTTGTGACAGCTTGGCGTGGAAGTCATCTAATTGGTCAGCTTCGCGGGGGTTTTCCGGATGAAGGTTGGCTGAGGTTTCAATGATTTGCAGCTTTTCTTGCTTTAAATCTTCACGACGTTTTTCTAAGACTCTGCGATCGGCGTCACCTTCTTTTGTTTTAGGCAGGGGTGGTGGATCGTTAAATGTATTAGAATCCAAGGCAAAGAAATCAATACCGCCATAGCGAAAAGTGTAGTAACGATTGGGAAGGCGGGTGAAGTGGCCAGGTTCATAGCAAAGACAACGACCTGTATCTGTCTTGGCTGTGTAGTACTGATCTAAGTGATGATTTAACTCTCCTGGAAGCTGAAATCCTATAAGATAGTCCAGAAATGCCCGTGCGTAGGCGTCACCGGTTGCTGAGCCATGCAAGCCCACATCTAGGTCTAACCGCGATCGCAACAGGCGACGAATGGGTAATGTTGTTAGGGATGCCAAGCTCAATAAAATTGGCAAGTTATAGTAATCGTGATTTCCTGGTACAGGTAGAATGGGCAGCTTAAAAATCATCTGGTCATAAGCAATCCGTCTGGGATGCTCTCCGCCCAAGATAAACTCTCGGTAAGGCTCGATGAAGTTCTGATGGTAGTATTCACTCGACCCCACTAAATAGATCACATCCCCCATGTGCAGCATAAAACGGGATTCGTTGTGATGGGGCAGCATGAGTTCAGCCACCTGTCGCTGGGGATTGTGTCCCCCATGCTTTCCGGAACCACTATCACCTATAACTAAAAATGAAAACTCAGAATTGTCTTTTTGATTATCCTCTAACACTAGCCGAGTTTGGTCGATGTTCCGTTCCACAATTAACGGATCTTGCCACCGTACCCGCTGATTCATTTTACGAATTTTGTTAGCGATCGCTGGATCAGATACAAGTTTCAATGCAACCTACTCCTGAATCTTCAATTGCAGGGGAGCAAGGTTGTAGCAAGTCTTTCTCCATGCTCCATGCCCTTATTCTCCTACTGTGTCTTTCATCTCAATAATCAAGTTAGGGAGTCCCTCTAGTTTTTCGGTAGGCTCAACTTCTTCTACTAATGGCACAAAAATTCTCAAGCCTGCTGGTACACACTTAATTTCTACAGGTGTTGTGCCCACTATTTCACCATCTAGAACAACCTTTTGTGGTGGCTCAGTCGTAATTTTAAATTGTTTGGCTCGCAGGAAGCCAATATCATCCCGTTCTACGGCGTTACCTGTAGAAGCCGTTTGAAATAGATGAAATGTAGCTGCGATCGCTCCTGCCTTGTTAGTTGGAGCGACAATTGTTAAATCTAGTAACCCATCATCATAAACCAGACCTGCTGGGCCCTGAGCTAAGACAGAAGTAGCAGGTGCAGCATTTGCTACTGTTACTGCACAGGCGCTAGTTTTAATTATTTTGTCCTCAGTTTCAATTTCAACATCAAAGTTTTTTAAGTTTCTCAGTTGCTGAATTCCAGCTAAAACGTAAGCCATCATCCCAAAGCGATTCTTCGCATCCCGATCTGCCAATTCTACAGTTTCAGCTTCAAAGCCAATACCTGCCAAGAGTACCATTGGCTGATCGTTGCAATAGGCTACGTCTACACTGCGAGTTCCTCCCTGTAAAATTGTGTGACACGCAGCTGCGATCGTGTCAGGAATTCCTAAAGCTGTGGCAAAAGCGTTTGCTGTTCCTCGAGAAATGATCCCAAATGGAATATCAGTACCCACTAAAGCCGCTGCTGCCGCTGAGAGGGTGCCATCTCCTCCCGAAGCAATGATTGCATCTACCCCTCTGGCTACGGCTGCATAGGCCAGTTCGTCAGCGTCGATTTCTTCAGTTGTGAGATAAATATCTAAGTCAATATCTGGCTCTAATATTGCCCGAATTTCTGCCAGTTCTAAATCTGGGTCACCCTGACCCGCAACTGGATTGAAGATAAGGCAGGCGGAACGATTCATAAAATATAAAAGCTAAACTTAGATCACTAAAATACCAAATTATTTTTAGCATTGTTGGGAAATTTAGACTTCCTTCTGGCGGCTGGTTTACTTTTTGTAAGAAGTTTAGAAGTCTTCTGCGTCGAAACATACCAATTTTGATGCGTATTTTGGTATCTTTTGTCTATACTTTAACAATAAAAATTTTGCCATGCGTCAATTATTACTAGTTTTGGCAAGTATGCTAACTCTCAGCAGTTTAGATACCCCCACCATGACAATAGCAGGCACAACGCCTGATTTACCAATGCGCTTAGTTCAAAGGCTTAACTGCAATAATCCTCAAACTCAAGCAGCAATTAATGAATGCAGGAAGTTATCTTATCAGAATGCAGATAAAAAGCTGAATCAAGTTTATCAACAATTGCTATCTACGTTAGAAAGCTCTAGGAAACAGAAATTGATTGCTGCACAGGTAGCATGGATCAAGTTTCGAGATACCAATTGTGAGTTTGAGAGAAGCAGATATGAGGGAGGAAGTATTGTCCCTACCATTTATTTTGGTTGTCTAGAAAATTCCACCAAATTGCGTACCCAACAATTACAGGAATATCTCAAAGGCGACCCTTAATTTCATAAAAATTGTTAATTTTTTTGATATTTACGGATTTCTCTGCTGTTAGAGCTGATTCGTAAAGAAAATCTTAAGGGTACTCAACTCATTGCTATGTCTGAGTTTCAGCGAATAAGTGCTGTATTGACTTAAATTCCTGAAACCCTTATTAGACAAGTACTTTACTTGAGTTTACAAATTAGCTCTTAGGATGTGAGGTAAGGGAACTCCAAATAAAAAAATACTTAACTACTTTTTGTGGGGTGGGCGTCTCGCCATTAGTGTCAAGTTAAGATGAAATCACTGGGGTCAACTAGTATAGCTGGGGACACTTCGACAAGCTCCCTTCGACAAGCTCAGGGCGGCGCAGTGCATCGCTGGGGACTGGGTGAAAAGTCTTTTTGTGTATAAGTTTTATCCGACTCAAATTAAAATTGAACAAAAATAATAAACGACACCCTGAATTCAATAAACGGCCGCCCGAATTCAATAAACGTCCGCCCGAATTCAATAAACGTCCGCCCGAATTCAATAAACGGCCGCCCGAATTCAATAAACGGCCGCCCGAATTCAATAAACGGCCGTCCGAATTCAATAAACGACACCTTGAATTCGATGAACATACCTTTGACATTTGGGCTTCTGCCTTAACTTGACACCAATGGCGTCTCGCCCGCCCGTAGCCAAGAGCGGACAAGATGTCCACCTCACAAAATCGTGACAAAATAAAATTGGATAATTTATTTGTTGTCCCTAAAATACGATAAAAAAGTGTCTGTATGACCTTAGTTCAAAAGCTCAACTGCAATAATGCTCAAACTCAAGCAGGAATTAATGAATGCACAGAGTTATTTTATCAGAATGCAGATAAAAAACTGAATCGAGTTTATCAACAATTGCTACCTACCTTAGAAAGCTATAGAAAACAGAAATTGATTGCTGCACAGGTAGCATCGATCAAGTTTCGAGATACCAATTGTGAGTTTGAGAGAAGCAGATATGAGGGAGGAAGTATTGCTTTAACCATTTATTTTGGTTGTCTAGAAAATTCCACCAAATTGCGTACTCAACAATTACAGGAATATCTCAAAGCCGACCCTGAATTTGATAAAAATTGTTAATTTTTTTGATATATACCAATTTTTCTGTATCCATTATGATCTGAGGTAAAATACGATAAAAAAGTGTTTCTATGACCGTAACTACAGCGAAGTGGACAATAGATGAATATCACCGCATGATCGCGGCAGGTATCCTAGATGATCGGCATATGGAACTTCTAAAGGGAGAAATAGTAGAAATCTTCGCAGAAGGAGAACCTCATGCCTACTTCAGCAGTGAAGCTGGGGAGTAGCTGATTCAACTTTTAGGCAATCGCGCCACAGTTCGCCCCAGTAAACCGATTACGCTTCCTAACAACTCTGAACCTGAGCCTGATATTGCTATTGTAAAAAGATTGGGACGTGAATATTTAGAACATCATCCCTACCCTGAAAATATCTTCTGGTTGATCGAATATTCAGATTCCAGCTTAGATAAAGATTTACAAATAAAAACCAAACTCTATGCTGAAGTAGAGATTCTTGAATATTGGGTAGTTAATCTTAAAAAGCGACAACTTGTAGTATTTCGAGATCCTCAAGATGGAGAGTATGCCTCAAAAGCCACATTAACTGGAGGTACAATTTCCCCACAAGCATTTCCAGATTTGGCTATCTCAGTAAGTTACATCGTGAGTATTTAGAATTAGAAACTAAAAAAGCTATAAACACGATTATTTACAGATAATTTGAACATGGCTTGCTTACTCTGCTTTCATCTTTAACCAGCCAAATACCTGTTCTACTGTCAACTCTAAATCAATACCATCTAAAACAGCCAAGCTATCTTCTCTATGACAGAATTCTGGTTGTTGATTTGGTTTAAATACTAGAATTGAGCGGTCATCAGGATCAATCAACCATCCTAGCTGAAAACCATATTTTAGGCAGTGCAATATATTGCTTGTAACTCGATTGGAACTGTGATCTGGAGAGAGAATTTCAATTGTCCAATTAGGAGCAATTTGTACATCATCTACAGGTTCTCCGTTCTCGTCAAACTCAATTTGTTGCCAACGAATAACCGCCACATCTGGAACAATTGACCGACCACCAAAAGTACAACGTAACTCTGGAAAAGCATAAGCTATTTGCCTCTCCTCTGTGACTTCATTAATCCCATTAATCAACTTAGCCTGAAGTCGGGAGTGGTGGGTTTTCGGCATTGGTTTCTGGATAATCTCACCATCAATATAAATGCTTGCAGGCTTTGTTTCTGGTAACTTCAGAAACTCCTCTAGGGTTAGGGATGCGGATTTTGCAACATTCATGACTTCTGCTATTTGGAAAGTCCTATATCCAGTTTATCAACGTTCGCCACTAGCTGGATACAAGAAGGCGATCGCTTATACATAGCACTAACCCAAGTTGCTAGTTATCAAAAAGTGGCTTTACTTAAGTAAAATATTTTATTTTTTGGTATTTAGCAATACTTAAAAACTAGCTTTTTTTATCATATCTGATGCAGTTTATGGACACTAACTAGCAACTTACGTTATTAGATGTTTGTATCAAGACTGTGTTCCAAAATTTATCTTTTACAGACTTTTTATACGCCATAGTAGCTTTGCTACGGGATTGAGCAGAAGGTGCATTTGTAAGCACAACTTCGCGATGTAATTAACGGCAGGATGCAGTCCGGTGCAAAGTATCGGTCTAACGAGAAATCATCGCTTACAGACCCGACCCTACCCACTTGATTGCAAGTGTCGGAACTCTCCTGGAGATAAATTATACCAACGCTTAAAAGCACGATCAAAGCTGCTAGTCTCCGAAAACCCTAGAAGAAATGCTACTTCGCAGATTGCCATGTCTAAGTTTCGCAGATAATAAACAGACAATTCTCGTCGGATCTCGTCTAACACCTCTCGGTATGAAGTGCCTGCCTCTCGTAGTTGCCGCTGTAGGGTACGAGGGACAATACCTAAACGGGTTGAAACCCTCTCAGATCCTACATTTCCTTTGTGCAGTTCTTCAATAATCACTGCTCGAACCTTGTCTGGAAAGGTGGTGGCTGGAGGGAATCTCTTCAGTAAATCTTCGCCATAGCGTTTCAAGACAGCACATAGTCCTGGTTGTGCTTGCAACATTGGCATATCGAGAAGTTCTCGATCCATTTGAATAAAGTCAACTGGCTGGTTAAACTCCAAAGGGCAGCGAAACTTCTGCTGATACGCCGTCAAGTTTTTGGGTAAAGAATGGCGAAAGCCGACCGTTATGGGTGTCCAGTTTACCCCAGTCGTGTCTCGGGTTCTTTGAAGCAGGTTGGCAAGCGCCCATTGGCTGTAAGCAGATATTGGCACCGGATCGGTTGGGATATTATAGGTAATTTGGGCAATCGACCCTTGAGTTTCAAGTTTTAGTTCGATTCCTTCGTTCATCAATCTGCGATAGCGAATCGAGCATGTTATCGCTTCGCCCAAGTTGGGACTGCTCTGTATAATGTAGCCTAGCAAGTCAAACGTGCCTACGTCAGCAAAGTCTACAAGTTGCAGTCCAACATCAGATTGACCGGAACGTTGAGTGATTTCTTGCCAGATGTTTCGGTATTGATCTTGAGTTATGTAAGCATCAATATCGCTGAGGATAGACGGCTCAAGTCCAGTAGTCACCAGTATTGCATCGCCATCCAGGTTCAGTTGATCCGCTGCCTCTAAAATTCCTCTGATTAATTTAATCGAAACTCTATTCATGTATTTTTGAAGTCATAAGTACTATCTATTTATAAATATAATTACGTACACACAAAACTGAGGGACATGTATGGGGCACTTAAGTCAATTTTCTGTCGCATTTGGATAACAAACAAATTCATAGAATTGTGGAAAATAGCATCTGATCAGCTGTTTATTTTATTACGTACAGAAAGTGAAAGTAGTTGTTGACTTGAATATATGTCAGGGGTACGGACAATGCTGCTATGAGGCACCTGATAGTTTCAAACTAAAAGGTCCAGAAATTCTCGTTTACGATTATGCACCCGATAAACGACTGCGTGGTGATATCGAGCGAGCTGCACAATCGTGTCCAGTGCGAGCAATTAGCGTGGAAATGGACGATCAGCAGGAGGCAGAAAATGACTGAAGAACGAATTGTGATTGTTGGTGCTTCTCTGGCAGGGTTGCGAGGGGCTGAGGCATTACGCTCTGCGGGTTTTCAAGGGAAATTGACGCTTGTAGGCGACGAGAAGAATGCACCCTATGACCGCCCACCGCTCTCAAAGCACTTACTCACCGGAGAAATCCCTGCTAGCCTACCCGCCCTGCCAAACCCCTATCAATTGAATGCTGAGTGGCATTTGGGTGTGGCGGCTACGGGCCTTGACACCAAAAATAGAACTGTAGAACTCGCAAACAGCGATCGCCTCCCCTTCGATCAACTCTTAATCACAACCGGCACACGCGCACGACCTTGGTCAAACCCTTCAGAAGCTGCCCTTGATGGGGTGTTTCTCATCCGCAACTTTGAAGATGCAGTTAAGCTGCGAGAAAAGCTAGCGACAAAGCCTCAGCGCGTCCTGATTATTGGCGGCGGCTTCATTGGGTGTGAGGTTGCTTCCTGCTGCCGCGAACTGGGTTTGCCTGTAACGCTTATACAGCGAAGAGCACTACTTGTCCATGCCCTCGGTAAAGCGATCGGCGATATCGTGGCCCAGATGCAGCGTGAGGCTGGTGTTGACCTGCGACTCGGTGTTTCCGTCTCCAAAATCGAAGGCAATTCCCAGGGACAGGTTCAGCGTGTTCATTTATCGGATGGTGCTGTGATCGACACTGATTTAGTGGTTGTGGCGCTCGGTGCTGTCCGCAACGTCGAGTGGTTGCTTGAGTCGGGTCTGGCTGTAAGTCAGCGTGGGGTGCGCTGTGACCAATTCTGCCAAGTTCTTGATCCGTCCGGCGCAGTCGTCGAGGGCATTTTTGTCGCTGGAGACGTAGCTCAGTGGCCCCACCCACTTTATGACAATCGCGTCATCGCGATCGAACACTGGGGAAATGCCGTCGTGCAAGCGCAGACAGCAGCTTACAATATGGTTGCCAAAACTGCTGAGACGATGCGCGTTCACGATCACTTGCCAGACTTCTGGTCAAGCCAGTTCGGTGTGAACATTAAACTGATTGGGCTTCCAGAAACTGCTGATCAGCTTGTCTTCACCCAAGGTTTAGCCAAGGATCACAAGTTTATTGCTGCCTATGGAGAAGCAGGACGCACAATTGCCGTCGTCAGCTTTAACTCAGCCCGGTGGTTGCCTGCCTACAGAAAAGAGATCAACAAACCCTTTCCGCCGATGCAGGGAGCGCTCGAGCAATTTGATTGCTCGCCCATCGCTCCGGAATTTGCTTCGTCTCATCAGACGTAGTCAAAGAATTCATCCATTGCCAGTATTACTTAAACAGAGAAAGAACAGGTCAAATGAATAACGGAAATCTATTCGCTCAGGTTCTCAAGTATGAAAACCGACACAATCCCTATCCCCTTTATGCCCAACTCAGGGAAACGCCTGTGTCCGTACAGGATGATGGCACCTATGTTGTCAGTACCCACGCAGAGATTCGATCGCTACTGTTCGACCCACGGGTTAGCTCAGATGAAGAAAAGAACCTTGCCTCTAAAAGTGGTTCAGAGGTGTCTACAAGCAATGAGCACTCAAGCCAAGAAGAGCTCCGATCATTCGGCACTTTCGATCCTCCCGACCATGATCGCTTGCGTAGCATTGTGGTAAACCAATTTACGGCGGAGCGCATTTATGGTATACGTTCGGGGGTAGAGGAACTGGTGAAAGATGAGCTTGACAAATGCCGCAAACGCGATCAAATCGATATCGTCGATGACTTTGCTTACCCTTTGCCAGTCACGGTTATTTGCAAAATCCTGGGAGTCCCGTTTGAGGATCAACAATTCTTTCATGAGCAGTCAACTATATTCGCCGCCTCGGTTGACCCCGATCAGGCTGGGGAAAACAAACGTAAAAAGAGAGAGGCTCAAAAGCAAGTGGGCGACTATATGCACAAGCATATTCAGAACCTTCGCCAACATCCTGGTAAGGATCTACTGTCAGCGATCATGGCCAACGGCGATATGGAAGCGGGGCAAATCAATGAACAAGAGTTGGTTGCCATATCTATTATGCTGCTAATCGCGGGTCATGAAACAACCGTGAATTTGATTACGAATGGGATGTTGACGTTGCTTCGCTACCCTGAGCATTTAGAACGGCTACACCAAGATCCAGATCTAGCGCCAAGATTTGTCCAAGAAGTACTCCGTTTCGAGCCACCTGTGCAATTCCGTACCCGCACAACGCTGGCAGATATTGAGATCGCTGGTACTGTCATTCCTAAGGGCGTTCCGCTAGTACTTATGTTGGCCTCTGGCAACCGAGATCCACTCCAATTTAACGACCCCGATCGATTTGACCCCGATCGTCAGAATAACCAACACTTCGGTTTTGGCGGCAGTTTACACTCGTGCATTGGCGCACCCATCGCCAGGCTTGAGGCTGAATTGGCTTTCAGGGCGCTGGCACAGCGACTCCAGTCCCCACGTCTTGTCGAGGACGTGCCTGAATATCGGCAAGGTGCATCATTACGGGGACCAAGACACCTGCTTGTCAAAGTTGATGCTGTTACTGATGCATAACGAAAGCGGATGACTCAGTTCAAAGAGCAATTTTTACACAAGAAGATTTGTCATGACTAGCGATTTGCAATTCCGACCCACAGATCCACAATTCCTGCTCAATCCTTATCCAAGGCTTGCTAAAATGCGTCGGGAAGCGCCTGTTTTCTATGACAAAGAGCAGCAATGTTGGATGATATTTTGCTATGACATGTGGAACGAGTATTAACCCAAGTTGCTAGTTATAAATTCAGGCGATATGCATAGCGTCAAGCCAAGGGCTTATCGCTAAGAGCACTTTAAGCAATAAAATCCCCTCCAGAGAGAAAAGTTAGGAGGGGAATATGCTTAATGAAACAATTTCCATCTATGCTATCATTGACGAACTATTGAAGGCGATGCCTGCGGCGGGCTACGCCTACGCCCACCAAGAAGACTTGGGACTTATTGATTGCTCATCAGTACGATCGCACCCGCATATGGAAATCTGGAGAAATTCAGTTGATGAAGCAACTTGCAACCCAGGTTGCGATCGCCATCCAACATCAGAACTTTACAAACAACTGCAAACACTCAACGCTGAATTAGAACACCGCGTTCAACAGCGGACTCAAGAGTTCGTTTTTAATGTCAGGGGACGCATTGGCATTGTCAGCACACGCGTTGGCATTGTCAAGGAACGCATTGGCATTGTCAGCACACGCGTTGGCATTGGAGGGTATTGCCAAATTTAATTCGCTACAAATGTAACGAAATGCTGTACCAAGTAGTATTGGAGATTCCTCAAACCAGCCTTTGGTAAAGAATTGTAATCCAAAATCCCAAATCTAAAACCCAAAATTAGTATGAGTCCCTGACTACGGTAGTCTAGATGAGAGTGAATTTATCGCCTGCGATATTATATTGTTTTATGACTTCAGTTGTTTCTAGTCCCCCACGCACTATTCGCATTGGTTCACGCAAAAGCCAACTTGCTCTGGTTCAGACCTACTGGGTACAAGAGCAACTCCAGAAAAGCTTTCCTGATATTACTTTTGAAGTCCACACCATGTCTACCCAAGGCGATAAAATCCTGGATGTAGCATTAGCTAAGATTGGCGATAAAGGACTTTTTACTAAAGAACTTGAACTCGGAATGCTCAATCAGGAGATCGACTTTGCGGTTCATTCCCTCAAGGATCTACCGACTCACTTACCAGAAGGGTTAACACTGGCAGCAATTACTGAACGGGAAAATCCAGCAGATGCATTAGTGGTGCATGAAAAGCACAAAGATAAACAAATCGATACTTTGCCCGAAGGTGCTGTAATCGGTACATCTTCACTGCGGCGGTTAGCACAGTTACGCCACCACTTCCCTCACTTTACATTTAAAGATGTGCGGGGAAACTTGATTACACGGTTGGCAAAACTGGATGCAGGCGAATACGATGCTTTGATTTTGGCAGCAGCAGGGTTAGAGAGATTGGGAATGGGCGATCGCGTTCATCAAATTCTCCCCGCAAATATCTCTCTCCACGCGGTTGGACAAGGAGCCTTGGGTATAGAATGCCGGGCTGATGATAGTGAATTGCTATCTCTACTCAAAGCGATCGAACATCCCCAAACACGCGATCGCTGTCTCGCCGAACGCTCTTTTCTACGCTCTCTAGAGGGCGGCTGTCAAGTACCTATTGGTGTAAATACACAAATATCTGGTGATAATTTGACCTTAACAGGGATAGTCGCCAGTGTAGATGGTCAAAAGCTGGTAAAAGATACCGTCACAGGCATTGCCAACAATGCCGAAGGGCTAGGCATAGAACTAGCAGAACTGTTGCGGCAACACGGAGCGCAAGAAATTTTGTCAGAAATTTTTGCGGTGATTCAGCGTGGTTCCTAAGCAATTGGGCAAGCCGATGTGATTAGATAAGAATTGATCGCCGTTGCACTCTCATATGTGCCAGACGCCACAAATCGCGTTGGTCGGGGTCATAAAGTTAATTTGACAATCTCAGGGAAGCAAAAATTACCATGCGGATTCTATTTGTTGCAGCAGAGGCAGCACCTATTGCGAAAGTAGGAGGAATGGGTGATGTTGTCGGGGCATTACCCAAAGTCCTGAGAGAAATGGGGCATGATGTACGGATATTCTTGCCTTACTACGGCTTCCTGCCAGACAAAATGGAAATTCCCTATGAACCCATCTGGTGGGGAGATGCCATGTTCCAGCACTTTGCAGTATACGAAAGTGTTCTGCCTGGTACTGATGTCCAATTGTACTTATTCGGACATCCCGCCTTCATGCCCCGCCGTATTTATTCTGGAGAAGATGAAGATTGGCGGTTCACTTTGTTTGCAAATGGTGCAGCCGAGTTTGCCTGGAATTACTGGAAGCCAGAAATTATCCATTGCCACGATTGGCACACGGGGATGATTCCCGTGTGGATGCACCAAGATCCTGATATCAGCACAGTGTTTACCATTCATAATCTGGCTTATCAAGGGCCGTGGCGTTGGTATTTAGAGAGAATTACTTGGTGTCCCTGGTATATGCAAGGACACAACACAATGGCAGCGGCGGTGCAATTTGCCGATAAGGTAAATACAGTTTCGCCTACCTATGCTGAACAAATTAAGACACCTGCTTACGGTGAAACATTAGAAGGTTTGCTGTCCTTTATTAGCGGGAAATTATCTGGGATTATCAACGGTATTGATACTGAAGTTTATAATCCAGAAAATGACAAATATATTACTCAAACCTTCACTGCTGATAGTTTAAATAAACGCAAGCCCAACAAAATTGCTTTGCAAGAAGAACTAGGGTTACAAGTCAACTCCAAAGCCTTTTTTATTGGCATTGTGACGCGATTAGTGGAACAAAAAGGCATTGATTTGATATTACAAATCCTTGATCGCTTTCTATCTTATACAGATTCACAGTTTGTACTGTTAGGAACAGGCGATCGCTACTATGAAACTCAGATGTGGCAATTAGCATCCCGCTTTCCCGGACGCATGGCAACTTACTTACTGTATAACGATGCCCTGTCTCGTCGCATCTACGCTGGTACTGATGCTTTCTTAATGCCTAGTCGTTTTGAACCATGCGGTATTAGCCAAATGATGGCTTTGCGCTACGGTTCTGTACCTATTGTCCGCCGCACAGGTGGATTAGTTGACACCGTAACCCATCACGACCCCGAAAATGCCACAGGTACAGGTTATTGCTTTGATCGCTATGAACCGCTAGACCTTTTCACCTCTATGATCCGGGCTTGGGAAGGCTTCCGTTTCAAACCGCAATGGCAAGAACTACAAAAACGGGGCATGAGTCAAAATTTTAGTTGGTATCAATCTGCCAAACAGTACGTGAAGTTATACAGGTCAATTTACGGTTTGCCAGAAGAAGAGGAGAAGACACCAGAACCAGAGTTAGTTTTAAACGAAGCAGTCGCCAGTAGCAAGTCCTAAACTGCCAAGGGCGTACATCTGTATGCCTCTACTCCCATCACTGATAAGTTAACGTAAGTTCGACAAACCTCTCCCTGCCTTGAACTAAAGTTCAAGTCTGTCCCTCTTTGAGTCTGAGAGGGACAGGTTTTGCGTACTAAAACCAGGCAGAGGTCTTTTGATTTGACTAATTAGGCGGACACCATCTAACCCGTCGAACTCACGTTAATCCCCTAAGAGCTTGCAAAGCTACGGTGTACACACAAGTCTTTTGACCTGCAATGGCATTGTATCGGCTGACAATGCCAAGGTATCGACTAACAATGGCATTGTGTTGACTGACAATGCTATTGTGTTGACTGACAATGCCATTGTATCGACTAACAATGGCATTGTATCGGCTGACAATGCTAAGGTATCGACAATTATCTAGACTTAATAGAACTCCTAACTTCTAACTCCTAACTATTGAGTACTCGTCGCTTTCGCCTTAATTAACCAGTCACCATCGTGAGCGCAAATTTCCCGACCAGACGAGTCTCCTAAGTGGTCTAGCGCCCATAAACAAGCGTATTTCAAGTCCCAAATCGGTGTATTTAGGCAAGTTTTAAGTTCAACAATTGCTCGTAAATCACCCAATTCACCAAGAGCGATCGCACAAGCAGCACGAGATTTATGAAACTGAGGTTCGCGATTGTACAGGTTTTCTACTAACAAATCATAGGCGGGAGCATATTTTAGCCAGCCGAAAAGTTTCATCACATGATAATGAGCGCCATAATCGTTATATGCCTTGTCAGAATAAGTTGCTAGAAGTGCTGCTGGTGCTTCTTGTGCATAGATATCCAGTAAGGTTTTTGTCGCTAAATAACACCGTCCAAAATCGGTTTCGTAGAGTTCATTAATGACAAAATCTAGAACAGGGGTAGCGTCATACTCATGTACTAAATCAAGGTCGTTGGGATGATCGTAGAGTACTTGCTCTAGATAAGGTTGAATTTCTGTGAAGGTAATTTCACCACTGGAGACGCCTGCATCCAAAAGCATCCGCAATCCTCGCAACCGGAACACTAAAGATACAGGACAACGGGCAATTTCTGGAATTGCTTTGTAATAGTGTGAATCAATCAGGTCTTGAATGCAACCGCGCCGGGCATTAACGCTGGAACTTTGTAACAGCGCCATCACCTCAGTGATTTGGGAATAGTCACCTGTAAAACGACAAACTGTAGCGATCGCTGCACTACGGGTAGGTTCATCCTCAGCTTGGGTAAATTTCCGAACACGTTCTAGGGACGCCTGATAGTTAGCGTTAGCTAGGGTGTGAATAATCACCCGATAGATTTGACCTGGTTTATCGAGTAGTTGCGCCACTTCTTCAAGGATTTCTGGATCTTTAGTGCCGATTTCGCCGATCGCCCACACGCTATTTTCAACAGTATAAATATCATCATCTTTAAGGCACTGCCGAATTACAGGTAAAGCTGATTCCACCTGCAATCGCCCCAGACTTTCCACAGCCTTGCGGCGGACAATCCGGTGGTCTAACTCTTTGGGGTTACTGGTTTCAATCGCCCGTACCAAAGCCGCGATCGATTGCTCAGTGGGATAATTAATCAGATGGGAAACAGCAATATACTTATCAGAAGCGTCTTCGAGTTGTTCTAATGGTGTATCGATAATTGCGATCGCTTGATCTTCTGTTAGCCCAAACATTTTAAAAAAACGTTTATCCATTGATCTGTAAATGGCTTTTGAATAATTGCTCAGATGTCACGTTTACTATCGTACTAGGGACTGGGGACTGGGAAATAGCAGTAAGTGGCAAAAAAATTTACAAGTATGTAAGGAAAAGTTAACCAGTTTAATGAGAGTTAAATTTAACACGTTGCGTACTGTAGTTTCCTGTTTCTCCCCTAGCTTGAACACCATATACACTTTGATGTGCAGTTCGTACCATTGATTTAGAACCTAGAAAGTGGTGCGATCGCCTGAAATAAAATACAGGTATTTTTGTAGTAGCATAATAAACATCGCTAACAGGATAATTTTTAAAATTGTTGGAGATAATAATATGAATAACGATCCAAATGACCGGGATTTGGAACAAAAACAATCTCAAGGAGTTAATTCTGAAGTTACAGAGTTAGAAGCTTTACGGTCTGAATTACGCGAATTAAAAGAAGAAATTAAGAATAAACAACAGATTACAAGTGGCGACATAGCGCAAGGTGTAGCTGGAGGTATTATGAAAGTAATCGGTACTTTTGTAGGGCTGTACTTTGTTTTAGTTTTCATTGTTATCTTATTTTCAGCAGTTACAAGTTATCTTAATGAACACAATTCGCCTAGTCCAACAATTACCTTACCACCGCCTTAATAGGGTGTAATTTAATAAAGAAATATTTCCAGTTAAAACGTTTTTCTGTTTGGTTCATTGCTGCGCTCGACAAGTATTCGATTCATGAGATATTTGGCAAACAGTTGAAAGTGGAGATCATGCCACAGATCGATGCGTAATTGTCCCAACTTTGAAACTAGTACATATAATACTTGATTGGGTGTCCACCCTTCGGGTTCGCAGTCGCCTTCGGAGGGAAATCCTCCCGCAGCGCTGTCTCACTATGTTGTTGGATCATTGAGCTTAAACTGCGTTCCCTTATATTGGTTTTAGTCTAAACTCCAGTAGTTAGGTTGGAGTTGAGGTCAAAATAAAATAAAATTCCCTCACTGAGCTACTAGGTGAGAGTTGCGATGTCTAACGATAGGTTGAAGAAGCGTCTACGCAGCCATTTGAGAATGATAGGAGTTCTATATGAATGATTATTTAGATGATTACGAATTTAATAACCTCGATTTTTACAGAAAAAATCATGGGTTACAGATTTATTACAACTGGTCTGGGGAAATTTGGTGGCAAGAAACACAAGACTTACCAAAAGAAAAATTGTTCTCTATTATTGGGATGAATGCTACCAAAGTATTTCTCAAACCTGATCCTGAACACGGTGAAGTTGGGTATCGAATCAATAGAGAGTTAGGTTTATTTTGTGACCCGGATACGCAAGAGATTCTCCATTTTTGGAAATCACCAACAGCAAGTCAAGCAGTACCAGTAGTCCACATTGCTAACCGCATTGTCCAAGGCTCAGTCAAACCAAAGAAATTTGTCATACCCAAAGGCAGCGGATATATTACCTCTGTGATGGAAATTCCTTTAGAATACCCGCATCCCTTAGCAGGAGATAGTAAATATTTAGACTATTGCCCTGGAGAAAAGTTTAAGGGAGTTGAGTACTTTATATCAAATACTTGCCGACCCGATGCAACTGAAGTCCCTCCTGCTAAGTGGGCCAGGGACTGTCCTTGGTTGCCCTGGATGAAGTTAGGATATGCTCATCCAGCTAAATTAAGATTTGAAACAATAATATTTAGAGTAGATTCTTTTGAGCAGCTTCATCCTAACTTGGTCAAGCTGGTGAGAGAAAAAGTACCAATTTATGAATTCACCCCGACGGAAAGTGATGAGCCGAATATGACCAGCATTCAATACTTTAAGAAAAACTTTGAGTCCTACTTGCGAGGAGATATTTTCCCACTAGAGGAAACTTCTTGAACGGTTTTTGAACGGTACTAGACCATGCTAACGCGATGTCTACAACGGGCTATGACGCTCGTTCGCGTAGCGTGTCGCAGACAAGACTCGCTATCGGCATCGCACTTTCAATTCAAAAAAGCCTAAAAGACTTATCAGAACTTGCATCGAAGGCTGTAGTTTGGTTCGACTTTTAAAGATTTCCGCCAAAAACCTTTACCAGTGGTAACGTGATCTGAGAAAATCGGAATATATGCATTAGTCAGTTATTAGTTAGTTGCCTCTTGCCAATTGTTCAGTTCTATGTAACAGCTAAGTGCTGGTCTCTAGCGAGTAACCAAATATAAACGATAGGAAATACTGACCAGACATCATTTATATAAACACGCATTTAGGAAACAAAAGTTATGGATGAAGCCTCAGATTTCACAACAACCGATAACCCAACTGCTCAAGATGTAGCAGAAATTATTGCAGAACTTGAGCAGTATCGGGAACGTCTAGTTCAAGAAACTATGGAAACAGCAAAACGGGCTAAGTTGATGAGAGTAAATGTTATGGCAAAACTGGAGCCTGAGCTTGCCAAGATTGATTCAGCCCTCCAGGAACTCCGTAATCACCAAGCTGCCCTGAACCTCACCAATTAGTAATCCATCTTGATAATTTAGTTATAAGTCATATGCTCAACTCCAAAACTCAATCCGGGGAGGATTCGTTAAATCTGTCTCAGGCAGAAACTGATGCTTTATTTGCAGTGGTGAGTGAGCAATTAAGCTTAAACACCTTCAACCGTGATGACCAAGACTTACTCAAGCAGATGATTGAGAGTATGGGAGACTCACGGGGGATGGTTAGGTTGAGTTTTGCAGAGGCATTGGGTAAAATTGGTAAACCAGCGACCCCTTTATTGATGGAAGCTGTAGCAAATCACCCAAACCCAGTTGTGCGGCGAGCTAGCACCAAAACCCTGACACTGATCGCTGACCCGATCGCAATTCCAACCTTGGTTAAGGCTCTGTTAAATGATGAAGATACAGTGGTCAAAGCCTCATCAGTGGGAGCGCTAGCCAAGATAGGTAATGCCGCTGTGCCAGCATTACTAAAAATCTTAGCGTCAAGCGAGTATCCAGAAAGTGCCAAAGGATATGCAGTATGGGCGTTGGGATTTATTGGAGCAGAGGCGAAGGAGCACTTATATCGGGAGATTAACTCAGATTCGGCTGAAGTTCGCGCTGCGGTGGTGGGTGCGATCGCTAAAATAGCTGAAGAAGGTACCCAAGAAGGAGCATTTAATATTTTAGTTAATGCCCTCACCGATCCATCTGAAATTGTACGGTGTGAAGCGGCATCTGCTTTGGGCAGCCTGACCTATCGACCAGCGACTCCTAACCTCATTGAGTTACTGGATCATGCCGATTGGGAAACTCGAAAAGCGGCAGCTCTAGCATTGATGAAGATTGGCGATCGCACTTCCTTAGAACCCCTGCAAGCCGCATTAACCAAGGAAGGGGAAGCGGGAGTTCAGGCAGTGTTCAAGTTGGCGATTTCTCAAATTGAGAGACAGTTAGAGGAAGATGCTTGGGAATAGAGCGATGCACATTTACTATCACTAATTTTGAACTGATTCCTGTAAAATTATTGGTAATAATCGCATTAATCCAATCATCAGTCGCCAACTATGACTATTGATGGTAGTGGTGTGCAACCCTTATGGACTATAGAATTTCAAAAAAACGACAGAATTTTGGGATTGACATCTAAATCTCTGCTGATTTGTAAGCAAGGTTTTTTCTAAAAACAGATGAAGCTATGAAGCCAGATTTAAGTTTTTTAGTTAAGGGCAATGACTAGCAGACTCTGCTTTATTTAGAAATCAACTCAGTATTGCAATTAGTGGTAAGACAAATTCTCAACTATCTGATCAAGGCACTACAAAGCAAATTTATTTGCAGAGCAAAGCAATTAAATTAATCACACTGCAACTAGCACCTATTTTGGCAGAACAAAGTAACTTGCAGCGATCGCTAAACTGAAAACTTCAAGCATTAACCGAATTCATCAAGCTAGAGAAACTCTAGAGTCTTGTTTAAAAAATCCGCCGTTATCACTGGAGTTAGCACACATGTAGGGGTGAGCGATGTCTTCTCTTTCAGAGACGCTATTGCGTAGCTTGCTTCCCCGTAGGGGTACGACAAGCCGCTTCTCTACCAAAGGTTACGCCAACACGTCTAGGCACTCTACAACACGGATTTTGAGAACTTTTTGGTACAACTGTATTTGGCTATTTTACCAGCAAATGCATGAAGTGGGCAGAACAGCTATTTAAACTATTATATGTTAATTCCCTTTGTCCATAATATCTGATAATTACTTGCAATTGCTGAGTCATCTCCTGTAAGATTTATTCTCAAATAGCTAATTACTAATCTCAATAAAAAAACAGCAAATAGTCGGTTTTTGAGAGTAATGCTCAGTGGGAATGTAGATGTTACGGTATAGAGGTGAAAAATGGTATTGAAGCAAATATTAAAGATTCTTTTGGTCACAAGCTCTATTTGGTTCTGCCTTACAATCAGTGCAACTGCTCAACAAGTACAAGATAAATCTGCGAACGCAAAAGTACTACGCAATTCCAAGGTGATTAAAGAAATTCCAAGACTTAGTGAAATAGAACTGACTAACACTAACGCTCAACAATTATTAGTGCAGTCACCAGCACCACCAAATACGCCAACTCCTGAAGTAGTCCAAGTCACAGCAGTTAAGGCAAATCCCACCACCAAAGGTGTGGAAGTGATTTTACAAACAACCAAAGGGGAACAGTTACAAGTTACTAATCGCAGTACTGGTAATAACTTTATTGCTGATATTCCCAATGCTCAACTGCGTTTACCTAATGGTGATGGGTTTACGTTTCGCTCTGAAAAACCACTTGGGGGAATTACTGAGATAACGGTGACTAACTTTGATGGCAATACAATCCGAGTGATAGTGATGGGGGAAGCTCTTGTACCAATTGTTGAGTTGTATGATAGTCCGAACGAGGGTTTGATTTTCAGCGTAGCGAGTACTGCACCAACGCAACAGGCGCAACCTCAAACACAACAGCCCCAAACACAACAGCCAGAAAACCAGACACAGCCAACTCAACCATCAGCATCGGGTGATGAACCAATTGAGTTGGTGGTTACAGGTGAGCAAGATGGATACAATTCATCCGATGCCTCAACTGCAACCAAAACCGATACCCCTTTACGCGACATTCCCCAGTCGATTCAAGTCATTCCCCGCCAAGTGATTGAAGATCAAAATGCGGTTCGTTTGACTGACATCGTTCGTAATGTGAGTGGTGTGGCACTTTCACAAACTGCTGGTGATCGCGCAGAAATTTACACAATTCGGGGATTCGATGCCAACGTTTACAAAAATGGTTTTCTTGATAGTGGTGAGGCCTCTCGCGGCTTTCGAGACAGCGCCAATATCGAACGAGTTGAAGTCCTTAAAGGGCCAGCATCGGTGTTGTTTGGACGCTTGGAACCTTCGGGTATCATCAATCTTGTCACCAAAAAGCCATTAGCCGAACCTTATTACAATTTAAGCTTTACCGTAGGTAGCTATAGTTTTTATCGCCCCACCCTAGATTTTTCCAGTCCATTAACCCAAGACGGAAAGTTGGGTTATCGTCTCAACATTGCCTACGAAAATTCTGGAAGTTTCCGCGACTTTGTCCACAAAGAAAGATTTTTTGTTGCTCCTGTACTGAGCTGGAAAATTGGTGACAAGACAAACCTGACGTTGGAAGGTGAATATCTCCACACCGAAAATCCTTATGATGATGGGCTATATCTAATTGGCGGTACGATCATTCCAAATATTCCGATTAGCCGCAATCTCAACGATCCCAGAAGTCGATTTGTTATAGATCAATCAAAAACTTACCTGACTCTCAATCATGAGTTTAATCAAAATTTATCCCTGCGTACTGCTTTTCGGGTGACTACTGCATCAGAAACACAAAATCGTTTTTCTCTTAGAGGATTTGCTGCCAGTAACGATGGAACTGTTGATCTTACCAGTACTGCCTATAATCAGTATTTTGAAACTTATTTTTTACAGAATGACTTAACTGCGAAATTCAAAACTGGCTCTATAAATCATACACTTTTGTTTGGTGTAGAGCTTGGTAAATTGTATGGGAGATTTCTGTATAATCTAGCCGATGCTGGTAGCTCAAATATTTTTAACCCTGTCTACAACTTTTCTTATGGTCCATATCGACGGTTTGTTGATAGAGCACAAAATAGTGATTCTTTCGGTGTTTACCTGCAAGATCAGATAGGTGTGTTTGATAATCTCAAACTCCTTGTGGGTGGCAGGTTTGACACTTATTATCAGGAAACGCCAAATTTCTTGAATGCCTCAACCACAGTCACAGATAACGATGCGTTTTCACCGCGTGTCGGAGTCGTTTACCAACCGACAAAAGAAATCTCACTGTTTGCTAACTATAGTCGCTCGTTTGTTCCTATGAGTGGTAGCAGTAAAAACGGTGATGCTTTTGTGCCTGAAAGGGGAACTGGATACGAAGTCGGCATCAAAGGAGACTTTTTAAATGGTCGCCTTTCTTCCACTTTAGCCTTATATACAGTTACTAAAACTAATGTCTCAACTGAAGATCCTAGCGATCGCAATTTTCAAATTCAGGTTGGTGAACAACGCGCTCGTGGAATTGAGTTAGATATTGCTGGAGAAATCTTATCTGGTTGGAAAGTCATTGCTTCCTACGCTTATACGGATGCAGAGGTCACTCAAGACAATACATATCCAGTTGGAAATGCTCTACGTGGTATACCCCGACATAGTGGCTCATTGTGGACAACTTATACCTTTCAAAAAGGAATATTAGAAGGGTTTGGTTTTGGTGGAGGCATCTTTGCAGCTACCGAAGCTTATGGAGAAATAGATAACTTATACACCGTACCTGGTTATGTCCGGACTGATGCAGTTATTTTCTATAAAAAGGATCGCTTGAGAGCATCTGTTAACTTCAAGAACTTATTTGATGTCAAATCTTTCGATGGCTCAACTGGGGGTGTAGTTGATCCGGCCGATCCGTTTACAGTTCAAGGAACGATTTCTTGGGAGTTATAAAATATCTTAGTAACTAACAGCTATTTGTTGCAATGTTTAGAGTTAATGGCAAGTGAGCATGTCGGCGTAGGGTGGCACATGGTGTTAAGGCAGATATTAAACATTGTTTTGCTTACAAGCTGTGTTTAGTTGTGCGTTCAATTTTTTCTCCCCTAACTTCACCCAAAGCGTGCAAGCTCCTCAGGAGTATCTACTTGCAATAAATCATTGCCGCTGTACTCTACAGTACATCGATTTGATTTTGTGAAATTGAGCGATCGCGTTGCTCCCGTCAAAGCACAACCTGTAAAGTTTGACTCAACCAAAGTTGATCAGAGCAATTATGGCTGGAGTAAATTGAAAATAACTATCATTAATAGTTTGAGACTCTGAAGATAGCTTTCAATTAACGGGACTTAAACAAAAATCAAGCCCAAATATAGCCCAAACTGGCTTTATAAGAAGCAAACAGGTCACGATTAAGAGTCAACCAATCAAA
>NZ_JBALGC010000021.1:0-31260 GCF_036916575.1 Nostoc sp.
TAGTGTCTCATATGTTACTTAATATTGAGCGGTTGTTACCTCTTGCACGTAGTTGTGGTTTTGACATCCATATTTCCAGGTGCAAGATATGAGTCTACCTACTTGCGGCAAAGCCAAGTTCGATTAAGACTTAAACCCTTATGACCTGACTTAAAGGTACAAAATTGTTCGCAGTCCTTCATCTATTTCTTGTTGTAGATGTTCTGGTAGCGAGCCAACGCGCTCTACTAAAAATCTTTTGTCAACAGTAAAAATTTGAGACACATTAGCTACAGAATCTCTGGGTAAACCTGTAGCTTCACGCGGTAACAAAACATTGCCTGGTGCTTGTGCTAACTGAGTGTTAGAGGTAATGATTACGACGATTACGGTGCTGATACGACTTTGAGTAAAAATATCATCTTGAACAATTAAAATAGGGCGACGATACCCAGGTTCTGAACCGACTGGTTCAGGTAAATTTGCCCATCAAATTTCTCTGCGATACACTACCAATCCTCAATGGGCAAGGACATAAATTGTAACCTTGTCAATATTGGATCTACTTCAGAAGACTCTTCAGAATAAACTCGATTCAGTTGGTTCAATATCTGATTTCGGTTGTATTTCCGCAAATATGCTTTCAAAGCTTTTGTGTAAAGTTCACTACGAGATACCCCTAACTGTCTAGCTAGTGCTTCTGCCTCTTCAAAAATTGAATCTGGAAGCGAAATCGCAGTTTTCATTGCTACCTTTATTGTGATTACTACCTCTGAAATTGTAAAGATTTCGAGCAAATTTACCAAATTAGCTGTTGTTTTGGATTTCGTCTAACTTGGCACGCACTGCCTGGATATCCTGCCACATCAACCATTTAGGCCCACCTCTTTCCTTAGAAGGGTTACGCAGCAAGTAAGAAGGATGAAAAATTGGCATACATAAACGCCCTTCCCACTCCAGCCACTGTCCGCGAATTTTCGTAATCCCCCGCTTATCGCCAGTGATCCCTTTAACAGCAGTTGCACCTGTTAACAAAATTATTTTGGGGTCAACTAGGCGAATTTGTTCTAATAAGTAGGGTAGACAAGCTGCCACTTCTGTTGGAGTGGGAACTCTATTATCTGGTGGGCGACATTTGTTGATATTAGCTATGTATACATCCTGCTCAGTAGTCAGATTCACTGATGCCAGAATTTTCTCTAACAATTGCCCTGATCTACCCACAAATGGTAAACCCGTTTCATCTTCATTTTGACCAGGCGCTTCCCCCACAACCATAATTGGTGCTTTGAGATTACCGCGTCCGACAACAGCATGAGTCCGAGTATCTCCCAATGCACAACGGTGGCAGCGATCGCAATCTTGTGTCAACTCCGTTATGCCAGAATAAGTTCCAGGAGCGATCGGAATTTTCGCGTCTGTGGGAATCAGTTCTTGTTGGTTAAAGGTTGAGTCGTCGAAGAGACTAAGTTGGGTTTCGCTGCTCATGAAAATCAGGATTTTGGCATTAGCACCAGCTGTCTTATCTGAGTTAAATACCGTTATGGTGGAGATTTATCAGAACAAATAGACTTTTGCTGAATACTTAATTATTTATACAAATCTTATTGTATCAGTTAATTTGAGACAAAATTCAGTCATGATAAAAGCAGTGCCGTCCTAAAGATGCTGGGGGAAACCATGTCACATACCCCACTTTTTGCCGATCGCACCCATGCGGGTGAGGAATTGGCGCGAGTGATTCATAATGTTTTGACTCAGCAAACTATTGATTCTGGGGTAAAGCCTGTACCAATTGTTTATGCTTTGCCAAGAGGGGGTGTACCAGTAGGAGCACCAATAGCACGTCTTTTGGATTGTCCGTTGACAATTGTTGTGGCGAAAAAGATTAGCCATCCACAAAACCCAGAGTTAGCAATTGGTGCAGTCACTACTTCCGGAAATGTTCTTTGGACTGATCAAAAGCTAGTTCGCCCTAAACATGATGCGCGGTGGCGAGAAGTGGCTTTAAATAAAGCGATAAACCTTGCTAAGTCTCTTGAGGCTCAATTAATTCCTGCTTGTCCGCAGTTCAATGCACAGGATGCTACGCTGATTTTAGTTGATGATGGCATTGCTACAGGTATGACAATGGCGGTAGCGGCAACTGCCATGAAAGCCCTTTCTCCAGCAGCAGTTTGGCTATGTACTCCAGTAGCGCCACAAAAATCGCTACCCTGGTTAGAACAGTGGGGCGATCGCACAATTGTCTTGGAAACACCGGAACCCTTCTGGAGTGTGAGTAATTTTTACGCCCAATTTCCCCAAGTAGATACATTAGAAGTTCTTGTACATCTCCAGCAACAAAAGACAATGGGGGGAATAAATCTGTGCGAATAATTTTGAATTGTTTGTCTCTATTGCTTTTTAACTATTTGGAGATGTTCCCTACTGGTATTGCATAGCTTTGGCGTAATCACCCAAGGCATAGCAAGCGACTCTCAGACTGGCAAGAGCTTGTTCTTCACTGCGACGGTCTTTGATATTCCTAGCTAACAGCAAACGTTCTTCATAATATGTAATTGCTTTGTTATAGTCACCTAAAGCTTCACAAGCAACTCCTAAACTACCTAAAGACTGTTCCTCGCTACGCTTATCTTGCATTTCTTTGGCTAATTGCAACCGATCTTCATAATACTTAATGGCTTTAGCATAATCACCTAAAGCATAACAAGCATTCCCCAGATTCTTTAGCACCTGAGAAGCACTGCGAACATTTTTTAAAGAGCGTGCTATAACTACACATTGCTCATAATAGGCGATCGCTTTTGGGTAATTGTCCAAAGCATACCAAGCATTACCCAAATTCTTAAGTACTTGTTCCTCGCCCCAGTTATCTTTGAGTTCCCGTACAATCTCTAAGCTTTGCTGTTGATACTCAATTGCCTGTGTAAAGTTGCCCAAAGCTTTATACACCAATCCCAAATTATTCAGTGCTGCTACTTGACTGCGTTTGTCTTGCAGTTGCTGCGTTATTTTCAAACACTTTTCCAGAAACTCAATTGCCTTTTTATGGTCATTCAGGTGACGGTATGCATTGCCTAAATGGGAAAGTGCTTGCATCTGCACTGCCAAATCTGAGGTGTCTTCGCTCAAAGACAGACACTGTTGGGAGTAGGAGATAGCACCTTTGTAGTCTCCAGCGCTGTAAGTTATCAACCCTAAAAAAGAAAGTACCTTTGCCTGTTTTTGCAAATCCCCAGCTGCCTGAAAAAGCCCCAAGGATTGTTGTAAAGACTTCATCGCCACTATTAATTCACCAGCTTGCTGCTGTTGAATTCCTTGCCGTAGTAGCTTGGAGGCTTCCAATGAATGGTCATCACTTTCCTGTGGAGGTAGTATTTCTGCTTGTGAACCAGAGTCAAATTCATGGGTAATTGTATTACGCTTCACTGGTTTTAGGTATGTTATGGGTAATTGCAGGGGAACTGTATTTTTCGATCTGTTATTCCATTCGGGTTTAGACATCAACTCCTTCCTGTTAAGTCTGGTGCTAAATCTAGTGTTCCCAAAACCAGGATGTATCTTTCATTAGCCTGGTTTATTACAGCGTAAGTTAAGCAGGGGTAAGAGTTTATCAATGAAGCGAACGCTTCGCTATTGAATCGTTGATCGAGACTTTCAGATTACCACTGATGAAGAGTAATAACTATAGTTGTTATTTAGCCAATATGCAACTTTTAAATATAAATACGTTTTTAGACCGCAGAGTGTAAATCCTGTGAAGAATTGCTGCTTTTAACCTCCTCAACAATAATCTACATTTCAAAAGTTTCGGCGAGTGTGTCTTTATTTCGATTACAAGAGTCGATACTGGGGCAAGCATTCGTAGCAACAATATTATTTAATTGTTCTATGATCAACATCTGCGCTGTATGTATGGTGCAGGATTTCTCGCACCTCCATTAAAATTTTTCCCAGCATGTTTTTACCACTACCATCAACTCCGCAACCCCAATAAAAATCGATGGGCGAGTTTTCAACAATTTCTGCATTTCCTGTGGAAAGTAAGATATTCCTGATATCTGTATGAGTTTGAAATTTACATAGCACAGCTTGCCGCATGATGTCGTCTTTAACTTGTTCCCAATCTTGACGTAAGGGACGGCTTCTCTGACGCCCCATTCTTGCCGCATCTTTAAGTGTTTTAACTAGGCGGATTTGTTCTACGTGAGGTGTACCCACAAACTTTTGCGCTTGAAAGTAGTGTTCGCTAGTTGGCCAATACAATCCATCTAATTCAAAGCCGTGGGGTGAAAAGTTGGAGAAAAAGCCATATTCTTCACGAGTGCTATAAAAATAGATTGTCATAGAAGTTGATACCACTTTTAATTTACTTAATTTGTAAGGGTTGAAGCCCTTACTACAAGTAAGTTTGAGTAATTTTACATTGTATAATATAGTTTGATTAATTCTTGCCTACTTACTTAGTTGTAGGAGTTTGTTGAAGTTAAGATAAGGAATATTAATAATTAATCCCCCCTTTGCTCCTGAAAAAGCGGGGCTATGTCCCCTATTTCTGAGAGTACTTGGGAGGATATTTAATAATCTACAAGTATTAATTATTGGCTCAATTTAAACGCACCTGCTCAAAGTTAAGTGTTGGTTGCACCAACAGGTACAGAGACATTTGCCACAGAGCCATTATTTAGGATAGGCTGGCGGGTTTTCAGGTCAAATTTGAAGCCATGTGGCAAAATATGAAGCTTTGCTCCGCAAATCGCCAAAGACTCATCCTTCAAAATTTCGCCCATATTGTTGTATGTAGCTTCTGATTCATCAACAATAGTAACAGCGCCTTGGCCAATCACTTCAATTTGGTTATCTGTCACTACCATAGCGGTATTCTCGTCAATACCAAATCCCAAAACAGCAGGCTGTAGTATCAAAGCTGAAATTAAGCGTCCCAAGCGTCCGCGCTGGGAAAAATGCTGGTCAATTACCACCCCTGGTAGGAAGCCTAGACCAGGACCCATTTCAACAGTTTCAATCCTTGGATGTGTTTCTGAGTCGCCTTCTACAATCATTACGTCTGGCATCACGGCAGCACCCGCGCTGGTGCCAGCGATAACTATACCTTCAGAGAACCGTTTGTGAATCGCCGCATCAATTTCGGTATCCTTGAGGATGCTGGTAATGCGAGCTTGGTCTCCCCCAGTAAAAAATACCCCAGTTGCTTTATTAATTGCTTCTAATGCGGTAGATGAAGATGCATCTTCGCGGGTTTCTGTATCAATAATGCGAACATTCTCGGCTCCCAGCCGCTCAAATACTCTAATATAGTTTTCTCCCACTTCTTTTGGTAATTCTGTCGCCGCCGTGATAATTACAATGTGCGCCTTGATACCCCCAGAGCGTCGCACAAAGTCCCGCAGAATTACGGAATCTCCATCCTTGTCTTCAGCTCCCCCAATAATTACCAACTGCCGTTTGATATTACTCTGTACCATGATGCCCCCTGATTTGAGTTAATAAATCTCACTAAACCATGACAATTCCAACTATCAAATCATCCTTTTGATAGATTACCTGATAGAAGGTAGTATTAAAATTTGCGTAGATGCAAAGCGGCTTGTCGTTAGATATCGCAATTAGACCAAAAGATTTTTTTGGAAAATTACAGACAAATAACCATCCTCGTTAATTTTCGTTGACTTTATAAAACCCACAGCTTCAATTGCCTCTAATAAAGAAATTTTCTAAAGGCATTGTTGACTATTCAGCTAATTGCCGATTGGAAATTTCTCGTGCAATTGTGAGTAATTGGTATTAACTCTCGCTGGGTGCAATTAGAGATCTAATGACAAGTCCTAATGAATGCGACTTCTGTAAAGCAAGTTAGTTAAGAAAAAATATGCTTGTTCTAGTGGGAGATGCCTGGGTTTGCCTTGGTAGACAATTTGATACTCATTTATGTCTGGGCCATCACCATGCCCAGAGATCAGCTTTTGGTGAAAAGCTTCCTCAGCAAGTTCTCGGATTTCATCTCTTAGAGCAGCTTGTGTGCTATTCATAACTTTAGCTGTCTTTTCAATACCGTACGTTTAGTTATACAAATACTTGGGTGGGTGTTGCACCTTTCAAAGGTTATATTTTTGACTATTCATGAGGATGAATAGACTGTGCTTTATTTTTTGCTGAAGAAGGGGAATTTAATTATGCCTTGAGATAGTTGAAAATGCTTACTAATAGGGTTAGGGTGGGTTCTGATTAGATCAATGGCTTTGCCATCACTCTTCAAAATTAATCTAAATCAATCTACAATCAATAAGTCTGAGTAACCATACCTCAGCATCTAAATTTCAGGGTGTTTAGCCAAAGGTTTGTAATCAATGGTTCTACAAAAAAGCAGTGATTTAGTCCGCATTAATGCTAGAAGAACGGATGTATTCGATATTTTCAACTTCAAGCATTATATTGGGCCCAACCCCTATTTAGATACAGGGGCGCTAGTATTTGACTTTGCTCTAATTGAGTCTAGAGAGCCTTTGCCCATTGAAGATTATATTGCAAAGATTGGCGATCGCTATCCACACCTGGGCAGCCAAACCTATGAATCTTATGCTCATTTATTTGCCCAAGTTGTGTCCGAAGTCGGAAAGTTGGACATGGATTTACACCTTAACCATTGGAGTGTTAAGCCATATCCAGATTTGATGCGGATTAGTGTGCAATCACTACATGAACGCACAACTAGAGAAGTAGCTTATTTTGTTTGGGATTGGTTTGAAGCCATCACCCAAGACGAAGACTTTAACTTTGATGAGCAGCTAGTGAAGCTGCAAAATAGATTCCGCGCATCTGTCTATGGTGGCCCCACGGTTTACGCCCTATTACGAACAGCCTCCGAAAAAGGTATTCCCGCCTTTTATTTGTGGGAAGAAGGATTGATGCAATACGGTTTGGGAAAAAAACATGTCCGGGGGGTAGCAACAACATTTAACTGTGATAGTCATCTAGATTCGGAGTTTACCACCCGCAAAGATGACTGCAAGGCATTTTTAAAAACGTTAGGTTTCCCAGTCCCTGAAGGCGATATTGTCTTTTCTGAAAAGGAAGCCTTGGCGGCAGCCAGACAAATTGGTTACCCAGTAGCAGTTAAGCCAGTGGTAGGTCACAAAGGAATTGGTGTTACGGCTGACATACAAGACTCAAAAGAACTGGTATCTGCTTATAATAGGGCACTGGCAGCGATTCCTGAAGATCAGCTAACCCGAATAATTGTTGAGAAAAGCATCTCAGGATCAGATTTTCGCTTGTTGTGTGTCAATGGTCGATTCGTCGCCGCCACAGAACGCCGTCCAGCATCGGTTGTCGGTGATGGGTATTTAACACTTGCAGAGTTAATTCGCCAAGAGAACCGCAAACCTGCACGTTTAGACTCACCCACCTCGCCGATGAGTAAAATTCAGATAGATGAAGCGATGGAACTCTACCTAGACGAACAGCGCTTATCATTAGACAGCGTGATTGAGAAGGGACGCACTGTTTACCTGCGTAAAGTTGCCAATCTTTCAGCCGGAGGTATAAGCATCGATGCAACCCAGACACTTCATGCTGACAATATTATCTTGGCGCAAGATATTGCCCAACACTTCCAACTGACTTGCCTTGGTATTGATGTGATTACTAAAAGTCTCTCAGAATCTTGGAAGTCCAGTAACTTTGCCATCTTGGAAATCAACGCTGCACCAGGCGTTTTAATGCATTTAAAACCTTCTGTTGGTGAAAGCGTTGATGTGCCTTCCCATATCTTAGAAACCTTTTTTGAGTCGGGTGCAGATGCCAGGATACCAATTATTACCTTTAATAAAATCTCAGTTGAAGAACTGCAAGTAACGATTGACCATATCCTTTTGCAACATCCCGACTGGACAATAGGCGCTGTTTGTCGTGATGCAGTTTTTGTGAATCGCTCGAAAAAAGTATTAAGCAAAAATTACAACAGCAACGTCCAAACTTTGTTGCGTCATCCAAAACTTGATTTGCTGATTGCCGAATATGCGGAAGACATCCTAGATGAAGAGGGCATGTTTTACCGGAGTAGTAATATCGTAGTTTTGGATAATCCCAGCGAAACTGAGATGATGCTAGTACGGGATGTCTTCGATGGTTCTACTGTGGTGATTAGAAAAGGCAACGATATTTCTATTCGTCGCAAAGGGTTGATTGAAGATTATACTTTGGCCGAAGATGAGCCATTTACACGGGTTTATTTGAAAGAAAGTGGAGCAATTTTGTGAGCTAAGTAAATAGGCACTCAATCCAATATTTCTGAATTTCACTGAAAAGTTAGATCCCCGACAACTTTTACGAAGTCGGGGCTCTTGAATCTAGCTAAAAACTGCTAATTATTTTAATTTATCGATTTTCTAAAACTTTAAAATATCTAATGATTCTTCTATTTCTAAATCTAATATTCTTTCTCGTGTGTCTTTCAGTGCTTCTAGTTTACCTTCTTGACGATAGATATCTGCTGCTTTTTGAAAATCTTCAATTGCTCCGTGTTTATCTGCTATTTCTAAACGAATATTGCCACGATTGTAATAAGCATCTGCATAATTTGAATTAATCTGTATTGCTTGAGTATAATCTTCAATTGCTCCCTGAAAATCTCCTAAATCAGAACGAGCATTCCCACAGTTATAATAAGCATCTGCATAATTTGGATTAATCTGTATTGCTTGGGTATAATCTTCAATTGCTCCTTCAAAATCTCCTAAATCTGAACGCGCATTACCACGTTTTTTATAAGCTATGGCATCTTTAGGATTAATCTTGATTGCTTGGGGAAATCCCGGTTGAGAGCCAAATAAATAACGAGCAATCCCACGGTTTTTATAAGCATCAGCATAATCGGGGTTAATTTTAATAGCCTGGGTATAATCCTCAATTGCTCCTTGGTTATCTCCTACATGAGAACGAGCTTCAGCCCGGTTTTTATAAGCTACTGCAACATTAGGATTAATTCTGATAGCCTGAGTATAATCATGAATTGCTTCTTCTAATCGCCCCAGCTGAGACAGAGCTAAACCTCGTTTATTGTAAGATTTAGCATCATAAAGATTTATCTGAATTGCCTGAGAATAATCTGCGATCGCCGCTTCATAATCGCCTACTTGATAGTGAGCGAAACCTCGTTTATAATATAAATCAACATCGTTAGATTGAACTAGTAAGGCTTGATTATAATTGGCGATCGCATTCAGATATTCTCCTTTTTCCAAACATTCATCACCCAATTTTACATAAAGTATATTTAAATCTTCATCCCGATATTGTAAAGAATTTTTTAATTCAGGTTGAAAAGAAGATTTGAGCAACTGATTATTAACTGGCTCAGATGCAATTTCCGGCTTCGGGAGATATTTATAAATTGGTGGTTGTTGCTTATAATAATTATTAATAGAAGATTGTAACTGTTCTAGATAGCACCATAAACCACCACCATACAGTAATTGTTCTATCCCAAATGAAATTTTACCAGTTTTCAACTTAATCATCTGGGTTGGCAGAAAGCCAGCCAAGAAAAGGTGATACTCAGATTGTGCTTCACTCACATCTTCTTGAATCAAAATGCAAACTACAACTGCATTTTTTTCAACCTCTTCAGAACTAATTGACCATCTAACTCTATCAATACTCCCGTGACGAGATTTAACCTCAATACCAATAGATGGGTCAGAAGTCAAGGTAAAATCTATATTGCCATCGCCGCCGAATCGCTTTTCATAATCGACTTCGGTAATAAAATCAGCTAAACGTTCTTTAACAACTTCCTCACCCAACTTCCCTTTGAGATAGCTAATAAAAACGTCACGGACTGGCGAAACACGCTTATATTTCTCAGCCATCAGCCAGCAAAATTCCCGTAGTGCCTTTAATCTCTCTCCAGAGATTATAGTTAATTCACTATATTGACCTTCTGTTTCACAATGAAGCAGACAACCAGATGTTAACCTTTTAATAAAATCAGACTGTAGCGATCGCAGTAGTGTAATCCAGTCCATTTATGTTTCTGCGAATCTTTTGATGAGATTATTCTATTAAAATATCCATTCGGCGTAAACCTTTTAATTAGCTTGGGTGATATTCCCAAAGTTGCTTAATCTTATGTATTATATCTTAATTCAACTTAATATAACCTGAGTTCGGGATAAGGAAAAGGACAGGTAGTAAGCTGAAAATAACAACAAATCCAGCAACCTGTCCTATGTTTAGTTTAGATGCTTTGTTCTGTCATGTAGATGATTTCTGTAAAGCGTTTGAAGCTCAATGGCACAAAAAACTGTTAAATCATGGAGGAATAAAACGTGTTCGAGCTAAAAGCTTGTGTTTAAGTGAAATAATGACAATTATCATCGCTTTTCACCAAAATAACTACCGGAATTTCAAGCATTTTTATTTAAATCAAGTGAAACAGCAGTGGAATTGTGCGTTTCCAGGTCTTCCTTCTGATCAACGATTTATTGAATGGATACCATCCACCTTGATACCTTTGTGCGTTTATCTAAAGCATTGTTTTGGACAGTGTACGGGTATCGGTTTTATCGATTCAACCTGCTTGAAGGTATGTCATAATCGTCGGATTTCTAGGCATAAGGTATTTGAAGGTTTAGCTGCTCGTGGCAAAACTTCCGTGGATTGGTTTTTTGGTTTTAAGCTTCATATTGTCGTCAATGAATTTGGTCAACTCTTAAATGTGACTCTTACTCCTGGTAACATTGATGACCGTAAACCAGTCCCTGATTTACTGCGTGAGCTTTTTGGCAAAATATTTGGCGATCGCGGCTATGTTTCTGAAAAACTTGCTTCTCAACTTTTGGAAGAGTTTGGAATCCAATTTTTCGCTAAACCCCGTCGCAATATGAAGAATAAGCTGATGCGTCTTCATGACAAGCTTTTGTCCCGTAAACGCTCAATTATTGAGACGATTAACGACCAACTCAAAAACATTTCTCAGATTGAACACTCGAGACATCGCAGTCCCGTTAATTTCTGCGTTAACGTTCTTTGCGGATTAATCGCTTATTGTCATCAACCTAAGAAACCTAGCCTTCAACTAGAGTGGCTTTTACCTCCTTATCTTTAACCCGAACTCAGGTTAATATAATTAATTTTGCAGGCTGGGTAGTAAGCAACCAGATTTTAGTCTTTCGATAAAGTCCGCTTGTTGCGCCCTAAGCGTAGTTATCCAGTCCATTTTTGTAGAAATTTGATTTTATCTAATTAGGAATCCAAAGTTAGTATTCCCATTCAATCAGCACAAATCTCAAATTCGTATAAACGATCGCACTACCGTAAATCCTTCTCCTGCAACAGTGCATCCGCCCAAACTGCATCAACTTCTGACAACGCTGGTACTGGCTGTTGACTGTAATCTACTACCAAATCATAGCCGTAGTAGATGTCATATACCTCATTTAATAATGTCTGCAAATCTATAACTGGTTCCGGATCTCCAGAACGCAAAGGTATAGGAAAAGGTGGAATTACATCTGGTAGATTAAAAGCATATAAGTCAGCATAAGGACGGCGATCGCCACGACTAACCAAAATCCGATAATCATTGTGTGTACTATCACCAAAAACTAACATTGGTTCCCCGACACGCAATAAATCAATTTCTACTAAATGTGTTAAACTTCCTAACACTCGCTGTCGTTTATTATCCTATGCGTTGCGTCCTTCTCCTGTACGTTTATTTTTAGGTGAGAGAATTTCAATCACTGTCACTACTTCTTTTGTTCCTACCTTTCGCACCTCTAAATATCTCTCCTTTACTATCTCAGGTATGGGAACTATCACCGTTTTCGGTTGAACGGCAGGTGTAGCTATAGCTATATTCGGTATTTTAGGATTTATTGCTGTCTGTGAATTTTGTACTATTACATCGGGAATACCAACTAAGAGTTTATCATCGCCAGTAGTTTGATAAATTCGTTCTTCAATGGCGACAAAATATTTGGGACGTAGTTGAGGAGAGAGGTAATCTGCGATCGCTACTATTAGTCTGCCATGTATTCCTGACCATAATTCAGGATCTTCTAAATACGGGTTCATTCCTAGAAATGGATAAGGCATAACAAATATCTCAAAATCAAAATTTTCAAAGTAATTCTCATAGCCCTCTCTTCACTTGCAGGGTAGGATTTTAAGAACAACTGGTAAGGGCTGCACCACATTGATCTTCCCTTGTCAACCAACCCTTAACACCTTGATATTCTACCTGCGCCCAATCTTTCTGACAGCCTAACAATTTGACAGCCGTATTAGCAGGAATTCTTCGTACTTTTAGGCTTTGTTGACTGGTACTAGCATATAAATCCACGCCATTAGTACCGTAGCCCCGCGTTGTTAAGCCTAATTTTGGCACAAATACCCATCCAGTTCCTTGAAAACCATTACTAGCATTAGTAATCTGTACCCAATTTCCAGTAGCACCAATAACCTGAATTGTTTCGTTGATGGGTATTTGCCCTATAATTGTATTATTTGTACTTGCACCACTCCGCACATTTAAACCTTGCGGATCTGTATCGGTGACATAGGCAAGAATATTGCACTTTTGAGGATTAGTTGATTTCGCTAAACCTATTTGATGAGCTATACCTGTATTGAGTATCACACTAATACAACTGAATATTAATCCTATCACTAACTTGGATGCTGGATTTTTCACTTTTTTTGTCATAATTTGTGCAATTTTTTGGCATCAGTAACCAAGGCTATAGTCTTATTTCTCTCTCAGAATCTGCCCAAAGAAATTAGGATTAACTTTCTAAGGTAATTTTCTAAAAGGGATTTTAGTACTGTAATAACATTTTTAATTTTATAAAATTTAGTATTGCGATGTCTACGACGGGCTACGCCTACGCAGATGGATGCAACAGAACGATATGATTGAGTATTAAGATGTCAGTATATGGTATAGTTAACGCCAACAGTGAGTTCAAAATTCGACAAACTTTTATTAAGTTATATGAATACCAAGATACAGCCCATATCAGATGGCATAGGTCAAGAGATTATTAATTTCGATCATGTCAGTATTTTAGAATTAGACAAAGAAAAAATTATTAGTCTGTTTAAACATTATGGAATCTTACTTTTTAGAGGATTTGATGTTGAGACTGACATTTTTAAAGAATTTACTAATCTCTTGAGTATCGATTTTATCAATTATGCTGGTGGTGCATTCAGTAGGAGGGTAATTAATGGAGATGAAACTCTTTTAAGCGTAAACGATTTTAAGTCTGAGATTAAGTTGCACGGAGAAATGTATTATCAGCAAAATATCCCACTTATGCTGTGGTTTTTCTGTGCTAATCCCCCATTAGAAGATGGTGAAACTACGGTATGTGATGGCAGACAATTTTTTAATGAAATTAGTAGTTCAACCAAAGAGTTATTCAGCAAAAAGAAATTAAAATTTGCTGTTCAGATATCTAAAGAGGACTGGCAGAAAAAATACCAAACCAATAACTTGAATACATTAGAAGAGATGTGTCAGAAGAATAATACACATATGACAGTAAATGATGATCAATCAATTATGCTTGAATACATTTCTTCAGCCATTATCCCCAGCAGATGTGGAAAGTATCAAGTATTTATTAATAGTCTATTACCAACAAAGCAGTTAAGCCCAAAAATTCTTAAGTTTGAGGATGATTCAGAAATTCCTGAAGAGGTTGTTTCTGAACTTAATGAAATTGCTGAAAAAATAACCACGGAAATTTCGTGGCAAAAAGGGGATATTTTAATGATTGATAATACAAGAATACTTCATGGTAGAAGAGCTTTTGCTGACGATCAAAGAGATATTTATATCAGGCTATGTTCTCCAGCTTTTTCATTCTAATATTTTGTTAGTTTTGGGTCAGTTCAACTGATAAAAATCAGTTAAGCTGATAGCCAGCATAGATTTTTACCAGTTTATATCTAACACGTTACCTCATATCATAGCCAAACAAATTTGGGTCTACTTCTCCTAACTGCAACTCTGCCAAACCATACTCTGCCCATCGCCTCTCTACCATTGCCGCCACATCTGGGTCAGATTCCAAAGGTGCGCCCCATTCATGGTCTGTTTCCGGCGGAATTTTAGTAGTTGCATCAATTCCCATGCGTCCACCTAAGCCAATCTTCTCACTGGCAAAATCCAACGTATCAAAAGGTGTATTCGGCAAAATAAATACATCCCGCACTGGGTCAACTTTAGAACTAATTGCCCATACCACTTGACGCGGGTCGCGAATATTTATGTCTTTATCCAAAACAATGACAAATTTGGTGTATGTAAATTGTGGTAAAGCACTCCAAAACGCTAAAGCTGCCCGTCGCGCTTGTCCCGGGTATGCTTTATCAATAGAAATAATCGCCGCTTTGTAACTCAAAGCTTCCATTGGTAGGAAGAAATCGACAATTTCTGGGACTTGTTGCCGCAGAATGGGAGTATAAATGCGATTTAGTGCGATCGCCATCATCGCTTCTTCTTTAGGTGGACGGCCGCTAAATGTTGTTAAATAAATCGGATTTTTTCGGTGCGTCATACACTCAAAGCGTATCAATGGTGAATCCTCCACGCCGCCATAATAACCCATGTGGTCACCAAAAGGCCCATCTGGCAAAACTTCCCCTGGTGTAATCGTTCCTTCCAAAACAAATTCGGAATCTGCGGGAACTTCCAAATCTACAGTTTTACACTTCGCTAACTGCACACCAGAACCGCCATACAGTCCAGCAAACAGCCATTCTGATAAATCTACAGGAATGGGTGTGGCAGCTGCCATAATAATTAGAGGATCTACACCAAGTGCGATCGCAACTTCTAATTTCTTCCCACGTTCGGCTGCTTTTCGCAAATGCCTCGCCCCACCCCGCACTGATAACCAGTGAACTGTCATCGTATTCTGAGATTGTAGTTGCAAGCGATACACACCTACATTTGGAGTACCCGTCTCGCAATCTTTAGTAATTACCAGTCCCAGCGTGATAATCTTGCCAGCATCACCAACATAAGGACGTATCAAGGGCAACTTATGTAAATCTAAATCATTACCTTGAAGCACAACTTGCTGACAAGCAGGGAAAAAGTCTCTTCCTGGTTTCGCCTTCACCACATCAAACAGCACTTTGCCAAAATCTATCGCCTGGGAAATCTTCTTCGGCGGTTTTGGCTGTTGCAGCATACCCAGTTTTTTCCCTAGAGTTTCCAACTCCTCTGGATGCTGCATGTTCATCGCCCAGCAAATCCTTTCCACAGTTCCCATCAAATTTACCGCTACCGGGAAGGAAGCGCCTTTGACGTTTTCAAACAACAACCCTGGGCCACCTTTTTGCAGCATCCGGTTGGAAATCTCAGCAATTTCTAAGTCTGGGTCAACTAAAGCTGAAATTCGCCGTAATTGTCCCTTATCTTCCAAAATTTTAATAAATCCCCGCAAGTCTCTGGCCATTGTTCTAATAAAGCTGATTATTTAAGAAGTGTGAAGCGCTTTCTTATATTATTAGTCATTTGTCATTGGGCATTGGGAAATATTCTTCCCTGTCCCCATTCCGGAAGTTGTTAATTTTAATTGGAAATTAACCTATTTGGTAACTTTTCTTAACTGTATTTTTCAAAGGATTTAGTTATTGTATCTAGGGATACGCAATTATTTTTTAAAAATAAGCGCTAACCTAATCAAACATGGCCAGAATATACTATACCTTCCTAGCAGGCGGTCTTGTTACAGCGTATTTCAGGTAAATGAAGTACACGGGTAGGGGCACAATATGTTGTACCCCTACGATTATCTGTACCTCACCTTGACGTAGCCTCTCGTAGAGAAGTTGCAATCTGCTGTATATGGCCCCTGCTGGGTTTATTTGTTACAAGCTTGGACTGTGCCTTGCTTTTGCGTTTTTCTGAATTTTTGTGAAAATGAATTTAATTAATCTTTCAGATTATCAATAAAAATACTTTATAAATAATAATTTTTTGCAACATCATTAGACTAAGAATACTATGCCTAAAAGGTGTGAGATGTTCAAGTAATAATGTTAACTTTACCAGTGTCAATATCGTAACAAGCGCCAACAATTTTTAGTTTGCCTTCACGGAGCAATTTAGCTAAAATCGTTGAGCTTTCCTGTAATTTTTCAGTCTGATATTGAATATTGCCTATAACCGCATCCTGCATATTATCACCCGTTCTTAATTTTACCCTTTCTACAGATGGTTTGATACCCTCAATAATCAAACCAATTCTGCCAGGAAGTGGTTCGTTTTTAATTGCTTCTGCTACTGCACCGCATCTTTTATGACCCAAAACCACAATCAACTGCGAACCCAATACTGCTGTAGAATATTCTAGACTACCTATAACCGTGTCACTGACGACATTACCAGCTACTCGCACAACAAATAAATCTCCAAGTCCTTGATCGAAGACGATTTCCGCAGGTACTCTGGAATCTGCACAGCCCAATATGGCAGCAAAGGGATACTGAGCTTTAGCAACTAATCGCAGATGCTCCAGTGATTGATCGGGATATTTACGTTTTTGATGAATAAATCTTTGATTACCATCCAGCAAGCGTCCGACAGCTTCATTCGGACTGATTAGATTAGGGTTAACTGGGCGAATATCAGCAACAGCAGTTTGCTCTGGATTACAAAAACTATCACCAAAAGCAGTAGCTGCAATACCTACCAAACTTGCGAATTTTAAGAAATCACGTCGCCCGACAAATCCATTGATTCGACTCATCAATCTACCTAACAACAACAAAGCTTTTCTCAGGAAGATATCAGACTTAAGCAAGATGCAAGAGTACCTTGTTACACGGTTTAAGAGTCATTTAATCTTCACATTGTATGCTAATTTATAACTTCTAGAATGTATAAATTGACCATTAAGTGCGTTAAGTAAATTCGATTTCATCTGTGAAGTTTAAAGCCAGGGTTAGCCATAATCAAGACAGTTTTTTCAATACATCATCTGGTTAGGAAAGAGGATAATTCCTGTCAAAAGCCAAAACAAGCTATTGTTTGTATTTTCTGTATTTTTTGGGAATACTTAACAGAGTACTGGCTATAGATATGACTTTTTTAAACAAAATAAACGGAATTTTTCTACGTAGAAATGCTCAAAATAGCTCTGGGATAGATCCGTCTGCTCCCGGACAACTACCTATAGTGCCAAAAAAATCTACAACACTATCAAACCCCAAAAATCTTGCCGAATTAGAGCATGAAATGGAGTTACAAAGGCGGGTTATCACAACATCCCCTCAGCAACTGCATAGCAAAGCCAAGCGGGGTATAGGTAGTAGACTTATTTGGATAGCAATACTTATCGGCATTCCCGTTGGTGTAATTTGGGTGGCGAACCAGCCTTATCCAGTGATTCGCCGGTCGATGATGCTCCATGCGCCTTTTTTGTTGCTACCCAGCTATATCAGCATGGATAATCACTATCGGCAGGCGTTGGTATCAGTCGAGCAAGCTGAACAATTGATTGAAAAAGCTACTAGTCCCGCTGATTTGGCTTTGGGAGAACAGAAGCTACAAGAAACAGAAAAACATCTAGATCAGTTGCCAACTTCCTTTGTCAACGATTGGTCAGAATACAGATATTGGTGGTATGACTCGCGGTTCAGCATCTACGGTTTTAATGCATTTCGGAGTAAAGTTGGGCAGCTAGAAGCTCAGGTTTTTCAGGAAAAGAATGCTCAGTCCTTGCTTACCGATAATATGCAGAGCTTGTTAAATGCAAAACAGCAATATGAACGGGCTACAACAGCAACTGATAAACAGACTGCAACAGCTGCTTGGCAAACAGCGCTTAATCAATTCGAGCAGATTCCTGGTCAAACTCTGGCAGGAAAAACTGTACAAAATCAACTAGATAATTATAAGCGTGAGTTTCAGGAAGTTGTTGGATTGGCAGCGGGGAACGATCGCATCAGTGCCTTAATCACCGCAGCCCGGCAATTTTCTTGGCAAGCTGCCAAAGCTGGTCAAAATCCGCCGCACACCGTAACTGAATGGCGACAGATAGAAAATTTGTGGATAGAAGCAATTGAGCGGCTCAAGGAGATTCCTTCAAAAGACGTGGCGGGTTATACCGAAGCACAGAAGTTATTAGCAATTTATGAGACTAATTTAGGTCAAGTTAAGGTTAGACGGCAAGCTGAGGCAGATGCTGTGGAGGCAATGGAATTAGCGCAACGAGAAATCGAAAGCTTGCTGGCTTCAATTCCTGCTAATGCTGATGATGGGAAGCGCAATCGTGGGTTAAGCCAATTGCAAAGTATTATTAATCAATTAGAAAAGGTGCAAAATGGCACAACAGTTTATCTGAAAGCTCAAAAGCTATTACTGTCAGCAAATAATAAATTAAGGCAGTTACAGGTTAAATAAATAGTGGCGATCGCTTTGGTATGATCGCCTTGGCTAAGTGATGCCTCTATTCAAGCACTGTCATCACCTGATTTAAATCTGTGTAAGTCCATTTGTACTATGTGTTTTCTGTTTAATTTCTAGCCAGTTGTGGTGTTCGCGCAGCGTCTCGTAGAGAAGCGGTGACCCTTGCGCTACTTTTTTACTGCATCCACTTTAGGGTGGTTCAAAGAGCGTAGGCGTCAACAACTGGCCGTTGGGTAGGATTTTTGAGACGGGAATTCATTCCTTGTAGAATTTTCTCAATTTTCCTGTAACCCTTTTGATATCTCAATTAAAACTGCAACAGAAAAATTTTGAATGCCAAATTGCCAAAAGCACTCAATATAATTATTAATTCGTAATTCGTAATTCGTAATTAAGAATTAAGAATTCTTAATGGGGTTTTGGCAGATCTGGGTAATTTACTTTCTGGTCATTTTTTCCTGAATGAATGTCCTGTTTTACCTTTCTACTCGCTGTAGATGTGATTAAGAAACGCAAGGATTATTAGGGAGAATTCTTTGAGCATCGAAAACGACGGTCGCGGCAGTGGCAGGATGTGTTATGACTTTTGTATTAGTTATAGATAGCGTAGGCGCAGCCCGCTGTAGGCATCGCTATCACCTGGTGAGGCTCTCTTATTAAACTGGTGTTATGTTGAACGGGAAAAACTCGAATTACCACAGGATGTGCAATTGTTAACAGCAAAATTGACATTCATGCATTCGAGTCGCGGGAATTTACTATTACTGCCACTAACGGCACACCCCAAAGCACTACTGTGAACACGCTTTTTGGTTCCCCATTGGTGGCACAAAACTTAATATTTCTTACCTGCTCCCAGATATAGCTCACCCACTTTCGGGTCATTCAACAATTCTTCACCAGAGCCGGAGATAGCATCGCGTCCAGACTCTAGTACATATCCGCGATTAGCCATCTCTAAAGCTTTACGAGCATTTTGTTCTACTAATACGATCGCAGTACCCGCCTGATTAATTTGTTTAATCTGCTCAAACACTTGTGTTACCAAGATGGGGGATAAAGCAGCAGATGGTTCATCCAAAATCAGCAAACTAGGTTCCAACATCAAAGCTTTGCCCATCGCTAGCATTTGGCGTTCTCCTCCAGAGAGAGTACCAGCACGTTGACGACGGCGATCGCTCAGTCTGGGGAACATGGTAAATATTTTATCTTTAATTGGTTTCAGGGGAACGTTAAGCACAAAAGCACCCATCTCCAAATTCTCTTCAACACTGAGAGAGGGGAAGACATTGGCGATTTGCGGTACGTAGCACATTCCTCGTTGGACGATTTGATTGGACTTTAGCCCCACGATATTTTCACCTTTGAAGGTAATTATGCCTGTGTGGGGGATCAAAAGCCCAAAAATTGCTTTTGCCAAAGTAGATTTACCCGCACCGTTGGGGCCAATCACTGTTACCAATTCCCTTGGTGCAACCCGGAAATTCACACCTTGCAGGATATCTACGTCTTTGATGTATCCAGCGTGGACATTTTGAACGTCTAGTAAATAGTCATTTGTCATTGGTCACTTGTACTGAGCGAACGCAAGAGCGTCTCTAAGAGTTGCCGTAAAGCCTGCAGCATAGCTATGCTTAGGGCACAGCCTCTCGTAGAGAGTATTTGTCATTGGTCATTTGTCAACAGTCAAGTCAAGCATAACTATTGACTATTGACTGTTGACTATGGACTATTACGGTGTTTTTTGCAACTCCGGTCGTTCTTCTGGGAGAATTGCCCCTTCTACTGGGCAAACTTGGAGACATATACCACAGTCGATGCAAGTGGCAAAGTCAATCCAGTACCAATCTGTTCCCTTGGCATTTTTGCCTGGGCCATCATGAATACAAGCTACTGGACAGGCATCTACGCAGTCAGCGACGCCTTCACAGACTTCTGTAACAATTGTGTGCGGCATGTTCTCGATTCCCTTTTTTCTGTATCGGCTAGTTCTAGCCTAGCAGGGGAGTGGGGACACTTCTCTTCTTAGGCTGCGCCCTAAGCGCAGCCCAAGGTAGAGAAGTAAAAGTCAAAAGTCACAAGATTATAAGAGTTTTTCTTTACTCGTTACTACAGTATCATCTAGGTCACGTAGCTGGGGAGTGAAGAGTGGGGAGATGAAGCAATGCCCCATGCTCCATACCCCATGCCCAACTCACTTAACGCAATGATTCAATTTTTGGTGAGCCATCAGCTTTAATCCAAGCAATTTGAGCAATGCCGCGATCGCGTGCATATTGGCGAATAGCATCTGTATCCCTTCCCCCCAAATCAATTTCTACCCGCACCAAATCAGTAGAATCTCTGAGTTTTTGTGCGTAGGCAAAGGCGGCGGCGTTAGCACTCGGTGTCTCTGGTGCTACCAACCAGTTAGTCGCTGGGATTGCTTGTGGTAATTGCTGAGTAGACAACAAAACTTGGTATAATTCTTCAATATTTAGTCCAAAACCAATTCCGGGAATGTTTTTTCCTTGGGGATGATATAACCCCAAAAGCTGGTCATAGCGACCACCGCGCCCTAAAACTCTGGCTTGCGATTCGGTATCAGTGACAACTTCAAAGACAATACCAGTGTAGTAATCTATGGTCTGAATGAGGCTGAGGTCAAGGGTTAACGGAAATTTTTTCTCTGATTCCAGTAATTCTACTAGGGATTTGAGGTTATTTACTGCCTCTCGCTGTTCTTCATCTAGATCCAAACTACTGACTTTTTGTAACACATCTGCACTTGGCCCGCGCAAATCCAGGATGATTCGGGCGCGATCGCGCAGTTTGTCACTTAGGGGTAAAGTATCTATAGTGATCCGGTCGAGATGGGCGATCGCACTGCGAACTTTATCCTGTAAATTAGCAGGAAAGGCACTCAAAAGCGATCGGGTAATTTCCGCCTCACCTAAAATTAAATGCCATCCCTCTAAACCTAGTGCTGCCAAACAATCTGCAACTAACAGCACTACTTCCGCATTCGCCAGCAATCCGCCAGCACCTAACAACTCTACCCCAGCTTGATAAAACTCCTGCTGGCTATTATGCCTGCTTTCCCAAGTGCGGCGAAACACATTGGCGTTGTAGTACAACCGTTGCGGATAACGTAGACCTGCCATCCGAGTGACAACAGTGCGAGCAATGGATGCTGTTAACTCTGGACGTAGCCCTAACTCATCATCTTCGCCATTTTGTTGTAGTTGAATCACCATCTGACGCTGGATTGCTTCCCCCGCCATCAGGGTATCCATGCGCTCTAAAGTCGAGGTGATAATCCTGTGATATCCCCAACGGTGAAATACTTGCTGTAACCTATCTTCAATCCAGCGTTTTTTCTCCACATCCAAGGGCAATAAATCCCTGGCTCCCGCTGCTGGTTGATACACCATTATTTTTTCTTCCCACCAAACAAACCACCGAACAAACCGTCACTACCAGATTTATCTGGTTGCTTATCTCTATTATTGGGGGATGAAGTCACCTTATGCTCACTAGGTTGTTGTCCTAAAGCCTTATCTATTTTAGGTTTCCATTGCAACGCCGTTTCGTCATTGGGGTCTAATTTGAGAGCATTGTCAAAGTGAATTTTTGCCATTTTTAGCTGATTTTGCCTCAAATACACCATTGCAATTAAGCTATGGCAGCGACTATTTTTAGGTTCTAGCTTTAGGGCATCCTGCAACTCTACTTTGGCTTGGGCAAATTGGTTTTTGTCAATTAAAGATTGAGCGCGACGAACATACTGTTCTACAGCTGAGTCTTCTTTCGGTGGCGCTGGTGCTGGTGGTGTATTTTTTACTGTATTTGATTGAGGTGTGCCTGATTGGACTTTAGGTTGAGCAGATGGCGGTGGCGCTGCGGATGATTTGCCCGCACTCCGCATTAAATACACTAAATTCAACTCACTAATTTGGGCAATGACTTGCAGCGCTTGCTCTAAAGAATCATATTGGGTTTCGCCGATTTTAGCGATCGCACTTTTATAGAAATGATCGACATTAGAGGCATCAGCTAACTGTCTAGCCAAGTCGGTGTCTAGAGTCAGCGAAGTAGACTCTTGTACCAAGCGCTTGCCAATTTGCGACAAAATCATCGTATATTCTACGCGAGTGCGATCGCCACAAAGTTTTTCGTAAGCTGGGTTAACCAGCTTTGATAACAAATCGTTCCCTAGCTGTTTTTGAGCAGCACTTTTAGTAAAACTACTGTCCGGGTGCAAACGGCGGGCGATTTTGAGATAACGTTTACGAATCTCTTTGACATCCGCATCAACTGGAACACACAATACTGCGTGATGATCTATGAAATCATATTTAAATAGTCCACGATCTATTTTGAAAGACATATAGAGGTCTTGCATCAAAGGAGCAGTTAGATTCTTTCTAGTTTACTTCGGTTGATCAGTGATTCGTCAGTAGCAAATTTTCATTAGTCATCAGTCATTAGTCATTAGTCATTAGTCATTAGTCATTGGGTATTGCTTATTTCTCCCCCTGCTCCCCCCTCTTTTTTCATACCCAGGCTGACAGTGGTGGAACTTGTAGAAGTTCGCTACTGAGGGAGTCGTGAATATAACCATTTGTGGCGATCATTCTACCTGATTCAATTTTGACGGGAGTGCCATCGTAGGCGGTGACTATGCCCCCGGCTTCTTGTACCAAAATTATCCCGGCGGCAATATCCCAAGGAGAAAGTCCCCGTTCCCAGTAACCATCGACACGTCCACAGGCAACATGTGCTAAATCTAACGATGCGGAACCGCTACGTCTGACTCCTTGGGTAAGATGGGTGAGGTGACTAAATTCTGCATAGTTGTTATCAGAGGTTTCGCGGCGATCATAGGCAAATCCTGTCACTAGCAAGCTTTTACTCAGCTCAGATGTTATTGAAACCTTGATGGGATGACGATTACGCGTTGCTCCCAAACCAGCAGCGGCACGGAATAGCTCATTGTGGAAGGGGTCATAAATTACACCAACTTGTGGAACACCATTAATTAACAGCCCGATGGAAACGGCAAAAAATGGGTATTGATGGGCGTAGTTGGTTGTGCCATCAAGAGGATCTATTGCCCAAAGGAATTCACTCTCTTGATTACCTAATTTCCCTGATTCTTCAGCGAGGATAGAGTGCTGAGGAAAGTGGCGGCGCAAAATTGCTAAAATCAACTCTTCTGAGGCTTTATCAGCAGCGGTGACTAAATCACCAGGGCGTCCTTTTTCAATAATTGCGTCTTCTAACTTACCCAAGTAACCTTGCAAAATGCCACCAGCAGCTAAGGCCGCTTCCGTAGCAATATCCAGAAAAATTTGTAGATTTGTCATTAGTCATTAGTCATTAGTTATTAGTCATTAGTATTCTTTCTCCTCCTACTTCCCCTACTTCCCCTGCTCTTCCACTCCCCACTTTTCAAAGATTTTGGCGGCGAAACTCAGCGGGAGTGAGGCGCATGGGTTTTTCTGGGTTCCAGATTCCTTGCCCCATGAGTCTAGCCCATTGTTGGGCACGTTCTAAACGTTGGTCATATTTGTGGTTAGGCGATCGCCCAACAAACATTGCATTCCCTTGTTTGACTAATTCTTCATTCAACAACACCTTATTTTTCCACACATAAGCTAGAGTTCGCCCGATTTTGTCTTTTGCTTCTAAATCAAACTCTAGCGTTACCGATTCTTCTGCACCACCAATTAGATCCTCTAACTGTTCTTTTGCTGCTTCCCCCCAAGGTCGCTGTCGCAAATCTGGTGCATCAATACCAACTAACCGCACTTGGGAAATCAAATTTGGTTGTTCAGCCATGCCTAACACTTCCAAACTTTGCCCACTAACTACCCGCGCTACTTTCACCTGAGCCTCATTATTTGGCAGCTGGTTTTTACCTTGGCAACTCACCAAGAGCAATAAGCAAGCCAAAATGGCTATTTTTCGCAGCCAGTCACCAAGACGCATACCTATCAGAACTTCTCCTCTCGTCGCTGCTCTTGCTAGTTGGCTTTTAAGTAGGGGTACGGTGATTTTGAATTGTTTATTCCTCATCTAAAGGTAAACCCGCTTTAACTTTACCCCTAGCAAAATAGCGTCCAAACTGGAGTTCATAGACTTCATCTTCGTCTTGCGTTTCCACCTCCAAGTCAGAACGGGGGTAACTCACACATAACAAGGCATAACCTTGCCGACGTAAGTGTGGCGACAATCCGATCGCCTCCGGTTGGTAAATTTCTCCCGACAACACTCTCACCGCACAAGTGGTGCAAGCCCCGTTGCGGCAGGAAAACGGTAGTTCCACCCCTTGTTTTTCGGCAGTGTGCAGGATGTAGCGGTCTTCTGGCACTTGTAGGGTGTATGTTTTGCCAGTGGCGCGATCGCGAACTCTAATTATGTATGTACGGGACATCTGGATTTGCAGTTTTGGGATTGGGACTTTCAGATTCAATCTAAAATGTCTTTCTTTATCTTTGCATTTTCTAGGATTTTAGAGTATAATTGTAACTTGTGGCATCTGGAGAGATGGCCGAGTGGTTTAAGGCGCAGCACTGGAAATGCTGTAATGCGGAAACGTATTCTAGGGTTCAAATCCCTATCTCTCCGTTAACTTTTATCAGAAAGTAGGGTGAAAACCCACTGGTTTTAGCTTACTTTGGCATATCCCTTGCGAGTTTGCAGATAAATTTTCTAAACTCATCTGTATTTTTAGCAGTTATTTCGTGAAATAGTATAATTTCCGACCTCATTTCTCTGAAAAGAAAAAACTTCCTTCTGGTATGAAAGGAGTCTAGCTAGCAAAATTGATTAAGGTTTACAGAATTCCCAGTATCTCTAGTGCTATATCCAGATGCCATTTAATCCGGTAGAGTCCAAACAGCTTCAAATCTTTGCAATATATGAATCGGCTGTAGGGGTGTACAGCTAGCTATGCGCCCTTACCCGTCTACCTAATTTAAATCAGAATCGCTATAAGTTTTAAATCTGACAGCTAAATTCAATACACAATCTCACGGGAAGTAACATCTGTTTATTTTTCACTCATAATCGAGGCATTTTGTAAAGTCGCTAAACTCCTACTTCACTATGGTGATAGGCTGATGAACGGATCAGGTAAATTAAGATAAGTAAAGAAAAGGCTTTGAACTAAATGGCAGATCTAAGCTTACAAGAAATTTCTACTCACTTAGAAAGTCCAAATTTACGCGATCGCATGTTAGCCCTTGCTAATCTGCGCCATGTTCCTGCTGAGGATGCAGTTCCTTTGATTAAAAAGGTACTAGACGACGAATCTTTGCAACTGCGATCAATGGCAATATTTGCCCTCGGAATTAAGCCGACGCCAGAATGTTATTCAATTTTGGTAAGAATTCTCGAAAATGACCCAGATTATGGTATACGCGCTGATGCCGCTGGTGCCTTAGGATATTTGGGTGATGTCAGAGCTTTTGAAGTGCTTTCACGGGCATTTTATGAAGATACTGATTGGCTAGTACGCTTTAGTGCAGCCGTTTCTCTAGGTAACATTAAAGACCCCCGCGCCCATCAAATTCTTATTCAGGCATTAGATAGCAAAGAAGTAGTGTTGCAACAAGCTGCAATCTCTGCACTGGGAGAAATTCAAGACATTGAGTCTGTCGATAATATCCTGCGCTTCGCCCAATCAGATGATTGGTTAGTAAGGCAGCGTTTGGCAGAAGCCTTGGGAAATCTTCCCACTCCTAAGAGTGTCTCAGCTTTAAAATACCTAGAAAAAGACAATCATTTCAACGTTGCTGAGGCAGCCAGGATTGGACTTAAGAAGCTTGAGGAAATAGGCAAACAAGCTTAATATTAAAGCCTCCTGCTACCTTTTAATAATAATTAAGTGGGAATTTTAGCATTTTGATGCAGGATAATTTCATTCATGAATATTGAAGAGTTTTTTCAGTTAAGTGCTGGTAAATGGTTTTCTCATCGTACTAGTCAACATTTGGCTTTTAACCAATCTGAAAATAGCAAGTCAGACATTATCATTGAGATGCTAACAGTAGATCATCCAGAAGTGATCAAACTGTGTCAAGAGTATAAAATTAATCTTAGTTCCGCCTCTTGTGCTGCCAAAGTTACCTGGAACGGCACAATGGAAAAGGATCAAGCCAAACACAGTGGTTCAAATGTGTTAGTTTTGATACCTGATGCAGATAATCCGGCTGAAGGTAAGTTACTGCGAAAAATAGTTGATGCCGATAAAATTCCAGTTGCTGGACGCTATAAAATAGATAGTGATAATGCTTTGACCCTCACTACAGAGGATGAAACCATGAGTTCTGAGGAGCGCCTGTGGTTTGCTAGCCCCAATTTGCGAATGCGGGTGAATATCCTCAAGAATTTTGGTGGATTTAGTATCACTTCCTTCACTTCTGAGATTCGCATGGGTGGTTCTCCACCAGCCGCGAAGGCTTCCGAGGCGGCTAATTCAGTATCGAATTAGTTTTAATACAACATATTCCCCCTAGAAACAGGGGGAATTAAGTTTAATATTTTTTATGAATAATTAAGTTAAAGTACGCCCGAATTAATCAGTCTCCCCTCTTAATTCCAAATTATAAATCCAAAATTCACGCATTAATAACCCCATAAATAAATTTAGTTGCTTTGTAGCAAGGACGCATTGAAAAGAAGTGGTACGCATCACTTCGGCTACGCTCAGTAACCACTCGGTTTAAATATTTTTATTTTTATTTTTTCATAAATAAATTTAGTGGCTTGTATCCCCATGCGTGAATTTTGAATTAGAGCGTACCCCTTTGGTGTAGCACGTTTTTGCTTTGAAACCATCCCAGCGATCGCAGCTTTCAAAATTGCTCCTAAAAGAAGGTTATTATTTAATACTGTTTATAATTTAAAGACCCAAACCATGCTTAATTTCATAGTTGGAAAAAAAACAAATTTAGAGACTTTGTTATCTCTTTTTTAATCCTTTTTAAATTTGCAAAAAGCTAGCGATCGCCTGCGGTAGTGGCATAATAATTACAATCAACAAAGCCATTGCCAGTAATCCCAAAATGTCACGTCCGTTATCCAATTCAGTGACATCATTCAGCGCAGGTTCATCAATCAATGACATAAATAATAAGATAATCGCCCACAACAAAAATTCTTCCCGAACTAAAGAAAGTAATAGCAACAGCAAGCGAGCAATTTGACCGATTATAATTGCGGTTCGTTGTCCAAACATCGCATGGATAATGTGACCTCCATCTAGTTGTCCCACAGGCATTAAATTTAATGCTGTGACAATTAGTCCCAAAAAACCTGCTACAGCCACTGGATGTAGGTCAAGAGCGGATTTTGCCGTTAACTGACTTCCCAAGGCTAACTTCGAGAGTAGCGCTAGTAAAATAGAATACTTGGGATTAAGAGCATCAGGATTCAATAGTCGGGTTTTTTCACTCAGGGAAACCACATCAGAATGAGCCAAACCCCATATTAGTAATGGCAAGGTGACGACAAAGCCTGCAATTGGGCCAGCGATACTAATGTCAAATAAAGCTTTGCGGTTGGGAATGGGACTACGCATCTGAATAAATGCACCAAAAGTTCCCAAAAACAAAGGCATGGGAATAAAGTAAGGCAACGTCGAGCGAATATTGTAGAATTTAGCTGTTAAATAATGCCCAAGTTCGTGAATACCCAAGATAGTCATTAATCCTAAAGCATAGGGCAATCCTTTGAATAAGACATCTGGGTTAGATATAACTTTGAACAAAGAGCTAATTTTCGATAGAGGTGGAAGAGAAACACCAGCAATTTCCACTCCCACCAAGGTAGTAGTTAGCAAAGTAATTACTAATAGTAGAAGTGCTAATCCTGGTCGAGTTAACCGTTCTTGGTCGCGTCGTGGTGTATTTGTCTGTTTAGCAGCTTGAGTATTGGGAACCAGCACAAAGAAAGGTTTGCCATCGAAACCTTCTTGAAAGATCACTAAGAAGCGATCGCCAAATTGTGCTTCAATATTAGTCTTAATCTGCTGGTAGGCGTTGCTGGCTTTAGTTCGCAACTGACCACGACAAATCACAGCTTGTGGTCGATACTCAATATTTTGAACGTAGTATACAGACCAAGGAAAACAATTTCGCAGTTGGGTTTCTTCCGATGGCTTAATGGGACGCGCTATTGGTTCTGCGGTAGGCTGGATAGTCGGCTGTGATTCTGAGGCTTGAGCTTGGGCTTGAATCTGTGTATCTCTTGGCACTCGACGCCCCCATTGAAACAACATCCAGTACAACACTGTGCAGACAAATAACGACCAAATGATCAGCGGTGGTGGCGGAGATTGTTTCGCCCCGTACATCAGCGTCCATCCACTCAATAGAAATGCTGGTGTCATTAAAACCAGCCACAACAACCATACTGGTGTCTGGGTGATGTGAGCGACGCTGTGCTGCACCATTAGATAAGTAGCTAGCCCCAATAGGAGGATAAACAGAAACCAAAATGCCATATTATCTTTGGTAATTTTGACAAAATGCTCCACCAGTAGCTTCAGCACCATAGCATTAACTACAAGGCAGACCTCAAACCCTAATTTTATTCATAACGGTTAACAGTGTTGGTTAACGCTTAAGTTTCAATTCTTGAGAATTTCCACACTGTAACCAGATTGTCCACAACTCCTCAGTTTCGGTTCTTTGCTCATGTGCCCTTTACCTCAACAGCCGAGTCATACAACTAAGCCACCACGGGCTGTCTTCCCTGACGAAGTTCCTAGCGGAAGTTCTCCGCAATCGGACTTCGCACAAGAGAGCATTTTTGCCTTTCCACCCAATCGGGACACATTAGGGGGAACCTCTTATTTTATTGTAAGAAATGAAGGCAATATCCTGATAGATTGCCCTGCATTAGACCAAACAAATCAAGATTTTTTGCGATCGCATGGAGGCGTACGTTGGTTATTTATCACCCATCGAGGCGCTATTGGCAAGACCCCTGAAATTCAGCAAACCTTTGGCTGCGAGGTACTGATTCAAGAGCAAGAAGCTTATTTATTACCAGGTTTAACCGTAACTACCTTTAGGCAGGAATTTACTCTCGATGTTGCAACACAAGTGATTTGGACACCAGGTCATTCTCCCGGCTCATCTTGCCTGTACTATAGTAAACTTGGAGGTATATTGTTTTCTGGTCGCCATTTAGTCCCTAACCAGCAGGGTCAAGCAGTACCATTACGAACAGCGAAAACCTTTCACTGGCCCAGGCAAATCCAGAGTCTTCGATTATTGTTAGAAACTTTTACACCAGAAAGTCTCCGCTACATTTGTCCCGGAGCTAATACAGGCTTTCTTAGAGGCAAACGTGTCATAGAATATAATGCTTGTATCTCAGCTCTTCAAAAACTGATTTCTACACTTTGAGTATTAAATGGCAAAACCAAGAAAAGTCAAGTAGTGGTGAGGGAGGATTCAGGGAGTGTGAAGGCTAGCTTCCCCCGTACTCACTTATTGATCAGTTCAAGAATATCTCCCAGATTGTAGCATTCTCGCCACTAATCGCCTGTCAATTGCTTGGTTAACATCGTCTGCGGCTTAATTGCCTACTGTTACCAACCCAACAAGCCGGCGATTGCCATCGGTTACAATTTGCTTTCTGCCACCTAATCTTAACCCGAACTCACGTTCAAGTAAGATTAGATACCTAACATTTCTGAAATATTGTTTAAACAGTCTGTCGAATTGGGATCTCAATCACAAACTCGGTTTGATGACCAGGTAGGGAATGGCACCGCAATGAGCCATTATGCTTGTTAGTCACAATCTCATAGCTGATCGATAACCCCAATCCAGTCCCTTTGCCAACTGATTTAGTGGTAAAGAATGGATTAAACAATTTTTCTTGAACGATTTTTGGGATACCAAGACCGTTATCTGCAATCTGAATCTGTACCAGATGTGAATCAAGCATTTGAGTAGAAATCAGAATTTGACTCGGCTGTTGCTCAATTTCCTCAAACGTGCGCTGTTGGTCTCGTTCTTCGAGGGCATCGATTGCATTGCAAATGATATTCATAAACACCTGGTTCAATAGAGAAGGTTTGCACTCAACCAATGGCAGGTTGCCATAATTCTTAACCAATTTAATTTCCCAGTTAGACTTGCCTTTCAGGCGATGCTGCAAAAGTATCAACGTACTATCAATGCCCTCATGAATGTTGACTTGTTTTATCTCAGCTTCGTCTATACGGGAGAAGTTCCGTAAAGAGCGCACAATCGTTTGAATCCTGACTGCTCCAACTTCCATTGAGGAAAATAACTTGGGTAAATCTTCTACTAAGAAATCTAGCTCGATTTCCTTTCCTTCCTGCTGAATTTCTGGTAATGGGCTGGGATAATACTTTTGATACAACCGCAGCAGTTTTAATAAGTCTTGAGTATAGTCATTGGCAGGCTTGAGGTTGGCATAGATAAAGTTCACTGGGTTATTAATTTCATGCGCTATCCCTGCGACTAACTGCCCCAAACTAGACATATTCTCATTTTGTATTAGTTGAATTTGCGTTCGCTTCAGTTCAAGTAAAGTGGTTTCTAGTTCAGTTGCTTTCTGCTGCAACAGGGCTTCTGACTCTCGCAAAGCTTTTTCAACTTGTTTAGAAGTACTGATATCACGAGCAATTTTGGAAACACCAATAATTTTGCCTGTTGTATTTTTAATTGGAGAAATTGTTAGCGAGATATCAATCAGTGTCCCATCTTTGCGTTGACGCACGGTTTCAAAGTGTTCAACTCGTTCTCCTTGTTTCACTTTCTGAATAATTTGGGCTTCTTCGTTGATTCGATCGC
>NZ_JBALGC010000022.1:0-22090 GCF_036916575.1 Nostoc sp.
TGCCAACAGGTACCATTTTTTCTAATCTCAGTAGACCCACAGTATGGACATTGCACAGTAGAACACCTCAATTCATCCCTTTATTATGCAACGCCTTCTTTTTCAAGTATTCATACGCCTCGACCAAAAAACCACCTGTTCCGCAAGCCGGGTCAAAAATCGTTTCCCCCAGCTTCGGTTCCATCACTGCACGATAAACCGTACTACCGGACGGGGGGTGTAAAACTCTCCCGAATCTCCCGCAGAGTCCCGCATTTCTTTAAGCATCGACTCATAAAGGGTGCTGAGGAGGTTCACCTCTTCTGATTTATCAAAGTTACAGCTATTTTCAGGTAAATAGACCACGCTCTACAGGCACAGTAATGCTGTGCCTCTACAACAGATGTGGTTCAAATACATGAAAACTGCTGTAATTTCATTTACCTTATTCAGCACATCCCATAGCAAAGTCCCGCTAATCATACGGTTAGTGACATCTTTGAAAACCTTAGCGATGACATCAGCGCAATCGCGTCCAGTTTTGCTTTTGAGATTCCGCAAATAGCCGAGTAACCCTGCACTTTGGTTCCATCTGGTAAAATTGCCTCATCATTGTTAATGTTTCACTGAAAACATCAAATTCCATGACTTTTACCAATTACCCAATTACGCCGGAAAAACCGGGCTAAAGCTGATTCTTCTAAGGATAGATAAATTGGGCGTCCGTGGGGACAGGTGCGAGGATTGCGAGTGCGTTGCCAATTATCTAAAAGTGTCTGCATTTCTTGTTGCTTCATGGGTGTACCATTACGAATAGCGCTGCGACAGGCGACAGCTACTTGGGCTGTTTGTAAATCGCCTCCCCAACTAAGTTCTAAAATTGCTTCTGCACAGTCGTCTCGCTGCTGCAAAGGTGCGGGGATGTTACGGACTGCCCAAAGTTGTTCGCCAAAGGGTTCTATTTCTAAACCGATGCGTTGCAGTTGCGATACTTGCGCTGGCGACAATTGATAAAGAATGATTGCCGGTTCAACGGGGACAAGTTGCCAATTTTCGCATAATTGCTCATACAAAACTCGCTCATGGGCGATGTGCTGTTCTACTAACCACATACCACCTGAATGTTCTGCCACAATATAGGTGTTGCTAACTTGAGCGACAGCCTTCAAGGAGTTAGGAGTAGAGACGCGATTAATCGCGTCTGTACAGGAGTTAGGAGTTTTGTGATTTTCGTTGGAATTTTGAGGATTGAAATTATAGCCGCCTTTGGCTTCTGCAGCTTTGAGTAATTGACTAACTCGTGTTGTATGAACAGCTTCTTTAAGATTAGTAGAAGAGATGCTGAGTGCTTGGTTAATTGCTTGGATAATTTGCTCTTGCCAATAAATGATTTCGTTAAGGTAAATTTCTGTTTTTGCTGGATTGCGATTCCAGTTAATTTGATCGGGGGAAATGGCAAGATGTAAGAAACAAATTGGATAGCGATCACGTGGTAATGTTCTGTGAAATGCTGATAAAATTGTTTGCTCTAGTTCTGGTGTCTTAACCATCCGTCCGTTGATGGCTACACGTACCCAATCTGGACGATGACGATGACAGCGATCAGGTAATCCTACCACTAGATTTAGTGCTGAGTCAAGAGTAACGAGTGAAGAGTGAGGAGTTTGGAGTGCTGAGTTTGGCGGGTTGGGGAGTTCTAATTTCACTTCTTGCAAATCACCATGTCGCACCTGCGGTAAAATCTGCGGTAGCAGTTGCCCAGTTGTAGCAGCAGGAGAGATAGTGAACCATTGACGATCATTTTGCCAAATCTGCCAGGTGACGTGAGGATGACATAGGGCGATTTGTTGAATTGTGGCTTGCACGGCTTTCATTTGCTGTGCTGCTGTGGGTAATCCCTGACGACGAGATGAGCAATTACCGAAAAGATGAGAAACTGTAACCACTGTACCAGGTGCGATCGCAGTTACTTCAACTTGCACAACTTCCCCACCATCGCCATAGTTAATCCGCCATCCTAATTTTCCACCCACAGGACGACTCAAAATCTCTAAATCTGCCAAAGTCGTTAAACTGTGCAACGCCTCGCCACGAAATCCCAAACTGTTAATTTTCCATAAATCAGCACTAGAGCGAATTTTACTGGTGCTGTGGGCTGTGGCTGCTTGTCGCAAATCATCTAAGTTCATTCCACAACCATTATCTGCCACACGAATTCGCCATTGGTGCGGCCATAGAGAAACCACAACTCGTGTTGCACCTGCGTCTAGGGAATTTTCTACCAATTCCCGCACCACAGAAGCTAAAGAGTCGATTACCTCACCAGCTGTAATAAGATATACGACTTCTGTTGGTAGAGCTTGAATAGTAGATGCCATAAATTATAGTTTATAGCTTTTGGGAACAAGGGAAGTGGGGAAAGATGAAGAAGTTGAGGGAGATGAGGAGGCAAATTTACGAGAAATTTTGATTAATTGTCAAGAAATTCAATTAAAAGGCAATTTTTGATAAATTGCTTGTGAGGTTATAAGCAAGAAAATAGTTGCTGATGTCCCATGATTTAAAGACCCGTTTGCAATCAGGTCAACCAGGTTTTATAATTGTTGATGTGCGCGTAGACGCAACCCGCCGTAGGCATCGCCACACCTACAATCATGGTCGGATCAGTAGAGCAATATCTATCCCACTAGACAATTTGGCATTTCAAGCCAAATCTTTCCTGCATACAGAACGCCATATCTATATTTATGGCAACAGTGACGAACAACCCAAGCTGCACAAATTCTTAGAGGAACAGGGTTTATTGAGGTAGCAAAATTAAAGGTGGTATCTCAGCTTGGATTTCAGCCGATAGTGCTACAGAAGGTGTTGGCGCGTAAACCTAACCTAAATATATTAATCCAAATCTATTTAACTGCGTCCACGTTGAAAGCTGTAGTTCTGTATGAACAGAAAAAACCCTCATCCCCCAGCCCCTTCTCCCAATATTGGGAGAAGGGGAGCCGGAAAGAAATCCCTCTCCCTACTTGGGAAAGGGATTTAAAGTGAGGGCAAAAACTATGGTTCTCAACATAGAATTGGTATTATTTCATAATTGCTAGTTTTTTATACTGCACATTAGACTTATAGCAAAAATCTCAATAAATAAAAAAAAGAACCACAGATAAACACCGATAAATTATCTCTGTGTACCTGTAGTTTAATCTCTAAAACATTGAATTTTGCAAGATATATTTTGTGCTTTACAACTTTTTTTATGGCATCATAAAAAAGCACTTATTGCAACATTAATTAACATGAAATTACCTGACTTTCTGTTTCCCTCTAGGTAGTGGTTAATTAGTGTCTCTCATTGCTAAAACTTTAGGTGGTTCAGGTTTGAGTAACCCATTGAGTAGGGATGCAGGGCGTTGACTGTAAGGCCAAGCAAAAGCATGAAGAAAAGCAGCATCCTGACAAGCTTGTAGTTGTTCAAAACTAATAATGTCGTAAGTCAAGAGATTCTCATACTCAAATGGCAGACGCATATTGTGCAACCCAGCATTATCAGTACAAATAGCGATATCGACCCCAACATCAAAACAACGATCAAAAACTAATTTGAGTTGACGTATATCTTGCAAAGTACCAGTTTTTAGGTAAGTTGTGGGACAAACCTCCAAACACTGTCCGCGTCTAGCGACATCATTAAGTAACTCTGGATACAGTAAGGGGATTTGGATGCCGTGACCGATTCGCATGAGATAGGGTAACAGTTCAGGGTAACAACCGGCGGTGGTTTCATATAAATGTCCCGTGGTGTTAACGCCCAGCGATCGCGCATAATCATATAAGCTAATCCATTCTTCTAAGCGATCAGCATAATAGCTATCACCCCCTGCTACATCTACTGCACAGACATACTGCTTATTTTGCGCCGCCAAATCAACAATCGCCTTGTTCACCTCATAGGGTAGGCGCGTGTGCATACAGAGAATTTGGCTAGTAACAATCGGATATTCTGGCTGGTGGCTGGCAAGTCCTACTACTTGCACGATTTCTGCCATCTTGTCAATTCTCTGTGATTGATTCAGATGCTCAGGTGTCCGTAAATAAGGAGTGTAGCGCAGTTCCAAATAAGCCAAATTTTCAAAAATGTAAGCACCCCGCACCAAGCGATAGATAAAGTAAGGCAAAGTCTCCACAGTTTGCACACTTTCTACCAAGGTGTGTAATTCTAGATACTCATCTAGGGTGTTGCGTGGGCGGGTATAAAAATCTTCAAATTCTGAATAGTCAGCAAAACGGGAAATCAACTCCGAAGAATGTCGCTCGAAATATCGCCATAAAACTCGCGGTACGACCGAGCCGCCCAGGTGTCTATGTAATTCAGCATATAAAGCCATAGTGGTATTTTTAAGTAAAAATTTCAATAATTGTAACAAAAACATCAAAATAAAAAATCTGTACTCGAAAAAATTTAGAGCAAAGACGTTCAGTTAGGGAACTCCAAGAAATAAATTATCCAATTTCACGCCCATCAAAACGACTTTCTCTCCAAGAGCTAAGTGCCCCCGGCCCCCCTGGCTTAACTCAATTTTGAGCGCTGCGTAGTTTACCGCCGTGGGCATCGCATGATCATTAATTTTTCGTTTTGCCTAGATGAGGTATACAGCGAAAGCTGAAAGGATTAGGAATCATCACCTATGATGTACCTTATACGAATAGAAAACGCTATATTCTTTCAGCTATAGCAATCCTATTTGAGATCCGAACAGGATTCATACTGATGCAGCTTGGAAAAACCAAATTCTTGTTGATTGGTAAAGAACTTTATTTTAGTATAAAAGTATTACTAATTTGTATTTCATTTAGGATTGCTATAATATTAATAAAAATCAATTGAGTAAATCTTAATAGTGGGAAATATTTTGTAAAAACTCTCTGGCTTCTGTTGGTTTGCGAAGAATAATAACTTGCTGGCTTGGTGTTAGTTAACTAAGTTTTTCTTGAATTCCAGGACGACGAATAATTGGATATGACCATACATATTTGAGAAATTCCCAGTTCAATCTTTCAGGACAATCTGATGCCATATCAGGTCTAGATTGTCCAGCATACATGAAGCGACGTTTAATCACTCGCGACAAACATAAAAGCCGGGAAAAATCCAAAAAAATTATCGTATCTGCAACCGACAAACGAACGTCGAGAGTACCGCCATAGTTACCATCCATAATCCAAGATTCTCGTAGGGTTAGGTTTTGAATTATACTTTGCCATTTAGCTTTTAGAGTCTCAACCCAGCCAGGATTCCAGTACCAAGCATCCAAGTGAATCACTTCTAGGGCTAAGATGATTCCCAGTTCGCGTGCTAGGGTAGATTTACCAGCACCCCCTGAACCAATGATTAAGATTTTCTTCACCTTAGGTTGACATCTTCCTTTTCAAGCTCAAGAGGGTAAGCATTGCTCACCCAAATAACCGTCTTCAGGGCAACTCAATGCGCCGCTACAATAGTAGCACTAGAAGGATTATTGCCCAAATATTGATATTATGACCACTGCTACAACCGTAAAAACTGAGTATGAAGCGATTATTGGTCTAGAAACCCATTGTCAGCTGAGTACTAATACCAAGATTTTCTCTAATAGCTCTACGGCATTCGGTGCTGACCCCAATACTAACATTGACCCGATTTGTATGGGTTTACCTGGGGTTTTACCTGTACTCAATGAAAAAGTATTAGAATACGCTGTCAAGGCTGGTTTGGCACTAAATTGTCAAATCGCTAAATATAGTAAATTTGACCGGAAACAGTATTTTTATCCTGACTTACCCAAAAATTACCAAATTTCTCAATATGATCTACCGATCGCAGAACATGGTTGGTTAGAAATTGAATTGGTAGATGCTGAGGGTAACCCCACTCGCAAACGCATTGGGATTACGCGTTTGCATATGGAGGAAGATGCTGGAAAGTTAGTACACGCCGGCAGCGATCGCCTTTCCGGTTCTTCCTATTCTCTGGTAGACTACAATCGCGCAGGTATACCGTTAGTGGAAATTGTCTCAGAACCTGACCTGCGTTCTGGGCTAGAAGCTGCTGAATATGCCGAAGAGTTACGCCGGATTGTGCGGTATCTCGGCGTGAGTGACGGCAATATGCAAGAAGGATCTCTGCGTTGCGATGTCAATATTTCTGTGCGTCCGGTGGGACAAAAGGAGTTTGGCACCAAGGTAGAAATTAAAAACATGAACTCGTTCAACGCCATCCAACGGGCGATTGACTACGAAATTGAGCGCCAAATTGCCGCCATCGAAGCAGGCGATCGCATTATCCTAGAAACTCGTCTGTGGGAAGAAGGCGCTCAACGCACAAGTAGTATGCGGGTAAAAGAAGGTTCTAGCGATTACCGCTACTTCCCTGAACCAGATTTAGCACCGATTGAGGTGTCAGATGCCCAATTAGAGCAATGGCGCAGCGAATTACCAGAATTACCAGCCCAAAAACGCCATCATTATGAAAGTGAGTTGGGGCTTTCGGCTTACGATGCGCGCGTGTTGACAGAAGATCATCCCGTAGCGGAATATTTTGAAACTGCGATCGCAGCTGGAGCAAATCCGAAAGCTGCTGCAAACTGGATTACTCAAGATATCGCAGCACACCTGAATAAGCAAAAACTCAGTATTACTGAAATTGCCCTGACTCCCACCAATCTAGCTGAGATCATCACTCGCATTGAAACGGGCAAAATTAGCAATGCTCAAGCTAAAGAAAAGCTGCCAGATTTGCTCAGTGGTATTTCTCCTGAAAAAGCCTTTGCTGGTCAGGAGTTAATCACCGATCCTAGTGTACTGGAACCCATCGTTGATCAAGTCATAGCCGCCAATCCCAAAGAACTAGAAAAGTATCGCAACGGTAACACCAACCTCAAAGGCTTCTTTGTCGGACAAGTTTTGAAAAAGACAGGTAAACGTGCTGATCCTAAGCTGACTAACGAATTAGTGGAGAAAAAACTGAACGCCTAGTAGTCTATCAAGCTAACTTTGCTTGGTAAATCAACTTTTTATTTCTCTCTTTTCCTTCTTCCTTTGCGCTCTTTGCGTCCTTGGCGGTTCGTTCCTTTACTCTTCAAACTTCGCTTGACAGAGTACTAGTAGTCTGTCAAGTCAACAATGCTTGGTGAAAGGGGCGGGGGAGTAAGAATTTTAGATTTTAGATTTTGCGGAAAGTCTGAGCGGAGGTTTCCGACGCTCTCTACCAGACGCTCTTGCTAGCTAGCTTCCCCGAAGGGGTACGCGGACTCGCTCTAAGCGAACGCGAACAGCGTCTTGTAGAGAAGCTATGCCGTTGGCGTTCGCGAACAGCGTGTCGCAGACAAGCCTCTCGTTCGCTGTCTTCGTCTCTGAAAGAGAAGAGAAGGCTTTACGCTGCGCTATCCGTTGGCGCAGCCCGCCGTAGGCATCAGAACTTTCCAAGACGGATTAAAGAATTGAAATTTAATCTAAAATCATCAATCCAAAATCCAAAATTGAATTGCCCAATGCCCTAAGTAAGTATTTTCCCGGTGCTTCTTCACGGAATCTTCACATAAAAACTGGTAGCAACCCGCATACCTAAAATGATATGCTGTGGTAAGTAGATGCACCCTGATGATCTGGAGAGCTGCCTAAGTGGCTCTCTTTTTTATTTTATTTTAGTGGTATTTACGGATAATATTATAATATTCTTAGAAAGAATTTCCATCAATTAAGTATTAACCCTTAAAAAAAATGATAGAGTGTAGTAAGTAGATACACTCTGATGATCTAGAGAGCGACCTAAATGGCTCTCCTTTTTTGTTTTTGTCTTTTGTCATAAGAAAGGTAAAAACAATTATGCCAATCGCCAACTGGTGCATTATTATTGCCATCAGCAAATAAACTCACAATAAAAGCGACTGGGGACTGGCGAGCAAGTGGAGAATAATAACTCCTAACCGGAGCTTCGGAGTCTCCAGCTTTGCTCCTAACTCAGCACTTTTCCAAAGCACAAATTGAATCAAAATTGATAGTTGTAAGGAAGAATAATGGCAGATTGGCAAGAAATAACAGGTGGCATCACAGCACCAAGGGGGTATCAGGCGGCAGGAATTACCGCAGGGTTGAAACCTTCGGGATTGCCAGATTTAGCTCTGATATTTTCAGAGGTGGAAGCGATCGCAGCGGGTGTATTCACCACCAGCCAGGTTAAAGCTGCCTGCGTAGAATATTGTCGTCAACGCTTGCAAGCCAAACATAGCGCTCGTGCTATCCTCTGCAACGCTGGACAAGCAAATGCCGCTACAGGGACTCAAGGCTACCTTGATACCTTAGAATCTGCTATGGCAGTAGGCCAAGCACTGAACATCCCATCTGAATCTGTGTTATTGGCTTCCACTGGCGTGATTGGTCAAAAAATAAAGATGGATGCTTTGCGAAGCGGGATTCCCAAGGTAGTAGCAGCACTCTCAGAAACAGGCTCAGATGCCGCCGCCGGGGCGATTATCACTACAGACTTGGTAACAAAATCCATTGCCCTAGAGACAACTATAAATGATCGCCCGGTACGAATTGGCGGTATTGCCAAGGGTTCCGGCATGATTCACCCGAACATGGCAACCATGCTGGCATTTGTTACTTGTGATGCAGCCGTTTCATCAGCCCTTTGGCAGCAGATGTTAGCAAGGGCAGCCGATAGAAGCTTTAATTCGATTACCGTGGATGGTGATACCAGCACTAACGATAGCTTAATCGCCTTGGCAAATGGTCAATCTCGCACCCCAGCAATTACAGAATTGGGCGTAGAAGCAGAGAAATTAGAAGCCATGTTAACAGCAGTTTGTCAGCATTTAGCCAAAGCGATCGCTCGTGATGGTGAAGGCGCAACCTGTCTAATTGAAGTGGAAGTGACAGGGGCCCATGATGAACTCTCAGCCCTACAAATAGCCAAAACCATAGCTGGTTCATCCTTAGTTAAATCTGCAATTTTTGGACGTGACCCCAACTGGGGACGCATCGCCGCCGCTGCTGGACGTGCAGGTGTGCCCTTTGAGCAAGAAGACCTGCAAATTAAGCTAGGCGATTTCTTAATGTTGGAAAATGGTCAACCTTTAACCTTTGATCGTGCAGCAGCAAGCGCTTATTTGAAACAAACTGCTGTTGATTCTTTCCTGCCCAAAGACTTGATTGCCACCAATAATAGTAATGATTTATCCTTTGATAGAAGCACTATCAAGGCTCAACGAGTAGATAATCCGGTGATCATTGCAGTCAGCGTTGGCAACGGTCATGGTGCAGGTAAAGCTTGGGGTTGCGATTTGAGTTATGACTATGTGAAGATTAACGCCGAGTATACTACGTAAGCTACTCTGACTTGTTTACAACTTGCTAACGCTAAGTCCCTATTAAAAGAACTCAAATCTTCAACATCCTTCATCGCTGCATTCACCTTTTCCCACGTCAACTAAGCTCGACTTGATCCATTTTTTGGCAACGTGGAAGCTGACGCTGAAACGTTTGTGGGACAGTAGTTTTACTTTTTCGATTTCACCGAGAATCAGTGACATGGAAAAAGTTTTTGCCACGCTTTTCTGGCTCGTACTTCTCCTAAAACTGCCACGAAATCGTGCCCTGCACGACGAATGGATCACCATAGTAAACATTCAACTGGTTCCGAGCAGAGTCAAAATAGTCCACGTTAAACAAATTCTTGAAATTAATCGCTGCCCGGAATCTGTCTCGTTTATAGAAGATGGCAGCATCGGTGCGGAGATAGCTCGGTAATTCAAAGGTATTCGCTAAATCTCCTTGTCTATCACCTATAAAAAACAATCCTCCACCAACACCAAATCCTTTCAGACTGCCCGTTTGAATTTCATAGCTTGTCCAGATGTTAAAGCTATGTTTGGGAATATTGTTTAGTAACTTACCTACCAGACTAGGGTCAGTGTCTTTGGTAACTTCTACATCCGTGTAAGCGTAGCCCGCAATAACATTCCATCCTGGTGAAATTTCACCCCCAAGGTTGAGTTCAACCCCTTTGCTGCGCTGCTCACCTGTTTGGATAGAATAGCCTATATGATTTGGATCATCCATCAAAACATTGAAGAGTGTTAAATTGTAAAAGGCAAGGGTCGCCGACAGTTGATTGCTGATATCGCCTTTGATGCCCACTTCATAGGAAGTGCCGTACTGTGGTTTAAATGCACTGCCATCAAAGGTGTTTCCATTGTTTGGGGTAAAGGCACGACTATAGCTGCCATACAGCGAAATGGACTGAATCGGCTGATAGACAAGACCAACACGGCGACTAAAGGCATCACTAGATTGCGTTTGTCCCGTTTTGATACCCTGATTATCATCCCCTGAGCTTTGGTTAAGCGTGTCAAACCGCAAACCCAATAGCAGTTTCAGATTATCAACCAGTGTCACCTGATCTTGAACATAAATACCCAGTATATCTGAGTTGGAGAAGTTCCGATCAACCTCAACATCACCGAAAGGCTGACTACCGTACTAGGTACTTGACAATAAAATTCAAATGGCTCTAATGGATTTTGCGGGCTATTTTTGACGGCTTCTGTCCACCATTCTTGCCACTCTGGTGTAGGGGGAATGGCACTAAGAAAAGGGAAAATCGTTGAGGTAGCAGGGGTGCAGAGGAGCAAAGGAGCAGGGGAGAAAGAAAAAGTTTTAAGCTTGCGTTCGGATATTTAGAAATTCTCCTCTGCGCCCCTGCCCCCCTGCTCCTCTGCAATTCTTACACTGCATACTCTTCAGCTTAACTTAGTGCCATTCGGTGTAGGGGTAATAGTCATGGTTTGTAACTCGTAGATAGTCAAAATTAATGCTATTTATTTTTAATAATCTTACTACGATTTATCCCAACTATTGACAACACACAACTCAATGTATTTGCAATCTCACGCACGACTCAGGACAGGCTTTGTAATTGCAGATGTATGGAGCAAAGCAGGGTGGAAACAGCAAGAACTGACTATACTGCTCCTTATGTAGTGATTACGACTTAAGGGTTGCTGATGGAGATAGCCCTTGGCGGGACGAAAGCCCATCGCTTCAGCAACCCTTGAGGGTGGAAACTAAGATTACAGAAACTATCAGCAAAGAATTCATTTAATAAAAATGCATCTCTTGCAAAAAAAGAGTTAATCTCTTAACCACCTTGACCAAGAAATTGAAGGATAACTTTGAATGGTTGAAAACTTAGACAAATCAAGATTATAGTGATTCGATACCAAATTCTAAGGGGCGATCACTCACAATTGTAAAAGCTTGCTCAGGCGGAATTTCTGGTCTTCTTAAAAAGAAATATTCTCTAGCATCAGAACCATAGTTAAAACCCACAATTACTACAAACTCTTTTCTTGGGTCGTAGTTGTCAATAAAAGCGCAAAACTGGGCATATAGTATTGGTTGTCTGGCGGCTGCTGCTGAGAGTTGCATCATCTGCCAAGCTTCAGTGCCTTTAGCAGTATAATACATTCTGTCTCCTAGCTGCGATGCACCTTCAATTAGCGAAAAATTATTGCCACTAGTATGCTCAATCTGAAGTACTTTATGCAGATATAGGTAGCCCCTGCCTAGTTTTTGGAAGAACTTCCATGCTTGGGCGCTAAACAAGATTTCACCTAATGAAACGAGGTTTTCGGCAATTTGCTGCTGAATTTGCTTTTCAGGTGTCATAGTAGTTCCTAATTCGTAATTCCTTATTCGTAATTAAGATAGACTTGAAAAATGCTTAAAACAGGCGGTTTTCAAGACTTGATCCTGGTTTCCAAAAAAGATATCCAATTCCAATTTTGTGTAGGTGGGATATTTTTTCTTACTTTTAAGTTAACAAAATTTAATTGGATTGCAACTGACAAATTCTCCAATACATGGGATAGGAAAAGGGAGGAGAAGCAGAAGCGCGATCGCTCATTCTTTGTCTACTGACTCGACTCTTAAAAGAATTACCTCAACAAGTACGTCAACGGGTTGAAACTCTCTGTTTAGAACAATTAGAAAATCTTGGGTGTTGCACTGTTAGATTTTACTAGTGTGGCTGATTTACTCTCAAGGCTCGAAGCGCGATGAGCTTTTAGCCCCAAGCCTTGCCTAATCCTTTCAAACTTCTGGGTTGAATTTCATCATAATTACGAATTACGAATTTTTAAATGTTGTCCACAAATTAAAACTGTATTGGGGCAAGTTGTTCAGTCGATGATCGCCCTCTATTCCCCTCACCTCTCTAAAACTCCCATGAAATCGTTGCTTGTATCGTGAACGGATCGCCATAAAAAACATTTACCCTGTTCTCAGCAGATTCAAAATAGTCAACGTCAAACAAATTCTTGAAATTAAGCGCTGCCTTAAATCTGTCTTGCTTATAGAAGATAGCCGCTTCGGTCAAAAAATAACTAGGCAAAGTGAAGGTATTATCTAAGTCTCCTTGGCGTTGTCCAACGTAAAATAAACCTATACCCAAACCCAAGCCTTTGAAGTCACCGCTTTGAATTTCGTACGAGGTCCATAAGTTAAAGCTGTGTTTGGGAACATTATCCAGCAAGTTGCCTACCAAACTAGAATTAGTGTCATTGCTCACTTCTGCTTCTGTGTAAGCGTAGCCTGCAATGATGTTCCACCCTGGTAAAATTTCACCACCAACGCTAAATTCAACCCCCTTACTACGTTGTTCTCCGGTTAGGATGGAGAAGTCAGGATTGACTGGATCAGTGGTCGGGACATTGGAGAGTGTCAGGTCGTAAAAGGCAAGGGTCGCGGACAGTCGATTGCTAATATCTCCTTTGATGCCCACTTCATAGGAGGTGCCGCGTAGGGGTTCAAATACACTCCCGTCAAAAGCTCTTCCAGTATTTGGGCTAAAGGAACGACTATAGTTAGCATATAGCGAAATTGCCTCAATTGGTTGATAGACAATCCCGACACGCGGACTAAAAGCATCGCTATAGTCATTTTCTTTGGTATTGTCAATCCGATTCCCTGAGGTCTGCTTATAGGTATCAAACTCCAAACCTAATTGCAACTTCAGATTAGAAGCTAATGTGACCTGATCTTGAACATAAACACCGAATGAATCTGTGAAGGCAAAATAGTAATACCTACTGGTAATGGGACCTGGTTGCCTACCGTATACCGGGTTAAACAGGTCAAGTGTAGCACCTTGGCTGAAATTACTGGTCGTATCATCAGTATGCTTGGTGAAATTAAAACCTGTGACAAGTTGATGCCTAATGCTGCCTGTAGCAAACTTACCCACCACATACGTCTCAATACCATAATTTCTTTCATCATTCACACCTGTGGTGAATTGTCTACCTAAGGTACGCTCATCCTCAGCTAAAGTGCGGTTAAAGAGATAATTTTTATACCTTTGAAACGACGAATATTCAAAGGCGCTACGGAGCTGCCAGTTAGAGCTAAAGCGATGTTCGAGATCGTAGCCAAGGCGAAGGATACTTGTATCGCTCGTACTATTTGGCTCGTTTGTATTACGATTGCGGGGAATTTTGCCATTCGGATTGGGTAGGACACTTCCTTCAGCAGGAATACCCATAGCACCATTCTTTTGAGGTCGCACCTGATACTCGCTAGAAAAAGTAATTTTGGTGCGATCGCCCAGTTGCCAGGAAACAACAGGTGCTACAAAGTATCTCTGTTGATTATAGAAATCTAGGAAACTTTCGGTCGTTTGAGCCGCGAGGTTGAGACGATACAACACCGTTTTGCTGGGATTGAGGGGACCTGTCAGGTCAACAGCACCACGATAGAAATTGAAGCTACCAACAGAGGCTTCTAGTGCGTGGTAAGGTTCGTTCAAGGGTTGTTTGGTGATATAATTAATCACCCCTCCCAATGAACCCTCACCGTAGAGAACAGAGGCAGGTCCTTTGAGCACTTCAACCCGGTCGATACCAGCCCTATCAAAAGCCGCATACAGATTACTTGCGTCTCTCAATCCGTTTCTTTTGATATCAAAGCCACCAAAAAAGCCTCGGATCAAAGGTACCTCATAGGTTCCACGGGTTGATCCTCCTCCCTGGGCTACACCGGGGACATTTCTTAGGGCTTCTGTGAGGGTTCTGGTCTGCTGGTCTTCTAGCACTTGGCGGGGCACCACCTGAATCGATAGGGGAATGTCGCGCAGGGGGGTATCGGTTTTGGTGGCAGTTGAAGCATCTGTCGCGCGATACCCATCTTGCTCACCTGTGACCACCAACTCAATTGGCTGATCACCTGATGCAGATGGTTGACTTGGTTGTGTTTGGTTTTGGGGCTGCTGTGTTTGGGGTTGCCCCTGTTGTGCTGATGGTGCAGTACTGGCAACAGAGAAGATTAGACCTTCGTCTGGACTGTCAAATAATTCGACAATTGGTACTCCTGCTTCCCCTGTCACTGTTACCCGGATTGTATTGGCATCAAAATTCGCTAGCGTTATCTCACGAAGACCTGCAATCGGTTTTTGGGATCGGAATGTGAATGCATCGCCTGACGGTAAGCGCAGTTGAGCATTTGGAATATCAGCGATAAAGTTATTGCCAGCACTGCGGTTTACTAATTGCAATTGTTGACCTTTCGAGGTCTGTAAAATTACCTCTACACCTTTATTAGTAGGATTAGCTTTGACGGATGTCACTTGGACAATTGTTGGCACGGGGAGAGTTTGTTGTGCTGGCGACTGTACAAGCATTTGGGCGCTGGTGTTCGGAAATTCTATCTCGCTGAGTTGTCGAATCTTGCTTTCGGTTTGCTCAAGCGATCGCGCTTTGTCAAGGCGAACTTTATTCTGATTTACCCATTTTTTCAGAGGTTGGCGTAGGCGCAGCCCGCTGTAGACATCGGCTGGAGGAACTACCCTTTGAGCCAGATTTGTCGTTAAATTTTCCCGATTTTGTGCTCCTCTCGGTCCAATGGCAAAAGCATTACCGCATGCCCATAAAAATATTGCTAACCAGAGATGAACACTACTAAACAAATGCCAACACTTCATAACAACTCCCTACATACCATTTCACAAAACTTTGCTCCCAAGACATACCTTGCATTGAAAGCGGCGGGAGAACCTTCCTTGTGGGTGCTAATCCCGGACTCTCTTTTAACGTGAGTTCGCATAAACCTCTCGTTGCCTTGAATTCAAGTTCAAGTTTGTCTCTCTCCGACGGGCGAGAGGGACGGTTTTACGTAGTAAAATCTCTTAGAGGTCTTTTTCTACAGCTAATTTAGAGGGAGACTATAGCGGTTCTGACTTCGGTGCAACACAGTTGTCACCTCACCTCCAACCCCTTTCCTTGGTAAGGATAGGGATTGGGGATAAGGTTGGAAAATGTACTTCATGTAAACGAGAACCGCTATATATGACTCATCAAACTCACGTTATTTTAAGAAGCTTACCGACTTGTGGAGCAAAGTTGAAGCGCATTTGATCACCAGACGGAGTTTTTTTTGATCACTAGCAGTCGTTTGTTCGCTGCTTCCGGTATTCCTTCGGGTTGAGTCCAAATTTCTGCCTGAATAGGGCTGCAAAATAGCCCCGATTGGCAAAGCCCACGGCTTGGGCAACTTCCGATGTTTTCATGTCCTGGGCTTCGAGCAATTGTCGTGCCTGTTCCAGGCGATATTCATGTAAATAACCAAATACAGTAGTGCCAAATACCTGATGAAAGCCTTGCTTGAGCGTATATTCATTCAACTTCACCTGTTGTGCCAACCCAGACAGAGACGGTGGACAATTTAGATGTCGGAGTAGAATTTCCCTGGCATAATAAATTCGCTCCAGCGTTCCGGACTTGAGTGGAGGGATAGTACGGCGCTCAGTGTGAAGTTCTATCTCTTGTTCTACTAGCAACACCAGTAATTGCAATACTTTGCTCTCCAGATCAATGCGTTTGGAAATGCCCTGGTAAGGACAGTGCAAAATTTGCCGTGCAATGCTTTGCATAACAGGGGTTGTCGTACCCAAATGCCAGTTAGAGGGTTGCTCAGGGGAATGAACCAGATGTTGCAATTCGGGAGGGAGTTCGCCTGAGTCATTGCCCATAAACGATCGCAGCACCCCTGGTTGCAGTCCTACATCAATTCGCAAAAATCGTTGCTTGGCAAATTCCTTACGAACGGCTGCGGCTTCGTTTCCACTACCGCAAACAAGATACTGCCTAGCTTCATGCGGCACGTCATCATAGATGTATTCCCCTTGCAAAAAGAAGCTAAATCCCAGCCCTTGAAAATCATCGCAACACTTAATCACAAAATCATCGTGCAGTTGATAGTCCTTGATCCACAACCATATTCCTTCACGCAACCGGATTCTCCGAATCAATCCTTGCCCCAAAGTCGGCGGATATTTATAGATCGAATCCCACTCATTGGATTGATCCTTTGCAGTTAGGTAAGTGGTGGTTTCTTTAGCTTCTTGAAACAGTTCATTGTATGCTTGCTCTGAAACGGTGATGGTCATGGCGAGTCTTGGGGTAGGTCAGGTAAATGGTCAATCTAAACGGCTAATTGTCAGCTATAGATAGGAATAATTTGCATCTTTATTGAAAGCGACGGTAAACCAGTACAACCTCGTAGGCAAGGAGAAAAGCCGCCCCGTCGCTTGGGGCATAATATTCGTAGTCCTCAATCGCAAACTACAGTTGGGGGTACACTTCGATATTTCGCACATATCCTTTGCCAAATTGTCTAGGTACTTGACAATATGATTCAAATGGCTCTAATGAGTTTTGCTGGCTATTTTTGGCAGTTTCTGCCCACAATTCTTGCCACTCTGATATTATAGTGGGGCTAATGCTCATAGTTGGCGACTGGTAGATAGCATTAAATTAATACTAATTATTTTCAATAATTTTACTATAATTTATCCTTAACTATTGACAACAGCACAACTTATTGCGATGTAACTGTGTTGAAGAAGAATTCAGTAGTCAGTTAATTACGAGGTGACTGTGACATTTCTATTGTGCGTAGACGCTTCTTTGGCTTGTCGTTAGACATCGCCCTTCGTGGATGCTCTGAACTCCTGCGCGATGCCTACGGCCAGATAGATCCCCGATATGTCAAAGATGTCGGGGATCTTGTTTCTCACGAATGATTTAGGATTGCTATTAAGCTTTTTAATTCCAAAATGCCATGCAAAACCGTAATTTGACAGCTACCGACATTGCCTTAGACTTCCTCTTTAACTGCTTTACCCATGATGACGTAGGTTAAGCTAATCGTCATTCTCCTAACTTCTCACTCTAAAAAATGCTTCCTTCCAGACGAGTTTATTTATTGTTGGTTTTGGGTATAGCGATCGCCCTGATCTTATCTTTATTTATCGGCATTAGAGCAACTATCGCCATCACTTTGCTATTTGATGGGATTGTTCTCGGATTGATGGTTATAGATGGTTTACGGGTGCGGCGTTCTCGCGTGCAAATTACCCGCGAATTACCGTCGCGATTATCGATTGGGCGGGATAATCCGGTGATCCTAAAAGTAACATCGCCAAATGCCAACGCCTTAATTGAAATCTGCGATTACTACCCAACAGGGTTTGGCGTATCTGCACCTGCACTCCGGGCTATTGTTAAAAGTAACAGCACCCAAGAATTGACGTATACCGTCAACCCGACACAGCGGGGAGAGTTTCCTTGGGGAAATATTCAAGTCCGACAGTTGGGACTTTGGGGATTAGCTTGGGATGATTGGCAAATTCCCCAAAGTCTGCCAGTGAAAGTTTATCCTGATTTAGTGGGGTTGCGATCGCTCACAATTCGTCTGACACTGCAATCATCAGGATCAATCCGCCAATCTCGCCAAACTGGTATTGGTACAGAGTTTGCCGAACTGCGGAACTATCGCACTGGTGACGATTTGCGGTTTATTGATTGGAAAGCTACCGCCCGTCGGGTTGGGGCCTATGGGAATGCAACGCCACTGGTGAGGGTTCTGGAACCAGAACAGGAACAAACTTTACTGATATTGCTTGATCGCGGGCGGTTGATGACAGCAAAAGTGCAGAATTTGCAGCGATTCGACTGGGGTTTGAATGCAACTTTATCCTTAGCATTGGCGGGTTTACATCGAGGCGATCGCGTCGGTGTTGGTGTATTTGACCGCCAGATGCATACGTGGATTCCCCCAGAACGCGGTCAACATTATTTGAATCAGCTAATTGATCGCCTAACTCCAATTCAACCACTGTTATTTGAATCTGATTATTTGGGGGCGGTGACAAATGTTTTGCAGCGACAAACTCGCAGGGCGCTGGTAGTCGTAATTACCGACTTAGTTGATGTCACCGCTTCTACAGAACTCCTCGCCGCACTCTCCAACCTAACACCCCGCTATCTGCCATTTTGTGTTACTTTACGAGATCCGCAAGTTGATCATCTGGCACACACCTTTACAGATGATGTTACAGATACTTATGCCCGTGCAGTGGCACTAGATTTATTAATGCAACGACAAGTAGCATTTGCTCAGTTGAAACAAAAAGGTGTATTAGTACTAGATGCACCAGCAAATCAAATTGCTGATCGGGTGGTTGAGCGATATCTGCAACTCAAAGCACGAAATCAACTTTAGCTAATTGGGCGTTGCATAAATGCGAGATGCTTACAAGAGCACCTCGCAATACTTGCCTAAAGAAATGAAATACTCCACCTACTCTTGGGATGGAGTATTTGGGCATGGGAAATGGAGAATCGGGCATTGGGAACAGTTCCCAATGCCCCAAGTTGGCGGGCGGCTATCGGGACTTAAACATTTTTTCGGGATAAACAAGCCTCAAACCCTTGCAGGGTAAGGGAAATACACCAAATGCTCAAAAATAGCCCAAACCCAGATATATCAATCAACTAAGCCTAACGATGTCAAAGTCTTTCTGTATATAAATTTGAGGCGATTTTTTGAGTGTTTTTTGTCTAAGTCCCACTATTCCTCTCTTATGAGTGTGAGTTGATGCACACCTTGGACATTGCATAGCGATGTCTACGACGGGCTACGCCTACGCCCTAATTCATATTTCTATTCTGCAACGCCAAACTAATTGTATTGAACAATCGAGTTGTGAGGTACTTAAAATAGCACCTCATAATTCGTCCCATTTAATAATGGCAAAGCGATAATTTCGATTAAACAACTACAAAATTGTTTTTGGTTAGTGACACACCACTCAATAGTTGTGCAATTTTTACCTGAGTAAATCCAGACGCACTGCCATCAAGATCAAAATACAATGCACCTGTAATATTATCATAGATAAATCGTTGAGCGATCGCTGTTGCAGATGTACCGAGTGTAAACTGGCTAGTTGAAAGTGAAGGTGTTGATAACCCGCCACCAAAACCAGTAGCCAATATCTGAATTACTTCATTAGTGGGGTTGAAGTCATAAAGACGATCAACACCTTTGTTGTAACTATTGAAAGCAAAAGTATCAATACCATTTCCTCCATAAAGGGTATCATTACCGTTGCCACCTGTGAGGATATCATTGCCATCGTCTCCAGAGAGTAGGTTATCACCTGTTGAATCGCTAGCACTCAAGGTATCATTACCAGCACCACCGTTGAGGGTGTTATTACCAGAAGCGGCATAGACTTTGTATTCGTTGTCGAAGTAGGCAGAAGCAAAGAGAGAATCATTGCCATCGCCTCCAGAGAGCAGGTTATTACCTGTTGAAAAGTTAACATTTAAGGTATCGTTACCAGTGCCACCGTTAAGGGTGTTATTGCCAGAGATTGCATCGGCAGAGATTATATCTCCACGGTAGTATCTCAAGGAGCCATCGGCAAAGAGAGTATCATTGCCATCGCCTCCAGAGAGCAGGTTTTTACCTGTTGAAGCGTCAAGATCCAAGTAATCATTACCTCCACCGCCAATAATCGTATCATTGCCATTACTGCCCCCGTAGAGCGTATCGTTACCATTGCTCCCTACAATATTGTCATCATAGAGTGTACCTCTGATACCTAATCTTTCGATATTCTTGTAATTAACCCGATTTGTGCCCACCGTAATCGAGCTTTGGTTAGTAGTGGCATTGAAAGTAGATGTGATTGCCACAGTAGGATTGCCAGAGTAGAAATTGATGTACAAAACATCGTCGTTACCTATTCCTCCATCTACCGTTTGAGTTACTAAGGAGGAAGGGACAGTAGATAATTCATTTAAAATGAAAATGTCATTGCCATCACCACCATCTAGTAGATTATTGCCTGTTAAATTTGCAACTTCCAAGTCATCTTCACCAGCGCCACCTTTGAGGGTGTTATCACCAGATACCCCACCAATGTATGAGCTAGCGAGGATGAGCGCATCATTGCCATCCCCACCATCTAGTAGGTTATCGCCTGTTGAATCTCTGGCACTTAAGAAATCGACACCAGTGCCACCATCCAGTAAGTTATTGCCTGTTGAAATGTCAGCACTCAAGAAATCGTCACCAGCGCCACCCTTAAGGGTGTTATTCCCTGAGACCAGATAGACTTTTCGGTTGTAGTAGTTACCCTCGGTAGAGAGAGAATCATTGCCATCCCCACCATCTAGTAGATTATTACCTGTTGAAATGTCAGCACTCAAGGTATCGTTACCAGCAGCACCGTTAAGGGTGTTATTGCCTGAAGCAATACTACCGAGGTAGTAGTCTCCAGAAGCAAAGAGAGAATCATTCTCATCACCACCATCCAGTAGGTTATCACCTGTTAAAAAGTCAGCCCTCAAGTAATCGTCACCAGCACCACCCGTGAAAGTGTTATTCCCCGCACCACCAATGAGAGTATCATTCCCTACACCACCAATGAGAGTATCATTGCCAGCACCACCCCGCAGCAAGTCGTTGCCACTCAAGCCGTCGATTTTATCATTACCTCCCTGACCATTGACAACATCATCTGAGTTATCTAAACCCGTAATATTATTAGAGAGGTCATTAAGAAAAGTTACCATGTTCTTGATGCTTAGGTTAGTTTCAGTAGAGTCGGCATCGAGGACATCAAAATTGTCGGTGATGTTAGTTTGCCCATCAAACAGGATATTACCAAGAGCTGGTCTTGCTCCAGAAGCTTTCAGGTTCTCCAAGTTTTCTAATTTGAAATTTTGTAGAATAACTTGTGTACCATCTACCCCATCAAAGCTGATTACCAAATTGCTGGCGTTCTGGGTGAGCAACAGATTTCGGGCAGTGAAGCCTTCAAATTTGATGGTATCCACTTCCGCAATGACTGCTGTTGTCGGGTTTATTCCTTTACCTACCCCACCGAAATCAGTAATAGTATCAGTGCCATCGCCGAAGTTGTAAACAAATAGATCCTTGCCACCTCCACCAGTCAAAGTGTCGTTGCCCGTGTTAGCAGTAATGTTATCGTTACCTGCTTTGCCATTAATTGTGTCTGCACCGTTACTACCCAGTAGGGTATCATTACCGTTGGTTCCAATGATATTTGCCATAACTTTTACTTACCTAAATCGATTTTTTCAGTATCTGAAGTTTTCAACCTGCTATCTGCGCTATTTTATGGTACAAAGAAACTAGGGAAAGTTAACTTTTTCGGCATACTTGATGTCACTCTTGAGGATCAGTAATTTTTCTTGGAAGATTCATCCTGTTGACTAGCTTGCAAATAGCACTTATCTAGCTATTTAGGACAATCTAAGTCTTCTGCACTGTACAAATAGCAAGAATCGCTACAACTTGCTAGAAGGAGAACGCAGACATGAGCCAACTTAGCCCAAGAACACCTGCTTCCCCATCCGTATTCATGCCGAAATTTGAGGAACCAAACCCAATATCCAATATCTACTCTTTGTTAACACGACGTTGCATTGAACAATCAAATGCAAGGTGCTTACAAAAGCACCTTGCAATCCGTGCCACTTAGTAATGGCACGCTAATTAAGATTAAACAACCACAAAATTGTTTTTGGTTAATGACACTCCACTCAATAGTTGTGCAAATTTTACTTGAGTAAATCCACCCGCACTACCATCAAGATCAAAGTACAGTCCACCTGTAATATTATTATAGATAAATCGTTGATTGCTTGTGGTTGCAGATGTTCCGATTGTAAACTGGCTTGTCTGAAGTGAACCGATTGATAAC
>NZ_JBALGC010000023.1:0-51925 GCF_036916575.1 Nostoc sp.
AAATTAGAAAACGTACCTCGGATGCTACAACTTCGCTCTGCTTATCTCAATGGTCAACTTACTACCTGATATTTTTGCAAAAGTGAGATGCTCCCAGTCACTTTAGTTTTCATACTCTTGGCGAATTTTGGCGATTTTCTCAAAACTGGAGTTTAAACTAGTTTCCGGTGCAAAACGCAAAATAGAACAAATGCACTATCACGGTATTGACATAGCGAAGTCGAAACTTAGCAGTCATTCCCAAAAAAACTGTTGTTTGTTCTCAACTATCTCAGCTTAATGAAAGTCAACTTTAAACCAAAAAGAGTTTCGCACCGAGAACTAGTCTAAACTCCAGTTAAATAAAATTTAGCCAATTAAATAATAACTTCTTTTAAAATTAATTCATCCAGCCTTAGACTGATTATTTAAATAGCAATTAATCTTACTAAAGGTAGAAGTTTAAAAGCTTTAATTGCTGCTTTTGATTACTTAATACCAATTGTCATAGCACTCCTGAATTATTTCTGAACTAAGAAGTCTGCCACTTACTAAGAGAATTCCAAAATATAAGCTTTGCGATTGATGTGTTTCAAATCAGATTGTAATATATGTCTTTAGATATAAACTATTAGCCATTTTTATTTATAGTAATTGTATACGAGCGATTTAACTTATTTTACTTATTAGAGAAAGACTTTGTTTTTCGTTTCATTTTGGTAGTAGAATGACGATGCTAAGTTTTATGTTCCAGAATGAAAGACATAAAACTCTCAAAAACAAAAGCTGCTAATTTTCTAAGCTTCTGCAATAGCTTTCAACTGGAAACCGATAAAGAGAGGATTTCACACAATGGCATTTGTACAAGAACCACTACCCTTTGACAAGAATGCTCTAGAGCCTTATGGCATGAAAGCTGAGACTTTCGAGTATCACTATGGCAAGCATCACAAAGCTTATGTAGACAACCTCAACAAGCTCACTGAAGGTACTGAACTTGCTGATAAGTCTCTGGAAGAAGTGATCAAAATTTCCTTTAAAGACTCCTCTAAGGCGGGAATCTTTAACAACGCTGCTCAAGTTTGGAACCACACCTTCTTCTGGAATTCTTTGAAACCCGCAGGTGGCGGCGCACCCACTGGTGAAGTTGCAGCCAAGATTGATAAGGACTTCGGTAGCTTCGACAAATTCAAGGAAGAATTTTCTAATGCAGCTACAACTCAATTCGGCAGTGGATGGTCTTGGTTGATTGATGATGGTGGTACGCTGAAGGTGATTAAAACACCAAATGCAGAAAATCCCCTAGCTCATGGACAGAAGGCACTCCTAACCTTGGATGTTTGGGAACATGCTTATTACATTGACTACAGAAATGCACGTCCGGCGTTCATCAAGAACTTCCTAGAACAGTTGGTGAACTGGGATTTTGTTGCTGAAAATTTGGCTAAAGCTTAATAAATGGCCAATTTTGAACTGGCTGTGATGCCTTTTGGCAAGCTGCTTTGCGTCTGCGTGGCTTGTGGCAGATGTGTAAAGTAGAAACAAGCAGTTAATTTACCAATCTTGTCAGCAGTCACGACTAGTAGTCTGTTAAGTTTAGATTGATGGGTAAACAACTTCGGAGTAAGGACTTTAGTCCTTATTTTCTAAGCACTAAAGTCCTTATTACAAACCCTGAAAACTAGCTTGACAAAGTACTAGTATTGTGGCTGCTTTTGGTTGCTCGTTAGCGGGATGGGAGAGCAGGGGAAGGGGAAGCAGAAAATTTATCCTTTATCTCCAGTCCCTAATCCCCATTGTCATGAGTGAGATTAAAATCAAAATATAAACATATGGATAGTAAAGAACTAGCGCAATATATCGAAGTAACTAATAGCATCACTAAACCTTGGCTATTGGTACAACTACGCCTCAAGAAATTGCAAGAGCGTCGAGCCACTCTTACAAATGATGTCTACACCAAAGAATTAGAAGATATTTACCAAGACTTGATGAATTTGGGGGAATGGTGGCGTGGTATTGAAGATGAGGTATTTTAAAGTGAGGAGTTATGAGTAGAGACGCGATTAATCACGTCTGTACAGGAGTTATGAGTTTTCCTAACTCTTAACTTCTCACTTCTCACTTTTAACTTAAAACCCAACCTGATGGCTCAAGCTCTCGATCAAGTCGATTACAATACTCTCGATGCCGCAAAACGACGCTTCATCGATGCCGCAAAACGCACACTTGGCTTTGCAAGCGCTTATGGCATCGTGCCTGCGTCTGGTCTGGGAGCAAGCGCTAACGCTTTCAGCTTCAACCTCGCTCCGTTTCTGGAGACGGGGGCTAGAGAACTTTCTATGACACTTGTCCCCGAAGGACTGGGCACCGCAGACGATACGCGGCCTGACGACCTCAGTGAAGAAGAGCTTCGACGATTCTGGTGGAACATTGGTATCAAGATCATCTCGTGTCTTACGAATGATGCCGCAACCTCAGGTATGCAGACTATACTTCTCGGTTTATATCTGCCGTCAAGTACTCCTGAAACGATTTTTACTCCCGCCTTCCTTGATGGGTTTCTGGATGGAGTAGTTGAGGGGTGCAAACGAGTCGGGTGTGTGTACCTCTCCGGGGAAACTCCTCAACTAAAAACTAAGATGATTCCAGGCCGGCTTGACATCGGCGGCTCGGTTTTTGGGGTTATGCCGCCTGGTGTTGCTCCCATTGATAGCTCGCGTCTGGATGCCGGAAATACCATTGTTCTCGTCGAGAGTTCGGGGCCCCATGAGAACGGCTTTACCCCAATGCGAAAGCTCGCCGAGTCTCTCCCTGATGGCTACAGAACAAAACTTCCAAGTGGGCAGGAGTTCTGGGAAGCGATGAATACCGCGTCATATCTCTACACGCCGCTTGTGCAGGCGGTACTTGGCGAGGGAATTCGTCCCACCACGATGGAGAACATCACTGGTCATGGATGGCAGAAGCTGATGCGATCGGTGAAGCCGCTCCGGTACGTCATCGAAACGATGCTCCCAGTGCCGGAGATATTTACGTTTGTCGAAGGTCATCTTGAAGGCGGGGCAGCGACGATGCTTTCCGTGTTTAATTACGGAGCAGGATTTGCATTCTATACAGAGTCACAGCAGGATGCAGAGAAAATTGTTATCCTCGCAAGAGAACATAAGCTTACGGCTGTGATTGCCGGAAGGGTTGAAGCGTCCCTCACCCGCGAGGTAGTGGTAGAACCCCTTGGAGTCACCTTGAAGGGAGATTCTTTTGGAATTGCGCGAGGAGTATAGTGATTCACAAGCGATCGCCAGTTTTCTTCGAGCTATTGTAGATAATTATCTATTTTCAATCACAGAATATTTTTACTTATGAGTAGATAAAAGCTGTAATTACTGAGGTAATTGATAATTTTTACACACAAAATAGAGTAGTATTTACGGCTGATTAGAGATAATTACTTGACTAAACCTTTAGTCTCTAAGTCATTTACCACAGATGCTATAGGCGTATTTATGAAATTTTGGATGCATTATTTATTACTACTTGAATATAAAGTCGTATAAAACACATATAAATACTGAGGTTAAGATTTGCTAACGTAGTCTTAACATATTGAAAAATTTGCTGAAAAAGCTGAGAAAGTAGCCGTCAACACTAATTTTTAGTGCTGGGTCTGGGTCTTTCTCATCTGTAGGTGTGGGGTTTTAGTGTGTTAAAAGTATATATTTTTATTCAGAGGGAGTTATGGCTGTAAATTTGGCCCAGACTACTGCTTCGGCAGAACTTTTGAAGCAAGTATTCCAGAATATTGATGCACATAGCTGTCCGAGGTTATTCAACTTTCATATGCACACTCTCTACTCGGATGGGAGGTTGCAGCCGAGTAGATTGATGGAGCAGGCGATCGCTATTGGGCTAAAAGGGTTAGCGATTACCGACCATCATGGTATTATCGGCTATCAAGCTGCCCTTGCTTGGTTAGAAGACTGGAAGTGGAATAATCCTGGTGCAAGCACTCCTTACGTGTGGAGTGGCGTGGAAATCAATGCCAACCTTTTGGATATAGAAGTTCATATTTTAGCTTACGCTTTTGCACCAGAACACCCTAGTATCAAACCCTATCTGCAAAGAAGGGCGACTACAGGCCAAGAATATCAGGCAAATAACGTGATTGCTGCTATTCATGAAGCTGGGGGATTGGCAGTTCTGGCTCATCCAGCTCGTTACAAGCGATCGCATTTCGACTTAATTCCAGCTGCCGCCCAAAAGGGTATCGATGGTGTGGAAACTTTCTACGCCTACAATAACCCTAACCCCTGGCAACCCAGCATATTGGAATCAGCACAAGTGCAAAAGTTGGCTGATGAATACTTTCTTTTCAATACCTGTGGTACTGATACGCACGGTTTGAACTTGCTACAACGCTTGTAAAGATGAATCGAATCAATTTTTTTCAACTCTCCTGGTTTAATCTGCCAGGAGGTTATTCTATTAGTCAAGGCTGACTATTGATCAAAGGACTATAGTCGATTCTTAGTGGGAATCACAATCATCGAGAAATAGGGTACTTCGGCTGGATCAACTTCATCTATGGGTAAAATGCGTTGCTGTGACATTGATGCCCGCTCAATATATCTTGCCCGTGATGCTAGCCCTAATTTATGCAAAATATCCCGCACTTTGGTAAAGTGACGACCCAGCTTCATAATTGCGGCGGCGTCGGTCATCAGCAGATGTGTAGTCAGTTCTTCTGCTGGCAGTGGGGCGGGTAGGACGGTGAGAATATCGGTGTAGTAGGTGAAAGGTACACCCAAGGCTACCGGACAAGCCATCAGTGAGGAAACTCCAGGGACAACTTCTGTTTGGTATTGGTCAGATAACCGCGTGAACAGGTACATGAACGAGCCATAGAAAAATGGATCACCTTCGCACAGCACCACGACATCTCGACCATCTGCTAAATGGTCGGCGATTGGTTGAATTTCTTGATCATAAATAGACTTTGCCTTTTCTGGCTCCAAAGCGCGAGGGAGGTGAAATAGCACCTCGATTTGATTGCCAGGAAGATACTGCGCCACGATCGCTCTAGCAATACTCTCTTTACCTTTTGCTGATTGATAGGCAACCACGGGAGCCGCACGTAATAGCCGCAGCGCTTTCAGGGTCAATAGTTCTGGATCGCCTGGGCCGACACCAATTCCATAGAGACGACCTTTGGTTTTCATATTTATTCTTTCTCCGTTGCCAAGGCGTTAACTGCTGCTGCCGCGATCGCACTTCCACCGCGCCGACCATGTAAGGTCAAAAATGGTACATTTCTGCTGTCTGCTGCCAGTGCGGCTTTCGATTCCGCTGCACCAACAAACCCCACTGGAAAGCCTAAGATAATAGCAGGTTTGTGAGCTACTTCATCGAGCATTTCTAACAGTCGGAACAGTGCTGTGGGCGCATTGCCAATTGCGATTACTGCGCCCTCTAGGTGCGATCGCCATAATTCTAAAGCTGCCGCCGACCTTGTAGTACCCATACGCTGGGCAATTTTTGGCACTTCTGGATTATTGAGAGTACAGATAACTTGATTATTTGCAGACAACCGCCGCCTGGTGACGCCTTCGGCAACCATCCGGCAATCGCACAGAATTGGCGCTCCTGCTGCTAGTGCTGCCCTTGCGGATTGTACTGCTGTTGATGAATATCCTAAGTCAGTGACAATATCCGTCATCCCACAGGCATGAATGAGACGCACAGCAACTTTTGCTACATCTGATGGCAGCACATCTAGGTTTGCTTCTGACCGGATGATTGCAAAGGAATTACGGTAAATTTCGTTGGCATCTCGGATGTAGTCGGGCATTCAATTTGGGATTTTAGATTTGGGATTGACCGATGAAAATCGAAAGGCTAAGATTCCTGACTTCTCTAAAAAGTCGGGAATTTTATTGTTCACGAATGATTTAGGCTGGACTTAGGCAAAATCATCAAAAAACGTAGACGCAAAGCGGCTTGCCGCAGGCTACCGCAAAGGACGCGTAGACACATACTCCTACGGAGAAGCAAGCTACGCGGAGCGTCTCCTAGAGAAGTGGCTGACCGCAGGGTAGGACACATAGATGCAGCAGCGGCTTTCCGCAGGGTAGGAACAAAAGTTTCAGAGAGTTCTAGTGTAAGTTCTATTAGGAATATTATTAAATAACTGCTGTAATTGGGCGATCGCATATCGATTAGCAAATTTCCCAAAGGACTCATCAGAATTTAAGCGTTGAATTTTATATACATATAGCATCCGCTCTATTAATGCAGGTAGTTCAGCAAAAGTCACATATTGATATATTTCACGTCCGAATTTCTGCTTGCTGTCACCAACATAAACGTGATAGCCCTCCACAGTTCCATTGTCAGCCTGAATGCTGACACCGAGCAGAGTAATATCACTCTTGCTATGCTGGGCGCAAGATTTTTCGCAGCCGCTGAAGTGGATATTAACTGGACAATCCAGAGTGACGCGAGTTTCAAGATACTTTGCGAATGCCAAGGCATGATCCTTGGTGTCCGTGGCAGAAGCGGCGCAACCCTTTTTGCCAGAACAGGCAACTAATGCACCCTTGATGTTGGTTGCTGAAGAATCTAATCCTAAGAAAGCAATTTCTCGCTGGACATCGCCAACCCATTGCTGAGGAATATCTGTGAGGAGCAAGTTTTGCCAGGGGGTTAGCCTGAGAGTGCCACTACCGTATTTTGTTGCTAAATCTGCCAAACCCCGCATCTGTCTACTCTCCAATCGCCCAAGGGGCAAGACGACACCAATGTAAAATAAGCCTTGCTGACGTTGGGGGTGGATGCCAATGTGCTGATATTTAGCATCTGACCGCTCCCCCAACCTCTCTTTTGCAAGGAGAGGGGAGAATTCCTTCCCCTTTCTTATTAGGGAAGGGGGTTGAGGGGTTAGGTCTTCTCTTATTTGATTGCACAAAACAGAAAAAGGTAGACGCTGCTCAACTTCCTGGAGATAGTTTTCACAACCCAAAGTATTCAATAACTCTAAAAGACGTAACCGACGCTTACTCGTAGTATTGCTATGAACTAGATAGACCTCTGCCAAAGCTGCCAAGACGGGCAAACATTGCTTTGGTGGTAACAAAATTCCCATATCGCTAGGCGGTTGACCCTTTGCGCCTACACTGAGATAAAGGCGAAAGTAAACATTATCGTCAACTAAGACAGCGACAAACGCGATATCATTCAAGCGATCGCCCACCCGAATTATCCCACCACCATCAAAGCAAACGCTAAATTTTGCCGACAGTCCCGAAAGCGCCGGATGTGCAGCAATATAATCATCCCAACCTTGGATAAAAGGGCGAGTGTCGATTAATTCCTGCGGGTCGATACCAGCAGTTGGACTGGTCATAATATTGCGGATGTGGTCTACAACAGGATTGCGAGAACCTAATCCCATATCCTGTAGGTACTTCAGAACCTCAGCATTTATCCCCGTGCGGATTTCACGGACTTGCAGGTTAGCTCGATTAGTCACATCCACATAGCCGCCACCGTGCTGTTCTGCTATATCTGCGATCGCACGGCACTGCTGACTACTAATAATTCCACCCGGTATTCTAATCCGAGATAATATACCATCTGCGGCGGGTGTAGGATAAAACAAGCCAGGACAAGTGGCAAATCCAGAAAGCAAACTTGGAACTCCTTCCCCGTGCAACGCAGGGAGTAGACGGTGAGTGTATCCTGAGAACATCTTGAGAGTTGGCATTCTGACTTGGGTGATCCCATCACAGCTGCGGCACAGTCCCGGAATTTAACCGGAGTTTCCCAACTCCAAGCTTTAATAATTTAGCACAATCAGGTAGTCATAAAATTTAATACTTCATATTTTGAATTAACCTATCCACGCCCAAAGACGTGAGTTCGACAGCTCATGTAGTAACTGCCTAATTAACTTAATAAAAAACCTCTTCCTGGTTTTACTACGCAAAACCCTCCCTCCTCCGAATCGGAGAGGGATAGACTTGAACGATAGTTCAAGGCAGGGAGAGGTTTGTCGAACTCACACTGACATAGTTAGCCGTAGTTCATCAAGCTATTCAGAGCAAGAAATCTAAGAACCTAAATTATTTAGAACACAATCTTATGACTAGTACAAGAAGCGATCGCCAGACATTACAATTTTACAATTGGGCTATTCAAAAACATAATTTTGAGCCACTTTCCAATAGCGCGAGAACCGCTTCAGGTCAATATAGCCGTCATAGTCAAAAAATGGTTCTACCTCTAAGACTTCCACTGCAATAGAACCCTCCATTTGATTGCAGATATCATCAAACCGGGGACTGGGACTGTCGGCTGTGACGACTAAATTCGCATCATGTTCTTGAGCAAAAGCTAAAATTTCTTGTGCCACATCACCACGACGGATAATAACGGGTAACTCTAGCAAGCATTCGTAGATGAAAGCAAGGCGTTTGAGACTCAGTTGCCATTCTTTTATCAAAGCCTCGTCCCAAACCCAGATAGCTGGGGTATCGGAGTATTTTTGCAGTACAGGGTTGTATGGACTGAGGCAATCTCCATGTACCCAAACAATTGGTTTACTCATTAGATTTTGGTTTTGTTTCCTGTTAAAAGGCAAAAAATCTTAATACAGCATTTCATTAATTCGTAGCGAATTAAATTTAGCAATAGCAATGCCAATGCGTCCCTTTACAATGCCAATGCATCCCTCTGCAATGCCAATGTGTCCCTCTACAATGCCAATGCATCCCTCTACAATGCCAATGTATCCCTCTACAATGCCAATGCATCCCTCTACATTTAAAAACGCTAGGATTTTATGTAAAACTTGTACTTAGCGCCGCTTCTTCCCACGCTGCCAACTTTGGCTATTGGCTTGTTTACTAAATTCCCCTTTGGGAAAAAGTCGCTGTTCTAATTCTTCATAACTACCTTCAAAATCACAATGACCGTAAAGCGGACATTTCTGGCAATAAACGCTTTTGGTGTAGCGTTCTAAGTTTTCACGGTTGAAAAAATACGGTTTATGACTAAAGGTGCTGGCAACCCACTGCCATGACATATTATTGCTAGCAGGATCTCCATCTAAAAGGTGTTCGAGAAACCACTTGGCTCCTGCTTGCCAACGAATACGCCGCCAATGGACAATGTAAGCCGCTAGCCACATCCGGGCGTGGTTATGTAGATAGCCAGTTTCTTTCAAGTCACGGCTAAAGCTGTCGATGCAAACTCTGCCTGTGATTCCTTGTCTGATATCTTGCGGCAATTCCGGTGTATATTCACCCACAGTGTAACCAGTTTTGTACTCTTCCTGGTCTTTCCAGATTCCATCCCCTAACTTTATATACAATCGTTGCCAGTAGTCGCGCCAGCCTAACTCGTTAATTAGTTTCGTAGCATCGTTTTGGTGCTGTACTTGTTCAAGGACATAATCTCGAATTTCTCGCAAACTCAAAACTCCATAGCGGATGTAAGGCGAAAGTCGTGTGACCGCACCTGTGAAAAAATTACGTGTTTGCGCGTAGCCTACTGGGTCGATTTTTTGCAGCGCTTCTTGTGCTGCTTTGCGTCCTCCCAGAGTTTCGCTGATGTGGTCATCGCGTTCTGCTGCATCTGGGAATTGTTCGCGGAGGTAGGCTACCAACTCGTCGCGGTTGGTAAATTCGCGTTGCATATCTTTAGTCATGTGAACTTTGAAGGGTGAGAATAGATAAACAAAAATACCTGTAGGTTAAATCCTTATTATAAAGAAGAAAATTTTACCCTTACTGGGCATTTAGGTGCTGTCAATTCTGTGGCAATAAGTCCAGATGGGCAGACTTTGGTATTGGTAGTAGTGACGAAAAGATTAAACTTTGGAATTTAAGCACTGGTGAAGAAATTTATACTCTCACTGGGCATTCAGATGCTGTTTCTTTGGTATTTAGCCCAGACGGACAAACCCTAGTTAGCGGTAGTCGGGACTCTACAATGAAAGTGTGGCGAATACAATAGCTTCAAATTTAGAACACAGCCCTATTTACACCAATCTGAACATTGCCGAGAAATTCATCACAAGAGTAAATCAGATTACTCGCTCAATCTAGGTAAAATTCTAAAGCGATCGCTACTGATGAATGAGATGCGATCGCTCAACATATGTACAATTCTAAAGCGATTGCAATCTCTCACACCCCCATCATGAGCAACATTCCCAAAGCCGGACAACCAGCCGCAGATTTCTCCACTCCTGACCAAAATGGTAATTCAGTCACTCTCGACGACCTCAGCACTCAGTGGGTTGTCCTCTACTTCTACCCCAAAGATGACACACCCGGTTGTACCACCGAAGCGAAAGATTTCACCGAGTTGTATCAAGACTTCAGCGAACTGGGAGCAAAAATCTTGGGCGTGAGTCCAGATTTGGGTAAGTCCCATTGTAAATTTATCAGCAAACATAACTTATCAATCACCCTTTTGAGTGACCCAGAACATCTTTTGACAGAAGCCTACGGCGCTTGGCGTTTAAAAAAGTTTATGGGCAAAGAATATATGGGTGTTGTTCGCTCAACCTTCCTAATTTCACCTAATAAAATTATTGCCTATGCTTGGCCTAATGTGAAAGCAAAAGGTCATGCCCAGGCAGTTTTAACCAAATTACAGGAATTAGCAGCTATATGAAAAAATAGTTGCCCCTGCGTATTTTATTGCTATAACCTTGCGCTCAACCATTTGAATCTATAAAATTGAGTCAACGTCGTCTAGAATGTTCGTATGGATTCTAATTCAAGATTAGAGTATCTCTATAAAGAGTATGTTCGATTAAATGAGAAAGCTGAAGAATATATCAAGAGTGCCTTTGAAGATTTGAAGTTAATGGGAGTAATCGGTGCAACTATAGCTCTTTGGAAACCAATTGTAGATGTAATCGTTTTAGCAAATCCAAAGATTGATCGGAGTGGAATTCTATTTCTGGGTTTTCTAAGTTTATTATTAATTGTTGCAATCATTGGATTTTGGAACCTAATTAAGCAATCTTTCATTATTTTTTTTGCAGATAATCTTCAGGGCTATGAGGAAGAAATTAGAAAAGAGCTAAAGGAAGTAGATGATTCCAGAGTTTTTAATTTTAATCTTGAAAAAGAAACCAAACTAATTGAAAGCTATCGAACTACTTTTGCTGCTTTTTTAATATTTTTTGCAATTGCAACTACTTTCATTCCATTCATAATCTTGCTTTCTACCAATATTTATTATGCAATTATCTACATATTATTATCATTAATAATATTTGCACTTTACTTTCAAGTACTCAAGAAATCAACTAAGAAGTATTTTTCTTTAAAAAAGTAAGTTGATAATTAATACAAAAATGTTACTCGGTTCGTGAAACTAATCTGGAAACTGTCAATGTTATCATTGAAATAAGAAATTAGACTTCTCGCCAGTTGAAGCCAATATGGTTCAATTCATCCAAGCACAAAATATCGGGCTTGCTTATCTGAAAGAAAGATTTGGTCTACAGCTAGCCGAAGATGAGGTATTTTTTACAGAATGGTTTGATAATTTACCGGAAATTACAGATTTAGAAAAGCAATATTTAGACAGAGTAAAACTTCATTTTCTCCGTTTAGTAAAGCGCCCTCCTCTGTCAGAAGAAACGGTGAAATTAGTAGTTTTATCTCTTTTACTCAATTTAGCTGGATTTTATGATAAGCCTTTTTATCTGAGAGGTGAGCAATCAATAGAAATTTCTGCGGAGGATGAAGGAGAAGTTATTAGAGGTAAAATTGACATTTTAGTTATTCAAGAACAATTCTGGTTATTAGTAATTGAATCTAAAAGGTCTAGCTTTTCTATTTTAGAAGCCGTACCCCAAGCACTTGTTTATATGCTGGACAATCCTAGTGAAGACAAACCTACTTTTGGATTGGTAACGAATGCAGGGTAAGCGCATCTCAAACCCTATTGACACGGTAGTTTTGGGGTTCACCCAAAGCACAAATAAGTTCAAAATTACTACACTGAGGCAAGGGGTGGGATTGACATTTTCGTCTTTATATGGTCAAAAAACATAAAAAGCTATTGGAACCATGTTTTTTCAATCATTTACAAAAATTCGTCCTATTTTGAATGAAAAATTGATATTTAGATAGAGCTTTAAGCTTTTTATCTGTATCAAGAGCTACAAAATTAGATGCGCTTACCCTGGTAACGAATGGTAGTCATTTCATTTTTGTAAAACTGACTAAACAAAATATACCAAAGTATGCCTTGTCTGATGAATTTACACTTTTGAAACGAAAAAGTGAACTGTATCAGGTTCTAAGTGTATTAAAAAAATTGAGTCAAATTTTGAGTTAATTTATGTCTACTCGCCCTATCTATCTTGATTGCCATGCTACCACCCCCGTAGATGAACGGGTACTAGCAGCAATGCTCCCATACTTCACAGAACACTTTGGCAACCCATCGAGTATTAGTCATGTTTACGGCTGGGAAGCGGAAGCTGCTGTCAAACAAACGCGAGAGATATTAGCGGCAGCAATCAACGCCACACCAGAAGAAATTGTTTTTACAAGTGGTGCAACAGAAGCGAATAATTTAGCTATTAAAGGTGTTGCCGAAGCTTATTTTAAAAAAGGTCAGCATATTATTACTGTTGCCACTGAACATAGTGCAGTTATTGATCCTTGTAATTATTTAAAAACTCTCGGTTTTGAAATTACTATTCTCCCTGTCCAAAAAGATGGATTGATTGATTTAACTGAGTTAAAAAAAGCTTTCCGTCCGGAGACGATTTTGGTATCGGTGATGGCTGCAAATAACGAAATTGGCGTGTTGCAGCCTTTGGCAGAAATTGGGGAAATGTGCCGCGATGGGCTACGCCCCGCCGGAGGCGATCGCCAAGTCCTATTTCACACCGACGCCGCCCAAGCTATTGGTAAAATTCCCTTGGATGTGCAAGCGATGAAAATTGACTTGATGTCACTAACCGCACACAAAGTATATGGGCCAAAGGGCATTGGGGCGCTCTACGTCCGCAGGCGCAACCCCAGAGTGCAACTGGCTCCTCAGCAGCATGGCGGAGGACATGAGCGGGGGATGCGTTCTGGTACATTGTATACACCGCAAATTGTCGGTTTTGGGAAAGCTGTAGAAATCGCTTTGGCAGAACAAGCAACAGAAACCCAACGCCTCACCCAGTTAAGGCAAAGCTTGTGGGAACAGCTTTCCCAAGTTGAAGGAATTCATCTTAACGGACACCCTCAAGAGCGATTGGCGGGAAACTTGAATATCAGTGTTGAAGGAGTGGATGGAGCCGCACTTTTGCTAGGATTGCAGTCAGTAATGGCCGTATCTTCTGGTTCGGCTTGCTCCTCGGCAACTACTGCACCCTCCCATGTTCTCACAGCACTAGGACATCCCCAAGAGCTAGCTTATGCCTCAGTGCGGTTTGGTATTGGACGGTTTAATACCCAAGAGGAAATTGATCGAGTGGCGAAACATGCGATCGCTACCATTCAAAGTTTACGTAATACCAATTCAAAAAATATTTGCAACAGATATAGTAATCCTACTTGAATCTTGCTCAGTATACTGACAAGGAAAGCTTTGTATGTCAAGCTTCTAGGCAGCTTAGTTGTTCAAAAATCAAATAGGAGTTCTATATATTGATTCTGAATTCTGGCTTTTAAATTCTTTTTTAATTCTTCATAACCGAAACGATAAAACTGAAATTATTTAACCTAAGTTCGACGGCTGATGTAGTAAACGCCTAATTAGCGTAAATATTGAAACTTCTAAGAAGGTTTTACTATGCAAAACCTTCCTTCTCCGACTGGAAGAGGAACAGACTTGAACTTTAGAACTTTAGTTTAAGTCAGGGAGAGGTTCATCGAACTCACGTTTATTTAGGATTGGGAATTTATTATAAAAACGTAAACACCTCACAGAGAATCATATATTTTCGGTGAAACTAAATTAGCTTTTTAAGCAATCAATTACATAGCTTGGATGAATTATAGGTGATTTTAACAAAAAAACAAAGTCAAACAAGTTACCTGATACATGATCAGTTTAAATTTTCCCATAAAGCTTGAAGTTATCATTAAGATTAACTTCAGAATTTTTTCAAACTTTTTACACTAAGCGAGAAGTTTTTGCACCTATTAAAATAAATAAAGTATTAAGATAAATAGCAGGTTGCCATTAAAATTATATTCATGTATTAACAAATCATATTTTAAAACTATTACCTTAATAATTTAGGCAGAGCAGGCAGGCAGAAGTGTTTTCTAAAAAGGTGCAGAGTTACATTAACCAAATCATGGTCGAAAAGGAAAAAATACAACAAGATGAAAAAGTATTTTGCCAGCAGGCGGATACTGCTCCTCTGATGATTTGGATGGCTGGATGCAATGGACTTTACTGTTACTTCAATTCAAATTGGCTGAAATTTACTGGAAGATGTATGACAACAGGCGGGTTTGCATCTGCGCGAGAAGAGGAGATAGGCAATATCTGGACTTGTAGCGTGCATCCAGAAGATAGAGAGCGATGTGAAGATATATACCTGAGAGCATTTGCGGCGCATGATTCGTTTCAGAGGCAATATCGCCTGCGTCGGGCTGATGGCGAATATCGCTGGATTTTAGATATAGCCGCGCCACGATTCGCAGCAGATAGTAGCTTTGTCGGTTACATCGGTTATTGTGTGGATATAACAGAAGTGTCCATAGTAGAAAGCCAACCTATGCTGACAGAAAACTCCTCGGCGTCTACAAATTCTTCTCACTACCTAAGTGAAGTTACAGAAGAAAAACAGACAGCAGAATTAACAACAGCACTAGAAGCCGAAACTGCAAAACGCCAAGCAGTTGAAGCACAGTTACGCCAAAAAACATCAGAATTTGCAGCGATTTTGCAACTGCTTCCTGATTTATATTTTCGTCTTGATGCTGATGGAACTATCCTGGATTACATGCCAGGAAAGATAGAGAATTCCTATATTTCAACAGGAGATTGTCAGGGCAAGAGTTTGCGAGAATGCCTACCGACTGTTATAGGCGATCGCTTTCACCAAGCAATAACTCAAGTACTTAAAACTCAATATGAAGTTAGTTTTGAATATACCTTACCGCTACTTGAAGGGAAGAATAATTTTGAAGCTAGATTATTACCATTACCAGACCAGCAAATCATAGTTCTTGTCCGCGACACTAGCGACAATATCCAAGCAGCATTAATAGAAAGCGATGCTAAGTTTCGTAGCATTGTTGAAAACGCCCATGACATTATTTTTGCACTGACTCTTGAAGGGGTATTGTCCTACGTTTCTCCTAATTTGACCGATATTTTAGGGTATGAACTTGCAGAGGTTGAAGGTAAATCTTTAATTTCCTTCATACATCCTGACGATGTGCTTATTTGTGAAGATTATTTCCAAAGAATTTTGACAACAGGCGAAAAACAAGACGCAATTGAATATCGAGTAAAACATAAAAATGGCAGTTGGCCATGGCATACAAGCAACTCATCTGCGATTAGAGACGCCAATGGTAATGTTTTAAACTTTGTTGGTATTTGCTATGACACAACTGACCGCAAACAAGCAGAGGAAGCTCTAGCAGAACGAGCGCGTTTAGCGAATTTTCGTGCTGATGTTGATGCGGCTCTTACTCAGAGTTACACCTTAGAGAACATGATGCACCGTTGCACCGATGCTTTAGTCGAACATGTTGATGCAGCCTTTTCTCGCATCTGGATACTGAACAAACAAGACAACGTATTGGAGTTGCAAGTCAGTTCTGGGATGTACACCCACATTAATGGGCCCCATCAACGTGTGCCAGTCGGTCAATTCAAAATTGGTTTGATTGCTGAAGAGGGCAAACCCCACCGAACCAACTCTGTGCAGACAGATCCGCGCGTGGGTAACAAAGAATGGGCACAGCGAGAGGGTATGGTCGCCTTTGCGGGCTATCCCTTGATTGTTGAAGATGAAACTGTAGGGGTGATAGCCATGTTTGCCCGCCAAGCGATAACAGAATCAACTTTCATAGCACTGGAATTTGCCGCTCAGGAGATTGCTATTGGGATTAAGCGCAAACAAGCAGAAGTTGCACTCAGAGAAAGTGCCCAGCGAGAAGCACTCCTCAATCGTCTTTCTAGCCAAATTCGAGCTTCCTTAGATCTCAATTACATTGTGGAAACCGCAGTGCAGGAGATTCGCAACTTATTCCAGATTGATCGCTGCGCCTTTTTTTGGTATCGGCAAGACGCTGATGTACCTTATTGGGAGAGAGTATATCAGGCAAAAAGTCCCTCTTTACCTGGTCTGCTTAACGACCAAGCAACTAATGCAGAAATCGAATTAATCGCAGCCAAAACCCTAAATAGAGAAATCATCCGCATTGATGATGTTGAGACTGTGGGTGATTCCATAGCACAGCAGTTTTTGCAGGATTTTGGTTTCACTGCCTTTATGTCGCTGCCCGTACACACCCAATCTGGCGAAATTGGCACATTTAGTTGTGGTTCTTGTAGTGGTTTCCGCCCTTGGCTAGACAACGAAGTAGAATTATTACAAGCAGTTACAGTTCAACTAGCGATCGCTATTGACCAAGCCAAACTTTACACCCAAAGTCGTATGGCTGCCCAAACTGCCCAAGACAAAGCCCAGCAACTAGAAGCGGCATTGCTAGAACTTCAACAAACCCAAGCGCAACTGATTCAAACTGAAAAAATGTCCAGTTTGGGACAGTTGGTTGCAGGTATTGCCCACGAAATCAATAATCCCGTCAATTTTATCTACGGCAATATTAGCCACGCCCGTGAATATACCAAGGAATTACTGTACTTGGTAGAACTTTATCAACAGAACTACTGCCCATCAACACCAGAGATTGATCAACAAATCTACGCCATTGATTTAGACTTTATCAGGTACGATTTACCCAAAATCCTGGATTCTATGAACATGGGAGCCGAACGCATTCGGCAGATTGTCCTATCTTTACGCAATTTTTCTCGCCTTGATGAAGACGGCACAAAGCCAGTAGATATTCATGAAGGTATTAATAGTACCTTGCTGCTGTTGCAAAATCGCCTGAAAGCCAAACCAGGACATCTTGAAATTCAAGTAATCCGAGACTACGGCAATCTACCACCAGTAGTGTGTCAGGCTGGACAGATGAATCAGGTGTTTATGAATCTGTTGACAAATGCGATCGATGCAATTGAAGAGTCATTAGTCATTAGTCATTTGTCATTAGTAAACAATACTGAACAAAGGATAAATGACCAACACAGAAGTCTGAGCGCCGACTTTTGGCGATCAGAACCTCAAAGACAAATGACTTCTCCCCAGATTTGTATTCGCACCCTCATCCAAAAAGACCATGTAATCATTAGCATTGCCGACAATGGCCTAGGCATGACTGAGGAAGTACGCAAACGCATATTTGACCCCTTTTTCACTACAAAACCTGTGGGTAAAGGCACTGGTATGGGGTTATCAATTAGTTACCAAATTATTGTCAACAAACACTGTGGGCAAATTCAGTGTATTTCAGCACCAAGAGAAGGTGCCGAGTTTATCATCGTGATTCCACTACAGAAGCAACCCTCAACGTAGATATCACACAACCTTAACCTAATGTTAATTAAAAATTAACCTATTGGTTGTTAACTAAGATTAATTCACTTTTTGCTGCAACATTTAAACCCCCCAGCAACCTGAGTTTACAGGAATTGGGGGGATTATTTCTCCTAGTATAGGAAATTAAGAATAGGAATGTTGCAGTCAAATCGATTGAAAAACGTTGTAATGGTAGTACTATCTTTGCATAGGTGTAGCCTAACCCAGTGAAAAGTCGAACCAGTGCGTTCCTGTCGTCTTGCGTCGGAATCTTCTGGCATGGAGTGGCGGTTCTTGCCAATCTATTAGCGACGCAGCGAAAAGTCGAGTCAGTGCGCCCTTGCGGTTTACCGACTTGTTCGCTCTTAGCGTTCCCGCTATGAAAGCAACTGGCGTTGGAGCGGCGTTAACCGCCATTGGCACAGCCTCTTCTCTACGAGAGGCTGTGCCAACGACTGTGCGTAGCGTCACTTTTCAGGGCAGGCAGCGCACCTTTGAAAAAACTGAGTACAAATAAGATAGAAGGCTGGGATGATACAACCCCAAAGTCAAAATAGTATCACCTATACACGCGTTATCCACCTAAGTCATGTAATTGACATAGATATTCCTCAATGGTCTGGCGATCCCACAGTAGAATTTGAAACTGTGGCTGAACTAAATAATGATGGCTATTACCTCCGGCGTTTCTCCTTAGGTGAACATAGCGCTACCCATATCAACGCCCCTAACAGTTTTCATAGTTCTGCCGTGGGAATTGACCAATACTCTGCCCAGTCCCTGGTTGTACCTGCGGTGGTCATAGATATTCGCCAAGCCACAGCGGTTAATCCTGATTATGCTCTGACTATTGCTGATGTTCTGGCTTGGGAAGAACAATACGGTGAAATTTTTGCTGGTTACGTAGTTATACTGAATACTGGATGGCAAGAAAAGTGGTTGGATAAAAGTGCATTCCTAAATCATGATTCTCAAGGAATTGCACACTTTCCTGGTTTTGGCAGCGATGCGACTCAATTTTTACTGAATGAACGGCAAATCGCTGGGGTAGGAATTGATACTCATGGTGTAGATCCTGGACAGGATAACAGTTTTGCTATTAACCGCTTAGTTTTAGAACAACCGCGAATTGTGTTGGAAAATCTCACCAATTTGGATCAACTGCCACCTAAAGGTACTACTCTAGCGATCGCAGTTCTAAGGTTGCGTGGTGGTTCTGGTTCTCCCGTGGGTGTCTTGGGGTTAGTGCCTTGAAATTAGGAATAAATTGATTTTTCTCCATCAATGTTTTGGCTATGCTCAACAATCATAAATTGAGGAGCCACTGCGTTGCCAATGCCCAAGAGTTGTAGCAAGTGGCGTGACCGCTTCACTGCTAATCAAAAAATTCAGCTTTCAGAGCAACAGCAGCAAGGAGTCGAGATGGCTGCTTACTCCAGGGTAATGGTTCTTACAAGTGGCCCTGGCATTGGAAAAACTTTCACTACCGACACCATAGTCAGTTTGTGGAAAGCGATGGGTAAATCTATTGCTTTAGCTGCACCCAGCGGACGCGCTGCTCAGGTTCATCGGTGGAAAGAGCGATCGCTATTTTAAGTTTGAAACTTATATAGGACTTACGCATCATACATATGTACTATACCAAACTTGGGCTTTTAAGCCATGTCTAACACCCAAAACAGTAAATATGCGATCAACATCAGAGTCGCACTCAGCACCGGAAATGTACATTTTGTGTGATGCATATTATGGTCGATTTGTACAGTGCGTAAGTTCTATTATATTGTCACAATCAGCGATTCTCTTTAGTCTTATCTATAAATGTTTCACAGCTTCCATGACCTGAACTCAAGCGGCGTAGTTTACCACCGCAGGCATCGCTTCCATGACACTGTATCAAGGACGAACACCTGACCCATCCCAACACTGTTCAAGCTTTAAAAGTTAAAAGTTGTAGTCCTTATTTTGCATAGCTTAGAGCTTTTCTTAGTGCCATTCAAATCTGACCCCTGGCTGTAAGAGGTTAGAAAAGTTTACAGAACTTAATATCCTGCACTTTGTTGATCCACTAGCTTAATTGGCTATATCTACGTAATATTACTATTGGCAATTAATATATTTTACAAATAGACTGCAATTGTATTTCCGTAAATACTTTTATAAAAGGAATATTTTGATAGATAAAATACAAAAAATTATCAATGGTAGTGATGCTTCTGAAGTTATTAGTGTTAACTATGCTTACTGGAACTTAGGGACAATATTGATAACTTTTCTTCCACTGTTGATAGCTATTTCCATCGAATCGGCAGTTGCTGCGGATAGTGTTTTTTTTGAAAATCAAGAGGCTCAATTGAGACTATCTGGACTTAATTCACAACCAGGTATTAACTTCCAGCAAAGATTGCTGGCATCTAAAAAAAATAAGACTGCTGCTGAATTCGAGACTGTGAGTATTAGTCATAGTTTGACTGCTAACGTGAAGCATGAAACATTTAGCAATTCTTTTTTTGCAGACAACGTTTGGCTGGAATCTCAAAAGCTGTTAGCAAACAATGATAATTTGAAAAAGCAAATAACTGCTTCTGCAATTAGTAATACTGACTTGCATTTAAAAAAGCAGACTAATGTATTGCAGCATAAACAATCCCAAATTCTTGTACAAACAGACTCTTCAGATACAGTAGGGGATACTTTTGGCGAGACTAATAAATTACGCCAAGAACTTTTAATTGCTCCCATTGTAAGGTTAGGCACACCGACAAAAGCTGCCCCTGGTTCAACTGCTGGTACTCCTTCTGCTTATGGTGCAAGTTTTGGTCAAGCCTATATTGGCGGCGGTTTACTTTTCCCTCTAGATGAGGATAAAGATAGGGTAGATGGTTCTTTGTCTGTTGGTTTTGGTTTAGGGAATGCGGCTAAATCTGTAGGATTGGAAGTTAATGTCAATATTACTAGTGTAGGGGGTGGTGACAGTTTTGATTTTGGCGATAGTGGTGGTGTAGGTTTTAAACTACACAAATATTTGGGTGATGGTACAGCCGTAGCTATTGGTTGGTCAAATCCTATTAAATGGGGAGATGTTAGCAAAGCTAAAGATACTGTCTATGGAGTAGTTACTAAGTCATTTCTAGTGCAACCAGATAACCCAAATAATAAATTACCTTTGACTGTTTCGGTAGGTCTTGGGAGTGGTGCTTTTCGTTCTAAAGGTGCAATAGTAGCAGATGAAAATGCTGTTAATCTTTTTGCTGGTTTAGGTTTGAGAGTGATACCTGAAGTATCCTTAGTAAGTAGCTGGACAGGAAATCGTCTTAATATGGGTGCATCTTTTGCTCCATTCAAAAAGATGCCTATAGTTATCAATACTATTTTCACAGATGTTACTAGTAATTTTGATACTGGCTTAGGTTTTGCATTGAGTGCAGGGTATAGCTTTCAGTTTTAACTGCTGAGTTATCTGTGAATTTAATCAACAATAAAAACAATGAATAAACAACCATTCTTTCTCACTTTTGCTCTAGCATTCACTCTTTTCACTTATCTAGTAGGTGCGCCTACTAGAGTCAATGCTGGTAGTGCTAACATCACAGGAGCTAGTGAAGATTCTTCTTCGTCATCTGGGGATAGTTTTAACCCAGGATCCTTAGAGCCATCTGTTCAACTTGCACCTGGGGTTGAAGTTAGTGGTAATGGTAGCATTAGCGTAGCAACAGAAGTTCAGAATAGTTTGAATCAAACTCTCATTAATATACTCAGTCAAAATCCTGATCAAAATAGCCCGGCTGCCATCATTATAGGTATTTTACAGGGTGGGGTGAATGCAGAAGGAGCAGCTAATCAGCTACAGGTTTCTATAGTTAACTTAGGAGTATCATCACCATCAGTAGTATCACTGGTAAAAGCTTTATTGGCTCTAGTCGGAAATAAATCAGCATCTGTATTAGGCGTTCCTGTAGGACAATTACAACCAGTGCAGCTAGTTGCCAGTACTAAAGAATTAATCGCAGATTTAGTGATAGCCCAGAAGGGAGAAACACCAAATCTGAATGTCCAAAAGCTGAATGATGCTATTACTGCTTACAACAATATTGTGAAAGAAAGTAGTCCTGAAGTACTGCAAAAACTTGCAAAAGATCCACAATTTTTAGAAGTTGGTAAGCTGCTTAAGCTATTAAGGGCTGCCCTGAATAAAAGTTAAAAATTAGATGTGATGAGACTAAATTTATTATTAGTACAATTTACAATCCTCTGGCTAAAGCAGGAGGATTATTGTTGAAAAATATGCAGATTAACTATCAAATTAATAACGTTTTATTTGCTCGTGCGCGCCTGGGAGAGAGTCCTGTTTGGGACTCAACCCATAAATTGCAGTATTGGGTTGATATCTATAACTATCAGGTAAATCAATAACGCTATCGGTGACGCAAGGAGAGAATTTGCAGTTTAAGTTGAAATCAAGTAGTTTTCTACACATCTAACAAACATTTCCACACCCATTCCCAAGGCGGTTTCGTCAAAATCAAATCGGGGATGATGATGGGGATATGCTAAGTCTTTCGCGGGATTAGCAGAACCTAAGAAGAAATAGCAACCAGGAACCTCTTGTAAGAAGAATGACATATCTTCAGCAGCCATAGTTTGGCATTCTGGCACAATACCCATCGGGGTTTCTACCACTTCTTCTGCTACAGCTTGCACCAATTCCGCCATTTTAATATCATTAATGACTGGTGGATAAAGTGACCAGTATTCTAAGTCATAACTCGCACCATGACTTTGACAAATTCCAGCAATAATCTGCTCGATACGCTGGTTGAAAAAGCCTTTCAAACTAGGATTAAAATACCTGACAGTGGCACTCATTCTCGCTGTATCAGCAATCACATTACGCTTGGTTCCAGCATGAAGTTCGCCCACTGTCACCACTGCTGAATCAATCGGATTAACATTCCGAGCGACAATGGTTTGCAAGGCATTCACAATTTGAGCCGCAACTACAACAGAGTCAACAGTTTGATGGGGTAGTGCGCCGTGTCCACCTTTGCCCAAAATTGTGCAGTTAAAGCACTCCACAGCTGCCATCAACGCCCCAGCCCGCACACCCACTGTTCCCAAGGGCAAATTATTCCACAAGTGCAAACCAATAATCGCGTTAACATCCGGATTTTTCAGAACTCCAGCTTCAATCATCGGCTTTGCGCCTCCTGGTGATTCTTCTGCTGGTTGGAAGATAATTTTCACAGTACTGGAGAAGTCTTGGCGATGCTGTTGGAGATAGTAAGCTGTACCTAAAGCGATCGCTGTATGTCCATCATGTCCACAAGCGTGCATCACTCCATCATGCTGGGATTTGTAGGGCACTTCGTTGAGTTCTTGGATTGGCAAAGCATCCATATCTGCCCGAATTGCCAAAACTTTTGGATTTTGGATTGTTTCTGAATCTTGTCCTTTGCCTTTGATGGTGGCAACAATGCCAGTGTGAGCAATGCCAGTTTGATGCTCAATTCCCCATTCTTGTAGCTTTTGTGATACAAACTCAGCGGTCAGTTTTTCTTGAAAACCCAACTCTGGTTGTTGATGCAATCGCCGCCGCCACTCTACTAATTGCGGTTGCAATGAGCGGATCGCCAGTCGGATGCGAGATAGATCAACAGAAGAGGGATTGGGAAAGGTAGAAACCATTATGAAGACAAACTAGTTTAAGTACAGCTAACTTAGTTTATTTTCCTAGTTTATCGTAGGAAATGCGGACTAGGGACTAGGGAAGAATCAGAATCTTCTTAATAGACATCTCCAGAAATTAAATATGCGTTATCCAGAAACCTTGTAGAGACGCGAAATTTCGCGTCTCTACTTTTTCGGAAGTTTGTATTTTGTAGTTTGAAAGTGTTTTAATTTGGCAGATTTCGATTAGATGGTAAAAACAAGCGTATATTCTCTGGTTTTGTTCTATATTAAGGCTTGTAAATTGGCGAAGGTATTGTATTTACGCTGTCCTACTTAGCCTATTATTAGTTAAACTCAATTCTGCAACCAACCAGCCATCACAGCAACTATCAAAAATATACCCATCGCAAAGCGGTAGAAAACAAAAATCCAGGTACTGCGTTTTTCCAAGTAGCGTAGGAGTCCCCAAATTGCTAGAAAAGCGGAAATGCTAGCGGAGATTAAGCCTACCAACAAAGTCAACCAACCAGCCGCACTCAGTCCTGATTCCGTAAGAGTGTGGAGTTCTACAGCACCTGCCAAAATCACGGCTGGTAAGCCCAACAAAAAAGAAAATCGGGCAGATGTCTCCCGTTTCATGCCCAAAAATAACCCAGCAGTGAGGGTGGAACCAGAGCGAGAAACGCCAGGGATTAGGGCAAAAGCTTGAGCAACCCCTACCCAAATACCATCCCAGAGGGTGAGCTTGTCAAAAGTGCGGTCGCGTCCTCCGCGTTTTTCTGCGATCGCCAGCAATCCTGACATAATAATTGAAGCCGCACCGATGACTACTAACCCTCGGATTGGTGAGTTGCAGGCGTTAAGAATTGGTTTGAGTAGCACACCAGCCACCGCAATGGGCAAAGTTCCTAGCAATAAACCTAACATCAGTTGCAAAGAACTAGATTGATAATCTTGCCCGCTAATTGCTCTAACTGTCTCTCCTGTTAATTTTTTTAAGTCTTGCCAAAAATAGACTAAAACAGCAGTCAAGCTAGCTAACTGCATTGCTGCGGAAAAAGCAGACCCCGGATCTTTGAGTCCCAGTAGAGTTGGCACTATCCGCAAATGAGCGGTACTGCTAATTGGCAGTAGTTCTGTAATTCCCTGAACGATACCTAAAATAATCACGTCAATCCAGCTAAAGTTAGCAAAGTCTAGATTTACTTCGCTACCGTTGTTACAGACTGCACTCGCCACCACAAAAGAAAGCATCATGATATCAGGCGTAATTAATTTACTTTTAATCAAATACCGACAAATTAACTTATGCCAGTGACGTTTGTGTGACTAAGATATGGTACTTGGATGATATTTAATCCAATAAATACATCGTGTAAATGTATCGTGTGTTCGCACAGCGTGTCGCGAGGCAAGGAATACCATTTAGTAATTCTAATAACGTTTTTAACCATTCATATTTAGCACAGACGAAAGCTGCTAATGAAGTGTTTAATCCCAAAGATAAAATAAGGCAGGTGAATCCTGCCTTGTGTGTCACTAGAGTTAGGTGAATTTCATCCTTCCTCACCATTGCATGTCTTATTGACAAAGCTATTACCGAGTTATGTCAGAACTGTGACTACACCAGTTGTAAACAGGGCTTGGGCGTTCGCTACCAATCAGTTGCTCAAGTCTTATCTGAGTAAACCAAAAAGTTTTTCTTTGAAGAGCGATGCCGTACCCCTACGGAGAAGCAAGCTATGCGTAGCGTCTCGTAGAGAAGTGCGGGCTACGCCTACGCTAATAATCATACCCAATGACGCCAGTCGCCTCTTTGAAAGGAGACGCTACGCGAACAAGTCGGAAAACCCGCCCACGGCGCTGGCTCCCCAATGCCCAATTTAAAGTGTCAGTGTTTCCCAATCTAAATCTGATGCTATTTGAGCAAGTTTATCTAAATCAGTTAGGTTATCTAGATAAGGTAAGCAGCCTAAAACTGGCGTGTTAGTGAGTGATTGAATCAATTGGTGTGGTGTCCAGTCGGCTATTTCTGCATCCGTTCGTCTTTGTACGCAGTTCAGAACAATGCCTTTAAGATTGATGCGCGATTGTTTAGCTAATGCTACATTCGCCACTGCTTGAGCGATCGCACCCAATCTAACTGGCACTACCAATAGTGTTGGTAAACGCCATTCTCCCGCTAAATCCGCTACTGTTAATTCTTCAGTTACTGGCGAACCTAATCCACCTAAGGCTTCTACAAGCAGAAAATCACGATGCGATCGTAACTTAGACAAAGCTTGCCACACAAGTGCTAAATCTACTCGGCGATTTTCCCGTGCTGCTGCTATGGGAGGGGCTAAAGGTGCTTGAAAGTACAAAGGTGTAATTTCTTCTGGAGATTGTTCTAGGGCAAATAGCTTTTGATACCACTCGCGATCGCCAATCCCCGATTGAATCGGTTTCATGATTCCCCAGCTACGCTGCGGGTAATATTTTTGCCAATATGCTGCTAATGCTGTTGTTAAAACAGTTTTACCAGCTTCCGTATCAGTTCCAGTAATCAGTAGTGTGTTTAACATTAATTTCTTTGGCCAGAAAATGGCTGTGTTCCATCAGCTGGCGGAAAAGTTGGCGTTTCACCAGTTGGAGGAAGTGAGGTGGGTGTTTGTGTCGGAAATGGCAGCGGTGTTTGTGTCGGAAATGGCAGCGGTGTCTCTGTGGGAATTGGCAGCGGTGTCTCTGTGGGAATTGGCAGCGGTGTCTCTGTGGGAATTGGCAACGGTGACTCTGTGGGAATTGGCAACGGTGTCTCTGTGGGTGTTGGTTTGACTGGTTTTTCTAATGCAACATTCAGGTTGTAATTGCTTTCGGCAACTCCTGAAACCAGTGTTAACTCAATAGTATATCTACCAGTAACCAGCAATGTGCCTTCATAAGATGTTACTTGCTGGGCATTCTGATCAAATGGTTGTTGATTGGGACTTAAGACTGTTAGCAAAACACTGCTTCCTGGGTCAATAAACGCAGTTAACTTGTCACCTTCCTGTCCGAAAAAAGTGTACCGGATTATTTGATTTGTTTTGAGAGTATCTTTAACTGTGGCTGTGTTATTAGATACTCCCAGATTCAGGCGCTTACTAGATACAACAGGTTGATCGTTGATGGGTGTGGGTGTGGATGTGAATGTAGTACCACCAGAAATCACTGGTGAAGGGAAATTTTGTGGAAGCGTCTCATTTGCTGTTTTCGACTGACTGCGGATGGAACTGACCAGTGCCCAAGAACCAAATCCCGCTATGATCACTACAGCAGTGCCAATTGCTGCGATCGCTAAAGGATTATCCAAGACTGAGCTAGTGGGACTTCGTGGAATCACAGGATCGGGTTGTTTTTTCTTGGGCGAAGTTGCTGGTGGTACTACCTGAGGACGGCGACCAACAGCCATTGTTTGCAAGTTTGATACATTAGGGGTAGGAACACTAGGTTGAGCCAGAGATTGCAGTGCTTGGGATACATTAGCAGCACTTTGGTAGCGATCGCTCGGTATAGGATTCAACATTCGATTCAAAACCTGGGCAAATCGTGGATTCACTCTTACCCACCGCTGCCAATTCCAAGTTAGTTGGTTTTCATCAAATAGATCGCTTGGTTCTTTACCAGTCAGCAAAACTATCGCACTCACCGCTAATGCATACAAGTCACTACTAGGGTAAGCTCCCCCTGTTTGCATTTGTTCACTAGGAGAGTAGCCTAATTTTCCCACGGTGGTTACTGGCATTGCGTTCTCTGGCGATCGTAAACGCTCTGCCAGTTCTTTTACCACCCCAAAGTCAATTAACACAGGTTTAGCGTCACTATCTCGCAAAATAATATTTTCTGGCGAGATATCCCGGTGAATAATCCCTCGACTGTGAATATGCTCTAAAACAGGTAACAACAACTGTATCAGCTGCAATACTTCAGCCTCTGTGAAGGTTTGACCAACAGCTTGACGTTCAGCCAGCAGAGTTCGGTACGTCTGACCTGCAACGTAGTCCTCCACCAAAAATAAGCGTTGGTCTTGCTCAAATCTTTCCCGGAATTTAGGCACTTGTGGGTGTTCGATTTGATATAAAATGGCAGCTTCTCGGTGAAAAAGCTCTTGTGCCTTCTCCCAAGCCAAAGCCTCCGTTGCTGTTGAAATCAATTCCTTGATCGCGCAAAGTTCGTTAAAGCGCCTCTGGTCTTCTGCCAGATAGGTTCTACCAAATCCTCCTTGTCCGAGAATTTGAATTATACGGTAACGGTTTTGCAAGACAGTGCCAACTTTAATGGGTGGTTGCATGATCGATTCATTGAGTGTAGTAGCAACTGAGGAGGAAGTCACCCACAAAGATTAAGTCCAAGAGGCGACAGACAGTTACCTGCGGCAATATTCTACTATACCCAAAGGGTACACTCCCACCAGAACAAGGTTTTTTCGTACTGCATAACTTAAGAGTCTGCAATCCCCAATTCAATTTTTCTTCCTGGGAAAACGATAGATTTTGAAATATGCAAAATTAGCTTGAGAATCCAGGTTATACAAATCACTCATCTGTTTTTCAATCAATCCCTTGGGAAATAGATGTTCACGATTAACTACGATAAAAACTGTATCCGCACTATTTGTTAATTTTTCAATTTTTTCTGCAAAATTTTCATCAGTAATTCCCTTTCTTAACTGATCCCCCAAATTCCTCCCATCCAGACTTAGAGTGTCACCGTAGTATCTAAATAATCTGGGATTACCAAATAAAAATACAGATTGTGTAGAAGATGAACGATTTTTTAGAATGTAATGGATTGCAGAGCGGTAGTCATCTTTGCGATAGTCATTATTAAAGTAGTAGTTAAAAAGAGAATAAATATTCAGAACTATTAGAGATATGACAGCGATTTGAGCAAACTGAGACACTCCATAGCGCTTTGAGGTAATACCAGGTCTTTGACTGAAAGCTGATGGGATAAGCATGGCAAGTGGTAACCAAAGATAATAAGAGTGACGCGGTACCCAATTAAATTTAGTGACTATAGCTAAGAGCAATCCTAGTAAAAATGCCATGACAAAAACAGAAGCAAAGAAGTAATCAGGATGCTGCTCTCTGTTATTTTTTTTGTGTCTCAATAAAACTTTTATTAAAGCTAGAAAAATTACAGTACAGACAATCACTAATAAAAGTATGTGAGGCCAGTAACGAAGCATAATCTGTACTCTATTATCGCCGTGCAACTGCTCCGTTGAAGGCCCATACGTTGTCCCCACTAAAATTCCATTTAACACAAATATAATATTTTGAATTATCGGAAATCCCAGGCGAGAAACTGCAATGCTTTCCGGATCAGTTGCTCCAGGTAAAGTCAGGTAATATAAAACTGGCGGTAAAGATAAAAACGCAGCCGGAAGCCACCATTGTAGCCATTGTCTTAAATTTCTATAGATGGCAATATGAGATAGACATAGAGCTGTAGTGGAAAAGCAGAAGTTAATATTAGTAAAAATTCCTATGGCAGTAAAAATACTGAATAGCCATATTGAAATACCTTGATTACCTTCATTTTTAACTAATGCCGTGCTGAAGAAATATAGTTGAAGTGAAGCTATAAACATTGCTAAGGCATAAATTCTTGCCTCTTGGCTATAGTAAACACAGAAAGAACTGAATGTCAGAATTAGCAGAGACCATAAAGCGTGCTTTTTTCCATATATCCGCAAAGCAGTAAAGAATATAACGATAGTTGAACCAATTCCTAAAATAGCAGAGAGTGAGCGAAGGGCAAATTCACTTTCACCAAATACCTGACGCCACAAAAACAGCACTATAAAATACAGTGGTTGAAATCTATCACTATTTCCTATGTATCTTACTCTTGCAATACTCTCTTGAAGTGTTGAAACATCAGAATTAGTTAAGCTCAAACCCTCATCATACCATAGACTCTGGTTTGAGAGCATAAAGAAGCGGAGAAAAACACTTAAAATAATCACTATTAAAACAGAGAGATAATATCTTGACCATCTCTGATTTTGGATTTTTATCCTATTCTGATTTTGGATTTCTATCATAATTTTATTTTCTCTGTATAACATTACAACAAGGACTGCCGCATAGCTTCTTTAAATCTAAAAATCGGCGTATAACCAAGCTATTATTGCGCTTTAAAAGTGAAATCAGCTATCGTTTTATTCATCTGTGAAACAAACACGATTTTTCGGAAAGTACAATCCCATTTTGGGATTTATACATCTGCCTGTTGTCAAGCATAGGATGCTCATCGCTAGATAATTTTAGTGCTTATTAGTAACTTTAGTAACTGGATTTTTTAAGCGATTTTTATATTCCTTGAATGCCTGATATATCATTTCATCATCTTGATAATCAGGTTTCCAACCAAGCTCATTTTCAGTTTTCGAGATATCAACAATATAGTTTTCGTCGGCAATCATAAATTGTTCTTCATACATCAGTGTTAGACCTAATTTATCAAGTAACTTCAGAACTTGCTTAATCAAACTGCCCGAAGTTTTGATTAAAAAAGAATTTGATCTTACCCTCTTAATAAAGTTGCCTAAAAGTTCTTCGACACTTGGTGGTTCTTTTGAACCAAGATTGTATTCTTGGTTAGGAACTCCTTTATTTACAGCGAATCGAATAGCACTCACACAATCGAAAACAGAAACCATCTGATAATGGTTGGAGCCATTTCCAATCATCGGAACTGGCAAATTTTTATTGATTAAAAAAAATAATTTTCCTAAGACTCCCAACCTGCCTGGACCAATAATCAGGCGGGGTCTAAAAATTGTTATATTGATCCCTCTATCTCGATATAATTTACATAAATCTTCTGCTTTTTTTTTGCTCTGACCATAAGGACCATAGGGTTTCCTGTCATGGTTTATATCTACAGGAAGCCTTTGTGGCTTGCCATAAACCATATCAGTACTGAAATATATTAGATTTCGGCTGCCTTGTCTACTTAAATGTTCTAATACGTTGGCAGTACCAATACAATTAACTTCTTCAAAATATTGTCGTCTATTTCGTCTTGGAATATTACGGTCATACTGCCTTGCGGCTAGATGATAAACAATATCGGTAGGCCTCAGTTTCAACGCCTCAAAGGCTTCTGGTTTAGTAATATCAAGTTTTATAAATGCTGCTTCTGGATAAATTGGTAGCTTGCTTTGGTGAATATCGCAAACTATAACTTGTTTGCCTTGACTAATTAAATCTTCGGCTAAATACCGACCGACAAAACCATCTCCACCAAAAATTATGTGTCTCATCAACTTGAACCTTTATTAATTAAGTTTACATGAAAAAAGGACGACTACTTACAAATAATCTACATTCACTTTTTTCAGGTTAATTATTTTTATACTCCGGACAGTTTTTTCAGCCTCAAACCAAACTTTGAAAAAATATCTTAAGCCTAGCAGTATTCTGAGTTTGGATGAAATAAACACTATTTAATTTTGTCCGAAATATTGTTATTTACCTTTTGGAAATGAAAACAACACCGAGGCATATAAAGAATATGCCAGTAAGCCTACTAATAGATAGGTTTTCATGAAAAAAGCTATAACCTATAATTGCAGTAAGAATGTAGCCAATACTTAGGAAAGGATAGGCGAAGCTTACCTCGACACGTGATAAAACTAACAACCACAAAGCGACGCTAAACATATAGCATCCTAATCCAAGAATAATGAAAGGATTGCCTGCAACTTTAAATATAATTTGTGCAATATTAACTAGGGAAAAGTCGAAATACCCAACCATAAGCATGCCCTTTTTTAAGAATACTTGAGCCAAGGCATTTAAGCAGACACCGGACAGTATTAAAGGAATATAGTTCATAACAAGCACTGACAATAATTCTACAAGAAACTTTTATAGTCAACAGCAGCATCAAAATCCCAAATTTCACTGCCATCAGCATAAGGTATTTGTACCCATTTGCTGGCGAGTTTTTCCCACCATCGGGGGGGATGGGGAAGTGTGGCAGATTGGATACAATAGCAACCAGAAAGCCATGCTCCTAAAACATCAGTATGTAAACTATCACCAATGACGACTACTTGTTTGGGTTGCAGCCGCATATAAGCAATTGCCTGACGAAATGCCCAGGGAAAAGGCTTATTGGCTGGATTAATAGCCTGGATATCGAGACGATGTGACCAAAATTTGACGCGATAGCGACGTTTCCCATTCGAGAGGATAAAAAATTGCAATCCGGCTAACTTTGCTTGTGTAATCCAATCTTCTGCCCAAGGAGAAACATAGCGGTCATCTTCCGAAATAATAGTGTTATCTAAATCGAGAATGATTCCTTTGATACCACTAGTTTTAATTTGGTCAATTTCGATCTCAGCCAGTATGTGGACATGTCGTGGGAGTATGTAGCGTTTCTCTATGACAGATGGTCGGCGCCACTTGCGTAAAAAAAAATTGAAATTTTTCATCGGCGAAATTCTCGAAGATTATGCTGTTTTCCCATCAACCAAATTTAGTCGATTAGCCCTTGATGTTTGAGCCAGAGAATCGCAAAGCAGGTGATAATCCAACCAATAACAGTGACTAAGATAGGCAAGTCTCTCAATAAAATTTCTTCTGGTCGCTCACTGCGTCCACTTTGCTCAATAATGTCGTCACTGTAACTGATAATCTCCTCAGGATCACTCAGCAGTTGATAGCGAAAAATTCCATACAAAACAAATGGCAAAGTAATTAGCATCCAAGAGGTGGACGCCCCATGTAGATGGGGACCCGCACTCCAAAGAGCATAGGTGACAACCGTGCCAGTAGTGACAACATTTTCCATGCGAGTCAGTAGGGGCAAGGAATAGTATTTGAGGACAGAGCGTGGCTTGTTGCCTTTAATTTGCGCTAATCGCAATTCTGCTTTGCGCTTTTCAATACCCAAGAATAACGCCAGCATTGCAGTGCAAACTAAAAACCAAGCTGATAAAACAATGCCGGTGGCAGCAGCACCGGCACAAGCTCGTAGAACAAATCCGGTGGCGATCGCCCCAATATCCAAAATCACCATCCGTTTGAGTCGCAGATTATAGGCGATTTGTAACAGGGCGTATGCAGTTATGGCTGCACCTAACTGGGGCGATCGCAACCACCCAAAAATCAGAGCACTACCTAATAGCACCAATGCCATTCCAGTAGCAATACGGATGCTAACTAAGCCGGCGGCAATTGGTCGCTTACACTTGACAGGGTGCTGACGGTCAGATTCAACATCTGCGATGTCATTGATTAAGTAGAAGCTACTTGATGTACAGCAAAATAATACAAATGCCAATAGGCTGCCTAGCAGAGATTGCAGATTGATGCTAAATGCAAACAATGGTGCTGCAAACACCACCAGGTTTTTTGTCCACTGTCGCGGTCGCATAGCAGCTAAATAGTACGCTGACTTCTTAGAACTAGTTGCTATAGCAGTTAAAGATTTTTCTACTACTGAAGTACGCCGAGAGTCCATAAGTATCCCTGTCGCCTCTCTGTGTCAGGAGAATTAGATTGAACAACTTTCGCAGCTTTACTTAAAATTTATCTTAGTAAAATTACTTACAAGTTTTTACCTAGTTGATAGTACCTTTGTTGAGTAATGTTTTGTGATGAATCAGGATTTTTTTATAAAATCTTTATGAAAACTTTATTTAATCTTTATCTGAGAACTTATACGTAAGTAAATTCTGTTCTGTGCTAAATTATTTTAGACATATCGTTGTTTTACTACGTAAACAAAAGAGTAATCAGCTACAATTTTAATACTTAGATAAAAATGTTATATTCTATACGAGAACAAACTTCAATATCATTTAAGTTATAAATGAGGTAGTTAGCAGAAGCTATCTAGCACAACAATCTTTAAAAGATTGGGTTATTTAGCTCAACTCAAAAAATTTTAACTATAGACCTAGTGGACGGTCTTGATGTCCGTTAAGCTATCAATAGTTTGCTTGCCAAGAAAATTAGACAATTAGCGAATGATAATTTTATGGAAAAATGTTTAAATTTTGTATGGAAGCTTCAATAAAACTCACAGATGTTTTTTTAGGCGATTTCTTGGTTAAATCTATTAAATCTCTAATGATAATATTACTATGAATGCACATAGAGGATCTGCTGTGCTCAGTTCTGCAACTTTCAAAGTGCAACCATCTGCAACAGGACTGACCGATAATCATCGCCTGCGGCTGTTTTCTGGCTCTGCCAATGTACAACTGTCTCAAGAAGTAGCTCGTTATCTGGGTCTTGACTTGGGACCAATGATTCGCAAAAGATTTGCGGATGGAGAACTTTACGTTCAAATCCAAGAATCGATTCGGGGTTGTGATGTCTATTTAATCCAGCCATGTTGTCAACCCGTGAATGATCACTTGATGGAATTAATGATTATGGTTGATGCCTGTCGTCGAGCTTCTGCGCGACAGGTAACGGCAGTAATTCCCTACTATGGCTACGCCCGCGCTGATCGCAAAACGGCAGGACGAGAGTCAATAACCGCCAAGCTGGTTGCTAACTTGGTTACCGAAGCAGGTGCTAACCGTGTTCTAGCAATGGATTTGCACTCGGCTCAGATTCAAGGCTATTTCGATATACCCTTTGACCATGTTTACGGTTCACCAGTATTGCTGGATTATCTAGCAAGGAAAGAACTACCAGACCTTGTGGTTGTTTCCCCCGATGTTGGCGGTGTAGCACGAGCTAGAGCATTTGCCAAAAAACTGAATGATGCTCCCCTGGCAATTATTGACAAACGTCGTCAGGCACATAATGTTGCAGAAGTGTTAAATGTCATCGGCGATGTTAAAGGTAAAACAGCAGTGTTGGTGGATGACATGATCGACACTGGGGGCACGATCGCTGAAGGGGCGCGATTACTGCGTGAAGAAGGAGCGCGTCAAGTATACGCCTGTGCAACTCATGCGGTGTTCTCTCCACCAGCGATGGAGCGGTTGTCCAGTGGCTTGTTTGAGGAAGTCATTGTCACTAATACGATTCCCATACCAGAAAATAATCGTTTTCCACAACTAGTGGTGCTGTCAGTTGCTAATCTGTTAGGAGAAACTATCTGGCGGATTCATGAAGATACTTCAGTCAGTAGTATGTTCCGCTAACTGTCATTCCCATTATAAGGATAAATTACCCACACTAACCCTTTGATAGCGGATAGTGTGGGTTTTTAGCATATCTAAAATTTCTGTACTCAGATGACAACATAAACAGTTCGAGTTTTCAAGCTGGATTAGAGAAAACTCTTTCTCCCTCTGCCCCCTACGAGGCTTTCCTCGTTCTCATAGGAAGTTAAAAAGATGAAAGCTAAAAAAGTTAAAATTAAGACTAGACCTGGGATCACTGATGAGCTTATTCATGATTATCTTACGCAGTTCGGTTTAATAGAAAATTATTATATTTGGGGTACACCTAAATTAAACATTGGGATAATATATTATTTATCGTATGACAAGAAAATTGTTACATTTTTAGTTGAAGACGATCAACTTAATGGAATATACAAAAGGGATCTTGAAAAAATGGGAGTTCCTGTTTTTGAGGATTCTTTAGAATGTAATGAGTATGAAAAAGCCCTCTTGGAAAAGGCTAATAAAAAAGATGACCGAAAACCAAAGGATACAAATCCCTGAATTTATTTATGGGGATCATTAATTTTGAATTTTGAATTTTGAATTTCCCAAAGGGGTTGACTCCTTACCGATACAGCCAAACCCGGAGCAGTGAAAGCAGTTGCTCAGTATCTACAGGTTTGGTGATGTAGTCAGAAGCTCCAGCTTCGATGCACTTTTCCCTGTCGCCTGGCATGGCTTTGGCAGTTAAAGCAATTATTGGTAGTGAGCGAAACTGTTGTTGCTGGCGGATGGTGCGGGTAGTTTCATAACCATCCATTTCCGGCATCATGATATCCATCAAAACTATATTAATGTCAGGATTAGCTTGCAGCTTCTCTATGCCGTCTCTGCCATTTTCGGCAAACAGCACTTGCATTTGATAGCTTTCTAAAAAGCTGGTAAGAGCAAAAATATTTCGGAGGTCATCATCTACAATCAAAATTTTCCGGTTAGCCAGCACCGGGTCAGTTTGATGTAGTTGCTCTAATATTTGACGCTTTGGTGGGGGCAAATTTGCTTGCACCCGATGCAAAAACAGGGCAGTTTCGTCTAGCAACCGCTCTGGCGATCGCACATTTTTAATAATAATTGTCTCTGCTAGTCCCCGCAGTTGGGTTTCTTCTTGTCGGCTGAGTTCTTTGCCGGTGTAGACGATGATCGGCAGTTTCAAAAGCCTGGGTTCAAGCTTTATCTGCTCAATTAGTGTAAACCCGCTCATATCCGGCAGACCGAGATCCAGTACCATACAATCAAAGTGATGCGATCGCAAAATCAACAGGGCTTCTTTGCCCGTACCCACTGCTGTACTCTGGACATCACCATTACCGATCAGTTCGATAATACTTTGGGCTTGTACGGGGTCATCTTCTACAATTAGCAGATTTTTTACTTGACGCTCAATAAAGCCTTTAATTTCAGTCAATACTTGAGTTAGCGCTTCTGGAGAAACGGGTTTTTGGAGATAAGTAATCGCTCCTAACTGTAATCCCCGTTGCTGTCTTTCATCAACAGAAAGTATATGTACTGGTATGTGTCTGGTGTCTGGCTTATGTTTTAGACGATCCAGCACCGTCCACCCATCCATCTCTGGCATATGGATATCTAGCATAATCGCATTGGGTTTAAACTGTTGCGCTAGTGCTAGACCTTGTTTGCTCTGTAAAGAAACAATGGTTTTAAAGCCCTGCTCACGTGCCATATCTAGTAAGATGCGAGCAAATTTATCGTCATCCTCGATAATCAGCAAAATGCGATCGCCCGGTTGAATTATTTCCCGGTCATCTGGGATATCGTTGGCGAAGGTAGGAAACACTTTCGCTGATGGCGAGGTGTCCACAATTGTGGGTCTGTTTTCGACCATTGGCACTTCTTTTATGGTCGATGCTGTACCGATAGAGGTAGTTGGCTCAGGGGGTGGTGTGGTGAGAGTATTTTTATCATTCTTTTCGTGTCGCCTGGGCAAATAAAGAGTGAACGTGCTTCCCTGGCCTGGTTGGCTGACTAGTTCAATTCTCCCTCCCAACAGTTGAGCCAATTCGCGGCTGATGGACAAGCCTAAGCCAGTTCCTCCGTACTTGCGGCTGGTTGTGCCATCTGCTTGCTGAAATGCCTCGAAAACAATCTTCTGTTTCTCGACTGAAATGCCTATGCCCGTATCGCTAACTGCAAAAGCAATCATCGGATTATCAACTTCGCCTGCCTCAGTTGCAATGCCAATTTGTAACTTCACGCCTCCCTGTTCAGTAAACTTAAAGGCGTTAGCCAGTAGATTTTTCAGCACTTGTTGCAGACGTTTGGAGTCGTTAGAAATTGTCGGGGGTAACTTGTCATCCAGTTCAACAGTAAAACTGAGTTTTTTATTTTGGGCAATTTGCCGGAAAGTCTGCTTTAAAGATGTCTGCAAATCTACAAAAGCAATTTGCTCAATATCGAGCGACATAGTACCCGACTCAATTTTTGCCAAATCTAGAATATCATTAATCAACTCTAGCAAATCAGTTCCAGCCGAGTAGATAGTCCGGCTGTATTCAACCTGTTTGTCGGTCAAGTTGCTAAGAGAGTTATCTGCTAACAGCCTTGCTAAAATTAACAAGCTATTTAGTGGTGTCCGTAATTCGTGGGACATATTCGCAAGAAATTCTGACTTATATTTGGAAGACAACGCCAGTTGTTCAGCTTTTTCTTCCAAAGACTGCCTCGCCCGCTCAACTTCCTGGTTCTTACGGCCAACTTCCCGATTTTGAACTTCTAACAATTCTGCCTTTTCTTCTAGCTCCTCATTTAGTTGTTGTAATTCCTCGTTAGACTGCTTGACAAGAAATTGTGATTCCTGCAACTCGTGCGCCTGTTCTTCTAGGCGTTGATTGCTTTGCTGTAGTTCTTCCTGCTGGCTCTGCAATTCTTCTGTTAAAGCAACAGACTCTTCAAGTAGTTGCTGGGTTTGCAATTGTGAGGCGATGTTATTTAAAAATACACCTAGATTTTCACTCAATTGTTCTAAAAATCTCAGATGCAGATGGCTGAAAGGCCCAAAAGAGGCAAGTTCAATTACAGCATTCACCTGCGTCTCAAACATTACAGGTAACACAATAATATTTAGCGGTGGAGCTTCTCCCAAGCCGGAACTGATGCGGATATAGTCACTAGGAACTTCCGTTAAGAGGATTCTTTGTTTTTCTAAGGCGGATTGTCCCACCAATCCCTCGCCTAAACGAAACTGGTTTGCTAGGTTTTTACGTTCTTTATAAGCATAACTACTCAACAACTTCAGTATAGGCTGGTCGTCTATTGAGTCCATAAAATAAAAAACGCCCTGCGATGCTCCAACCAGTGGTGCTAAATTCGACAAGATCAGGCGAGACGCATTTTCTAGATTTCGCTGCCCTTGGAGCATCTGGGCAAATTCAGCCAAATTAGACTTTAGCCAGTTTTGCTCGTCATTTTTTTGAGTTGTGTTTCGCAGATTAACGATCATCTGGTTGAAGGTGCGCGTCAACACACCAATTTCATCCCGGCGATCGCTATCTGGTAAACTCACCAATAAATTCCCATCCGCCATTTTTTCTGCTATGTCAGAAACTCGCTTCAGCGGTACTGAGATATGTCTGGTCAGGACGAATCCGATTAAAGCTAAGATTAAAGAAAATAAAAGAATACTATAGAGAATGCTGGCGATCGTTTTTTGAGCAGCAACTTGTGCCTGCTCAGAGCGCTGTTTGAGAAGTTTATTCTCCTCAGTTTTCATCGCCTGGATAACTTTGCGGATCTCAGTCATCAGTTGCTTGCCTCGGTCTGTCAGAACAACCTTTTGGGCAGCTTCAAAACTTTGGTTCTGACGCAAGTCAATGGTTTCTTTAAGTTCAGCCTGCTTTTGAGCGATTAGTGACTGTAAAGTATCAAGCCGACTCTGTTGGTTGGGATTATCTGCTGTTAATCTCTGAAGTTCCTCAACTTTTTGATTCAGCACTTGAATGGCAGCATTATAAGGTTCTAAATAGCGCTGTTCTCCAGTAATAATGTAACCACGTTGCCCAGTTTCAGCATTTGTCACTTGCAAGTTGAGGTCTTCAAGCTGACTTAACACCTGGTAGGTATGGTTTTCTTGACGCGAAGTTTTAATTAGCTCATTGGTGCTTTGGTAGGAGATTAGACCAATAGTGGTCAGAGTTGCCAAACTCAGGGCAAAACTAATTCCAATTTTGATTCCAATCTTTGAACGTTTCAACATTATTCCAGGCAGTTATTCAAATTATTTCTGTTTTTAAGACTATTTTGATTATATTTTAACTATCCAAAACAAAGCAGGATATTTCGTTCATGTGGGATATGCCTAGTTTTTTGCACGCCCAATATTATCACTTATAAATATATTTATAAATGTAACGTCATTTTAAATAAATGAGTAGATTAATAATCTTTTTTCTAACACTTTGATATTTTAACAAATCCTAAACCTGTAAATAGCATAACTTTTTTCAAAAAAATTAATCAGCTTATTTTATAATTGAATCTTGCAGGGGATAATTAAACAATTGTTCTTAGATTATAAATTTAATATCAGACTTGATTAAAAAAATGGGAATTTTTATGAGTGTAGTAATTGACTTAGCAAGACCAAAATTCTGCAAAGGGTAAAAGGTCGAATTTATTGTTGATTGGTAACCAGAATACAATGCTATCCTAACTTTGGACACTGGTCGTATATTGTAGAAATTAAAATGGATGCAAAACTAGAAATGGTTAGAATTAGTTGTTAAACTACTATTCTACTATTTGAAACGGATATTATTTTACTCTAAAACTACCCTTTTGTAGCTTTGGTTTAATATTAACATCATCTTTTTCTCAAAACACCCTTGGAGAATATTGAAAAATTCAACGCTCAAAAAAAGCTGGATAGTAAAATCAAGCAACAGGATAAGAAAAATTAAGTTCATTAAAACACAATTTATATAAAAGCTAAATATAGTGGATAGTGGCTTTTGCAGTTGCATATAACATCAATGCCATTATAAGTAGAGGTCGGCATGAATAATTATTATTGGGATAAGGCAGTTATTGTTGGAAGTTCTTAGCTGGGGAAAAGAGTTTGAGCCTTTTTACTTTTCTTCACACAGTTTGGTTTTATTGTGCCGACTTACTTAGATTACTATATAGATCAACCGTAACCTTAGTTATGGCAAGCAGTATACTGATGAAAATAGGACTTACGCATCAAGTATGAAGTGTAGGGGTAATACCCTACGGGAAGCAGATGCAGCGTCTACATGAATTGCCCCTACGGTAATTCAAGGCTTTCACTGCATTTTTGCGTAAGTCCTGGAAAATTTAAGGTTTCAAAAAACGATATATACTTATAAATCACATATTATTTATAATACTTAAACTATCTTATACTATAAACTTTTATGAATATCCAAAATTCCAGTATGTCATCACACTTGTTGAGATTAACTTGACATTTAACTAGAAATTCTTAATAACCTGGCGTTCGCTTTTAGCCGCATCAAGTTCAGATTGGCTATAGATGCGAAAATGTTGAATCTTGTTACTCTCTAAAATAGCTTTTGCACCTGCTATGTAAATATCAGTGCCTTTTATGACTACTACGTAATGGTCAAGGGTCACTTGATGCTCATAATATTTGGCTAAATCATCAGGAATTCCTAAAGTAGTGTAGTTATCTTGGGAACTACTAATAGTTGCCTCAAAAATACTACTTAGATTGCTTATATTTTTAGCAATTATCGATACTTGACTCATCGGAAAGCCAGCAGATCTTAGTTCAGTAAGTGCTATTTCTGCATCTTGATGCGTGTAAAAAACACCAACTGCATTTTTATAGCGACTATTTGGGGTCAAGTATGGCTCATAAATACCCCACTGATGAATATCACGGCGATTAAAAATCCTCTTAGCAAGACGAATTTCTATGTCTATACCAGTTACTATCACTAAATAATAACCTTTACAGATAAGATCGCTGTAACCCTGTACTTGCTCTTTAGGAATTCCTAAACTTAGGAATACAGCAGGCAAACCACCTGCTAAAGTGGTAGCGATCGCTGTTGCTTCTGCTCCGGCTAGGATAACTCGACCTATACCAGGAATTACCCAGAGGACTAAACCGACTAATAAGCCAGTAAGACCGCATAAAGCACCAGCTGTCAAAACTCCAGCAGTATCTTTTGAGGACATATTGCTGGTGCGCTCTTTAAGTTCAACACCAGCAAGATCACTTTCTTCTGCATTTCGTGCAATTACAGAAACTTTGTGCATTGGAAAATTAGAAGCTTTTAGTTCCTGAAGTGCTAATTGTGCCTGCGAACACTTAGCAAAAACTCCTATAGTTCTTCGCTCGTTTTCTAATGTCATTTTCTCGGTTTATTGCAACTAAAAGTGATTCCCAAGATTGTTAGCTAATTTCAGGCAATTACACAGCTCGACGAGTCAGTAAACCCCAAAGGAAAATCAGTAACATAGCACCCAGAACAGCAAATAAAATACTTCCAAGGGAAAAAGCGCCTACAGATGCGGCGGCTGCCGAACTACTTCCTAGCAAAGTTTGACCCAAATAACCCCCAACTACGGCTCCAAGGATTCCTAAGACAATGGTGGAGAGAATACCGCCACCTTGAGTTCCTGGATAAAATAACTTAGCTAACGCACCTGCAATTAGACCTAAAACCAGCCAAGCAATAATGTTACCCATAAAATTTCTCCTTCTTGTAAGAATCTGCTCTGTATGCCTTTGACTATTTCATCTTAAAATTTGCCTACAAAATTATTGATCTATCTAGAGAAATAATATCAAAAATCTTTAGATATCATTTTAATCTTCACCAGATAGTCTTTGAGGATGAATATATGAATTAGTAATAAGAATGTATTTGGTATGGCAATCATACTTTTTTTACTGAAACTATATAATCCAAGTTGCAGGTGCTCAAATTTTAAGTATTTTGTAACCCTCGATTCACGCAATGCCTGCGGCAGGCTACGCCTACACACATGAAAAGTTGACTATAAGTTACTGTTGTGCGTAACTTATAGTTAACTCAAAATAGGAATGTGAACTCGACTTGAGAATTATGCTTATCCTAAAATATCAAGCCAAAAATTCTCTGAATTCAATTATTCACAGAAGATAAATAGAGATGTGAATTTATGATTTTCAAAAAAGCGGTATTAGCTGTTTAAGACTCAGGACTGAGAACTATAGAAAGAGCTAGTTGATAAAGTTGGCGACGGGGAAGGAAAGTGGCTTTTGCTAACTGACGGCTAGCTTGCGATCGCGATATTCCCTGACTAATTAACTGTTTCAATTCGGTTTTCAATTCCTCTTGTGTCAGTTGGGGCTGACTAGGTGGAATTCCCGCCACTACTAATGTATATTCTCCTTGGGGTTCTCGTTGGCTGTAGTGAGCGATCGCTTCGGCAATTGTCCCCCGCCAAAATTCCTCATACAATTTTGTTAACTCGCGTCCTAGCACGATTTGGCGATCGTTTCCCCAAACGTCTGCTAAGTCTTGCAAAGTTTCTCGCAATCGGTGGGGCGATTCATAGAAAATCAATGTGCGAGATTCTGTTTGCAGAGATTCTAAATGTTCTTGTCTGTGTTGACTTTTAGCTGGGAGAAAGCCTTCAAAGACAAACCGATCTGTTGGTAGTCCAGCCGCACTCAAAGCGGTAATTGCTGCACTAGCGCCAGGAATAGGAACTACTGGAATTCCTGCCTCAATACAGGCTTTCACGAATTCATATCCAGGATCGGAAATACCTGGCATCCCAGCATCGCTCACAAGGGCGATCGCTTTATCGTTAACTAAATGCTCTAATAATTCTGGGATGCGGCTGGTACGATTGTGTTCGTGGTAACTCACCTGGGGTGTTTTAACTTGAAAATGCTGTAGCAGTTTCCCTGTATGACGCGTGTCTTCCGCAGCAATCATATCCACAGTTTGCAAAATTCGCACCGCCCGAAAAGTTATATCTTCCAGGTTGCCAATTGGTGTGCCGACGACGTAAAGTGTTCCTGGTTTTGGATCGGTTTGCATGAGCAAGAGTTAGGAGTTAGGAGTTAGGAGCAAAGCCGGAGACTCCGAAGCTCCGGTTAGGAGTTAGGAGTTAAAAATATAGGACTTACGCATCATACATATGTACTATACCAAACTTGGGCTTTTGAGCCATGTCTGACACCTAAAACAGTAAATATGCGATCAAATCAGAGTTGCAGTCAGCACCGGAAATGTACATTTTGTGTGATGCATATTATGGTCGGTTTATACAGTGCGTAAGTTCTAAAATAAGAATTTATGCTATGCACCTAGAGGAACATATATGAAAAATGACTAATCTAAAATCCAAAATCCAAAATCCAAAATCGGATCATGGGTTATTTGTAGGTTTAGTAACCTTGGATTTGATTTACCTTGCTGATTCTGCCCCTAAGAATAATCAGAAGATTGTTGCTACTGACTATACTGTAGGGGCAGGGGGGCCAGCAACAAACGCGGCTGTAACTTTCAGCCATTTAGGTAATCAGGCTACAGTCTTGGGTGTGGTGGGTTCTCACCCAATGACGCAGCTAATTCAAGCTGATTTGGCAAATTACAGAGTTGCGATCGCAGACCTTGAGCCTACCACTGATTTAGCACCGCCTGTCTCCTCAATCATTGTTACTCAAGCCACAGGTGAACGAGCTGTGGTTTCGATCAATGCTGTTAAAACTCAAGCCAGCAGCGCATCTATCCCGCCAGATATTTTGCAAAATGTCCATATAGTACTGATTGATGGACATCAGATGACGGTTAGTTATTCCATAGCCCAAATGGCTAAAGCTAAGAATATCCCAGTAGTAATTGATGGTGGTAGTTGGAAGTCTGGATTTGAGCAAATTTTGCCGTTTGTAGATTATGCTATCTGTTCAGCTAATTTTTATCCCCCCAACTGCCAGACTGGAGAAGACGTTTTTGCCTATCTGGGCGGATTTGAAATTCCTCACATCGCTATTACTCACGGACAAAAACCAATTGAATACTTGAGTTGCGCTAAAACTGGTATGGTAGATGTGCCGCAGATTCAAGCGATTGATACCTTAGGGGCTGGAGATATTTTTCACGGTGCTTTCTGTGACTACATTTTAAAGGAAAGTTTTACTGATGCACTGACACTGGCAGCTAATATTGCTGCTGATTCCTGTAAATTTTTTGGTACCCGGCGCTGGATGAATTTAAACTAGGGACGCACAGAGGTGCGCCTCTAATCACGTTATACATATTTTTAGAACAGGCCAAATTAATGAAAGACTTACAAGAAATATTAGCGATCGCTTGTGAGGTAGGTTGGGGCGCAGCAGATATACTGCGATCGTATTACCACGGCACTGCAAAAGACCCTAACTTAGAAGTAAAATATAAACAAAATGAGCCTGTTACCGTTGCTGATGTAGCTGTGAGTCAATACATTTTGCAGAGGCTACAAGCAACTTTAGGTAATGAAGATTTTGCTTACATCAGTGAAGAAACCTATCAATCGCCAAGTACAGGCGCACACCCTTCTGCCCCTTGGGTATGGATAATTGACCCTTTGGATGGCACACGAGACTTTATCAAAAAAACTGGGGACTATGCGGTTCACATTGCTTTAGTCAAGGAAACACGCCCAGTGTTGGCAGTGGTGGCAGTACCAGAGGCTCAAAAGTTATATTATGCAATCAAAGGTGGGGGTACATTTGTAGAAACCCGTGATCGATCTGTTCCTTTACAAGTGTCGTCAGGCAAAGGAGTTGAGGATTTAACCTTAGTCGTTAGCCGCTCTCACCGCAACCAACGGCTAGATTACTTACTACAAAACTTACCCTGCCAAAATCAGAAAGCTGTGGGTAGTGTAGGCTGCAAAATCGCCACCATTGTCGAGCAACAGGCAGATATCTACATTTCCCTTTCTGGCAAGTCTGCGCCCAAAGACTGGGATATAGCAGCTCCAGAATTGATTTTAACAGAAGCTGGTGGTAAATTTACCCACTTCGACGGCACTCCGTTGCAGTATAACACCGATGATATCAATCAATGGGGAGGTTTGCTGGCTAGTAACGGTGAATATCATCAGGTGCTGTGTAAGGAAGCAGAAAGGATTTTAGCGCAGTTTAACCCTAGCTAATTGGGCATTTGAGGATGAATATTTTTTAATTTGCTTTTAAGACACTCAGTTATGGTATGATTATCCCCACTACCGATAATAATCTTTACCCTTAGTCCACAGCTTAATTTTCAAAACACTAAATAGCTGAGCGATCGCTAATTAATACTGATTTGCTGTTAAAAGTGTAACTTTTATAGTGCAAGCAACAAAAGCCTGTCGTAGAAAGGTCTACAAACCTGTCTTAAAGGTTTTATTTGTCAATAAAATTCACTATAAGACAGATATTCAAAGGCTGAAGGCTGTGTTAAACTCATGGACATAAAGATTATTTTCGGTTGAGTCACTCGTTTTGATTTCTAAAAAGCGCCTCTCCGAATTTAACTCTCTACACTCCCTGAATTCGGAGACTTCTATGTCAATTTACGTCGGAAACCTGTCCTATCAGGTTACAGAAGAAGACCTCAAGCGGGCTTTTGCAGAATACGGAACAGTGAATCGTGTTCAATTACCCACAGATCGGGAAACAGGTCGGCCGCGTGGGTTCGCTTTTGTAGAAATGGAAACAGACACACAAGAACAAGCTGCCATTGATGCACTTGATGGTGCTGAGTGGATGGGACGTGATTTGAAAGTGAACAAAGCTAAACCTCGTGAGGAAAGAAGCAGCTCCTCTCGTGGTAGCTGGGGTGGCGGTAATGCCCGCCGCAACAATAATCGCTACTAAGTCGATTCCTGAAAATTTCACATTTAGAGTCTCCAGCAGATAAAGCCAAAGGCTCCACTCTGCTGGAATATTTTATTTTGTATCTAGCCTTGAACTATTCATCCACATTAAGGAGGAATGAGAATGACACAAGTAGTTTTAGGGGAGAATGAAGGTATTGAATCAGCCTTAAGAAGATTTAAGCGGGAAGTTTCTAAAGCAGGAATTTTCCAAGATATGAGAAAAAAGCGTCACTTTGAGACGCCGATAGAAAAAGAGAAGCGTAAAGCAATAGCTAGGCACAAGCAACGTCGTAATCAACGTTCTCGCTTCAGTTAATAAGTCCAAGCAAATTTGCCTTTCGATTTGACATCTAGTCAGCATCTCTTGATTACTGTCATACCTCCGGCAAGCCACAAGTAATTAGGCATACATAAATAGATAACACTGTTCGTAGTAGCGCTGTTTTTGCTTTCAGCGCTACCAGACGTATATATTTTCAATTGTGTAAGGATTATTATACTAAACACGTATAGTAATTATTTTTTAACATATTTTCACGACTTTAGTCAGTTATAACCGATTTTTAGAATTGGAGAAAAGTGCTTTAATACCCTTGTGTTGCTATCTTCATCTGCGTTGTGGAGCACATTACTGGCATCAATTTTATTGATTCTACTTCAGGTAATCACGGGGGAGTGCTGCCGCTAGATCAAGCATCATACGGTTACGAAATTTTCAAACACAAGTAGGACAACTGCATCAAGATTGTCCTCAAACCTTAAGGAGTTATACAAATTCTCTATAAACTTGGACTTAATAATTAATTGCTTAACTAATATCTTTACTTTGCGACGGCAGTCGCTCATGGGGGAAACCTCCAAGACCGCGCTGCCTTTACTTTGCGGTTCGTTTAATAAATATTAAATGTATATTCAGGGAATAACAGTATTAATAATTACATACTTTGATTACTAACCTTGAGTTAAATTAATAGCAAAGCAGCCAAAACAGAGCAAATACCATGTTGCTTCAACGCCAAGCTTTGCTTAACTCTTTTGTATCCATAATCACATCTGCATTGAGCAGTAGTTTATTCCGGTTCAATAACTTAGGCATTACTAACCAATGCTAGAGGCGAGATTGCTTCTAGCTTTTTAAGATTAATACTGATGAGGTACTTTGAAAAGTTGAATAAGTCTCTTCAATGCCATCCAGAAGTAAGCTTACTGCGATCTGAGCCACTTATAACAGACTAATAATGCAGTGCTTCAGATGATGTCGCCAGCGATGTCTACGACGGCCTACGCCTACGCGTGGAATTGGATGGAAAAACTAGCCAGACTTAGGTTGTACTTCTGCTGTGGTACTTTTTAGAGGAGTTTATGAATCAAAAAATATCGAGAAGAGAGTTTGCCACCCTAGCAGGGTCAGGGGTGGTGGTGATCGCCTTAGGTGGCCCACTTCTGGCGAAGGCAGCAGGGGCCGTATCTACGCCTGATGCCCAGATGAAAGCCGTGCTAGATGAACTTGCCTCTTTTAACGCACCGCCAATTGAAAAATTGTCACCCATGAATGCTCGCAACAATCCAACTGTGGCAGATGCAGTTATGGGCGTGCTTGCCAAACGTCGCAAGCCTGCGGTGGAAATGGTCGGGGATGTCAATCATCAACTTATACCAGGGCCGGGGGGCGATCTTCTAGCGCGTATTTATCTACCAAAGGGAAAAGGGCCCTTCCCAGTGCTGGTCTACTTCCACGGTGGCGGTTGGGTAATCGCCAATTTAGATACCTATGATTCATCGTGCCGCGCTTTGACTAATGCAGCTAACTGTATGGTTGTATCTGTCGCCTATCGCCAAGCCCCAGAACATAAGTTTCCCGCAGCGGCGGAAGATGCTTATGCTGCAACTCAATGGGTTATAGCTAATGCTGCCCGAATCAACGGCGACCCCAAGCGGGTTGCAGTTGGTGGCGAGAGTGCAGGTGGCAACTTGGCAGCTGTCACCTGCTTAATGGCACGCGACAGAGGTGGTAAGATACCTGTACATCAGATGCTAATCTATCCTGTTACCAATTACGCCTTTGATACACCCTCCTACCAGGAGAATGCCAACGCCAAACCGCTTAACAAAGCGATGATGATCTGGTTCTGGAGCCAATATCTAAACAGTCAGTCTGACGGGAGTAATCCCTATGCTTCACCACTGCGAGCAGAAAACCTACGCGGTCTGCCACCTGCGACTTTGATTACGGCAGAAATTGACCCACTGCGTAGTGACGGAGAAGCCTACGCCAAGCGTTTGCGTGAAGCGGGTTCCTCTGTAAAGGCAATCAATTATAACGGCGTGACTCATGAATTTTTCGGCACTGAAGCAGTGGTAGATAAGGGGAAGCAGGCGGTTAGGGAAGCAGCAGCCGGACTGCGCTCTGGATTTATGGGTAAGTAATTCACTTTGCAACTAACAAGAATCTATCCCACTATTCTAAAAATCCTATTTCTTTTCGTAAAATGTGCTTGAAAACCTTGATTTTTCGTTTTTAGTTCTTAATTAGCTTAAGCTTTGGAGCACAAATCTTATTAGTGGGATAGGTTCAAATGAGACACGCACCGCTTCTCTCCGTCTGGAGTGATAGGAACTATTGTACTATCTTGTTTAAGATAGTAGAATCGCTTTTAGTGACTTGCCCAGAAAGGAATGAGGAGCGGCAACAACCTATCCCAGCAGACTTATTTAGCTGCTAAACAAAATTAACTAACACACTACGCGAATTAATTCAACTGTTAAATAGCACTTCACAGCACCTAACATGACTGAACACAATCCGATCGACGAGCAAAGCAAACAGAAGGCTCTAGACTCTTCTCGTCAAGAAGCTGGGGAATATCTGACCACTAATCAGGGAGTGCGGGTTAACAACACAAATGATTCGCTCAAAGCTGGTGAGCGTGGCCCCACATTGATAGAAGACTTTCACTTCCGCGAGAAACTGGCACACTTTGACCGAGAGCGTATTCCAGAGCGGGTGGTTCATGCGCGAGGAGCAGGTGTTCATGGGTACTTCCAGCCTTATGAATCCCTGGCAGAGTATACAAAGGCAAAATTTCTCCAAGATCCCTCGGTTAAAACTCCCGTCTTCGTTCGATTTTCCACAGTTGCCGGGTTCCGGGGTTCAGCTGATACTGCCCGCGATGTGCGTGGATTTGCTGTCAGGTTCTACACAGAAGATGGCAACTACGATATAGTCGGCAACAATATTCCGGTGTTTTTTATCCAAGATGCGATCAAGTTTCCTGACTTGATTCATGCCGTGAAACCCGAACCGCACAACGAGATACCCCAAGCGGGAACCGCTCATGATAACTTCTGGGACTTTATCTCGCTGATGCCGGAATCGATGCACATGATTATGTGGATACTGTCTGATCGCACCCTTCCCAGAAGCTACCGGATGATGCAAGGATTTGGGATTCACACTTTCCGCTTTGTCAACGAACAAGGCAAAGCAAGGTTTGTGAAATTTCACTGGAAGCCGATTCTGGGCGTGCATTCGCTGGTGTGGGATGAGGCGCAAAAAGCAGGCGGAAAAGACCCAGATTTCCATCGCCGCGATTTAGGGGATGCGATCGAAATGGGCGACTATCCAGAATTTGAACTTGGCGTGCAGATTGTCGAGGAAGAGGACGAATTTAAGTTTGATTTTGATATTCTTGATTCCACCAAGCTGATTCCTGAAGAATTGGTTCCAGTGAAACCAATCGGCAAGATGGTACTCAACCGCAACCCAGACAATTACTTTGCCGAAACCGAACAAGTTGCTTTTCAACCTGCCAATGTTGTACCGGGCATCGACTTCTCGGATGACCCACTATTGCAAGGTCGGATATTCTCCTACGCTGATACGCAAGTACACCGTTTGGGAAGCGCAAATTATACCGATTTACCAATTAACCGTCCCGTTTGTCCGTTCCATAATAACCAGCGGGACGGCGTTATGCAGTACAACATTCCCACTTCAAAGGTAAACTACTACCCGAATTCTCTGGGTAATGGTTGCCCGATGACGGCTCCAGAAAATCTTGGCGGCTTTGTCAGCTATAAGGAGCGGGTAGAAGGTAATAAAATTCGAGAACGCAGCCCCAGTTTCCAAGACCACTTCAGTCAGGCAACTTTATTCTGGAACAGTTTATCCGATCCGGAGAAAGAACACTTAGTCAAAGCCGCACATTTTGAGCTGGGTAAAGTGATGAACGCCGCCGTCAAAGAGCGGATGCTGGAGTTATTTAACTCTGTCGATCATCAATTGGTAATCCGCATTGCTGAGGGACTTGGCTTACCTGCTCCTACAGAAGTCAAACCAAATCATGGGCAGAAATCTCCGGCGCTCAGTATCCAAACTATGCTAGAGAAGATGCCAGAAAAAACGATTAAGAGTCGCAAGATTGCAATTCTAGCGGCGGATGGTGTAAATGCTCAGGAACTTAGCACACTCCAGCAAGCACTAATGCAGGAGGGCGCTCAGGCGAAAATCATTGCGACTCATGGCGGTAAAATCAAAGGCGATGATGGTCAGGAAATCCCAGTTGAGATGACCTTTGTCACAGCTGCTTCTGTAATGTTTGATGCGGTGTATGTACCTGGTGGAGCGCAGAGCATTAAGACGCTCAAGCAGGAGGGAGAAGCAATTAACTTCATTAACGAGGCATTTAAGCACTATAAAACAATCGCAGCGACCAGCGAAGGGGTTGAACTCCTATCGGTGGCTGATATTGCAGGTGTGAAGTTGTCGCAAAATGGCGCGCGCTCTGACAAGGGTGTGGTGACTTCTAGTGAATCTGACTTGAAGTCTGTAGCTGATGATTTTATCAGTGCGATCGCTCAACATCGCCATTGGATGAGATTTCAAAAGGAGATGGTGCCTGCATAGCCACTTGCTTGACTTTGTGAACGGTAACTAATCCTAAATCGGACAGAAGCAGGGTAAACCTAACTTCTGTCCTTTCCATTTTTACAGCCAATGATATATATTCATATATTCTTACAGCAGATTCCAACTTAGTGAGGTACAGATTATTGTGCCCTTACAATAATCTGTACCTCATTTACCTGAAAAACGCTGTATTTAGAGAAATTTATTCAGATAAAGTTAAATAGCCGTGTGTTTTATGCACCGCTGTACGCCCCTACCTTCTACCTGATTCTACAAAGAAGCGCTATAGTTTGTTGAGTTCTATTTGCAGAACTTGCAGCAATATAAATGTATTCTTCCTCTATACCCATAAAGTATTGTAGATATCATTATGATAATTCATAATTACTAATTCGTAATTCGTAATTATTACACCATAGCTAAAACTAGGGGCTTGAAATAATGAGGAATATAAGTTGTTTTTCTCCATCAATTAATTGCAGGGTATAAAACCTGAATTAGTTACGACTTAAGATAGCGCAGCGTTAGCGAATGCATCGTACTCCTACGGAGAAGCAAGCTACATGCAGCGTCTTGTAAAGAGCGTCACTACGAATTATTTGTTCAGTCTGCAATCCTTGGCTCTAAATTTTCAAGCAAATGTTACGACTTTATCATTTATTACTAGGTTCTATTTTGCTGATATTAATACCGCTGGCAGCAAAATTTGTTCTTCCCCAATTTTCTCCACCCAAAGAAGTAAAGTCCCCTACCGTTACAAAACTTCCCAACCTTAATGAGGGAAATATCTGGCAGAAAATCCTGGGAAATACTGCTACTCCAACTAACTGGCAAATTGCTGCTTGTGAGGGAAATGCACCCTTGTTGTGTGTCTCCTCCAAAGGGGAACTTTTGGGTACAGTTGAGATTAACATTTACTCATTAGCAAACAACGAGGATTTCCAAAAGAAACTCATAACAGCTGGTATTTCACCTGGTTCCGAAGTGGACTACCAAAGTTCCAAATACCAAACCCAGGTATTATCAGCACTCAAGGCTTGGGTTGAAGATAACTACGCTGCTTTTGCGAAAGACCGTCAGGGTAAATATGGAAAACAGATTACTTTCTTAGCCTACCCACCGCAACCAGTACCTGTTGGTAAGCTTCAAGGAATCCGCTATGGGTTCGCCGGACTCAAGCTAAAAGGTGGAGTACAAGAGCAACATATCGGTCATATTGCCTTTGATGGCACTAAACTTTACGTAATTACCACTGCTTTTGACCCAGGTACGCAAACAGGTAAATTTGAGAAACTGGAAAACTTGGCTATTTTTCAACCTTACTTATATGCGATCGCAGCAGATTTGCGTTTACCCTAATAGGCATTGGTTATTAATTTTTCTCCCGCTGCTTCCCCTGCTCCCCCCACTCCCCAGTCCCCAGTTCCAATCAACCTAAATCTCAGCCACCGCCCGTTCAATCAAGCGACGTGCTAAAGTTTGCGTGCCCGTGTGTTCATAATAATTTGTTGCCATGCTTAACGTACTAATTAACCCAATGCAAAAACGCCCTCCCGAAAGGGAGAGCGTCTTTTACTTATAGATAAGCGTGAAGAGCGTATCTCAGATTACTATTTAACCGTTGATAGCAGGAGCACTTAGAGCTACAGGAGCAAGATCACCAGCAGCCAAATCTAAGGGGAAGTTGTGAGCATTGCGCTCG
>NZ_JBALGC010000024.1:0-56187 GCF_036916575.1 Nostoc sp.
TGTAAATTATACAGCTATGATTACGTTCGTCGAAGACGTTGGCGCAGCCATCGCCTCCATTTTATTATGGTTATAGTTTGAAAACACGCCCTAGTGCTTTCGTTCGTAACACGATTAATCCAGATGGAGACCTTATTGAAGGCCCCATTACAATTGAATAATAAAAAATACAAGTGCGATCGCTCCCTTCGCTAGTTGAGAAACAAAACCCAACATTTATGACCAATGTCCGATTAACAAATGAGGAAGTACAGCTTAACTGTGCTGCAAAAACTCAACCTTGGGCAATAACGGGTCAGTCACAATACCCACACCGCTAAAACCCCAGCGTTTGAGCAAGTTTCCCAACTGTGTACGCGCAATAGATTCTACAGCAAAGCGATTTGCTACTTCTGCCGCATGGGTGTTGAGATAGCTTAAGGCATCAAAGTTTTCCTGAAACAGTAATAAATAACCTGATGTTTCGGCGTCAGGACGAGCTATAAGATAATTACCGTCAGTTTTTGAGCGCACTAAGTAATAGACTTCGGACAGCATGGAGATGAAAAAGATAAGGGAGATGAGGGGGATGAAGGGGCACGGGGGGCAGAGGTGCAGGGGAAGCAGGAGAGGACAACTAAACCAATGCCCCATACCCAATGACTAATGACTAATAACTAATTGAGATTTTCTAGGCGAATACGTGGATCGGCTGCTTTTAACATTAAGTCGGCGATTAAATTACCAGCAATCAGTAACACTGCGCCCATTACCAAGCTTGCCATTAACAAATATAAATCTTGAGCTTGTAAAGCCTGTAGAGTCAATCTTCCTAAACCAGGCCAGTTGAAGAAATATTCAGCAATGAAGGCACCGCTTAATAAATTAGCTAATTCAAAACCCAATAAGGTAATCAAGGGATTTATCGCATTGCGAAGAGCATGAACGTAGATCACACGGTTTTCTGGCAGTCCTTTAGCACGAGCCGTTTGGATATAATCTTGACGCAAAACATCCAATAATTCGCCGCGAGTGATGCGTTGTAAACCAGCAAAACTAGTAATTGAGAGGGCGATCGTGGGTAAAATCATGTGCCAGCCAATATCTAAGATTCTGCCAAACCACGACAGTTCCGAGTGATTAATGCTAGTCATACTACCCACTGGGAATAAAGGTGAGGTGATTTGGGCTAAAACCAGCAGCGCTAAAGCAGTGATGAAACTGGGAAAGCCTTGTCCGGTATAACTAATTACCTGTAAAATCCGGTCTGCTAGCTTATTTTGTTTAACAGCCGCAAAGATCCCTAGAGGGATGGCGATCGCCCATGTGACAATTAAAGATGCGATCGCTAATAGCAAAGTCGCTGGTACCCGTTCCCACAACAGCGATGCCACTGAACGTTGATAAATAAAACTCGTGCCAAAATCCCCTTTTGTCAAGATTCGCCATAGCCATAGCCAAAATTGCTCTGGCCAAGACTTATCCAGACCAAACTGTCGCTTAATTTCCTCAATTCTTTCAGGGGATATCTTTGGGTTTTGTCGCAGCGTATCTACATAATCACCAGGAGCGAGTTGAATAATGAAAAACGACAACGCTGACGCCAAAAATAAAGTCAGTAGTGCCTGGAATAGCCGCTTTGCCACATAAACAAAAGTTTCGCTCGTGACTAGCCTGATTAGCCAATCCCGACCTGTTTCCAAGGAAATTCTCGTAGATGTCATTAGTCATTAGTCCTTTGTCATTAGTCATTGGTCATTGGTCATTAGTCATTTGTCGTTTGCTAATGACCAATGACCAATGACCAATGACTAATATTCAATTAGAGAGATAATCGGCACGTCCGGCAGATATTTACGCCCTTGTAAATCCCGTAGCTCGATAATAAACCCAAACCCCACCAGTTCGCAGCCAATTTTCTGCACTAACTTTGCTGTTGCACTCGCAGTTCCACCCGTGGCTATCAAATCGTCCACAATCAAAACTCGGCTACCTTCGTGTAAAGCGTCTTGATGCACTTCCAGGCAGTCGATACCATACTCTAGTTCATATTCAATTGAGTGAACCACTCCTGGTAACTTCCCCTTTTTGCGGACGGGAATAAAACCAACTCCTAATTTATAAGCCAGAGGTGAGGCAAAAATGAATCCCCTCGACTCCATACCAATAACATAATCTGCCGTTATCCCAGCTTCATTGCATTTTTGTGTTAAAAAGTCAATAGTATAGCGCAGTCCCTCTGGATCGCGCAGCAGCGTAGTAATATCCCGAAATAAAATTCCGGGTTTGGGGAAATCTGGGATGTCACGAACGAGAGACTTCAAATCCATAAAATAGGGTATGGGGAATGGGGATTAGGGATTGGGGATTGAGGATTGGGGATTGGGCATAAGAGGCACACAGAGGTGCAAAGGGGCAAAGAGGAAAAACTTACTGCAACTTCTCCCTCATCCCTCTCATCCCCCAGTCCCCAATCCCCATTTTCAGATACCTGAAAAATCGTACACTATAATGTCATACGCTGGGGGTCGAGGCTGAAGCTTCGCCCTTGATTGACGATAATTAGAATCTAAACCAAGCTAGAAAAAGGATTGCACTCACAAATGAGGTGAATTAACTGATGTTTTAAAACTTTGATTTCAATATAGGGAAACCTTTGAGTAGAAAGAGTTAACTAATGTATATATCAGGTAGTCATGCCTACTGCTACAAGTCTAATGTTGTTGTTTGGCTACCGATCTTAAATTTGTTTTACCTAGTCTGTTGGAACCGCACAAGGTATTTATAGAATGAATGTCTCAGCAAGTTTAACGCCGTTCAACAGTCCAACCCAAGAGTCACTGCCGATGGTTCTAGACACTTTACCAGATCCTGCGATCGCTTCCAAGACATGTCCTCGGAGAACCCGGTTGCAAATTGACCTGATTTTACTGGCAATTGAAGCTTTAGAGCTTGGTGGTTCTGAAGCAATTCTGGCTTTTGCTCAAGAGTTGGATCTAAAAGGAATTGTTAAAGACAGGGTGAATTTATGGCGGATGCGTAGCTCTAACCCGCTACGAAGAGCGCACATGCGCCGTCCTTTAACTATCATGGAAGCAAAAGCTCTGGTGGTTATTGCTTGCTATATAGCGCGACGTTTAACTGTTGTCATCCGCCAGTTACTAATGATATGTCAACAAATGGAAGAAAAACAGATTCCATTAGAACAGAATTTGCGGCTATCTAATTACCTAGAGCGGTTTAGAGCGCATTTTAAGAGCCGGATGAATGCTCGACGTTCTGGTGTACTAGCATTAACTTCCGATGAAAAATTAGATGAGCTAGCGATAAATTTGTTAGGACAACTACTATTTTGTACTGGTACAGCTGGAATGCAGCGGTTCTGGATTAGTCTTTTTGACGGTGAAGTGGAATGAATATTCAACGTAAGTACAGTCTACCTAATTGTACACTGCTTTTAGAAGGGTTAAGTGATGTCACTAGGGCTGCACACTTCCAGGAAATGCGCCCAGAATTATCAATATTGGTAAATGCAGAATGCTATTTATCTGGTTACAATCAACCCTTAACGGGAGGGCGGGAATTTTTTGAAAGTTTGGTGAGGGCTGTTAGTGGCTATGCCCAAGAATTTTTAAGTAGTGTACCCAATCCGCAAGCACATAACCAGGAATCGGAGCTAGTAGAGTTTCAGAAAGTTGACAGCAACCGACACAGGCTAATTATACATTCAGAAGGTGCTCCAGAGGGGTTTGAACACTCTAACAATTCCAAGCGTCCGCCTATTGAAATAGATTTAAATACAGTGCAGTTGTTTGATTTAGTGGAAGCAGTGGATCAGTTTTTTGCTGATACCCAAACTTTACCAGAACTTTCCTTAGAACTACAACCAGTTACTAGACGCTATGGCGGTGCTAGTCAGGCTTTGATCAGGCAGGCTGTACCTGCTGCTGTGGGAGTATCAAGTTTAGCAGTAGCAGCGATCGCCTTTAACTTGATTCCACCTCCTCAAATGCGTCCACCACAGCCTAAAGCAGATGAGCAAACTAGCTCTACAACAAAAAGCATTACTCCTCCAGCATCAGCGGCTGCAACTCCCATAGTCGCTGCAACGCCCATACCAACACCCACAGCTAGTGCAAAGCCAGCAGTTAACGATTTAGAAGCACTTTTAAATACAGTTCCGGAAATTACTGATCCATCCCAACTGCGTGCATTGAATCGCCAAGTGTATAATCAAATTCATCCAGCTTTGACTAATCGCTCAGGATTGCAACAGGATTTGATCTATCGTCTAGGTGTAGCTGCGGATGGGGCGATTGTCGGTTATAAAGCGGTGAATAAAGAGGCGAATCTAGGAGTGGGGCAAACTCCTCTGCCTAACCTACTTTATAATCCTGCTAACCGCGCTCCCATTTCTAATGAACCAATCGCCCAATTTAGAGTAGTATTTACTACACAAGGTGTGCTAGAAGTTAGCCCTTGGAGGGGATATGCTAGCACACCAGAGGTAGTCGGCGCAAAAATTACTGACTCTAATATAGTCAAAGGTTTAAACCAAAAGCTTTATAGTACAGTTCGCCAAACCTGGAGTGGCACTCCCACATTTACGCGAGATTTGAAATATCGGGTAGCGGTCAACAAAGATGGTGTAATTGCTGACTATGAACCACTCAACCAAGTCGCTTTTGACTATTTCCAAGAAACACCCCTTCCCAAGATGTTCAACGCTATCTACGGTTCCAATGTAGCAGCTCCCAACAATAAAGAACCTCTGGCTCACTTCCAAGTGATATTCAAGCCTAACGGCAAACTGGAAGTCACTCCTTGGCAGGGATATCAGTAATTGGGTATTGGGTATTGGGCATTGGGCATGGGTAAGAGAATTAAGTTTCTATTGCCTATTGCCTATAGATTTTAGATAAGCATTGAGCTTGGGTAATAGTTCATCAAGAATTGGTTTAAATCTGCTTACCTGTTCATTTGTCAATAACTGTCTGGCGTAGGCTAACCTTAACCAGTTGATAGTTTCATATAAAGACCCTCTCGCAATCTTGACAAAACGTCGATTGTCTTGATCGTTGTATTTATAGCAGTCGCCAAAGCCATTAGGACAGTTCGTGGGAAACGCGCCTTCAACAGGGTACTATGTGATTTTATTGCTGTCCTAAGCTCCCTGTCCGTTGCTATACCTCTACTTTCTGCGATATTCGCACAAATACTATCAGCAGACCGAACAATTTGCTTGCCCAGTGTATCTTTAGTGAAATTGTCCCATTCTTGAACAATACGCCAAATTTCATTAGCTAGCTTTTGGGCGAGTTGATAAACTTTTAAGTCCTCAAAATCAGGTCTTCTCACAAAAGTCCATTGATCATTTATTGATCAATAGTTCCCAATCCTCATGCCTCATGCCCCATGCCCAATTTACCTTGTAACCCGTCTCATATAATTCCCCCACAACTGAGCTGCTTGAGCGCTGCTACCAGATGTAGGGGAATTATTGTCATTTCCTAGCCAAACACCAGTTACAAGCCGCCGACTGGGGATAAAACCTATAAACCATAAGTCAACGTTTTTATCAGTCGTGCCAGTTTTACCAGCTTCCCCCAGCCCAATGGCAGCACTACGACCAGTACCTCTTGTGATTACGCCGCGCATCAAACTAGTCATCTCATCGGCGACACCATTTGTCAGCACTCGTTTGTTGGCATCCGGATCTTGGTCAAAGGAGTAAATTACACGGCAGGTTTTTATATCATTGCGATCGCGGCAATCACCACTGTCTAAAATTCGGTTAATCGCATGGGGAGGATTCCACACACCACGATTGCCAATAGCGCCAAAAGCACCAGTCATTTCCAAAACATTGACGACACTTTGACCTAGTACCAAGCCAGGAACTGGATCAAGGGTTGATTTTATTCCCAAATTCTGTGCCATTGACACCACTTTATTCAGCCCGATTTCTTTAGCAACTCGTAGGGCGATCGGATTTTCTGAAAGAGCCAGCCCGGTGGCAATATCTAAACTAGTGTCAGCACCAGCACGACAGGGTTTATAAGTAAAGCCTTGCCAAGTTAAAGGGGCGCAAGAATAACTTTTTGATTCTGAAATCCCCTGTTGAATAGCAGCAGTATAAGTAAATATTTTAAAGGTGGAACCTGGTTGTCTTTTGGCTTGAACAGCACGATTGAACTGACTTTTTTTGTAATCAGTGCCGCCTACCATTGCCAGGATACTACCAGTACTGGAGTCAAGAGTGACCATCGCCCCTTGAGAAAAATTAAAATTTGCGCCACCGTTGTTGACTGAATTCCGTAACGCTGCTTCTGCTTGGCTCTGGATCGCTGGATCAAGCTGGGTTTCAATGATATAGTTCCCTTCATTTGCGGCTCCCTCCCCCAAGATTGATTCAAGTTCAGAGAAGACGTAACTGTAAAAATAAGGAGCGATGGTCTTAGCTTGCTGTTCACAGACTTTAGGACTAACTTGAACAGTGGAGCGTCTAGCTCGGTTCGCATCCTCAGATTTAATTTTGCCCATCTCTAGCAACCGCTTAATTACGCGATTTCGGTATTCAGCTGCTTCTAGCTTATTTGCCCCATCCCCACAGAAATCGAAAGCGTTGGGAGCAGGTAAAATTCCTACCAACGTTGCTGCTTCTGCCAAAGTTAATTTTTTAGCCGACTTCTCAAAGTAATACCGGGATGCATCTTCAAAGCCAGAGGTATCTCCCCCCAAAAAAACTCGATTTAAGTACATCAGCAAAATTTCATCTTTGCTGTAAAAGGTTTCTAACTTCAGGGCGACAATTGCCTCCCGCAATTTGCGTCCAAGGGTATCCTGTCTGCCTACATACTCGCGGAACAAACTGCGGGCAACTTGCTGGGTAACAGTGCTGGCTCCTTGTTGTACATCTCCGCTGCGGCTATTGATCAACACGGCTCGTAAAATCCCTAGAGGGTCAACCCCAAAGTGCCAGTAATAACGACTATCCTCCGAAGCCACCACCGCAGCAGGCAAATAAGGGCCAAATTCCTCTAAACGCTTCATGTCTACATGAGAGATAGTCCGAGGCTCTCTCAGGGGGGTGGCTCCATCACGGGCGTAAACAACTACTGGAGCGCGTGTAGCTGTAGGTAAAGGTTTAACTGAAAATTTCAGCCATTCGACGCCAATCACTAAGGCTAACAGGGCACTGGCACCACCGACACCATAAGCTGTCCAACTTGCAGCTTTGACATACCAGGCTGGGGGATCGACGTATTGCAACCGCACAGAAGCGGCGAGTTCTGGGGGTCCCAGAGTAAGAATATCGCCGTGACGCAGTTCTAGGGAATTAACACGACGCTTGCCACGATAAATGCCATTGGTAGAGTTTTCGTCTTTGATTACGAAAACTGGTGTACGCTGAGAAGAATTTCGCGATAGCGACAGGTGAATTTGGCTGACAACAGGGTTACGGATAACGATATCGCTGGATTTGGAGCTACGACCTAGAATATAGCGATCGCCCAACAGTGGATATACCTCTGCCTTATCCGCCCCCGCGTCCTGCACCCAGAGTTCCGGTACTTTGGCATTAGGCTTGAGCGCCAATTTAGAAAAATCGACCCTAGCTTGGATAGTATGTACCGCTTGAGTCAGTTGACCAAGTAACGTTTGTGGCTTTTGAGGGGGTTGGGGAAAACTCATCGGCTATTCACATCACAGTTTTTAGTAAAAAATCGGGCGAATTACAATAATTACAATTTAGATGTTAGTCTTTCATCATTTTACTCATAAGCCAAAGCATAAATTAACTATACGGAAAGACTTGAGCTAATTTATACTAAAAACTATTTTACAACTAGAATTAATTTGTTATTTTCGTCACTTATTTTCAAAAATACAAATCTTTTATACATTCTCAAAGGCTTATTATATCAGTCTTACTAGTTCAATAACTACAACCATAATTTTTGCTATTGTATTTTTAAACACTAATCATCAAGAAACAACAGATTTAATTTTTACCAATTTTACAGATCCACATATTTTGAAACAAACCTAAATATCTTCATTTAGGAAGATTTTCTAAATCTTATTGTCTGTTTTAATAGGGCGAGTGTTCCGTTGAGGTTAATTTTAGAATGTTGGGAAAATCTCTGACTATGATTGGTACAGCTCTATCTTTGGCGCTCACCGCTAACATTGCTGTAGCCGGATCCAGTAAATCCCCCATAGCCCAATCCAGCAGCGACTCCACTAGTACACCAACGGAAATCAAGATGTCGCCAGAAGGGATGAAAATTCTGTGCGAGTATTTTCCGCTCAACTCCCGCTGTCCCGGTGGCACAGCAGCCACGCCTAGCGCTCCTAGTAGCACAACTGCACCAGCAGAAACCACGCCCAGTAGTACCACTACTCCAGATAGTACAACTGCACCAGGAACCAGACCAGGAACTAGAACACCACGTGGATCTAGCACTCCCGAAACCACTCCAGGATCAGGAACCATCACCCCATCTGAACCTAGCACTCCTGGCAACTTAACTCCAGGATCAGGAACCATTACCCCATCTGAACCTAGCACTCCTGGCAACTTAACTCCAGGATCAAGAACCATTACCCCATCTGAACCTAGCGCTCCTGGCAGCCCTACCCAACCAGGAAGCGTTACCCCAGCTCAACCTGGCGTTCCTGGTAGCAATGTCGTACCAGGAAATTCAACTACACCGGAGTCTGGTACTACTGACAGCAATCCTGAACCAGGAACCTCAACTTCACCGGAGTCTGGCACTCCTGGCAGCACTACCGAACCAGGAAACTCTCCCAGTACTCCAAGTTCGCCAACAACTCCTAGCACAGGCAATTAAATTAAAAGCTGAGGCATAAGAATACTAGTTTGCTCTTAGCGATTCTCAGTGCATCTTGATCTCTTGCACCAGTTATACGAACTGGTGTAAGATAATAAATCAAAATCTTTGCAACCTATAGGTCAAGTCTTCGCATATAGGACTGAGCAAAAGTTTCAGTAGTCAATAGCCTGGGATTAATCATCCCAGGCTTAATAGTTTAATGCAACCTGCCAGTTGAAGTCGGCGTTTTTTGCAAGGAACCAATTAACAGGCAAACAATACCGATACTAATAAATGAATCTGCCACATTAAATACAGCAAAGTTAATTAGGCGAAAATCAAGAAAATCAACAACGTAGCCTAAAACAAAGCGATCAATACCGTTGCCCATAGCTCCACCTAAAATCAAGCCATAGCCTAGCTGATCCCACAAATTTAACGTTGGACCAAACAAGGCTAACGCTATCAATACTAAACTCACTCCTAAAGATAGCCAGCGCAACCACTCTACTTTCCCACTTAACAAACTAAAAGCGGCACCAGTATTAGTGACATAGGTGAAGTGAAATATCCCAGGTAAGAGTGGTAGTGTTTGCCCTAAGCTGAAGGTTTGCACCACCCAGTATTTTGTTATTTGGTCTAAGAAAAAAGCTATGAAGGCAGCGATCCAGAAAAGGCGATTTTTTAAACGCATGGCAAATTAGTCATAGGTCATAGGTCATAGGTCATTGGTCATTGGTCATTGGTCATAAGTCATTGGTCATAAGCTTTTGACAAATAACAAAGGACGAAGGACAATAAACTAATAAAACATTAAGTGACGCAATACATACGCTATTACAGTAACGGCACAGACCACAGTTAGTTGCCCTGGTAGTGCAAACCATGAGTATCTGAGGATTGCTTGCATCAAGGATAGATTTTCCGTACCTTTCCACTGAAAAATATAGCTAATAATCAAATAAGCAATACCGCATAGGTGGAGAGTTAACAGGCCACAGATGCAACTAAAGGCGAGAGTTTCTAATCGAGGTCTAGCTTTAAAAGCAAACAAGCCACAAATCCAAGCTCCAGGAATAAAGCCTAGTAGATAGCCAAACCAAGATAGCTTGATATAACCAATACCGCCGCCATCGGCAAATACAGGTAATAAGGTTAACCCCATTACTAAATAGGCAATTTGCGAAAGCGCACCGGCATTTTTGCCCCCTAAACAACCCACCAACAGTACTGCGCCAATTTGAAAATTGACGCCTAAAGAAAAAGTCTGAATTCCGTGCTTACTCCAACTCCAAGGTAAGGTGATGCCATAAGCTTCTAGGAAGGTGCCACCCATTGTTAGAAGTAAGCCAATCATTGACCATAATAATTGATTGGAAGCAGCAAACATTTATCAGGCAACCAGGGAAAGGCAAAACGGAAAACCAACAAAAACCAGTATAAACATTAATATTGAAATGAAATTTGTGCTGATATCTTAAGAACTAGCATATTTCCTTTTGCTTTTTTGGTATATAATTTTTCAGTTCTGCAAATTGCGGCTTAGGTGTCTATTGTCTGATTTTATTGACTGAGGCATGTTCTGATTATGGTATTTTACTTAAAATATGGTAAATTAAATATCATTTAGCTTAGTATTTGTACTAGTTTTTTAGATCACTGCCTAAATTAGGCTACAAAGTGCTGAAAATATTTCTTTAATTCACTTTTTTTAAGCGATCGCCCCGCCTATTCTGCTATACATAAGCAATTTACTGTTTCTTTTCCCCTGCTTTGTCTAACAATAATTTCCCTGTCTAGATGAGATTGTTTAGTTATTTGCTTGATGTCTGCTTTAACTGGTAAGCACAAACAGTTTTCCATAAGCTCCCAAATTTATAAACCTTTTGTTTTACGATGCTTAATTATCTATTTACATAATTTTTTCATGACTTGACCAACGAAATTACACTACCAATAAAGTTTTGTAAATACGTGTAACCAACTTCACTATGGTACTATTTGTAGCTTAAAATGAAAATAAGAGTATAAAATTTATCAAGCATAACTAGAAATAAGGGTTAGGTATTCGTCAAATTACATACTTTTTTTATGACTTGAGCAAAGAAATTATACTAACAATAAAGTTTTGTAAATACCTGCAACCAACTTAACTGTGGTGTTATTTGGAGCTTAAAACTCAAGCAAAAGTATAAAATTTATCAAGTAAAACTAGAAATCAAGGTTTGCTCTTTATCAAAAAAACAAGTATTTTTTTTACTTTGTTAACCCATTGTTAATCTTTATCGTTGTCCTTTAGGAGTATCTTAGAAACGCTCACCTGGAAAGTTACTAAAAAATTGATAGCGATGCTCTCACATCTTAGTGTAATAAAAACTCATCGCCTCACAGGTTCAATTTCAGTGTTAGCACTGACAATCAGCCTAGCTGCTTGTGGCGGACAGCAAACCTCAGATAATACAGCCACCAAGGATAGTCCTTCTGGCACTGCTACAGATACTACTGCCTCTAGTCCAGCTAAATTAGACCTTGGTGGAAACATCAAGTTAACCGGGGCTGGTGCGTCTTTTCCGGCACCTTTGTACGATACCTGGTTCACAGATTTAAACAAAAAATATCCAAATCTGCAAGTTGACTATGCATCAGTTGGTAGCGGTGCTGGAGTTGAGCAATTTATCAAAGGCACTGTAGACTTCGGTGCCAGCGATGTTGCTATGAAGGATGAAGAAATCCAGAAAGTACCACCAGATAAGGGTGTTATTTTACTGCCTGTGACTGCTGGTAGCATCGTACTGGGTTACAACTTGCCAGATGTTCCAGAACTCAAGCTACCACGAGCCGTTTATGCCGATATTCTGCTAGGCAAAATCAAGTCTTGGGATGACGCGCAAATTGCCAAGGCTAACCCAGGTGTCAAGCTTCCTCAACAGCAGATCACAGTTGTTTATCGTTCTGATGGTAGTGGAACCACGGGTGTGTTTACAAAACACCTCAGCGCTATTAGTCCTGAGTGGAAGAGTAAAGTTGGTGAAGGCAAAACTGTCAACTGGCCAACGGGAGTGGGTGCTAAGGGTAATGAGGGTATTACCGCCCAAATCCAACAAACTCAAGGTTCTATTGGTTATGTAGAGTATGGCTATGCCAAACAAAATAGTCTTAAGTTTGCTGCTTTGGAAAACAAAGGCGGTAAGTTTATTGTACCTAGTGAGGAGTCAGCCTCTAAAACTCTGGAATCAGTAACTCTACCGCCAAATCTCCGCGCCTTCATTTCCGATCCAGAAGGGGCTGATTCCTATCCTATTGTCACTTACACCTGGATTTTGGCTTATAAGAAATATCCCAACGCGGCAAAAGCTAAGGCAGTTGAAGCTGCGATCGAATACGCTTTAACTGAGGGTCAAAAGCAGGCTACTGCGCTAGGGTATGTTCCTCTACCCCAAAATGTCATCACAAAGGTGGCTGCTGCTGCTGACCAAATCAGTCCAGAGTATAAAATTTCTGTTGCCAGTGGTAGTAGCGCTAGTAAGTAAGCAATCAAACATGCCTAATCAATAGTAACTTGGAACACGGAGTTGCTATTGTATCAGTTTAAATAAATGAGAGGCGACAATTTTACTAATCTGTTTGCCTCCTACATCTTTCTCTGATTTAATTGTTAAAGTCGGTATTCATGACTACAAATTCTCAAAATCTGTCATCAGCGATAAAAAATCGCTCTGACTCAGAAAAGTCCCTAGATTGGGGTTTTATTTGGCTGACTAAAATTTTCGCCTTTGGGGTTGCTGCTACTTTATTATGGATCGGGTCGCAGGTTGCAATTGGTGCTTGGCCTGCTATCCAAAAGTTTGGTGTTAGCTTTTTAGCCAACACCACTTGGAACCCGGTTAATGATAGCTATGGGGTGCTACCTCAAATTTATGGAACTCTGTTGAGTTCTTTTATTGGTCTAGTGATAGCAGTACCAATTGGGATTGGTACTGCTATTGTACTGAGCGAGGATTTTTTGCCCGCTAAAGTGAAGCTGGTACTGGTTTTCGCAGTAGAACTGCTCGCAGCTATTCCCAGCGTTGTCTACGGCGTGTGGGGTATTTTTGTTTTAGTGCCAATATTAACCAACTTGGGAAAATGGCTCAATAGTTATTTTGGCTGGCTGCCATTTTTTAGCACTTCTCCTACAGGGCCAGGAATGTTGCCGGCGGGAGTCATATTAGCAGTAATGACTTTGCCCATCATCACAGCTCTATCCCGCGATGCCTTAATTTCTATACCCCCCAGTTTGCGCCAAGCTGCTCTAGGACTAGGAGCAACGCGCTGGGAAACGATTTTGCAAGTTCTCATTCCAGCAGCCTTTTCAGGTATAGTTAGTGCTGTGATGTTGGCACTTGGGCGAGCAATGGGAGAAACAATGGCTGTAACGATGTTAATTGGCAACTCCAACAACATTAGTATCTCTCTTTTAGCACCAGCTAATACGATTTCTTCTCTATTGGCAAATCAATTCTCAGAAGCTAGTGGTTTGCAAGTTGCAGCTTTAATGTACGCGGCTTTAGTTCTATTCTTCTTGACACTAGTAGTCAATATTCTAGCAGAGTTAATCGTTCTGAGAGTCAAGCGACTGTAGCTTAGTTTTGGGTTAAGTTATGACTTCTAATTTTCCAGAGCGCAGTTTAACTCGCTCCCCCATGTCTCAGAGAACACTGTTTAATACAGTGATGACCATAGTCGCATTCATCTGCGGAGTATTGGCACTTTTACCTTTGCTAGCAGTGCTCTCTTACGTGATTATTAAAGGCTTTAGCAGTCTGAATCTGGGCGTGTTTGTTGAACTGCCACCCAAAGCTCTACAAAAGGGAGGAGGCTTTGGTAATGCAATCTTAGGCACGTTGCTGATGGTAGGAATTGCTGCCTTGATTAGCATCCCCTTTGGAGTTTTGGGGGCGATTTACATCACAGAATTTAGTTCGGCTAAAGTAGCCAGATGGGTACGTTTTGCAGCTAACGTCCTTAGTGGAGTCCCGTCAATTATTGCTGGGGTATTTGCCTATGGCATTGTAGTTTTGACACTGGTAAAGTTGAACTTAGGATCATATTCAGCTCTCGGTGGAGGGTTTGCACTGGCAATTTTGATGTTGCCAATTATTCTGCGAACTACTGATGAAGCCTTGCAGTTAGTATCACAAGATTTGCGACAAGCATCTGTAGGGTTAGGAGCGACTAACTTTCAAACAGTGAGTCAAGTAGTCTTACCAGCAGCTTTACCAGCAATTGTAACTGGGGCAACGCTAGCGATCGCCAGAGCATCTGGAGAAACCGCACCTTTACTATTTACTGCTCTGTTTTCCAACTTTTGGCCCGATAGCTTATTCCAACCAACAGCTTCCCTTGCTGTTTTGGTTTATAAATATGCCATTTCTCCGTTTAAAAATTGGCAATCACTAGCTTGGGCAGCATCTTTGATTTTGGTGTTGATGGTTCTAATCACAAGTATCATCGCTCGCTGGGCAACTCGTCAAAAAGCTTAGTAAACATAGCCATATACAGTCCAAATACCCATCGCTAAAACTAACACTAAACTTAATTTATGGCTACTAACATTAGCACAGTAAATGACACTGAAACCGTTTTACGCACCGAAAATCTCAACGTTTACTACGGCAAGTTTTTAGCCTTACAGAATATTTGGCTAGATATACCGAAAAATCAGGTAACAGCCTTTATCGGCCCTTCTGGTTGTGGTAAAAGTACGTTGTTGCGATGCTATAACCGTCTCAATGACCTGATTGAGTCATTTCAGGCAGAAGGTAAAATACTTTTTTATGATAAAAACTTGTACGCATCTGATATTGATCCTGTAGAAGTACGTCGTCGGATTGGGATGGTGTTTCAAAGACCAAACCCGTTTCCAAAATCAATTTATGACAATATCGCTTTTGGAGCCAAAATCAACGGTTACAAAGGTAATATGGATGAATTGGTGGAACGGAGTTTGCGGCAAGCGGCTTTGTGGGAAGAAGTCAAAGATAAACTGCGACAAAGTGGCTCGTCTTTATCTGGTGGACAACAACAACGCTTATGTATTGCTCGAGCGATCGCAGTACAACCTGAAGTTATATTAATGGATGAACCTTGCTCCGCCCTCGATCCTATTTCCACCTTGCGGGTTGAAGAACTAATTCACCAACTTAAAGAGCAATATACCATCGTTATTGTTACCCATAATATGCAGCAAGCAGCGCGGGTTTCTGATAAGACAGCCTTTTTCAATGTTCGGACTACAGAGAAAGGAGGTCGTAACGGCTATATGGTAGAGTACGACGCAACAGAACTAATTTTCAACAATCCTCAGCAGCAAGATACTAAAGATTATGTTAGCGGCAGATTTGGATAAATAAATATTTCACATTGTTGATCTGAGAGCAATGAGGGATACTCGAAAATTAAAACTGTGCGATATTCCTCTAATTTTTTTATTTGTTCGCCAATCTTGGCGAACGCTTGAGCAATTATGGCTGTTTATTGGTCAAGAAAAGCAATAATTAAGTTGTTTAACATCAGACTTGCATTGACTGCTGGGCAAGATACCCATTCCACAATAGAGCAACAAATAGTGCAATACTAGTGTTTATTTTACCAAGTCCAAACTTACTTATTGCACTAGTACATCGGGCGCGTAAATAGCGCAAAGTTGAGCCAGTCCGTTGGTGAGGTTCCCCCACTTAAAGGAACTGGCGTTGAGCGGCGGTTCCCGCCGAACAGTTAGCGCAGCGTCAAGTCTGAGCCGTTCGCAAAGCGTCTCTTAGAGAGGCTTCCGACGCTCGCGGACTCGTAAAGCCTGCGGCATAGCTACGCTTAGGGCATAGCCCAAGGTAGAGAAGAAGCTGCACTATCGGTTGGCGTAGCCCGCCGTAGGCATCAGTTAGCGCAGCGTAAAGCCTACGGCATAGCAACTCTTAGAGACGCTAACGCGTAGCTTGCTTAAGAGCAGGGGTACGCTTAGAGCGACGCAGCGCAAAGTCGGAGCCGTACCACTTCGTGGAAGCAAGCTACGCGGAGCGTCTCGTAGAGAGGCTTCCGACGCTCGCGGACTCGCTAACGCTGCGCTATCGGATCAGAACTTTGTAAGAGAGGAGCGTCACTTTGCAACACGAGTAACCATTTAAAAACTTTAAAAATCCCATTCCATAATACTTTTGAATGAGTGACTTTTACTTTTCTACCTTGGGCTGCGCGAACGCTTAAAGCGCAGCCCAAGGTAGAGAAGAGAAGCTATGCCGCAGGCTTTACGGCTACGCTCAATACAAGTGGCTTTTGACTTTTGCCTTGCGGTACTAGTGCATCTCAGGATTTTTTTCTAAGCGGGCGGCGGGAATCGAACCCGCATTAATAGCTTGGAAGGCTATAGTTTTACCACTAAACTACGCCCGCAAATTTATAACCTAACAAATATAACACAGCTTTTGCAAAGATTCAAGCATTTAGTTGGAATTGGCAGGCTGGATTTTGATCCTAACATACAGATTGCTCAAACCTGGTTTTGTGCCATCGTTGTTGTGAGCAGCAATAAAGTTTTCTGTTTTGAAAACTTCACCGAGGACTTGCTCGTATGTGCTTTTTTCACTTTCCAGTGTTGCTGGTTCTATTTCTAGAACTACAGCCTGTTGAAAGTTGCCATTGTTATCAATTATTAAGCTAGCAAGGAGCTGTGCTGGTTCAAGTCCAGAATTGTGGACAAGAAAACTTGAGTCTAATTGTTTTGTGTTGCTTCCCCTGTATAAAGCGATAACGTCGGGTAAAGCATCTTGTCGTAATCTTCCTGATTGGATCAAGTTACTTACTTCATTTTTAAGCAAAGGAGCTACTATTGCTAACGATGCTCCCTCAGTAGGAGTTGCTGGAGTTTCTCTAATTCGAGTTGCTGGAGTTTCCTTAGTTCGAGTTGCTGGAGTTTCTCTAGTTTGAGTTGCTGGAGTTTCTCTAGTTTGAGTTGCTGGAGTTTCTCTAGTTTGAGTTGCTGGAGTTTCTCTAGTTCGAGTTGCTGGAGTTTCTCTAGTTCGAGTTGCTGGAGTTTCTCTAGTTCGAGTTGCTGGAGTTTCTCTAGTTCGAGTTGCTGGAGTTTCTCTAATTCGAGTTGCTGGAGTTTCTCTATTTTCAGCTTCCGAAACTGGTGGATTTGATGGAATACCTGTTGGTAATGGCGTTCCCTTTCCCAGTTTTATTTCTTGACGGCGGTTCCAAAGTAAATTACCGACTGGAACTGTAGGTGTGGGTGTGGGTTTCGGTGTGGTTGTAGGTTTCGGTGTTGGCGTGGGAACTCTCTGTTGCCTAAAGGGTTGGCTATTAGATTGAGAGACGTAAGTTCGGCTCTTTTTTTTGAGATTATCCGCAGAATTGATTGCGCCAAAATCTTTATTTCTGGGCGTAGTTCGTCTTATTTGTGAGGAACGTGCTGGTACAAACTGTTGAGTTTGAGTTGAGAATAGTGGCTTTGGCGAAACTGTTTTGGCTGTTGATTTTGATTTGATTATTGATTTTGTTTTAGGAGTAATGTCTATCAATTCAATGGGAACAGCAGATTGACTTTGCTGGGGAAACCAGAGACTAAATGCATTAGATGAGCGCATCAGCCAGAACACCAGCAAGTGCAGAGAGACTGAACCCATGACGACAGAAATCCACAAACCTGGTGGGTCAGTGTATCGCCTCCAGACCTTGGCTGGAATTGGAGTTTTGTCTGCAACTGATGGTATCATATTAAAAAAACTGGATATGATTAGGCACTCTTACTCATTGGTAATGCTTTAAAAAACCAGTCTAAATTTTAACGATTAATCATTATCTCTGATGTAACAGCGAAGGTCAAAACTGTTTCATCTACTCCTTTAAGTTCTAGCGGACTACCTTTAGTAATTTCTTCTTCCTGTAAATAATCTGCCACGGCAGCAGAAACCAGGATTGTACCGGGAACAGCAGCAGCTTGCAACCTTGCAGCAATATTCACACTTGGGCCAATAGCAGTATAATCGGCACGTTCAGCGCTACCAAACATCCCCACAACAGCTGTACCTTGGTGGATACCGCACCGGAACTGTACGCTAGTAAGTTTGTCGCCATCGAATACACCTTGGTCTTGCCAACGCTGGTTCAAGTCAGCCAGTGAGCGGTGCATTGCTCTTGCTGTATTGATGGCACGACGCACCTGTTCATTAGGGGTTAGTTCTTCCGGCGCTCCGTATAAAGCTAAGATAGCATCTCCCATAAATTTATCTACAGTGCCGCCATTGCCAAATACAACCTTGGTCATAGCTTCTAAATATTCATTTAGCAACTCTGCTACTCGCCGGGATCTGAGAGTATTTGCTAGCTGTGTAAAACCCACGATATCACTAAACAAAACTGTAATTAAGCGGGGTTCTGGGCGCAAATCTAACGTTAAATCTCCGGTTGCGGCTTTTTGCACCAACACAGCCGGCAAAAAACGCTTTAGTACCGATTCTGTTAGATAAGTATTTAACTCCACAATTCGTCGTTCATTTTCCTTCAATGCTAAAAGATTCCGAACTTCTGCCAAAAGTTCCCGATCATTGAATGGTTTTGCTAAATAAGCATCCGCCCCATGTTCTGTACCTTCGATGCGGGTTTCCTCATCTACTTTCGCTGTCAGCAGAATAATTGGTGTTCCTTTTAACTTCTCCTCATTGCGGATCATCTGAATCATCTCAAGTCCGCTCACCAAGGGCATCATTAAGTCAGTCACAATCAAGCTGGGTATAATTTCCTTAGCTATACTGTGCCCTTCATAACCGTTACGAGCTGTCTGTACATGATAGCCGTTGCGGCGGAAAATCTCAGATACATAGGTTCGCAAATCCCGGTTATCATCTACAACTAAAATTGAGGAGCCAGCCGTGTGCGTATTTTCCCCCTGTTGAGCGGTCTGGCGTTGCTGAGTCTTGAGTGCTGAGTCTTGAGTATCGATACTGGGGGAGAAGTTTTTTGTAATATCTTCAATATTGTTTGTTGTTGACTCTACCAGTTCTAAATCAGCCAATTCTACGCTAGCGCGGCTCGTATTCACTTCAGTAGGCGTTTCTAGTACTTGCTGTGCGGGTAAATGAGCATTTCCAGTAACAAGCCATAAACTAAAGGTAGTGCCTTCGCCGTAAACTGATTCCACAGTAACTTGACCACCATGTAATTCTACTAATTCTTCAACTAAAGCTAAACCCAAACCACTGCCTTCATAGGAGCGGTTTGCTGAACCTTCAGCTTGGCGGAAGCGCTCAAATAGGTGGGGAATTTGTTCTTTAACAATGCCAATACCAGTGTCTTGTACTTGCAGTATGCAACGGTTATTTTCAGATTTTAGTCTAATGCTGATCGTGCCACCTTCAGAAGTAAACTTCATGGCATTTGACAGCAGGTTGTAAACCACTTTGTCAAATTTTTCCATATCCAAGTACACCGTAGAACATTCATCTAACTGGGTCGTGAGATGTAGTCCTTTTTTCTCACAGTAGGGGCGAAAAGACTCTACAATTTGGCTCACAAATTCGACTAGATCGCAAGGGCGGAAACTAGGCTGCATTCTCCCTGCATCTAGGCGTTGTAGATCCAGCAGTTGATTTACCAGTCGCAGCAGGCGACGGGAGTTACGCAGGGCGATCGCACATTGGGAGTAAGATAATCCCTCACCAGCCGCCACCGCCGACTCTAAAGGCCCTTGAATCAAGGTGATGGGTGTGCGAAACTCATGAGAGATATTTTGGAAAAATTCGGTTTTTTGTTTGTCTAATTCCAGTAAGCGTTCAGCTTGTTGGCGAGTTTTCTGATATAAGTATGACTGCTGCACAGCGATCGCTGCTTGAGCTGCTACTGCTTTAGCCAAATCAATATCAGATGACAGCCATCTGCGGACTTTGTTGCCTTCATACAAGGTAATGCTACCGATACATTTACCATCAGCCAATAATGGCACAAACATTAGCGATCGCGCTGGCATTTTTAAAGCCAAATCAAAACCCTGCACTTCTGAGTGAGAATGACCTACATTACCAATTATCACTGGTTCATGCGTCTGTAGCATTTGTTGGAGGATTGGATTCTCCTTTATAGATGCATGAGAATAAGGTAATCTCTGTGTTAATAGATTATTATTGCTACTTAAATTTTTGTCTAAGGCTGGCGATGCCTGCGGCGGGCTGTGCCTATGCAAATTTTTTGGATGTTGAAAACTGTCATACAAGCCTACACACTCTACAAACTCATCTTCCTCTGTCCACAAAGACAAAACACAGCCCTCGACTTGTAAAGCTTGTCCCAATTGCTGGGTGATAGCTGCAAAAATATCTTGCGGGTCTAAGCTAGAGCGAATCGCGCTAGTAATCGTATTAATTAGGGCTTCTCGTTTAGCAAGGGCACGTACTTGTTCGTAAGCATAAGCTTGAGACAAAGCTAAAGCTGCCTGATCCGCTACCATCAACACTAGCTGCACCTCATCATCTTCCCAGAAGCGAGGCAGAGAACACTGATGCAGTGCCAGCACTGCCATCAGTTCTTGTTGGCAGATCAATGGCACAACTAAACTAGAACAAATGTTAGCGGCAGCAAAAGCTGCCCCACGCTGGCGCAGTTCAGGAGTATTACCGTGAATACGCTCATCATCTATCACATCGTGAATCACCTGGACTTCGCGGGTTTCCCACACCGTCTGAGCTAAAAGAGGCAGAGAGGGAGAAGAGATGGAGGGACTCAGTACCCCCTTTGGGGATAGTGACGAAACAGAGGAAAGATTTACTGCAACTTCCCCTCTGCTCATCTGCTGTTCTGCTCCCCCAATCCCCTGCTCAAGAGCTTCTTCAGAAAGAGCTTTCTGATAAATGAATCCTTTATCCGCCAACTGCTCATCTTGGAAGGGACGCAACAGACAGACATCCACCTCCAACATATGGCCCACTGTATCTACAATTGCTTGCAAAATTTGGCGATAGTCTAAAGCACTGCGAATCGTATTTGTGACGGTATTCAGCAGCGATTCTTGTCGGAGTGTGCGGGTAAGTTCGCGGGTGCGGGCTTTGAGGACATTGTGGGTATCCAAAGCTTGGCGTACCACTCCTTTTAGTTCCTCTGCTTCCCACGGTTTAGTGACATATTTAAATACCTTACCAGCATTGATTGCTTCCACCAGGTCTTCGACATCGGTGTAGCCAGTTAAAATAATCCGGATAATATCTGGATATTGAGTTGCTGTCAGGCTCAAAAATTCTGTACCACTCATCATCGGCATCCGCTGATCGGAGATGATCACTGCGACCTCTCCCTCTTGAGCCAGCAGATCGAGGGCCGCAGGGCCAGAGGTTGCCCTTAGCACCTTATAGTCGCGATAGAAAGTGCGGTAAAGCAAGTCAAGGTTGTCTGGTTCATCATCGACAACCAAAATTTTAGGCTTACTGTTTGCTTGGGATTTCATGCACCGCTTTCCTGCTGCAACGGCAGTCGGATAAAGAATAATCTGATCAGGTAAGGATTTTTCTGAGTCAGGTGAGAGCAGAGCATTTTGACCAATAAGGCTGTTTGGCTACATGACTGCTGAGTGTAGGAGCGTTTACTCACAGTAATTCGTCTCTATGGCTTGTGCCGATTACCGTTTGCTCTGGTGCAGTGTAATTGCTTTCATAGTCAGTTTTGGTGTTACAGAGTCGATGCTTGCTTGCCAAATTTTCTTTCACCTCCTGTGAGCAATGTCTGATACTACATACAGCGCTCATAGCTAGCTGAAAAATCTAGATGAAGCTGCATATTAAGTTTTCCCCACGCAGCAGTTGTACTAACACTTGCAGGTAAATTTTATTTATGGTAGTCATAATAGAGTCAGTAATATAAAAACAATAAGATTTAAAGCCAAAGTATACTATTAGACAAATACCTCTTTCTAATTTAGCAATCATAACTATCATTAAGACAAGTGGTAGTGGTTAAGAAGTTAGAGATTAGGAACCTTGCAGATTCTTCCCCAGTAACTGTACAGCCTGTTCCTATGACCTAGTAGCAAAGTCCTCTTAGTGTAGCGGCAATTGTATAAACAAGTTCAGTAATACAACCAAAGGTAGTTTGCAACCAGAGTTTGTCAGTAGTGTACTTACTTAATAATTTTGTAGGTAATGCCTACGGACAGGTTATGCTATTTATCTACCCATTCACCTAAATCTGTACTACTTTACAGATGTTTTTGTGGTAAACAGAGTGATATCATCCTACCTAAAGCAAGGGATGCACCTGAATCTTCTGAACTTAAGATTGTAGATTTATGAAGCTGTAACTTCTAAGACTCTTTCAAAAATACAGGCTATAAAGCCCCAAACTAAAGTGTAAAACTTTGTATGCTTCACAAGCAAAAGCGAATTAGCAATCTTAGGTCAGTTCAATCTCCTGGGCAGATATGAAGTTTTTATTCAGTTGAAATGGTGTTTGAGGATATTTGAGAAAATTTTCGTTGAATAAAATCAATACTAAACTAGCCTTGAAATATCGGTTTTTTCATCCATACCAGCAACAGCCAATCGATCCAGCTTGCTGTCAATTTCAAATTCGTACAGCTACACCTGCTGATTTGATTGGCATTGCCCAAATTATTGCTGAAAGCTTTCACTCCCAAAAGGGTATGTGGGGATGGGCCTTTCCATTGCTACGTTTGGGTATTTACGAAGATTTAAGGCATCGCATGGCATCACCTCCGCCGCGTCATATTTGTTTAGTCGCCTTTGAAGCTACTACTGGTGCGGCTAATAACTTAGTGGGAAGTGTGGAACTAGGTGTACGTTACAGTGATTCGTGGAGCCAAGTTGGTATGGGTTTTCCTTACTTATCTAATTTAGCGGTTCACCCAAAATACCGTAGATATGGTGTGGCTTCAGGGTTACTGACTAGCTGTGAAAAAGTCTCTCAAGAGTGGGGATTTCAAGACTTATATCTCCACGTTTTGGAAAATAACCATCAGGCAAGGCAACTTTATTTCAAGGTGGGATATCGAGTGCATAAAGTCGAATCGAATTGGAATACATTTTTACTAGGACGCTCAAGCCAGATGTTTTTGCACAAGCACCTGAGTGCTGATTCCACTATCTGAATTTTATTTTGGCAATTATAACTTTTTATCTTGTAATTACTTTAGAGAAAATCTCTTACCAAGATTGACAATCAAAGCACAAACTAACCTAATTCAAACCTCAGTCAATATTAGCTAAATATAGCTATATCTAGCTAGATAAATCCGAATTTAATAATGATAAAATACGAAGGTAAAAAGTAAAAAGTACGTATTTATAGGCTTTTCAGCCTTTTCCTCTCTCATTAATGATTTAGAACTGCTATAGATTTATCTAGCTGGTGATAATTATTTTAAGGATATTTTATTTAGACTTTTTACGGAGATTTCTATTCGTTATATTAATAAAAGTATAAATTTGGAAAACTTCAACTTAAATGATTAAGTATTATATTTTATCTTGTTTAATCTATCATTAAAAAATAATTATTCTAAAGTATTTTAGATAGATAGATAAATTAATTCTAATAGAAATAGCTGTACAATTACCTTAGGAAATCAGGAATACCTTATAATAACTTTGTAATTAAGATATTCATCTTTATAAAAACTTTAAGAAAACACTCTCAGATTTGGAGACAAATCTACTTATATCTCATAAAATATAATCACTCAATTACTAAACAATGCCTATTTATTACTATCTTAGTTAAATTGACCAAAAGACTCTTGATAATAAAAGAATTCAAAAACCTGATTTGACATAACAGCTTGTTACGTTTTGAAGTGCATACTACTACCAAATTCGTTGAAAGTTTAAAAAACATGGATAGCGAACAGCATCGGCGCTATCAGACCTCTATGGTATCAACTTATTACCCTGAAACTAGTTTCCTTGACTCTCTTGTCATGCAAGATGGAACTGAGCAATCGCAAGGCTCGGATATCCTTACACGTTTACACAGTGGAGAAGTTTTCATCGTCAATAGTCGTAGACGAAATGGATTGATACTCTTTAAACGCTACCATGCAGAGTTTGCTGGGCCTGGGGCGGCTGTGGGTGGGGATTATGATTGTGATTGCCAAAGGGCATTGCCCATAGGTAATCTGTCTTTATTAACTCTCGAATCTAATGAAGAGCGCCAGAAGGCTTACAAGATTAGGCGACAGTGGATTCGATTGATTAAACAAATTACAGAAAACCCAGTACCAGGGCAACGAGTCCAGAAAATTCTCGATCAATTTGAACAATACTTTCCACCAGAAATAGTGGCTCTTCTGCCAGATGTTGCTTTTGCTCTTTTAGTGGGTGTGCTGCCACAAACAGTGGGAATAGTACGCCGTTTAGGCAATGAGGTAGACAGCCGATTTAATTACTGAGTGAATTGCTAAAGTTCCAAATTTGCTAAAGCAGCTTGGACTCGATTAACGGTGCGGGTGTTTTCCTCTATTGTTCCTACAGTAATTCGCAATCCTCCGCTAATGTGTCGCACATGGGTGCCGAGTGTTCTAAGTTTCTGGTGGAAAGTTTTTAACGCAGTATCTTGTGAATTAAAGGCATTTGGTTTAAGACGTAGGTAAATAAAGTTAGCAGCACTTGCGGTAATTTCTAGTTCTGGTTGCTGGGATAAAACTTCGATGAGTTTAGCTCGTTCACTCAGAGTTTGGGGAATTGATGAAAGTAAGAGTGTACGGTTTTGTAAAGCAACTAATGCTGCTGCTATGGAAAAGCTGGGGAGATTGTAGGGTAAGCGAACTTTTTCTAAAATGGCGATCGCTTCTGGATGACCAACGCAATAGCCAACACGGAGAGCTGCCAATCGGAAGGCTTTAGAAAAAGTACGTAATATTACCCAATTGGGATGCTGTGCTAATTCATCTACTAGGGTAGTTTGGCTAAATTCAAAGTAAGCTTCATCAATTACTACCAAAATATCTTCGCTCAAACATCTTAACCATGCCAACTCTGCCACAGTTAAGCTATTGGCAGTCGGCGAATTGGGATGCACTACGAAAACTACACGAATCGGGGGATTTTGAGTTTGTTCGATGGCAGATTGTGCGGCGTTTATATCAATTTCAAAATTTGTTTCATTTCTACCCACCGCCACTACAGGAATGCTCAAAGTTTGTGCCAAAATTCCGTACATAGAGAAAGTGGGATTGGCAACTAGAATTGAACCTTCTCCTCCTAAACAGGTGGCGATTAGTAAAGAGCGGATCAACTCATCTGAACCATTGCCAACAGAAATATTGGTCGCAGTATTGGATAGGGAGAGATCGGCTGATTCATTAACGTATTCGGCGATCGCATCCTTAAGTGTTTCGTGTCCGCCATCAGGATAACGATTTGTTTCAATTACTTGCTGATATGTCCAGGCCAGCTTCTGTTTTAACTCAGGTGGTAAATCATCGGGGCTTTCATTTGTATCCAGCCGATCAAACTGCGCGGGGACAGAATCGGCTGTATCGCTGCTGGGGTGGGGTTTGTACGCGGTAAATTGTGCTAAATCTGACCGGATGAAGGGAAGCATATCAATTTTGGATTCTAGATTTTAGATTTTGGATTTTAAATCAATCCTGTTCACAAAAGACTTATTTTCCCTTAACCATCCTTGATAGTGGGTGAATATAGCCTGCTTGGATCTACGAGTTAAGTAGTACTTACTGAAAAATATTAGGTTAGGTCTGAGTTTAATATTTTACAACTTCAAGGTAACTGGCAAAAGAGGCAAATTGCCTGCCAAATTTCTTCCATAACATTACCCAAGGCGTGATCACTGTCGAGTTCGACTAACTCCACCCAAGGACGCGAATACGCAAAGTCACGACTGGCTTTGATCGGAATGACTTCATCCTTTTTACCATGCAAAATTAGGGTAGGGATAGGACGTTGTAAAAGCTTTTCTTGGTATTGGGCAGCATCTGTAACGAAATCGTAACTTAAAGGAAGCGATCGCTGCTCTCCATAGTGGTAGATCATGAGAAATTTTTCCTGCTGCCAACGCTGTATTTGCTCATCCCCTAGCTTGGGCAACCAATGGGATAAAAACCCAAAAGCGGGTGCTAACAGCACCAGACGTTGTACTTGTAAATATTGCTGACCCAAGTGAGCAGCGGTCAAACCACCCAAACTTGACCCAATAAGTGTTACTGGCGTAGAATCATTGTTGAATTCTGCAGCAACTTGAGTGATCTGACGAGTGATTGTCAACTGCAAAAAATCACTAGCATTTAAGTCGGGAATTTTCAGCTCTGTCTTAATTTGGGCAAAGCGATCACCTATATTCCGCGCTTTAGCAGAATTAGGACTGGAAGCAAAGCCGTGAAGATATATGTAGTGCAAGGCTGTAAATAGTTAGAAGTGAGGAGCAAAGCCGGAGACGCTCCGCCTCCGGTTAGGAGTTAGGAGTGAGGATTGGGAAGTTAACCCTGTTTTGTCACTCTCGAAAAACAACAATCTCAGCAAGATTCTGAAACTTTGATTTAATCAAGCTTTGAGCCAATATTATCTAACAGTAACTAAAATTTCTAGCCAAAACCTGGTGATTAAAGTCCCGAAGGGCTTTCAGCGATTGGCTTCTCCCAAACTAATAAAAGAGAGTTAAGAATTTTAAGTTTTAAGTTATGAGTTTTTTTCTTCAACTCATAACTCTTAACTCCTAACTCTTATTACCGCATTGTGACAAATTCCTCTGCGGCTGAGGGATGGATACCTACAGTGGCGTCAAAGTCTTTTTTGGTCGCGCCCATCTTGAGTGCGATCGCCACACCTTGAATGATTTCAGCTGCATTTTCACCCACCATGTGAGCGCCCAGCACTTTGTCGGTATTGCTATCAACCACCAACTTCATCATTGTCTTCTCTTGCTTACCAGTTAAACTGTGGTACATGGGGCGGAAGCGAGTGCGATAAATGGTCACAGCATCACCGAGTTTTTCCCGTGCATCGGCTTCTGTCCAGCCGACTGTAGCGGCTTCTGGGTTAGAAAATATTGCTGTGGGTACAGTTTCGTGACTGAATTCGCGGCGGTTATTCCCAAATTCACTATCGGCAAAGGCGCGACCTTCGCCAATAGCCACGGGAGTTAAATTGATTCGGTCAGTGACATCGCCAACAGCAAATATATTCGCTTGACTAGTTTGACTATATTCATTGACTGCGATCGCACTTGTGGTAGGGTATCCAGGCCCTTCGATAGAACTAGCGACAACATCAACCCCAGCGTTTTTTAAACCTAGCCCATCTACATTAGGAATCCGACCGGTCGCTATTAAAAAGACATCGGCAATTACTGGTTGTTGATCATCCCCTGATAAAGTCAGTTTTAACCCTTCTGGCACACTTTCAACTGTTTTTACCACATTATTCTTAATCAGCCGAATTCCGTGGTTTGTCATCCCCTCTTCGATTTCTATACGGACATCCTCATCAAACCCGTTCAAAATCTTTTCACCTCTGGTAATTTGTGTCACCTCAGAACCCAAACCGCGCATAATACAGGCAAATTCCGTGCCAATATAACCAGCGCCAATAATAACGATGTGTTTCGGTTGTTCTTTTAGATGAAAGATTTCATCAGAGGTAATGCCATGTTCCATCCCTGATAAATCTGGTTTGACGGGACGTCCCCCAACAGCAATTAAAATTTTGTCTGCTGTAACTTTACGTCCATCAACTTCTACGGTGTGGGGATCTAGCAAGGTGGCGCGACTAGGAATTAGTTCCACTCCGGCTTTTTCTAAAAAGCTTATATGTAGTTGCGACAGTCGCCGAACTTCCTTATCTATAGATGTAATGAAATATTCCCAGTCCAACTCTGCATTACCCACTTTCCAGCCATAGCCTGAAGCGTCACTGAATAGTGCAGGAAAGTGAGAGCCATAGACCATGAGTTTTTTGGGAACGCAACCGCGAATTACACAAGTGCCACCAACTAAATCATATTCAGCGATCGCCACTTTTGCGCCAAAGCTAGCTGCCCGTTTGGAAGCCGCCAAACCTCCAGAACCCGCACCAATTACAAACAGGTCGTAATCAAAAGTCATAAATTTATATATCTCTTTAGCAACAAGTTAGTTCCTGGGAACTTACACAGAGAATGTGATTGAACTATAAAGCATATCCAGTTAACCCTACATAAATCCTATCCTTGATTTAACCTAGCGTTAGCAGACGTTCTCTGGTTAGAGGGAATCTTACTATTTGCTTTGACGGCAATAGAGACAGAAGTTAACACTGATTATAGTTCTGCATCTGGCGCTGAGTATAAATCTTTGCACCTACACTGTTGGAAAAACTAAGTTTATAAATTATTCCTACAAGTCTGAAAGTCCTAGTAAGGTCATGTAGTTCCCTCTGTCCTGAACAAGGGCAAATCAACTGATGAGACGTTCTAATACAAGTTACCTCAGCAGTTTGATGTGGTTAATATTTCCGAATAGTTTGAGAGGGGTTGCTGTTCCCGTTTCAGTAGGCGGTGACTCCTAAGCATCGCTTCAGTTCTGGGAGAGTTTCAAGTGGTTGGACGATTGACTGGAGGAATTACTGGCGGATTTACCGGAGCAATTACTGGCGGATTTACTGGAGTGATTACTGGCGGATTTACTGGAGTGATTACTGGCGGATTTACTGGAGTGATTACTGGCGGATTTACTGGAGTGATTACTGGCGGATTTACCGGAGTAATTACTGGCGGATTTACTGGAGTGATTACTGGCGGATTTACTGGAGTGATTACTGGCGGATTTACCGGAGTAATTACTGGCGGATTTACTGGAGCAATTACTGGAGGTTCGACTGGAGTAATTACTGGCGGATTTACTGGAGTAATTACTGGCGGCTCGACTGGAGCAATTACTGGCGGATTTACTGGAGTAATTACTGGCGGCTCGACTGGAGCAATTACTGGCGGATTTACTGGAGCAATTACTGGCGGATTTACTGGAGCAATTACTGGCGGATTTATCGTCCTACTAGGGTTATTATTGCCGGGATGTTGCCCAGTATTTGACAGGACTTGTCCTCCTTGTTGAAAAGAATTTAATAGGGAATTATTTTCACTAGGCTCTACTGGGGAATCTTTTGTAATAATGTCGTTGCTAGACGAATTAGAAGCACTAGGGGTTAACTGTAAAAAAGATGGGTTTTCAACTACTCCCTCACCTGTTATGGGCGACTGTGTGTTCAAAGCCGCAGCAGTTTCAGCTTGAACGCTAGCGATCGCTGGGTCGGCCGTAGGCGTAGGATTTTGCCTAGTCAAATCAAGTCCCCGAACCATATCGCTCGTTTCATAAAAATTTCTGAGATCAAAATCGTATAACCCCTGAAATTTACCTTTAACTATAACCATCATCTGTCCTGCTTGCAGCGCCTGAGTTTGAGAAGCTTCCTTATTAGAAACTTCAATGCCGCTATTTGTCAGCGCACCCACAATCGTGGTATCCGTTTGTTGGTTGTAGCGTACAAATAATGCTGAACCACGAATTGCTGCTGCTGCATTTGGCGTTTGTATACGTGTTAGCCCCCTTCCAGATGGGATTAGCAGCAATGCGGTTCCGTTTGACAGTTTAAAGTTGCGAGTCTTTGGTAAAAATTGAAATAACGCCTGTTCCCCAATTCGTGCCACAGAACCGTCATTAAAGCGTAAGAATGCTTTGGAAGCTTGACCCGTTGACAATCCATCCCCAGGAATCATTGCATCTGATTTACGTGCAGGACGCTTCTTGAGTTTATCTTTGGGTATCAGTTGTACTATGTTGAGGAGGTACTCAATCTCTGCTCGCGTCAGAGGAGTTATGGCACTTACCCGATTTGGCAAAGGCAGTACTATAACTCCCCATAAACCAATCACTAATAGTGGAAATGATTTATGAAACATAATTTGATAATTTGTAGACTTCAACTAATACTAAAAAAGTTAAAGGTTTAAGCTGCTGCTAATTGGTAGAGTAAGTTTTTTGAAGTAAAATTGTTTAGATTTTACTTGACATTTAATACATAAAATAGACAACAAATAACCGATGTGTTTACTTTATTTAACTTTTTCTTCTGAAACTGACATTGTATACAATAAAGTCTGTGGCAAATTTCAAAGTTAGTACTTGACAGAAACAATTAAATGAGAAGTACCTTATAGATAATCCTTTCTAATTACATCAGACACAGGGTCATCAATTATGCAAGACAAGAATTTGTTAAAGAGCTGTTGTGAAATGACTCACTGGCTGTATTTAACTAAAGTTCAACAGAAATTTGCTCGGAGCATCTCAGTTTTGCAAAAAAGTCTGGGAAAAAATCCGAAAAGCAGCAATTTTAGTTTGTAGTTTCAGTATATACCTACAAAGTTAAAATAGATGCACTCAATTGTATATTCTGAGTCGGAACTTTCGATACAGCTTGTAGGTCTATATTTGCCAAACGCGATCAACGCGATCTAACCAGATGCGACTCAAGAACTGGAAGAATTTGTTTTTTTGTATTTTGTTAGCTTCCAGTGGTGGAAGCTGGTGTTGCATTAGAGTAGATGCGGTAGAATCTGCAAATACAGATATTTGGCGTCCTAAGAATTTAACAAACACACAGGTAAATTATCAGCAATTATGTCAGAAGTTGGAGCAAGAGGCAATTAACTCTTTGTGCAAGCAGTCCAGTGAGTTACATCCTTTAGACTCCCAGATGCCGTTAAATCTGGCACAGCAAACACCACAAACAACTCAAGCCCCAGACCAAACCGAAAAACCTGAAAATATTCAAAAACAAAATGACCCGCCACAGCTAGAATCGCAGCCAAGTAATTTGCCTATATCTTCTCCAGACTCAAAAGAGCAACTGTTGAATGCACCACCTCAAATAAATCAGTCCCAAAGGCTAAAGAGGCTAATACAGCTGCTGCAATCGCCAAAAGAGCCACCTGGGTCTGATAGCAATCGCGAATTGGGGTTGCGTGTGCGGTTACGACCCTTAGAACAGCAGCCACCCCCACCAACAGAACAATCCGTAGTTAGCTTTAAACCCATAGGCTATCTACAAGCTCATGTAGGCTACTTCCAAACAAATAACATTTTTTCTTCAGATGATAATCCAATAGAAGATGGTTTCATTATTTCTGGACTGACGTTAGCCTCTGCATATTTTCCTTTGGGATCTAAGACTTATTTAAACGGTTCAATTGATGGTAATCTCATTCGTTATATGAACCAGTCACAATACCATTACAACCAGGTAAGATTCAATCTTAGTATTTACCAGCAGCTATCGCAGCGAATGTACGGAGAAATAAGTTGGAGCAATCAACAGTTATTTTATGCCAACAACAGCGATCGCCTTGATAGCTTTAAAGCAGGCGATCGCTTTTTAAATGAGATTTCCCTCGAACTGTCTTTAGGACGGCGAGATCCCTTAACTTCAAGATTAACCCTAGATAGCTTCTACGAATTAAGTGTAAATTTTGCTGACCCCCTAAGTCGTGATCGGATAATCAATTCCTTTTGGGTATCTTTGAACTACTACTTGCAAAAGCCTCTCCAGGTTGGTATTGACTACCAGGCGAACTTTTCGGACTTTACACAGCGCGATCGAGAAGACCAACTTCATCGGCTATTTGGGCACTTAAATTATCGAATATCTGATACCAGTAATATGAATGTGCAGGCTGGAGTAAGTTTAGGTAGTTCAACCGCCGAAAACATTGATTTTGATGGCTGGTTCTTCAGTATTAATTATAGTTTCCAATTAGGTCAGTTTTGATAAGAGTTAGAAGTTGGGAGTTAAAAGTTAGGAGCAAAGCCAAAGACGCTCCGCTCCGAACTATAAATAGGAAATCCAATCACTCCAGCTGCCAGCATAAAGTTTACCCTTGTTAATGCCAGCTAATTCTAAAGAAAGTAAATTCACACAAGCAGTAACGCCGGAACCGCAATAAACCAAGATTTCCTCGGCTGTTTCTAACTTTTCCCACCGACGGCTTTGTTCTGGTTGAGGGAGTAGGTAGCCGGAAGAGTCTGTAACTTCTAGCCAGGGATAGTTGACTGCACCGGGAATATGACCAGCAATTTTATCAATTGGCTCTCGTTCACCTCGGTAGCGATCGCTTTCTCTTGAATCTACCAATACTACCTCGTCGCTCTCTTTTCGGCTTTTCACCGTTATAATATCTACCACCTTTTCTGTTTGTACTTGAGCTACAAACGTACCTATCCGGCAGAGAGGAATAACATCTGTAACAGGATATCCAGCTTTTTGCCATCCAGCAAAGCCTCCATCCAATACTGCTACTTGCTCATGTCCTAGATAGTGCAACAGCCACCATAGACGAGCCGCAAAGGCAAAGCGCGAATCATCATAAGCTACAACTAAACTTTTTTGGTAATTTACCCCAATCGCCGCAAATTTGTTAGCTATATCATTAGGCTTAGGTAAAGGATGTCTCCCGCCATGCTTACCCACTGGACTGGAAAGATCCTGATTCAAATCTAGGTAATATGATTTTTCTATATGACTTGTTTGGTACTGCTGTTGTCCTAGTTGTGGATCGGCTAGAGAAAAGCGACAATCCACAATAACGACTTGCGGATCTTCTAAATGTTCAAACAGCCAAGCTGGCGAAACAACAAATTGGGTATTGGGCATGGGACATTAATTATTATTTAGTTTTATTTATAAAATGTCAGACTTAGAGAATTTTACACCCAAGCTAACAGCAGATGGTTCTTTTTTAGTCGCATATTTACTGTGTTGGGTACTAGATATAGCTCAAAAGCCCAAGTTTTTATAGTACATATGTATGATGCGTAAGTTCTATTACTTTCCAGATACTCAAGCAATGAGTTTTTACAAGCCAAATAGCTTAATTATGTGGTAGTATTCAATATTACATACTATTGGACAGTAATTAAGTATTACTATAATTGAGTAAGTTTCAACGTATACGCCTAATGATTACCATAAAAATTTGAAATTTAAAACCCTATATCTCGATAGAAAGTTAGAAAATATAAAGCTTTCTGGAGCCGCTAGGTTAAAAAATTTCCGTAAAAAGCCTGATTTAACATTTGTGCCAATTCATCATACTGGAATTAGAAGCAAAAAATTTGACAATAAGATACACCTTGTTCGTAACATAAAAAATACATGCTGCGAAAAATTCAGATAGTCAGCTTGACATCATGCATAATCCCTATGAAAACTCTGGCTTAGATACAGTCAAATATTAAATTTGTTTTTGAAATTTAACACTGTTAACTTGTGCAAAAATTTGGAGTGCCTTTGTGATTCAATGGAAATCCAACCATACAGGCTTTACAGAACAAATTGTTAGTGGGTCAAACCCCATTAGCAGAGTAAAGAGTATCGGTTCTAATCATGCCGTAGGATCGCAAAATGCGGAGGGTTATTCTTTAGGCTTATCTCAACAAGACCTTATGCTTGAAGATAGCCAAGCAGTGTCTTCTTGGATAAAAACTGATGTTAATTGTGGTGATGATCCATTGGTCTCTAGAACACTACAAGCCAAAGGTTCTAAAGTGAATGGGTTTGATTTAGATCCGCCGAAGGTTTTAATCGTTGACGATCATGCCGCCAGTCGCATGACTGCTGTTGCCCTCTTGGGGATGGAAGGATACGAAATGATTGAGGCGGACAGTGGTTCCATTGTTCTAGGATTGGTAACTCAAAAACAACCAGATTTGATTTTGCTGGATGTGATGATGCCAGGAATGGATGGATTTGAAGTGTGCCAATTGCTCAAACAGGATGAGCAGACTAGGCTAATTCCAGTGATTTTTATTACGGCGTTAAATGACAGGCGATCGCGCATTCGGGGAATTGAAGTTGGGGCAGATGATTTTCTCACCAAACCCTTTGATCGTATGGAACTGGCGGCGCGTGTAAAGTCCTTGGTGCGCCAGAAGCGTCTGAACGAAGATTTAGACCATGCCGAACAAGTACTATTTTCCATTGCCATGTCGATTGAAAGTCGCGATCCCAATACAGGTAACCATTGTGAACGCCTGGTAAAATTGGGACAAGTTTTTGGTGAATACCTCAACCTCTCACGCTACCAAATTCGAGATTTGATGTGGGGTGGTTATCTCCACGATATCGGCAAGGTGGGTATTCCCGATGCAGTGCTGCTGAAAAAAGGCGAACTCACCCCCGAAGATTGGCAGATCATGCAGCAGCACGTTTTGATTGGGGAAAAAATCTGTCGGCCACTACGCAGTATGCGGGGTGTAATTCCCATTATTCGTCATCACCACGAACGCTGGGATGGCTCAGGCTATCCTGATAGACTCAAGGGGAATGATATTCCCTACCTGGCGCAAGTATTTCAGTTAATTGATATTTACGATGCTCTGACCAGCGAACGACCTTACAAAAAAGCTTTTACTTCAACAGAAGCACTTTCAATGATTCAAGAAGAAGTTGATTCCGGTTGGCGTAATCCCAAACTAATGCAGCAGTTTACAGAGTTTATTCGCTCTTGTCAGGAAAAACTTTAGGGAGTAGGGGATTTTGTTGCTGCCCTAATAAATAAGAATTGGTATTATCCTGACTCATTGTATATTTCAGTCTTCTATGATTAGCTGGTATGATTTGAGCCTACATCTTAAAGTATCAACAGCATTAATCACAATTTCACTGATAGCTAATAGCTAATTATGGTAGTTGTAGCAATTCTAGCGGCGGGACGCGGCACACGGATGAAATCACGCTTACCCAAGGTTTTACATTCTTTGGGTGGGCGATCGCTAGTCGAGAGAGTTCTCGAAAGTGTAGAACCACTTTCACCCTCACGGCGAATCGTGATTGTGGGGTATCAGTCCGAGGAAGTGCAAGCCGCCATGCATTCAATTAAGAGCTTGGAGTTTGTCGAACAGACTGTGCAATTGGGGACAGGTCATGCCATCCAGCAATTACTTCCTTACTTGGAAGACTACACTGGAGATTTGCTGGTACTTAACGGCGATTTACCGTTGATACGCACCCAAACCCTCCAGCAGATGTTACAAACTCACGCCCGAAATCAAAACGCCGCCACTATTCTCACCTCGCACCTACCCGACCCCACGGGCTATGGGCGAGTTTTTTGTAACGATGAAAATATTGTGCAGCAAATGGTCGAACATAAGGATTGTACTGCTGCTCAAAGACAAAATCACCGGATTAACGCTGGAGTTTACTGCTTCCGCTGGCAAGATTTGGCAAAGGTGCTGCCCCATCTACAGGCAAACAATGCCCAAAAAGAATACTATCTCACTGATGCTGTGACTCAGGTCGGACAAGTGATGGCAGTAGATGTGGAAGATTACCAAGAAATTCTCGGCATCAACGATCGCCTGCAACTGGCAACAGCATCTGAAATTTTACAAAAGCGAGTCAAGGAAAAATGGATGCTAGCGGGTGTCACCTTCATTGACCCCACAAGCATCACTATTGATGAAACAGTAGAATTACAGCCGGATGTAATTATTGAACCCCAAACTCACCTACGGGGAAATACTGTTATTAAAACAGGAAGTCACATTGGCCCGGGGAGTTTAATTGAAAACAGCCAGCTGAGTGAAAATGTCACGGTACATTATTCAGTGGTAACAAATAGCACTGTGCAGGCAGGAAGCCGAATTGGCCCATATGCTCATTTGCGCGATCAGGTACAAGTGGGTGCTGGTTGCCGTGTGGGGAATTTTGTGGAATTGAAAAAAACTCAATTAGGCGATCGCACGAATGCAGCACATTTGTCGTATATAGGTGATAGCGTTGTCGGCAATCAGGTAAATATTGGTGCCGGTACAATTACCGCCAATTATGATGGCGTCAAGAAACATCGTACCAAAATCGGCGATCGGACTAAAACTGGTGCCAATAGCGTTTTAGTCGCTCCACTCACCTTGGGAGATGATGTCTACGTCGCAGCTGGTTCCACTGTTACAGAAGATGTCCCTGATGATTCTCTGGTGATTGCCCGTAGTCGTCAGATAGTGAAACCTGCTTGGCGGAAGAAAAGTTAAGAATGTAATTCTTCTTTCTGCTTCTGCTTCAAGAGAATACCACGTTCTTTAACAGGCAACTGTCGGTTGCCTCTAACTTCCCTACTAATAATAATTATTCCTATGATAAATAAACATTTAATTTGCTGAAAATCATATCTGATTGCGGTCTTGCTACATTCCACTCTTATTCAGGCTCGTGAATATTTAAATGCGTTTGCCTTGTACTTACTACAATATGACAAATTACCATCCAATCACAATCGTTCAAAAAATCTATCTCACAGATTTTACATTATTATCTCAACACCCTAAAATCCAATATTTATTGGAAGCTCCTTATGATTATGTGTTATATGAATTTTATGACCCAATTTATGAGATTATTTTTCATCCTGACCCAGGAATTAGATATCAACAACATAGAGATATAAATCCTGAAATACATGAAAAAGTTTCCCAGGTAGTGAATGAAGAAGAAAGCTTGTTACAACCCCTTCATGATCAATCTAAGCGCGACCGTTACGGGTATCTTATTGGTGGTAGTCATATAATTTGGTATCGAGTTGAAATAAATTACGAATTAAAGCATTACGATTTTAGAAAACCAGCAGCATTAAGCCATAAGCTTATAAATTTTTCTTGTGATAATCAATCTCATCAAATTGTCTTAACAACTCAATTAAGAAAAAACACTATAAAGACGAAGGAAAAATATGAGAATGTTATAACAGATTGGTTGAATTGGGTTAAAATATTTGATAAGATTGAGTCTATTGGAGAAATAAATTATCAAGAGAATAATGCAAATTTAAATATAATATTTAAAAGAAGTAAGTTTGAGGATTTTTTAGTAATACTAACTATCATGTTAAATGAAAAACTTGGTACTAGTATTCTTAAAAAGATTTGGATTCATTAATTATATTAAAATTATCCATATTAATACCTTCGCCATATTTATTAATGACGGTTTGACCATTATTTTTATGGTGATACGAGAAAGTTAACCGTCAAGAAAAGCTTTTTTTATAGGACTTATGCAGAAATCACCAAAAAGCTTAATTTATCGAACCGCCAAGATGCCAAGAGCGCCAATAATCGTAGAGTGTGCGTAAGTTCTATTTTAGATAATAAAGCTTCTATTATGATAAATCGATAAAAAATAGTAGTTTATTTTTATAGAAAATACGGTGCGTGAAATCAACAAAATAAACAAGCGCCGCAAATCCGGTGGTTTTTACTTGAATCAAGCAGAATTAATCGATATTCTGCAACAAAGATATCAAGTGGCACTGAAAAGAGCGGCACTAGAAGCTTTTGTTCGCACAGCGTTCCGCAGGAAGGGGCTTTATGAAGCCCAAAAATTAGCCGCAATGGTTGATTAGCAAGAAACTTTAGCCGAAGCGCTGAAACTGATTCAACAATAGCCGATCAGTTCGTTGCCAGTCCATTCCAAAGTATCGCCAATTTTTTCGCCATCGTGGTAGGCGGCGAGTAAGATTTCGCTAGTTTTACCCCAAGCGATCGCTCCACTGACATCTAAGGCGATCGCTCCCAAATCCCGCTTGTTTCGGTGGGCTTCCCCAAAGGATCGCTGCATCGCCTCCTTCAGGGACATACCATCAGTCACACGCACTACAATCCGTGGGGCTAAACACTCATCGATGATATCTTCGCCAATGCCAGTACAGCTAACACCAGCATTACTAGTAGCATAATTTCCTGCTGGCATCGCAGAATCACTTACCCTACCAATCCGCTCAAAGCCTTTACCACCTGTAGAAGTGCCAGCAGCTACCCTAGCATAAGCATCTAAAGCGACCACGCCGATGGTACCGCGTCCAGCATTACTGGTTTCTAAGATTTCCGGTTCTGCTACCACGTTAGCCATTGTGCTTTGAAAATTATCCTGGCGCTCTTGTATCCACTCTTGTAACCGCAAATCAGTTAAAGCATTATAGCTGGGAAGTTGCATTTCCCGCGCCAACTCAGCCGATCCGAAATCTGATAGGACTCGATCTGGAGAGTTTTGTAAAAATTGTGCCAACTCAATGGGATTTTTCACCCGCGAGATATTAATCACACCACTAAATCGCCCTGATGCGCCATCCATCAGGGAAGCACTCATGCGGATTTGCCCATCAGATTGCAGTACTGAACCAGTACCAGCATTAAAGCGGGGGTTATCTTCGAGCATTTGGCAACCCTGCACCACCGCCTCAGAGGCAGTTGCTCCGGATAATAGCAGAGAATAGACGAATTCTACTACTGTATGGAGCGATCGGCGCACCGCCTCCAATCCGCCTTTTCCGTGGAGAGAACTACCAGCCCCCCCATGAATAATTAATTTAGGTTGCACGTGTGACTCCATTAATCCCTTGCGCTATTTGCGTCTGTGTTGCGGTTAGTTTCATTTTGAGCTTCAGAACGGCGACGACGACAACGTTCTGAGCAGTATTTCACATCGTCCCAGCAATCTTGCCACTTTTTACGCCATGTGAAAGGACGTTGACATACCGGACAGATTTTTGTAGGTAGGTCAGATTTAGAACGAACACGTCCCATATGAATACTGTGTATATAAGAATTTGATTTCTCAGAGAGATGGAAAATAATTATAACCAGTTTGCTACGAAGGGAGGATACTTTCAGCGAACAAATATATTGTCAATCTATCTTTAGATTTATTTTTAGCTCTCTTTGACACAACTTACGCACAAGCAACGCCAAAACGAACCACGTTCGCGCAGCGCCTCGCAGAGAAGGAAGAAAGAAGAGAAATTAAAGAATTTATTTACTTATCAAAGTTGACTTGACAGACTACTATTTTTTTCCTTTGCGTTTGCGTCCTACCCTGCGGGAAGCCGCTTTGCGTCTATGCGGTTCGTTTCTTGATCCCCTTAAATTTAATGGGACAGACTAATAGCCTAATTCAGAGGGTTATACTCCAAGAGTAAATGATCTAAAAGCTTAACTTCGTAAGGATTTAAATCTGAAGCAGATGTTCCCAATTCCTGTAATTTATGATAAATCAAATCACGTTCAAATGTTTCAATACGTTCTTGTAGGTTTCCATAGAGTTCCTGAAAGATAAACTCAGTTGCTAAAGCTGAGGTAATTTGTTCTCGATTTTTGCCAATTGACCGACTGTTAAATTGATAATCACCTTGAGAATTCTGGGTTAGTAGCCCAAGAGCGATCGCTAACAGCAGGGTTTGATAAGCTAGTTTTAATTCTCTACTAGAACCAATTTCTTCTGGGATTAAATCGGGAATGTTTTCGTCTGGCTCGATTTGTTCGCTCTGAGTCCGTTCATAGCAATCTTGATAATACTCAATTTGACTGAGAAAATAAGCCGGAAAACCCAACGAACGAGTCAAAATACACAAACGCTGCTCATCTTCAGCTACCAAGGCGGTTAAACTACAACTAAATCGACTGTAAAATGCAAAAACTTGTTCTTTATCTTTTGCTCCCACCCACAGGGTAATCTCTCGTTGAGAGGTTGGGTTTAAGTTAATGTCAATATCTTGAATTCGCAGTAACAAATTAGCGCTATCATAAAGTTGATTCAAACGCAAATTAGCTGTATTAGCGGCAATTAAATTTGATTGCTTTAATACTTCGCCAATAGACAAATTACCCAATTGCTCAAACTGCTGGCGAGCAAAGGGGATAAGTTGGTTCTGAAATTCTTCAGCAGAAATTTTCCACGATTGAGAACGGCTAACCTGTTCTTGAGTAAACTTTTCAGTTGGTAATGTGGAAAGGAAACTTTGGTAATAAGTATCAATATCCGCATCAGTTAGAACTGTAAGCCGAATTTCGGAAAACTTTGTGGTCGCTCGATCGCGTTGAGCAACCAAATTATTGTATATCTTAGAGAAATCGGATAGAGTTTGACGTAAGGTTTCAGTTCTTTGTTTAGCTGTTTTAATCAAATAATTTAACGCCTCGACACGGAGATTTTGGGCGTATAAATCGTACTCTAACTTTAATTGTTCATTATAACTGCGACGCAATTCTACGGCAGTTGCTTTAATAGTGCTTTCTAAGCGTTTAATTTGTTTCTGAACCTTCTGAATGCGATCGCGAATATTAGTACTGTACTTCAGCCAAACGATACCCAAGTAAGTCAAAATTATTACCGCAGTCCAAAGCAGATAAGTAACTAAGTTAGCCCAAAACTTTTGCAATAATAGCCATAGTGTTGATTGGCTGAAAATTCCGATTATAATCAGCAAGGCTAATAAAGCACCAGTAACCAAGGTAGGATAAACGATCAGATACTGCGATCGAAAACGGTTTTCTTCTGTTAGTAGTTCATCTAAGTTATCTGTGGCTTTTTCGAGTTGATTTTCAATGGCCGTTAAGTGGTTCTGAGCTACAATGATCGCAGCTTCGGCTTGTTCACGAGCGCGAGCGATCGCCATAAAGCGGATTTGTCGAGCTTGTTCGATTTCGGTATTTAACGCTTGACGATAGTCAGCAACTGCTGTTTCTAGCTGTTTCTGAGTTGTTTGTAACTCTTGCAGTTGTTCTTCAGATTTTCTTTCAGCTAAACCATCTTGTAATTGTTGCTGGCGCAATTTTAAGGATAGAACTTGGTTAAGCAGCTTTTGAGTGGCTTCTCGATCAATTGTTACTTGCAATCTTGAGTCGAGAAATGCTTCAGCCGCACGCAGTTCTGTAACCAGATTCTGGGATTGATCGCCAATGGCATCCGTTTGCAGTTCCAAATACAAAAAGGTCAATATGTTTAATAGTCTAACTCCTTCATGTAAGCCTCTAGGTGTAGCATCAATATAGCGATTTATACTGCGATCTAAGAAGTCGGTTAAGTTTCCTTGTAGTTGTTTGCAACACTTTTCTAGCGTGCGCTTATAGGAAAGTAGCTCTTTATTTTCAAACTGTCGATAAGCACGCTGCAATTCCATCCCATATTCTTGCGCCATCCCAGGATGGATGTCGATACGCGGATTAAAATCTTGCCAAACTGGTTTGCCGTTGTCTCGTTCTAATTGCAGAAAAGCATTACTAAAATATTCGCTGAGGACAAATTCTTTGGCATCTAACAGACATTTACGGCTTGCTTCGGGAGTGAATTCTGCCTTCGGTAAAAACTGCTCCATAATAATATCGGCAGCTAAGGCAGCACTCAAACGATTAATAGTTGTTTCTCCAGCGAAAAACAATTCTCCATAACCAAATGAACTGTAAGCGGGTATTTTCCCCCGTACTTTTTGTACGCCAATCAATAAGCCATTGGTTTCCGGTTCCACGGTCAGAAAACCTGCCAAAGCATCAGCATAACTAGGTAAATTATCCCTCAGTCCGCCAATTCGCCCGTCCATTAGCCAGCAGTTATCAAAAGGCGGTACTTTTTGAGCACCTTTAATCACAACTCCACTGGTCATTTTGTAATCTAACTCTTTCAGGAAGGCGTAAGCAGCACCGTAATCAGCAATTGTGGCTTGGGAAAATAACCCTGGCAGTAACAACAAAGCTTCTAAGCTGTAAGGAATATTGGCAAAGTAGTTAGAAAATAGCCAACGAATCAACCGTACTATGTCAAAGACTACTCCCCTAGCAAATTGATTGCTGACTGACAGCATGAGATATACTTGATGGCTGCTGCTGATTTCCACTCCTTGGCGTTTCGCTGCGATCGCTTCTTTTGATTGACTAGCCGTTTTCAATAATTCAATCAGTGCAGTTTGGATCTCGCCAGTCGCTTCACTGAACTGGGTACGAATTTTGGAAACATAAGCTTGTTTACTATGAGTTTGAGCCAGATCAAAACTCGTGTCAGCAAACCGATCTAACTCGCTACTAAAGCCAAAAGCTTGACCATCCCAAGTTAAGGTATAAGTTTGAATTAAGCAGCTTTCGGCGGCTGGAAATTCTTGGAGTTGCCGTTTAATGGCTGCACAAAAAGCGGCACTGTGAGGATCGAGTGCAAGTAAAATAGTTGGTTTTGGCATGGGAACACTCTCAGAGTGCAAACTATGGGGCTAAATAATCACATCTAAATCTTCCAGGTAAGCTTCAATTTCCTGGATTTCCATTTCTACCTGTTCTTTAATCTGGGCATCAACCCTGCCTCCGTTTAAAACCTGATTCAGGTGATTGATGTAGTTTTGCAAAGTAAATTTAGCTTTGTCTTGGTCTTCGTGGGTAATAAGCTCAACTTTGTCAGTAATTTCTTTAACTAGAGGCAAGTTATTTTTAAAAGCTCTAAATGCTGACTTGCGATCGCTTCCCAAAGGCAAAACTCCGCCCTCTAATCTTTTCGCTTGTTCTGTAGAAACGAAATATTTCCTACCCTGATTGACAACCAATTTATATGGATCGGGTGCTAAGGCTAAAGCAAACCAACGCAACGCCCCACCATCATCTTCTGGAGGAATTAAATTGGGTAAGTTAGTCCAATTGCGATGCAGGTGCTTAAAGACTTTATTCGGATCTAGGTAAGCTGACTCCATATCCCTCATTCCGTTGAATGCAAATAAGGGAACACCAATTTCGACTCGAAACAGCATCACCTTATGGGGTTCACCTGTTGGTACAAAAGAAGGATTATTATTTCCTTTAGGCAAACGACTAGAAAGAGGCGGATCGCTAAAAATTGTGTTGTTGCTCTCTACTCCGTAGTAATAAAATTCTGTAATCACGTGCTGCTGTTGAACGGGAATTTCCGTTTCTTCATACTGCCAAAGAGGAACTGCAAGTTTGCCAAGTTGTTGCAAATCTTGCCCTGCATCTTCGGGATTACTATCTGCTAAAACCTGCTCAACAGTCATACTGGTGAGCGGATAGTAAGCTTCATCGACAAATTTTAGGATTTCGTTCTTAACATCTTCAGCTTTTTTATCAGACCAATTCGTTAAAGTTTGAGACTGTTCTCGATACCAACGGATAAAATCTTCGCCAGTCACTTTGGGGCGTTTTGATTGGAGATTGATGCGCCCAATGGTATGAATAAAGGGATTATCGTTACTTCCTTGACGGTTAACCTCGTGATAACTCTGTTCTAAATCTCGATAAACTTTATCTAAGTTGCTATGTAGACGGTGACACTTTTCCTGGATTTCCTCTACTTTAGCCCGCAGTACACCATAGAGTTCAGCCGCTCTATCACAACGTTTCCAATGTAAATAAGTCTTCCACTTTTGGTCAGCCCGTTCTTTGTATCTCTGACAAGCTGCTTGGATAGTGTTTTTATTTGAGAACCAAGTTTCTGCGGCTTCTTTAATTTTTTCTTCTTGTGGTTCTAATTTCAAAGCATTGAAACTAGATTGCGCCTCTTGCGATTTGCGCTGTACGCTCTGCTGTAATTCATCTAGCTTTTGGGAAAGTTGGGTTAAAAATTGCAAGGTATAAGCTAGTCCATTAGGACGGTTGAGACTTCGCTCCCAGAAAGTTGCGATCGCAGCAGTTGTAGTCTGTTGTAAGCGATGAAAATTCAATCCCAATTCTTGAGCCGTCCGTTGTTCAAATTGATCTAGCTGTCGTTTGTAGAGTTCTTTGATGCTTGGTAAAGCAGTGCGATCGTAACGGATTTCGCCAATTCTAAATTCGGGTTTTATTTGTCCGCCGCGATCGCTTTCAGTCAACGCATTCAAGACAGTAGTCGCTTCTGCTAACTTGCAATCTTCTAAAAACCGGGCGATGTCGCTTTCTAAATCGATTACTGGAGTAGATGCCATTAACTGATTCTTCAGCAAGCTTTGAGCATCTTCTAATTTCATCCGCTCGTATTGCTGTACTGGCAGAGTCAGGGTAGCAAAGCCAAAACTACAGTAATTTATATTGCGCCCTCGAACTTTTTCACCATTTGCCAGATAAGCGCGAATGTTATCAGCAACGTTAGCAGCGTCTAGACCAATTTGAGAACCAATTTGGATGTATAAGCCATCTGCAACTAAATTTTGCAAATCGTCTGGACGACCGACTACAGTTCCATTTTTGTTAACCCCGTCAATTAAAAATACAGCATCAAAAGGAGGGTGATCGGCTTTGATTTTTGTGACACCATAATCAATCTCAATGCTATTAGATGGTGACAATCCCCAAAAATGTTCGATTTCTTTGAGAGCGCCATAAGCATTAGACTTCACCAAGTGAGTTTGGGGAATATTGGCAAACACTCTGGGTAAAACAAATACCCCCGTAATGTTAGAAAAATTATTGAGATGTTGCCGTGTTAAAAAAGCCGTATCTAAGAATGTACCACTCCCCGTCCCACCAGCTAAACTGCCAACAATAAAAACTTCGACACCATCCCGATTGGAAACTTGATAGTTATCTGAAAATGCTTGTTTATTGGCGCGAATTTCGCGGACAGCATTGATTGCTTGAGAAATTAAACTTTTAATATCGCCTACTCTGGCAAATAAAGCGAGCCGTCCCCGCGCCCGAATCTGTCCAGCACCATTGATTAGGGCGTTTGCTGGAATGTCCCTAGGCCACCATTCTGCGATGTGGTCGTTACGTGTTAGCGGTAGTGGATTTGCAACAGAAATTGCATAAAGTTCATTAGGTTCTAAGAAAACCTTAGTTCCATCAGGTGATTTTTCTCGTTCTTGGATATTTTCAGTAGTATCAATAGAAATAAAACGAATAACTTCTGGTACTGAGCCGTAAACATCTATAAATCGCTTTTTAAGTTTAAGTACGACTTCATAACCCGTTCCTCCTAGCCCGATAACAACAGTAGGACGAAAAACAACTGTGGGACGCACAACCGTGGGACTTAACATTCACTTTCCTGTGATATTATTCAAAAGTTTGTTTGCCCACTGCCTGACTCAGAGGGTCTTTGGTGTTCAATCCAGTTAAATTGCAGCTTAACGTTGCCAATCTGGATGATGTCCTCGTCGAAGAGTTCATCTGTATTTATCTTTTTAGTATTGACAAAAATTACACCTTTCAAACACTGCAAATCTATATTTTTTTTACCTGCCCGCCAAACTGTGACTAACTCAGCATCAGAATTTGTAGTCGCAATAGCTGGTATCAAATCACTCAGGCATACTTTACCCTTTTGTAGATGAGTGAGACTAATCTCTTCGTCTTGCAATGATTGTGGCAGTGGTTCTAGCACTACCAACGCTCCTTCTAAGCGGTTGCGGTTGCGGAAATCTTCGACTAATTCCAAGGGGGTTTTGCGTTGAATCAAACAAACTACTATCAGGGCAATTAACAGCACTAATAGCACTAAGAGTAATGAAATAACTATTTTCCGCCATAGTGGCATCAAAATATACAGATGAACTTCTGCACTAACAGGATTAGCAATTGAGTTATCTGGGGTTAGGACTAGGGTGAAGGTGCGCTTGCCTGCAAAACTGCTATCAGTAACCTGTAACTGCACAGGAATTTTAGTTTCTTCTGGTTGCAAGGATATGGCTGCTGAAGGTTCTGCCATAGAAACGTCTTTGAAATTGCCTTGCAGTTGTAACCTAGCTGTTCCAGATATATTGCTACGAACTACCAAAGTTTGAGTTTCAGTGGTTTTGCCTGCTTCTATTGAGCCAAAATCTATCTTTGTAGGTTGTATTTGCAGTTGTGACTTAATGGTTACAGGTAGGTCAATTTTAATTAATGCAATCGCTTGGTCTGCGCTGATTAACACCAAGCGCAAGTTATTTGCGCCCCCTTTTGCCTCCGGTGGTATCTGTAAACGCACGGGAATGACTGTTGCTTGATTAGCAGCTAAGTCAATGGTGCGATCGGGTGGAATTAAGCGAATACCACTTTGCTGAGGGTCTTCCAGTTGCAAACTTACCTTAGCATTGACATTACTGATGCCATTAATATTGATCGGTTCAGTAGTTGTTCCAGGTAATACTGGCTGCAAATTGGCCGTGCGTAAATTGACATCAAGCTTAGGTGTAATCAGCACTGGCCGGATATTTTGAGCCAGCTTGTTGAGTTGAACTCCTCCCGGATCTCGTAATACCTGTCCCTTCCCACAAAGTGCTGGATTACTAGCAAAGTCATTCAGTTGCTTTTCGTGTTCTTTTAATCCTAAAGACACAAAAAATATATAGGGTTTGCATTGTTGCTCTCGTAAAAATTGGGTATTACTAGGAATGAGAACAGGATTAGGAATACCACGTACATCTTCTAATCCATCTGTCAGAAACACTATGCTGACAGTCCGACCAAGAGCATCAGCACGTTTGTTTAACAGGGCGGAATGTTGCAGCGCTTTTTGCACAGCCTTACCTGTATGAGTCCGCACACCCTCAGCTTGAAGTGAGCTAATTATTTGCTTGAGTTTACCTCTGTCTGGATTACTGGTAATCTTGATATCATCTGCATTTAAAGTTACATCTTTGTCAAAAGTATAGATAGTAACGGTATCGCCTAATCTGGCAGTATTAACAAATTCAGTAATAGAATTCTTTACTGGTTCAAAAATATTTTTCGTTCCACCTACACCACGCATGGAAGCAGAAGTATCTACTACTAAAATCCAGTCAATTCCTCCTTTAGGAGTAGTCTGAGCAAATGCACCACATAAGTTAGGAATTGATATTAGAACCAAAACAATGATGTTTTGGACTGAACTAAATCTCAACCAATGCTTGAAGTATCTAAAACTCATTGATAGATTTCTCCAGGCAGATAAATTATATATTGGTCTTCCTGAAAGCGATAGATGAAGGGTTTAAATGTAATTTTTTTAATGCTTGCCAATATATTGTTTTCCCATCCATCTAATTCTCTTTGTAGCAAACTTATAATTAACAAAAAAACAGCTAATGTTTGATGAATTGATTCCATATTATTCCCTAAAACATGAAGGTATAAGCTACTAATAATATATTAAAATTGATATAAAAATTCAGTTTTTTAAATTTATAAATACGATATTTAATTTAAAAAATGTCTTCATTATTCATGCTAAATCCGAAGTGTTTTGGTGATATTTAGCCAATATATTTTGACTTTTTTACCAAATTTTTCTACTAAAACTTCAATCTACTGCACAACAATCCTTAAAAGATTACTGTCCTTATTCTTCACAACAGTTCACTGTTGGTACAACGTTAAGGATAAATTGCTGATTATTATTGTGTGAATCCCATTAATAGCCCGATTTTATAGGCAATTTTGCCGATTTTGGGCTGGTTAATTATTTTTCTGAATTTAAATGTGAATTTATATTACATTCAAAAGGAATGATGTTGATCAGTGTTTTATCAAGTTACATGTTAACTATTTTTAAAATGAATGTCACGTTTTTGTGGATATTCAAGTCATTAAAAACTCAAAGTTGACCTCTTGGTGCAGTCAGTAAATATATACAAATTAATTGAGATAATTGCCAAGATAATTTTAGATTTCCGTTTAATTAGCCTTGACAGTGACAAGAGTAAATTGTTAATGGTTGTAGTTAACAATTTAATCCGCTTGGATTAAGGCTTAACTCTTTGTCAAAGTCAATTTTTTTAACGTAGATGCAAAGCGGTGAAGCAGCGCGGTCTTCTCCCAAAGGGAGAGGCTAGCGCCTGCCGTAGGATGCCGAACGCGAGTGCGTCTCGTAGAGAAGGGCTGTAGGGGGTTTCCCCCATAAGCTACTGCACCAAGCCGGAGGGCTTGCCGTAGGTTACCACCTTTTCTATGAGACACTACGTGAACGCCTTGGTCTGGCAGAGAAGGACGCATTCGCCTCTGGTCTGGTAGAGAAGGATGCGAAGGAAGAAATGCTTAACTCAAGCTCATTTTGATACACTTGTTTTGAAAAATGGTACTAAGAATCATGACCAACTAACGGCAACAACAAGCGGCTAACTACGCGATTATCTGGTAATTGATAGAAATTCAACTCTCCTCCCAACTCTTGCATGAGGTTTTGGCAGATCAACAGATATAAACCTGGCGGTTGGTCGAGGTTGGAGGGAACAAGCAGATCCTTGGGTGTATTATCATGTAGTTCTGTGAGTAACTGTGGTTCGATCGCACCGTTGTATGTAATCGACAGTTCTAGCGATGTCTGATGAGCAGTTCCTAAGCTTGCAGAAGAATGCTTTACATCTACGGTTTTAGATGCATCTAAACGGCGACACCAAATATCAATTCTGCCGCCGATTTGAGAACGGTTACAGGCAGTAACTAACAATTCATGGATAACTAATTCAATTTTGACAATATCACCAGCGATCACCATTGAAGATTGAACGCTGGAGGTAGGAACGCCTTTAGTTAATGAAGAGTTGTTTGGCGATTGCTCCTCAATCGGTTGTCCTAAACCATGTACACCAATCCACAGCTTTTGTTGTTTGACTAAATTTTCGATGCGTTCGAGCGATCGCTTCATTAAACTGGCTATAGGCATAGTTTCCCAACTTATGTGTAGCTGCCAGTGCTCAAGTTTTAACATTCCACTCATGGAAGCGACTGTGTGGTCTAACTGCCGCAGCAATAGCTGGTAGCGCATCTGAGTAAGTTCATTAGCAGGAATCCCCAAATCATGTATTTGTCTAAGGGAGTGCGCTGTTATTCTTTGAATTTCCTCTAAGCGGCGATGTTTGTACCAGTTAAGTTGTCGTAATTCCTCTGTTGTGGATTCTAGTAGTCGGGTAATTTGCTTTTCACGACGCCACCAAGCTAATTGAGAAATTAGAGTTGCTGTTGCACTGAGGTTTTGTTCTGACCAGCGACGCTCTTGATAGTCTGCCAACAATACTATACCTGTGGTTTCATAGTCAGCATTGGTACGTAATGCCATCACCAAAATTTGAGCTTTGTCTGGAGCATTCAACCATTTTCGAGTTTCTGGGGGTAAATTATCTACCTTCAAAATCAGGTAACTCTTCGTAGCAAGTGCCCACTGAATTAAGGCTTCAGCCTGGATAGGAATAGATGCATCAGAAAAAACTCCAAATAGACTATTGTCAATCACTCCAGGGATAATTTTTGCCCAACTTTCACCAGGCGACCAGGATAGCAGTACTGCTAGGGGACAGCCCAAAATTGATGCTATTTGTTCGAGTGCTGTACGTTCTAAATACTTTTTTTCGACCTCGATTTTGCTGTTCTGGGATTGTGTCAAAATGCGTAGGCATTGCTCAAATGCCTGGGAAACTTTTTGCTGCTGGGTGGTGCGGTTGTGTAATTGCCACTGACGAACAATCACACCAATCTGTTGACTGACAGTCCACAGCAATTCCTTTTCCAGAGTTGTCCAATAACGATGGGTTTCGTGAGTGATCACCAAAAGCGCTGCTGGTATATGATCGTGAGTGCATTTACAAACAAGTAGCGATCGCACACCATTTTCTAGTAAAGGGGGACGCCAGTTAAAAAAGCGTAAATCTTCATCTAAGTTCTCAATTTCCACTGCTTGAGTTGAACGTTGCAAAAGCTGTCCATCTAATTCTTTGAGAGGATGAAGGGTAAATGTCAACGGTCGGCGATTATGGGGCTGACTTTGGTAAATAAATTGATAATTATTCTGCTCAGGGTCATACTGCAACAGCAAAAATCGCGTAGCAGCTAGTCGAGCTAAAACTCTTTTAGCACAGCTTTCTAAAGTTTCTTGAAGATCATGTTCGCGATAAATACCTTGGGCAACTTGGCTAGTCAGTTGAGCATCCTCTTGAATCTGTTTAACGGTGCTTTCCATGCTTTCGGTAGATGCAACCAGGGAGATTAAGCCAGCAACACCTTGGACAAAATTTTTGTCTGTCTCCGTCCAGATCCGAGGTTCATTGCTTTCTACCGCCAGAAAACCTAATAGGTTCTTTTGCCAGATGATTGGAGCTGCCAACAGCGATCGCACCTTCAACCGTTGCAGTAATTTTGCCGTAAAATGGCTTTTCAAGGAACTGCGTGCATCACCAATCGAGACAATTTGGTTAACTGCCAAAGCATAATAAAAGTCGCTCAACTCCTGCACAGTCATTCCCGCTGCTTGCTGAGTGCTGGAATTGTGATCGATTTTGACTAGCTGATTGCTCATCCGACACCAAAAGTAGCGTCCTTCCCGCTCAAACCAGTAAACATTTGTCCGGTTGGGGGAGACAAATTTATGAGTTACTTGCACCCCTGCTTCCAGTCTTTGATTAAGGTTAGTGAGGCTGCGTAAATTTTCCAGCAATTCTAATAATGGCTCGTCGGTTCGCCTAGTTTGCTTTTGCTGCAAATCCATCTCATTTTGAGAAAGCACTGCCCCCAGTTCACCTAAAACCATCATCAAACGTGCTTTTGCTTCCCCTGTCAGTAGATAGCCCCAGCGTTCTGAACCCAGTAACAACAAACCCAAGCAACGGTCTTTATAGCGAATTGGTAAAATAATCGTTCCCTTGATGTGGAATTGTTCTGCAACTTTTCGCCATTCGGCGGCGCGGATTTCAGTTTGCAAATCGGCTACACCCAAGGGATGTTGTTCAATCACTACTTGCTCTAATAAATCCCCAGGACTGAGAACAACCCTTTGTCGTAAAAAGCTCGTGTCATGATCAGGTGTGACGCCCCCTTTGCCGAACAATATGTGATTTAGGCGATCGTAAAGAGCAATCCAAATCAGTCTGTAGTCAAACTGTTCCTTGAGATAAGAAATAGTAGTTTCAATCAGAACGTCAACATCATCTTCTTCTCTGAGGCTCTGGAGGACACGTCCCAAAGAGAGGATCTGCTGTTCGGCGGCTATAGGTTTTTGCGGCTGCCCCATCTGATTTTTTGGTTTAAATAGCTTGTAATATATAAGATGCCCAGAAAAGCATCCTGAGTAATATTGCCACAGGTGTTTGCTGAAAGTTCTAGGTAACGGGTTGGTTGAAATTAGATTATGGAGTGGCAGGGAAATGGGCGAAACTTGCTCCAATGATCAAGAGGAGCAAAGACAAGTCTCAGAGGAAAAGCGGGAGTCTGCTGAAAATAGCAGGCTCTCACAAGAGGAGCAGCGAGAGTCTGCTGAAGATGTCAGGCTCTCACAAGAGGAGCAGCGACAGTTTGCTGAAGAAATGAGAAATTCTGCCGAACAAACCCGGCAGCTTGCTGAAGAAGTCAGGGAGACTGCCGAAGAAGTGCGGCAGATTGCTGAAAAAGTACGGCAATATAAAGAAGAACTCCGACAAGCTAAAGAGGAAGCACGGCAGGCTAAAGAGGAACTCCAAAAAGCTAGGGAGGAACTCCAACAAGCTAAAGACCAAATCCCAGAAGCTAATGAGGAAGCGCGACAGTCTACCGAATCCGCGTAGTGTTAAAGATTGAAATGGATATTTATCAACTTGCCATTCGTCCGCTTTTGTTCAATCTGGTAAAAACTGATTCAGAGTGGTTACACCAGCAGACGATTCGCAGTTTTAGCTGGCTATCCCAAGCAGGCGTTCACCAAAGAGCTAGTTGGGTAAACCAACGCTTAAAGCAGTCCTTATGTCTGTACGATTCACGCCTAGAACAAAATTTGTTTGGGCTAAACTTCCCAAATCCCGTAGGGTTAGCAGCTGGCTTCGACAAGGATGGAGTCGCTGCTGGCATTTGGTCTAACCTGGGTTTTGGCTTTGCAGAATTGGGAACTGTAACTTTTCACGCGCAGCCAGGAAATCCCCGTCCCCGTTTGTTTCGCTTGCCGTTGGACAAAGCTGCTCTCAATCGCATGGGCTTTAATAATCGCGGTGCAGCAGCAATAGCGGCACGTTTGGCACAAGAAAAGCATGAGTTTACCCGATCAATACCCATAGGGATAAATTTGGGTAAATCTAAGGTAACTCCCCTAGAAGCAGCCGCACAGGATTATCTTGATAGTTTTCGCTTACTCAAGAATTTCGGAGACTATTTTGTTGTTAATGTCTCTTCTCCCAATACACCTGGTTTGCGATCGCTCCAAGATGCTTCTATGCTCAGTGCCATCTTGGATTTATTGCAACAAGAAAACAATACACAAAAACCAATTTTTGTCAAGATAGCGCCAGATTTGGATTGGGTGGCGATCGCTGACATTATTTCTTTGGCTAAAACCTACCAACTGGCAGGAATTATCGCCACTAATACCACCATCCGCCGTGATGGACTGAAAACCCAGGTGATTGACCAAACAGGCAAATCACCCCAGGATGAAGCTGGCGGAATTAGCGGTGAACCATTGCGCGATCGCTCCACTGAGGTAATTCGTTTTATTTGGCAGCAAACCCAAGGACAAATCCCGATTATTGGCGTTGGTGGCATCTTTTCTTCCTTTGATGCTTGGGAGAAAATTACTGCTGGTGCTAGCTTGATCCAGGTTTATACAGGCTGGATTTATGAAGGCCCACTGATGGTACGCCGGATTCTTTTAGGTTTGCTTACCAAATTAGAACAAAGCGGATTCAATTCCATCAACGAAGTTGTGGGTTTAGAATTCAAAAATCAAAAGTAATTAATATTTTTGAATTTTGAATTTTGAATTGTTATCTTTCTTCCTCCAGTGGGAAAAACTCCTTAGTTTTTTCCGAAAATGACCAGGCAATACCATCAGGGTCTTTACTGCGACTCCACTCTGGAAACTCTGGATCATTTCGCCGTTTATAAACCGTGCTGGAATAGACATTTAGCCGTTTGGCAAGTTCAGATTGGATCAAAGAGCCAAAAACTAACTGTTTTTCCAGCGATCGTTTAGCTGATTCAGGGTTTGGTTGAGGGAGTGATTTGGTTTCTGGTTCTTCCTCCTGTGGGGTTGGTGGTGGTGCTAGGAGCGAACGCGCAGTTTTAGTAACTGGTTGAGTAGGAAGTTCTTTGACAGGCTCACTACTATCAAGAATATTGCCGAGAATGCTGGCAGTTATAAAGTAATAAGACTGCCCTGCATCTTCAGAGTTCACTATACTCGCACCAAATTCCGAGGCTTTACCGTCCAAGTAGCGTTTTGCTATTGTTCCAGGAAAATTGCCCTTGATTGCCAAGTCCATTGGCGTAAGTCTGCCCTGATTTTCGCGAACCAACTGATGAAAAATTGGGTTAACTCGCACAGTCCACTGTTGCCATTGATACTCCTGCCAAAGCTTGAAGCCAATTACCAGGAAAATTACCGCCAGTAAAATTCTCCAGGTAGTAACCAGGAAAATAATCAAAAACGAGACGGGCAAAAGTAGAACGAGAAAAGCCTTGCCGTTATCTTCTATGGGTTTTTCACTCATGCCGATTTTTGCCAAGTGAATTTTGGGAAATAATACTATTATCTTGGCAAAAATTGGGACACTTTTTTGTATCTTTTGGCAAATTTACCGCAACTTTGCCGGCAAAACCTTTCTTCAGCAGGTGTTAGGGACTTCCAGAAAATAAATTATCCAATTTACTCAGATCATATTTTTCTGTCTCCCCCTTGCCTACACAGCGACGGGATATTTTTTTAGTTAGAAGTCTCTTATACCTTTATCACCTTCCTACTTATCTTCAATTAGTTAGCGGTCGGGCAAAAGTTTTTTCAACAGAGAAAACAAGAGGATTTTGAGCGATCGCAATACATCTCGGATAATATCCCCGCAAAATTCTGAGCAACGGCTTGCTTGTACCGCTCAGACTTCTCTTTGCAAAGCAATAATTCTAAATTAGCTTGCCAGCCCCTTGACAACAAAAACTACATATACTACATTAATAATACAAGTCAACTTTCATTAGGGAGTTAGCTTTCACCAGTAGCGGATAGCTCAAATGGCAGAGCGCCCACCTTGCCCGGAAGGGCCGACATTTCGAGGGTTATCGCATATAACTAAAACACCCTTGATCAAACTTCTGGAGGTGCAGGTAAAAATCCTGTTCCGCTACACCAAATTCAATGCTGTTAGCGGTAGCGGGGCGGTTTAGCCCGTCCTGAAATTTCAATTTTGAATTTTGAATTTTGAATTTTGAATTTTCATGTGGTGGGTAGCTCAGTGGTTAGAGCGCCTAAATATCCTTATTCACCCCTTGCCTGAAAAGGCCGACGAATTGAGGGTTATCGCCTGCCAAGCGGGAGGTCGCGGGTTCGATTCCCGCTCCACTACACCAAACTTAGTACTGAGTGGAAAGTTAAAAGTGAGGAGTTTTAAATGTTTAACTCATAACTCCTAACTCTTAACTTTATATGTGGCGGGTAGCTCAGTGGTAGAGCGCTAAACATCCTTGTTCACCCCTTGCCTGAAATGGCCGACGAATTAGGGTTATCGAATTGGGTTCGAGAGGTCGCGGGTTCAAATCCCGCTCCGCTACACCAAATAATTTTGGATTAAATTTAAAATCCAAAATCCAAAATCCAAAATTTTCATGTGGCAGGTAGCTCAATTGGTAGAGCGCCGAAAAACATCCTTGTTCACACCTTGCCTGAAAAGGCCGACGAATTAGGGTTATCGCCTCTTAAGCCGGATGTCGCAGGTTCGATTCCTGCTCTGCCACCTTTCATTTTTGCCCGCAAGGGCCGGGAGATGAAGCGATGAATTACAATTTTTTCACTAACAAAAAGACTACAACACCACAAAATCAGGCTATCCCCGGACGGGAAGCCGAGATGATTAAGGGACGTTCCGGCGGCTTTATGTTTGATGCTGGTATTTGGAAGATGCTGCGCCGTTGTCTGTTGGTTGGCACGGCAAAAAGCACTTACTACGCTGGTAAGCAGGAATTAACTGAAGATTTTGTGACAGTTGTCAGACAAGCTGTTGCCGAAAATCCCAGCCGTGTGGCAGAAGAAATTCTGTATGCTAGCGATGGACGCGCCATCAATAACAGTGCGCCTATCTTAGCTTTGGTGCTGTTGTCAATGGGCGAAGCACCACAAGCAAAACAGGCGTTTGGTGAAATCTTCCCGCAAGTTGTCCGCACTGGTAGCCACTTCTACGAATGGTTGAACTACACCAAATCTCTGCGGGGATTTGGCAAGGTGGTGCGGGAAGCTGGTAAAACTTGGCTTTCCAGGGAAGATGTCAAGGGTTTAGCTTATCAACTGTTGAAATATCAACAGCGTCAAGGCTTCTCCCACCGAGATGCATTGCGGTTGTTCCATGTCAAACCGCCTACAGAAAATCACCGTCAACTATTTGAGTGGGTAGTTAGAGGCTGGGAAGAATTGCCAGCAGACATCCCCTCGGAGGCGCTGGCGCAGATTTGGTGGTATGAGTGGCTCAAGCGGAATCCTACCCAAACCCATGAAGCTATTTCCCAAGGACGCTTAACCCACGAAATGGCTGCACCTGTGGGCAAAATGGATAAGCTTGCTTGGCAGCTACTATTTCAGGAAATGCCAATAGGTGCAATGTTGCGTAACTTGGGTTCTTTAACTGAACTGGGCGTGTTGCGAGCCGACGAAAGCACTAACTTGCTGCAAGTGGAAGCAGTTCTTAATCGCAGAGAACATCTGCGTAAAGGTCGCATCCATCCTATTGATGTTTTGAAAGCACTCAAAATATATCAATCTGGTGGAACATTAGGACGCAGTAAGAAAACTTGGAACCCAGTTCCTCGGATTGTGGATATTTTAGAAAAAGCGGTTGAACTGTCTTTTGATGTTGTGCAACCCACACGTAAAGTGTTCATGCACGCCGTAGACGTTTCTGGTTCTATGGGTAGTTTGGTTGCAGATATGGGACTAAGTTGTTGTGAAATTGCCACCACAATGGCACTAGTAACAGCAAAAGCAGAGAAAAACTACATGATTCGTGGCTTTGCTACGGAATTCCGTGAATTAGACATCACTGCCAAAGATAGTTTTAGTTCTGCGGTTCGCAAAGCTAGCAATCAAAACTTTGGTGGAACGGATGCGTCTGTAGCTTACGATTGGATGATTAAGAATAAGTTCAAGGCAGATGTTGTCTGCTTCTGGACTGACTCGGAAAGCTGGGCGGGAAATAAGCATCCAAGTCAAGCGCTGAAGGAGTACCGCAAAAAGGTAAATCCTAACGTCAAGGCGGTGTATGTCACCTTGACACCTTACCAAATTACCTTGGTAGATCCTGAAGATTCCCTGTCTTGGGATTTGGCAGGGTTCGACCCAGGTACACCTCGGATCATCCAAATGCTGGCTACGGATGAGTTGTAGATATTGCTGAAGGGTAAAGGATGAAACACTTTATCCTTCAGACTTCATGGCGGGTTACCCTTATTCACAACTTGCCTTTCGGGGCCGAAGAATTTAGGGTTATCGGTTACGTCTCCACCATTGTGGGGATTAGCGGGTTCAATCCCCGCACCCGCCTTTGTTTTTGATTTTTACCTGACGCAAAGAAGAAAGCGATTTAATTTTTGAATGGTCGTTTTTCTATTTCAGCGATGGGTAATATCATGTTCGGATAATCACTTATGATAAAAGTAGGGATGAAAACGATGAACTATGCCGAAACGAATCAGTATAACCACGCATTTAGATATTGC
>NZ_JBALGC010000025.1:0-4485 GCF_036916575.1 Nostoc sp.
CGTATCCGCAAGCAACTGGAGTACTTCCCTACCTTGCGGATGGCGATGGAACACGTCCTGAGCTTAGTGTCCTAACCAATCTGGCGATTGCTATAGCAATCCGATTTGATTCCTGAATTACTCGTGAAGACCGGGGACTGGGGACTGGGAAGAAGGAATAAAAGTGTACTGAGTTTTTGTCAAAAATCAAATATGAGTCCTATAGGAATCCGATTTTATTTCTGAAAATATACTGAGACTGAAAAGTCTGTTTTATCAGGGTTTTATCTGAAATCTTGTTCAAAAATCAGATATGAGTCCTATATGTTAGAAATTGTTAGTAAAACGAGTGCTGTTAAGTAACCCTCTCCCGATTTCCCCCTAAACGGGGAGAATCGGGTTAGAGGGGATAACTTAGCGTAATTACTAGCTTTCAGAAGTTTCCTGGGAGAACTTCTTATGGATAGTTTTGGTGGATTCCCCATCAGCAGCTACCGTTATGAGATAGTCAATTAAACCATCTGAAAAGGGGAGACGTAAGTGGAAAGTACCATCCGGTTTGATTTTGATGGTATGACCACCAATGTTTACGCTTGTATTTGGTTCGGTAGCTCCGTGAATAATCAACTCAGTATCTGCCACAAACCAGAAATCTCCGTGGGGACGACTGAAAACCCGAACATTGGTTGAACGAGCTATGAGTAACCAGCGTAGTTTACCGCCGTAGGCATCGCCATCAGCGATATAGCCAATTTCAACCATGTAGTCGCGATCGCTGACGGGAATAGCTACAAAGCGACCGTGTGCTACCTCTTCACATTCATACTGCTGTACAAGCTGGGGACTTTGATAACTCAAGTCAATCCCAGTCACATCGTACAGGCGCACTACCAATTGGGAGCCGCCCTGTTGTTGCAGCGCTTCCTTCTGAGTTTTGGAAATCTCCCAAGAGATATAAGCCCATTTAGGAGTGCGGGGTGTGAGCACAATACTGCTCTGTTGTTCACTGCTCTGTTGTTGGGCATCTACCAAGTTAATAGCTGTTTGACTTGTTAACGCTACATTTTCAACGGTGGGATCTGGATGCACAGGACTGAAGACACGAATGATCGCTGAACGGGCGATGAATAACCAGCGATTGCCATCAGCGACATAGCCAATTTCAGCTATGTAGTCGCGATCGCTGATGGGAATTTCTACAAAGCGATCGCGTGCTGTCTGTTCACATTCATACTGCTGTACAAGCTGGGGACTTTGATAACTCAGGTCTATCCCAGTTACATCATAGAGCCGGACTACCAATTGAGAGCCGCCCTGTTGTTGCAGCGCTGCTTTCTTGGTTTCGGAAATCTCCCAAGAGACATCAGCCCATTGGGGAGTGCGGTATCTAAGCACAATACTGCTCTCTTGTTGGGCATCTACCAAGCCAATACCTGTTTCATCCCCTGCTGCTACGCCCGTCGTAGACAGCGCCACATGATCAGCTATAGGATCTGGATGGATAGGACTGAAGACACGAATGATTGCTGAACGGGCGATGAATAACCAGCGCTCGCCATCAGCGACATAGCCAATTTCAGCTATGTAGTCGCGATCGCTGATGGGAATTTCCACAAAGCGATCGTGTGCCGTCTCCTCAGATTCATACTGCTGCACCAGGTGGGGACTTTGATAGCTCAGGTCAATTCCAGTCACATCGTAGAGCCGCACTACCAATTGGGAGCCGCCCTGTTGGCGCAGTGCTGCTTTCTTGGTTTCGGAAATCTCCCAAGATACATGAGCCGATGTTGAAGTATGAGGTGTGAGCACAATACTGCTCTGTTCATCTGCATCTACCAAGCCAATAGCTGTTTCGGCTGCGAGCGGCACATTGTCAACCTTAGTATCAGTTTGTCCTTGGGCATCTGATGCAATGGTAGCCCCGGCTCCAATCCCTGCGCCTGCTGCTAAAGCCCCAGCGGCGACAAAATCTGTGGAGTCAGCATCAGCATCACCTTCCCCAACAGTCGGCTCTGCTTGAAATTCTTCCTCTGGAAAATCGACAGTAGGTTCAGCTGCGTCCGCTACCACATTCAATATATCTTCTGGAAATTCTGGGAAATCGGGCAGTGAGGATGTTTGTGTGGCTGAGGGTTCTATATCCGTTGCCACTTCGCCAGACTCTGGGAAGGGCAATTCATCTACTGAGACTGTATCTTCAGTTGAGGTAATACTCTCTAGCCAGTTCAATTCTGCCTGGAGTTCCTCATCTATCTGATCTTCACTAATTTCTGTGTCCCAATATTCAAAATCAGATGTTACTTCTGGCACATCTGGTAATTCTGGGAGTGGGGCTAAAGCCTCAGATGAAGGCAGTTCCCCATTAGATGCCTCTTCTGGAATATTAGCCAGGTGAGGATATGAAGTATTTACTACAGCCGCTGGGGCTTCTATATCCCATGCAACCTCATCAGACTCAGGAGGATTTTTCTCAGTATAATTATTTACTTCATCTGTCTGAGCAATCGCATCTGTTTCTTTGTTGGTAAAGGCAGACCAGGTAGCCGTCCCGATGCCCGTTGCTAGAGCCGCACCACCGCTTAAAGCTGCGGCTCCCAAGTTGTTATTTTCTGATCCATTGGCTACGCCTGAGGTTGTGCCTTCATAGGGGTTAGAGGTGCCATTAGTTGCCTCTTGTACTAAATTTGATGTCCCCTGAGTAGCGTTCTGGGTCAGGTCAGATTGTGTTTGAGCATAGATGTTGAAAGGAATGCGATCAGGGGTTTCTTGCTCTTGGAAGTGGGGCACTAGCTGCTCCTCAAGCATCGCTCCGTTAAGGGAGGAATCTGTGCTGGCATCAAGCGCCGCCATTTCTACATCTTCTGTGCTGGGTGGACGAGGATTTGATTCTGGTAAGTTGTCTGTTTTCTCACTCGGCAATGGGCGTTTTCCCAGAGTCCGCCATAGTACCCCTCCAGCTACAGCCAGAAGAAAGACAGGTAGCAGCAACCAAATTGGTGTTTCTTTGTTTACAATTGGACTATTTTGTGCAGGAGCCGCTACAAACGGTTGTTCGCCAAATACAGAAGTAGTGGCACTAGGGGAAGGCGTAGCAGCAGGTGTCGTCTGGGCATTGGGAGAAGCCGTGACAGCAGGTTTTGATACGCTGGCTGCGATCGCCTCTGCTTCAGCTGTTCTAGCTTGTTCTATAGCTTGCTGTCCTGGGGGTGCAAGGGTAAAGCCGAGAAAATCTACTGTGGTTAAGCTGGGATTTTTTTTGTAAACGTAAACTAAAGGTTGCGAGAAGGGATATTTAGCATCATCTGGCAAGGCTTGATGTAATTGCAGAACTCGCACGCCTTTCAACTTCGATACCTGATTAGCTAAGACATAGCTGATGCCATCTTTGCCCAATTGTTGGATGATTTCTGCGGTATTATCCTCAGTTAATTGGGTAGCATTAGAGCCTGTAGCAAATTCAGCAGTTTTGAAGGCTGGATAAGCACGAAGAGTATTGCGAGTTTCACTCGTATTAGGGTGATCGATTAACCTAATCTTCCCTGGAGACCCCCCCAGTTGTGACCAATTTGTAATTTGTCCTCGAAAAATCCGGGCGAATTGCTTACTGGTCAAGCTTCCTTTAAAAGGATTATCTGCACCAACCACGATCGCAATCTTCTCACGGTGCAAGCGAACTTGCTCTAGTCCTTGGGCTTTTTCTGCTGGCGTCAACCCACGCCCCATTGCTACTATGTCGATTTTGCCATCTAGCAAATCTTTCAGTGCCGTACCAGTGCCGTTAGCAGCAACTTCAACCTTTGTACCGGAAAATTGTTTTTCAAAACTTTCTTTCAGGCTTTGGTTGATTGCACTCAAGCTACTTGAACCATCAATCTTTACTGTCGTCCCATTCTGCACTGTTTGCGGCAGTGTAAAAGAGGAAGAATCAGGTTTAGATTGTGCCAGCATGGGTTCTGAGACCAGTAAACTTGCTGCCATAGGGGTTGTTGCTAAGGCAAGCCATAATACCAGTCTAATTATCGAAGTATCTTTTTTTTCTTGTTGCCACATATGCCCCTTATTAAAGTAAAAAATAGAAAGCCTACCAAACCTAAATCACAATCTTGTTAGGGATTATGGAGGAGACGCGCTAATTATACATCTGAGTTATCTTTACTTCTAAATTCCTTTAGGGCACTTGTACTTTTTTATACTTTACTTTTGCTTGTATAGCATGATAATTTATACTCTAATTGCCAGAGTCTGTTTACTATAAAATTTTCTAATTTATATTGCAACTTATACCAAGTTGGTAGCTTATGGCCACAATTAAGAATTAGGAACTTCCAACTAAAAAAAATATCCTATCGCTGTGTAGGCAGGGGGGCAGGGAGCAGTTCTTGCTGGGGGAAAAAGAAAAATATTATCTGAGTAAATCAATACGCTTGGGTTAAGAGCAGGACTTACCCGAAAATTAAGAAAAACGAACCACAAAGGGGAGGCAGCGCGGTCTTCTCCCAAAGGGAG
>NZ_JBALGC010000026.1:0-27500 GCF_036916575.1 Nostoc sp.
ACCTTCTATACCAAAAACATTTTGCTGAATGAGGGTATCCGCGCTTGGATGGCTCCTCAAGATCAACCCCACGAACAATTTGTATTCCCTGAGGAGGTATTACCACGTGGTAACGCTCTCTAATAGACCAAATATTTTAGGCGGCGCTGGACGCGACCAAGAATCCACTGGGTTTGCCTGGTGGTCTGGTAACGCACGTTTAATCAACCTATCTGGCAAACTACTGGGTGCTCATGTTGCCCACGCTGGTTTGATTGTATTCTGGGCTGGAGCGATGACCTTGTTTGAAGTCGCTCACTTCATTCCTGAAAAGCCCATGTATGAGCAGGGCTTAATCCTGTTACCTCACCTCGCCGCTCAGGGTTGGGGTGTTGGTCCTGGTGGTGAAGTCATTGACACCTTCCCCTACTTTGTTGTCGGTGTACTCCACCTAATTTCCTCAGCTGTCCTTGGCTTTGGCGGTATCTATCATGCCGTCCGTGGTCCAGAAACCTTAGAAGAATACTCTTCTTTCTTTGGCTATGACTGGAAAGACAAGAACAAGATGACCAACATCATCGGGTTTCACCTGATTATTTTGGGATTCGGTGCGCTGCTGTTGGTAGCAAAAGCAATGTTCTTTGGTGGGTTGTATGACACCTGGGCACCAGGTGGTGGTGATGTTCGTATTATTACTAATCCGACATTGAACCCAGCGGTTATCTTCGGTTATTTAATCAAGTCTCCCTTTGGTGGCGAAGGCTGGATTGTCAGCGTCGATAACTTGGAAGATGTGGTCGGTGGTCACATCTGGATTGCCTTTATCTGTATTGCAGGGGGTATTTACCACATTCTTACCAAGCCTTTTGCTTGGTCACGTCGTGCATCCATCTGGTCTGGTGAGGCTTACCTCTCCTACAGCTTGGGCGCTCTTTCCCTGATGGGCTTCATTGCCTCAATTTTTGTTTGGTTCAACAACACCGTTTATCCAAGTGAATTCTTTGGTCCTACTGGTCCAGAAGCTTCTCAAGCTCAGGCTCTAACCTTCTTGATTCGTGACCAACGCTTGGGTGCTAACGTCGGTTCTGCCCAAGGCCCCACTGGTCTAGGTAAATATCTGATGCGCTCTCCCACTGGTGAAATCATCTTCGGTGGTGAAACCATGCGCTTCTGGGATTTCCGCGGCCCTTGGTTGGAGCCTCTACGTGGCCCCAACGGTCTTGATCTGGAAAAAATCAAGAACGATATTCAGCCTTGGCAAGCTCGTCGCGCTGCTGAATACATGACCCATGCTCCTCTGGGTTCTCTGAACTCCGTGGGTGGTGTGGCTACCGAGATTAACTCCTTCAACTACGTATCTCCTCGCGCTTGGTTGGCGACTTCTCACTTCGTACTAGGATTCTTCTTCCTAGTTGGTCACTTATGGCACGCTGGTCGCGCACGGGCAGCTGCTGGTGGTTTTGAGAAAGGAATTAACCGTGATACCGAGCCAGTGATGTTCATGAATGACCTTGACTAGGTTGTAAGGTTTATTTGATCACTGACAACTAAATAATTTAGAGGCTCTTGCGTAAAAGCAAGGGCTTTTTTTATAAGAAAATTAGTAATATATACTAATCTAAATTTAGATAATTTTAATTATGCCTAGATTTACGGTTCCACCCAATTTCACAGGCACTGTTGGTTCCGACACTTTAATTGGGGAAGATTTAAATAAATTTCCAGCAATTGGGATTGATATTTTAACTGGAGGTTTGATTTATACAGGCTTAGGAAAGGACACCATTAAAGGCAACGGCACTGGCGGTAAAGGCCGTGATGGTGCTATTGATAATAACGGCAGCAAAGGCGGTACTGGTATCGGCATCAGCAATAATGGCAATCTGAATGTTGGGTCGTGCGACGACGCTATCATCGGCAAGGGTATTGGGGGTCGTGGAGGCAAGGGTGCGGACGAGTTTTCTAGCGGCGATGGATTTGGGAATGGCACTAGTGGCGGCGATGGCGGTGCAGGGACAGGCATCCTCAACATTGGCATCCTTAATACTGGGTTGGGCAATGACACAATCAGCGGCAATGGCACTGGCGGCAACGGCAATTACGGCGGTGGTCAACTTGATGGTGGCGGCGATGGTGGATTTGGGACTGGCATCAGTAACAGTGGCAGTCTAAATACTGAGGGCGGAAATGACACTATCACTGGCACTGCTATTGGCGGCACTGGTTCTGACGCTCGCTATGGCGGCGATGGTGGATTTGGAACTGGCATCAGTAACACTGGACAACTGGATACCGGAGACGGAAATGACGCGATCACTGGCATCGGTATCAGCGGCATTTTCGGCAAGGAACTTGGACCCGAGTTTCAGGGTGCAGGGACTGGCATCAGCAATAATGGCAATCTGAATACAGGGGACGGAAATGACACAATCACTGGGACTGGGAATGGTGATAAAGGGGACATTTCCGCCTTCGGCGGTACTGGAACTGGCATCACTAACAGTAAGAAACTGGATACCGGAGATGGAGAAGACACGATCATAGGCACTGGCACAGGTATTGGCGGCTTCGACAGTTATGGAACTGGCATCCAGAACATGAAAGGTGCCACCATCACCACAGGGCAGGGCAACGACACAATTACTGGTTCTGGCAACGTTTCAGCTTACTCCAACATCATCGCCTATGGCATCTCCAACAACGGAGTAATTGATACTGGAAATGGTTGTGACATTCTTACCGGACAGGCTACAGCAAAAATTGGTGGTACTGCCTATGGCATCTTCAACGACGGAGTAATTGATACTGGGAATGGTTGTGACATTCTTACCGGACAGGCTACAGCAACAATTGGTGGTACTGCCTATGGCATTTATGGAAAAGGAACTATCAAGACTGGCGATGGCAATGATAAAATTACATCCACCAGTACCATCGATGGAGTTCAACAAAAAGTTACTATTGGTGGCGGTATCGGTATTGATCTAGGCACTGGAAATGACTACTTCAAAGGGTTTGGTACTGGGACTTTGGATGGTGGAAAAGGTTTTGACACCTTAGACCTCAGTGCTTTCAATCGCTCTGAACTCACTTTTTCTGGTGTAATTTCGGGCAATGCCCTAAACCCAGCTAACATCAGCTTCAATAACAATGGAAATGTTATTACACTGTCCACAACAGGCTTTGAGAATTTTATCTTTGCAGATGCCTCTTTGTCCTACAGCACTTTGGTCTGAGAGCATGTTTGAAAAGTCCTTTTGTTGGTAGCAAAACATTTTAGATCCTTCTAGATCTCCCTTAAAAAGGAGGACTTTGAAATATTTTCCCACCTTTTTAAGGGAGGTTAGGGGGGATCAATGAGTGCTAATAATCACAGCTAACCACTTTTCAAACACCCTCTGAAACTAAAATTACAACAATCTCACAAAAAATAATTACGAATTACGAATTAGTATCAACTTTCTCCCACATTCATTGCTGCTAAAAAAGCTTTCTGGCTCACATCTCTGTAAACTGTATTCAAAGACTTCATTACCACATCACTCGAAGTTGAATTTACTGTATTTTCCTCTTCCTTCGCTAGGGGAATTGCTCCTAATACATCTAATACCGTCTCGCTTGTGGACGGCGCAATCACTACCAATGATGACTCTAGTGGCTCATTGTATTGCCAGAAAGAGTCAATTTTTACCAAGTATTTGTTATTAGGAATTGACTGTTGAATATCGGGCGTTTCTGTGGTCTTAGGTTGAATTTTAGCACTGCGTAATTGACGTAAATCGCTGATAATTTGCTCTTTGGTACGTCCGCGCAATTGAAAGAGTACAAAGGGGTCTTCACTGAAGCGATCGCCTAACTGATAGTACAGGGCACCAATATGTTTACAGGGATTTGCTTTATCAGGACAAGAGCATTTACTCTGGACATCACCAAGGGTAAATGGAAATATCGAAAGACCATTAGCCGTGAAAACTTCTTCTATATTTTGTGGCATTTCTCCTGCTAGTAGCTTGGCAGCAAAAATTGCCCTGTGAGACATGGTTTCAATTACATAACCCCACTGTTCATCGCTAAAAGGTTCAAGGGAAAGGGAAACTTTATAAGGTTCGACTTCACTACCTTGCACCCTAGCTAATACTTTTGCACCTTTAAATTCGATGCTGAGAACATTTCCTTGACGAGCATAGTTTCTCGCACGTTCTAAACGCTTTTTAAAGCGGTAAGAATCTAGCAAATCTAGCCATTGTTGTGACCACCATTCGCGGCTTGCTTGTAATGTGTAATTAGTCATAATCAATTCAAAATTAAAAATTATGGAATGGATGGGTTGATCTCATTTTGTGACAGTTACCTCAGACTATAGCGTTTATAGTTGGGAGCATATCAGTTTCGCAGATATACACTTACAAATTTGAAATCTTGAACTACACAGGGACGTAAAACCTTAAATTAATTACGAATTATTCCATCCCCGCCTTGCGGCGCAACCGTTCAACCAATTGGTGCGTCCAATCCAATCTCTTATCGCGCAGACGCTCCCGGATTTCCAGGGCAGACTGTGCTAACGGTAGCGCCTCTGTGTAGCGTTCCTCCTCCTCTAGAACTCGCGCCAGCCCCGCTTTAGCACTAGCCACCAAGCTTTGCCGTCCCACTTTCTGTGCTAGGGCTAACTCACGCTCGTACCAAAGGCGGGCTTCTGAAGGGTGATCGCGCTTAAGGGCTAGATTTCCCAAGTTGCCCCAATAAATTGCTTGTCCTTCTTTATGTCCTTGTTTTTCTTGTATCGCCAATGCTTGCTTGTAGTAAAACTCGGCGCGATCGTATTGTCCCTGCGATTGCGCAACTCCTCCTAGATCGTTGAGGGCGATCGCCTCACGTTCTTCCTCTCCCAACTCTCGGTAAATTGCTAACGCCTCCTGAAACAGCCGCTCCGCCTCTGCCCAGTCCTGGCGTTGCTCTGTAATTAATCCTTGCAGACGAATTGCAAGAGCCTTGTCCTGACGATTGCCGCCCCGCTCCATCGCCTCCGCCATCTGAGCCGCCCAACTTGCTGCCCGATCTGTCTCCCCCCGATTGTAGTAAATCCAGGCAACAGAATAGGCACCCCAACCAGCATCGCTCCACTGACCCAGCGCCTTTCCCGCCTGATATCGCCACTCACCCAGGCGCATCCACTCATCCCAGTAGCCTCGAAACAAGAGGAAGTTATACAAAGCTTTTTCCAAATCGACGAGCATCTGGGCAGCTTGTTGGTCTTTCAATTCATCGGGAATACCCGCCATCTCCCGCAGGGTTGTAGCCACGCCCTCTAGATTCTGCCACTCGGCTTCCAGCTTGTCATGGGTTTTGTAGGCATCTTTGTCATAACCCCCGTACTTCTGGGCAAAGTCTACCCAGTAGCGCAAAACTTTGCTTTGGGCAGCAGAGTCAAACCGGATTCCACTCGCTAGAGGTGCAGTCCCAATGGTATCCGTTCCGCCCACAGCTGCCCGGACATAGGTGCGGGTGAGGGGGTGCAGGCCAAACCGTTCTCCATCCAACTCATTTACCAAAGATAGTGTTACCAACTGCTCTAAAGAAACTTGGATCTCGGTGATGGCTAAATCCGTAGCATCTGCCAATGCTGCGGTTTTTGCTGGTGTCAGGAATATAACCAAGGCAGATAACACTGTGCAATCAATTCCACAGAGAGTTTGGGCAGCATCGGCAAACAGAAACCCGTAGAGATCGGAGGATTTGGCGGCATTCCGCAATCGTTCTAGGGCAACAGTTATGGAGTAGCCTTTGTGTGCCACCTGTCCCAATGTCCAATCCAGCGCTAGGGGATTGCCACCAGACGCTTCATATAAAGCGGTTAATATCTCTGGCTTCGTTGCATTTAGTTCCTGGGCTAGATGGGGGTACTTGCTTCCCTTCTCCCGCATTAACTCCAAAGCTTCTGCCTCCAAAAGACGATCTAAGCGGATAGTGAGGGCGCTTTCGCCAGTGCGACGGCGGCTGGTGATGATGGCTTTGTTGGGGGTGGGCAGTTTCCGCACAAACTCGGCAATCATATCGCGTTCTTCTGCATTCAGGGTTTCCAAGTTGTCCCAAATCAACAGGGTACGCCTTCCCCGCAGGGCATCTAGAAGGGCGCGGCGGCGTTCTGTGGCATCAGTCATTTTCACAATATCTGTCTGTCCCAACCCCTTGGCAAATTCCCGGCAGAAGCTATCGAGAGAAGACAGGGCGAGGGTTTCTTGCCGCACTCCCTCAGTTGAGAGCCAGGTAGTCTTGGCAGAAACAAACAGATAGGCATCAAACAAGGCTTTCTTACGGGCAAGGTGTGCTACCTCCAGTGCTAACGCCGTTTTGCCCATGCCACCAATACCATCGATCGCCACACCCCAACCGCGTTCCTCTGGTGACAGTGCCTCCAAACAACGGGCGATTTCTTGTTTCCGTCCCACAAACACATCGTTATAGCGAGGCAGGTTATCAGGCACACTTTCCGGGCGTTGTCCCTGTAACTGGCTTAATCGCGCCTCTAGGCTAGTGACTTCTTTTTGTTTTTCCTCCAGTTCGATCTGCAAATCTACTGGAACTCGAATCCCAAAAGTAGCTTTTTCCTCCTCTAATATCTGGAGGGCGCGACGAGCGCGGTTGAGAGTTCGCTGTAGTGCTTCTTGATTATCCATAAGGTTATATAAAAAATAAATCTAAGGGATTTTCAAATAAAAAAATATCTAATTAATGCTTGTCGGATAAGCTCTCTAGTCTGTCCGAGTTCCAGGGGGGCAAGATGCTCTGAAGTTCTGTTCGCCGTCAGCCGACGCTTAGACTTCTCTCCACCTCACAAGATTGTATGATTTTTTCAAGGTATCCCCAGAACTCGGAAGTTCGTGCTCGGAACTCGGAAGTTCGTGCTCGGAACTCGGAAGTTTGTGCTTAGAACTCGAAACTTGGTGTTCAGAACTCGGAAGTTCGTGCTCAGAACTCGAAAGTTCATTCTTAGAACTCGGAAGTTCGTTCTCGGAACTCGGAAGTTCGTGCTCAGAACTCGGGAGTTCGTGTTCGGAACTCGAAACTTGGTGTTCAGAACTCAAAACTTGGTGTTCGAAACTCGGAACGAGAAAAATCATTGTCGGCTATATTTGCTTAATCTAATCCTGTTCTTTTATGCCGGGACTCTAACTCAATTACCTGGCGGCGTTTCTCTTCTAATTCAATCTGCAAATCCACTGGAATACGAATTCCAAAGGAAGCAGCTTGTTCTTCCAAAAATGCTAACGCTCGTTTTGCTCTTGCTAGTGCAGGTGTTACCACTTCTTGATCAGTCATAATTTTGTGCAAGTCCAAAATTGGGGTTGAATTTGGCAGTCCCTTCCCTCCCCGCAGCATGGCAATAGGAAAATCTTCCATCGCCGTATCAAAAAATGGGGTTTGTTCTGCCTGACGTAAGGTTCTAGCACTCTCTGGCACGGTTTTACCCAAATGATTGATCAGGTTTGAGAGCATGACTTTGGAATCCCCTGGTTGATTAGCCGCTCCTCGCAATGCCTCAATTAGATGATAAGTATAGAGACTCATGCTTCCATCAGGACGTATCCAAGAAACCTGATTGCCCCTGGAGGACGTAAACACCGCCCGTCCTTCGCCCTGCTTGAGCGCATCAATCACCCCCTTGGGCAATGCCGTAGCAATAAAGTCAGCAGGTAGTTCTCCCTTAGCAGTAGCCATACCTTCTGCGTGGCAACTATCAATTACTACCCACAACCGCTTTGCTTGAATCAGCCGCAGGGCTTCTGTAAATTCTTGGGCAGACAGAGCGGTGTTAGCAATGTCTGTGGAATTGAAGTCATGTTGAAGTAGATAATAGCACTGACTTGATAAGTCAAAGCACCCATGCCCAAGAGTAAAAAACTACAATTGTTGCATCTTTATCAACAGCAGCTTTTTTCTTTAACCACGTTAATCCATCCAAAATTGCGCTGCGCGTTGTCTGCTGATTCTGCAATAAGCGAATATGTTCGGAATCATCCAGATAGGCACACAAGTTTGGGTCAATTAGCACTGTTTTCAGGGCTTGCACATCTTTAACTGTCACAGGCAATGAATATCGGGATTCGGCTGTTGTGCCAACCCCAATTAACAACGCATAACCGTGGGCAAAGTGGTTCGACATGATGGCAGAGACAAAAGAAGAAGGTGTGATATTTGTCACTAATATCGCACATTTAATCTAGCGGTTCATCGCGTTAATTATCAGGGGGTTGAGAAACGAACCGCAAAGGAAGAAAAATGAAGAATGAGTTTACCCATTATATTTAATGTGACAGACCAGATGTCACATTAAATATAAGAGCTTTGTAGTGGGTGGCTTTAGCCCTTAATTCAAGAACTAAAGTCCTTACTACAAACTTATTCTGCATCATCGTCAATTACTGCACTGCGGTCAAGGATTAGTAAGTTGCGAAGTTGGTCTGTATCTAGTTCAGTCAACCATTCTTCACCAGCACCCACAACTTGTTCAGCCAATTGTTTTTTACTTTCAATCATGTCATGAATTTTTTCTTCTAAAGTGCCAGTACAAACAAATTTATGTACTTGCACATTGCGGGTTTGACCAATCCGAAATACTCTATCTGTGGCTTGATTTTCTACGGCTGGATTCCACCATCTATCAAAGTGGAATACATGATTTGCTCGTGTTAAATTCAGTCCTACACCACCTGCTTTCAGAGAAAGAATCATAATTGGTGGGCCTTGCGGATCGTGTTGGAAACGGTCGATCATTTCCTCTCGTTGTTTTTTACTGGTGCTGCCATATAAAAAGAATATTTCTCGACCTAGCTGTTTTTCTAAATAAGGTTTAAGTAACTTACCCCATTCAGCAAATTGTGTAAAGATTAGAGCATGGTCGCTTTCTGCTAAAACTTCTTCTAACATTTCTTCTAGCCGCAGAAGTTTGGCTGAGTTATGTTGCTCTAATGTCGCCTGTTTCAAATATTGGGCTGGGTGATTGCAGATTTGTTTTAGTTTAATCAGTAAAGCCAAAATCATCCCCCGACGTTGCAATCCTTCAGCAGATTCAATCTCTACTAAAGATTGTTCTACAACTTGTTGATAAAGTGCGGCTTGTTCACCAGTCAGACCGCAAAATACGGTCATTTCTTGCTTATCTGGTAAGTCTTGAATGATGTCGCGATCACTTTTCAATCGCCGCAGTATAAATGGTTGAACTAATGAACGTAATTGACTCAAAGAAGCCGTATCACCATACTTTTCAATTGGCATGGCAAACCGCCGCTGGAAAAATTGTCGATTGCCTAAATATCCTGGATTCAGAAAATCTAAAATAGACCAGAGTTCTTGCAGCCTATTTTCTACTGGTGTCCCCGTCAACGCTATCCGAAACGTTGCTTCTAATTGCCGCACTGCTTTTGACTGCTTTGCCTCTGGATTTTTCACATTCTGGGCTTCATCTAAAACAATTATCTGCCAAGAGACACTTTGCAATGACTTAATATCTCTATGCAGAAGTGAATAACTGGTAACGATTAAATCGTGATTTTTCACTGCTTCTAAAAACGCTTTACCTTTTGGGCGTTTGTCACCGTGATATTGCAAAATTTTCAGGCTTGGTGCAAATTTATTGACTTCCCTTTCCCAGTTGCCTAAAACAGAAGTTGGACAAACTAGTAGAGTTGGATTTTCGAGTGCATCCTGTTCTTTAAGATGTAGAAGAAAAGCGATGAACTGGATAGTTTTACCCAATCCCATATCGTCTGCCAGACATGCGCCTAAGCCCCAACGTTCCAAGAAGGACAGCCAAGCAGCGCCTCGTTCTTGATAAGGTCGCAGCTGTCCTTGAAAGCCTGTTGGTGTGGGCAAAGGTGCAATCGCCTGGTTATTTGTTAGCGCCCCAATCAACTCTTGCAATGCCCCAGATGCCTCAAAGCTGACCACTGGTAATTTTTCAATTACCTGGGTATCCCCTGTACTGAAACGCAAGGCATCTTCCAAGGAAAGCGCCATTTGGTCTTTGCGAGTGGTAAAAAAAGTTTGGGCTGTCTTGATATCTTGGGGCCGCAATTCCACCCACTCCCCGTTAATTTTCACCAACGGACTATTTAAAGCCACAAGTCTATCAAACTCAGCTTTGGAAATAGTTTGTCCACCAATTGCCAATTGCCATTGGAAATTTAGTAAACTTTGTAACCCTAAGCGCCCCTGCTTTTTCTTTGGGGTTTCGGCAGTAATTTTCAAACCCAAACGGTTCGCCCATCCTTCACGGTTAGCTAAACTGGGAGGCAAAATTACTCCCAAACCACTGTCTTCCAACCTCCAAGCTACAGCCTTGATAAACTCGTATGCTTGGATGGGGTTAAGACGAGAAGATTGGGGATATTCGGTTTCAAAACTAGGTGCGATCGCTGGATATAATCGGGAAGCTAGCCCTAAACCTCGCAAAAATGTTTCTTGTGGTTGCTCAATTGTCCGATTTTCATAAACCAATTGTTCAACTGGATTGTTCCAAATAGTTGCCGCATCCACCAAAAACTCAGGATCGTCAGCCGCTTGGAGGAAATACGCCAATGTCCACTCTGTTTCGCCGGACTCTGGAGAACGCAGTTGAAAACAGGTACGAAATAGAGTTTTAAGAGTTAATTGGGATTGTAGCGGCATAGTCCAGGCTCTCAGTGCCGCTTCCAGCCGTTCCACTTCCATTGCATCTGCGTTGACTGTACCAGATGCACTAGTTAAAGCTTGTAACCACTGTTGCACCGCAGCTGGTAAAGATGTGTAGGCGTAGCCCGTTGTAGACATCGCTTTAGCTTCCATTGGCGGTTGGAAACCTACCATTCCTCGCACTTGGGCATCTATCGTACTGTTAAGAAAACTCAGTAACAATTCTTGAGGTTCGGTTGGAAAGTCTACATAGATTGGGCATTGAGTATAGTTATTTTCCTTGTCCCCTTGTCCTCCGAAGTTTGGATGCCTACGGCGGGCTACGCCAACGGATAGCGCAGCCTCTTCTCGACGAGAGGCTATGCCAACGAGTCCGCGAGCGTCGGAAGCCTCCGCTCTAACTTCTCTGGTTGTCCCCTTGTCCTCCTTGTCTCCCCCCACTTTCCACTCCCCACTCCCCACTTCCTCTTGATAAGTACGACAAACTAACGGCATATCCGCAGAAAATTTTTCTAAGCGGGTTCCATCTACAGCACTGTCTAGAAGTACTTGCCATTTAGCAGCAAACACACCATCTGATTGTCTGTCAATTCTTGGTAAAAACTTACACCGCGAGATTAAATCTAAACTCCAGCGGGCAACTTGCGACCAAAAACGTAAATCTCCTCCTAAAAATGCATCTTCCCCTTTAGCAGCATTTAGAGGAATAGCAGCGAGAAATTTTACCGCTTCGTTAGGGTTAAGACAAAAACCCTCAACTAGCCACGGTTGCAAATATTGCGGGGAGTCTGTGTCTAGTCCCAAGCTGGCAGAATGTACGGGGAAAATCGCAGATGTTCCCTCTGCACTGTCTTCGGGGATATAAGTTGGTAGGGCAATGATTTGCGAATACGTTGGTAAACTGATGTCATTGGTACTGGCGGATTTACGTGTTCGCCCAGTAGTAACAATGGCTTTGCCCGCCGCAGGCATCGCAACTTGAGATTTTTGGATGAAGTTAGTAATCGGCATCTTCTGGGAAACTAACCACTCACTCAACTCCACTGATGTCATTGCCAAGGGATGTAGTGGTATATCTCCAGATCCACTAGTATCGAAATTTATTCGTGGTGATCGCCAAGTTTCTCCCCAAATAAATAAGCAACCATTTTGATTTTCTAGTAACCAATTTCCGTGTAAAATCGCCATTTGCTAACTACTCAGATTTTCGCAAAATTCCAGAATTAAAATTGCCAATATTCTACTTTTTAGATTTTTTCCAGAATATTTTTCCGGCAAATGTTGCATATAATAAATATTTCAGCAATCAATCCGCATAAACATTATTAAATGGATTTTCCCCTTGTTCAAGTTTTAAAAAGCGGGATAATAGTTGAACTAGATTATATGCATCCTCAAGAACAGGAGGTTGTAAGAGCATTACTCAATGTTTTCTTGATTGAAGGTAGAACTTATCCCCAAAAGCAACCTCTATCTCAGGCAGAATTTTCAGCTTACTGGTTGAGTAAAGATGCCTTTGTTGTCAGAGCATCTGTTCAGGATGCTACACACAAGCCACAAGAAATATTAGGGGCATTTTATTTAAAGCCAAACTTTCCCGGTCGGTGTAGCCATATTTGCAACGCTGGTTTTATTGTACAACCTGGATTACGCGGTCAGGGGATAGGGCGGTTCATGGGAGAGGCTATGCTCTTGATAGCAGCAAACCTGGGCTACGAAGCAGTAATGTTCAATTTGGTCTTTGAAACTAATATACCTTCAATTACACTTTGGCAGTCGTTAGGATTTGAGATTATTGGGCGCATTCCGCGTGCGGTGAAGCTAGAGAATGAACAGGTGGTAGACGCGCTAATGATGTATCGTGCTTTGGGTTGAACGACAAGTCTTATCTTTGTATGTATTAGAAGTCAGTCATAAGGCATAAATGTTAGGATTGCCACAGAAAGAGAATAGCGAAAGAGAAGGAAAAAAAACTGAATGGCAGAAGTTGACAAGTCAATATCCTTCGATGGAAGGGATATTCGACTGAAAGTAGGCTTACTAGCTCCCCAGGCTGGTGGGTCGGTTTTGATAGAATCAGGGGACACATCCGTTTTAGTGACGGCTACGCGATCGCAAGCCAGAGAAGGCATTGATTTTCTTCCCCTGACAGTAGATTATGAAGAAAGGCTATATGCCGCTGGTAGGATTCCCGGAGGGATCATGCGACGGGAAGGTCGCCCACCAGAAAAAACAATTCTCACCAGTCGTCTTATAGACCGTCCGATGCGTCCCCTGTTTCCCTCATGGCTACGGGATGACCTGCAAATTATTGCCTTAACGCTGTCGATGGATGAGTTAGTACCACCCGATGTGCTAGCAGTTACAGGCGCTTCCATCGCTACCCTAATTGCCCAGATTCCTTTTAATGGGCCAATGGCAGCAGTGCGGGTTGGTTTAGTGGGAGATGATTTCATTATTAACCCCACCTATGGAGAAATTGAAGCTGGAGACTTGGATCTGGTAGTAGCAGGTTCACCGCATGGCGTGATCATGGTAGAGGCGGGAGCCAATCAGTTGCCAGAGCGAGATATTATTGAGGCGATTGATTTTGGTTATGAAGCAGTGCGAGACTTAATCAAAGCGCAGCAAGATTTAGTAGCAGAACTGGGACTACAACTGGTGCAAGAAGCACCACCAGAAGTAGACCAAACTCTGGAAAATTATATCCGCGATCGCGCTAGCGGCGATATTAAGAAAATCCTGTCTCAATTTAATTTCACCAAACCCGAACGCGATGCAGCTTTAGATGTCGTCAAGGATGAAATTGCCACGACGATCACCGAACTGCCAGAAGAAGACCCAATTCGAGTTGCCGCAACTGCAAATAGCAAGGCACTTGGTAACACTTTTAAGGATATTATCAAATACTTCATGCGGCGGCAAATCATCGAAGATAATGTTCGCGTTGATGGTCGTAAACTCGATGAAGTGCGTCCTGTTTCTTGTTTAGTTGATGTCTTACCAAAGCGAGTCCACGGCAGCGGTTTATTTAACCGCGGACTAACTCAGGTATTATCCACTTGTACTTTGGGTACACCGGGGGATGCCCAAAACCTCAACGATGACATGCAGCTAGATCAACATAAACGTTACCTGCATCATTACAACTTTCCGCCTTTCTCAGTCGGGGAAACCAAGCCAATGCGTGCCCCAGGAAGGCGCGAAATTGGTCACGGCGCATTAGCAGAGCGATCGCTCCTACCTGTATTACCGTCAAAAGAACAATTTCCCTACGTGATTCGCATCGTATCGGAAGTACTTTCCTCTAACGGTTCCACCTCAATGGGTTCGGTGTGCGGTTCCACCCTAGCCCTAATGGATGCTGGTGTGCCAATTCTCAAACCCGTCAGTGGCGCGGCAATGGGGCTGATTAAGGAAGGCGACGAAATGCGAGTCCTGACCGACATTCAGGGTATTGAAGACTTTTTGGGCGATATGGACTTCAAAGTTGCCGGGACGGATGCCGGAATTACCGCCTTGCAAATGGATATGAAAATCTCTGGTCTGTCGTTGGAAGTTATTTCTCAAGCTGTTCACCAAGCCAAATCAGCTCGGTTGCACATTCTGGAGAAAATGCTTGCCTGTATTAACGGGCCGCGGACTGAAACTTCACCCTATGCCCCACGTCTGTTAACAATCAAGATTGATTCAGACATGATTGGTCTGGTCATCGGGCCTGGAGGCAAGACTATTAAGGGGATTACAGAGGAGACTGGTGCGAAAATTGACATCGAAGATGATGGCACGGTGACAATTTCCGCTGTAGATGAGAACAAGGCCAAGAAAGCCAAGAACATCATCCAAGGCATGACCCGCAAGCTGCACGAAGGCGATGTCTATGCAGGACGCATCACTCGGATTATACCAATAGGTGCATTTGTGGAATTTCTGCCTGGAAAAGAAGGGATGATCCACATCTCACAACTTGCTGACTACCGCGTTGGCAAAGTAGAGGATGAAGTAGCGGTGGGCGATGAAGTGATTATCAAAGTGCGCGAAATTGATAACAAAGGTCGAATTAATCTCACCCGCTTGGGTATCCACCCAGATCAAGCAGCAGCAGCACGAGAAGCTGCGGCGGTGAATCGGTAACTCGATTTGGGATTTTAGATAAGATAAAATCTAAAATCCGCGATGCCTACTGTGAAGGCATCGCCGGATGTTTCTCTAATTATGAGCCGAAGACTGAAGTCGCGGCTATATGAACAAAGCCTGCCTACCCTGCGGGAACGCTAAGAGCGAACGCAGGCTGGATGCAATTATTAGATAATTTCCCAGTCGGGGATGAGAGATTTTTGTTGATGGTGAATCACTTGGTTACAAATGTAATTTGCTGTCTGCTCAATGAGATGATGACTGACTGTAAATGCCTCGTAACCACCTTGCCATTTAAAAAATTCCTGGGGTTTGATTTCATGAATAATCAAATGGGAAGAACTACCTTTGGCTTTTTGCATTAATTTAGATAATTCAACGCTAATTTATTATTTATATTATTCTGGCAACACGTAGTTGAAGTATTTTAAAATACATTATTTGTCTATTTACAAATTGAGCAGATTGCCCGATCATGACGACACAAGAGAAAATGTGATCAAAAACACTTTTTCTTGTAATCAGTCATAATTTATGTAATTTGTGCAATTAATCTCCTGTCAAAAATATCATGGCTTTAGTTTCAACGATAAATAAACTGACATCAACTCAAGTCCCCACACTCAATGATTGCAGTTCACAAAGCCTGCTCAACTACTTTCAAAATTCTTGGGAACTTGAAGAAACACTCATGAAAAGTTTGATCGGGGAAGAAACTTTTTATCTTAACCCCGATCCTTTAAGAAACCGTCTAATTTTTTATCTTGGTCACTCAGCTGTTTTTTTCATCAATAAATTAATTGGCGTTGGTTTAATCAAAGCTCGAATTAATTCACAATACGAAACCCTATTTGAAATCGGAGTTAATCCAGAAACACCTACAGAACTCGATGCAGCTATGCAAGGGGTTAGCTGGCCTGATGTAGAAAAAGTTTGGCAATATCGAGACAAGGCGCGAGAGGCGATCGCCAAGGTGATTCAAAATACTTCCCTAGATCTCCCAATTCATCAACAGCATCCCTTCTGGGCTTTGCTGATGGGAATAGAACATAGTCGCATTCACTTTGAAACCTCTTCGATGCTGGTGCGTCAATTGCCTATTGATCGCCTAAAACGTCCCCAAGGCTGGAATTATGCACCTAGCAAGGAGAACATTCCCAAGAATGAAATGCGCTCAATTCCCAGTGGTGTGGTGAAACTAGGAAAACCCAAGGACGATTTTACATTCGGTTGGGATAGCGAATATGGCGATCGCACTGTAGAAGTGAAACCGTTTTTAGCTAGTCAATATTTAATCACTAATGGAGAATATTTGAAATTTGTTGAAGCCGGTGGTTACAACAATCCAAACTACTGGCATAATGAATCTTGGGATTGGAAGCAACTTTACAACGTCCAACATCCCAAATTCTGGATACCTTTCCAGAATGGCTACCGCTATCGAGCCACATTCGACGAAATAGACTTACCCCTAGACTGGCCTGTGGAAGTCAACTACTACGAAGCGATCGCATTTTGTCGTTCTCAAGGCTCAGAAATCCGCTTGATGAGTGAAGCCGAATGGAATCAAGCCTTACTTACCTCTGAGGATAACCACTTATCAACTAAGTATAATCTCAACTTACAATTCATTTCCCCCAGCCCAGTGGGAATGTTCAAACCAGCTAATAGTTCTTGTGGACTTTATGATCTTAGAGGAAATGTCTGGGAATGGCTGGGAGACACTTTCAACGCTCTACCAGGATTTGAACCTCATCCGCTTTACGAAGATCAAGCAGCACCCTTTTTTGATGGTAAACATCAGATGATGCTCGGCGGTTCTTGGGCTACTAATGGTTCAATGGCATTACCAACCTATCGTAATTGGTTTCGTCCTTACTTTTATCAACACGCTGGTTTTAGAATTGCTCAAGATTTGAAAGCTGTGTCATGAAATGAATAAACTGAATACATTGAATATTAAATATAGCGATCGCAAAATAAACTCAAGACATTTAAAAGCAGATTACTGAGAATGAAACATGAAATTATGTTTATTATTTCCTAAATAAACCAAGTTGCTAGTTATTCACCCCAGAGCTTCGCCCTGGGGTATCGTGCATGGTTACTCAAATAATAAAATCCCCTCCTGCGAGAAAAAAGAGGGGAAGATGCTAAAGAAAATAATTTCGGTCTATGGTATCATCGACGACCTGTTCAAAGCTATCGGACATAATGAAGATAGTCGTCGAGAGATGAGCGATACAGAAATTATTACAGCGGGCTATCAGTTATGTTGCTATTAACATCCTATTTGCTTTTTTGCTTGATAAAAACAGTCTCTAGATATAAAATTAATTCCTCCTATAAGTAGGTGCAAAAATATACTAACCCAGAGCTTTGTGCTGGGATATCGTGCATGGTTACTTAGATAATAAAATCCCCTCCAGTGAGATAAAAACAGGGGAAGATGCTAAACAAAATAATTACGGTCGATGCTATCATCGACGACCTGTTAAAACCTGAGTTCGACGTAAGAAAAAGCCTGAAAACTAAGCAGAATAGAGGTTGTAGCAACATACGACTCTTTGATTTGATTAGGACTTACGCAAAAAACCTCTTAAACTCTTATTCCCACCGAAGTTCTGATACCTACAGCGGGCTACGCCAACGCCGTCAGCCGACGCTCAAACTTCTCTCCGTGTAGCGCCAGTTGCTACCCTACGGGAACGCTAAGAGCGAACAAGTCTCTTAACCTTTTGGCAGTTCCTCATGGGGAGCCAGTGCGTTGGGCGGCTCTGCCGACTTGAAGCAACTGGCGTGGAAACCCCCTCTGAACGACTGCCGACGCTCCTATGTCGCTCTAAGCGTACCCCTGCTCTTAAGCAAGCTAAGCGCAGCGTCTCTAAGAGTTGCTATGCCGTAGGCTTTACGCTGCGCTAACACTAACGCACTGGCTTCTCTGCGTCCTCTGTGGTTCGATTTTCCATTATAGCAACAGTTAAGCAATACCTTTCGCCGTCTGGGCGACGATGAAATCAACTACATCCTCTAGGCGTTCTGTACGCTTGTACACTTCGCGCTGCCGTGTTGCGCCATTCCCATGTTGCATCGTCTGCCGCACAAGCGATGAAATCTCGTCCCAGTCTCCATACTCTTCTAGCGATGGACGTACAAAGGCTAGAAACTTCTCAAGCAACTCCGGCGCCGGAACAGCACGCATTTCTTCAACATCTATCAGTTCTGTATCCAATCCATAGCGTGCAGCACGCCAGTGAGCAGCACGTATAAGTTCGTGGCGCACTGCTGGGAACGGTTCGTCTATTTTTGCTTGCTCGTAACAAGTCCGTGCTAAGGCACGTACCAGTCCCGCAACCATTACCGCTTCGTCTACTGTCATGCATACATCCGTGACACGAAACTCTACTGTTGGGAAATGCTCACAAAGACGTGCATCCCAGTATATCTTTGTCGCCTCCTCTACACTCCCTGTTGCAATTAAAGCTTCTGCAAGCCCTTGATATTCAGCAAGTGACTCAAAAATTAATGGCGGCCCTGATATTGGCCACCTCCCCCAAATTTCCGTGCGGTAACTTGCATATCCTGTATCCATGCCCATCCAAAAAGGCGAGGAAGCGGCTAGCGCCAGAAGGGGTGCTAACCAGATTCGCGCGCGGTTCATGACGCAAACTGCCATCTGACGATCGCTAATCCCAACGTGTACATGACAGCCGAAAATCATTTGTTCGCGGGTAAGTTGCTGATAATCTCGCATCAGCCCAAGGTAGCGTTCTTTTGGCGTAATCTCCTGTTCTGACCACGAAGAGAACGAGTGCGTCCCAGCCGCAGCGATTTGGTTCCCGTCTTTGGCTGCTGCGGCAATTATTTCCCTTCGCAAACGCACAAGTTCTGCTCGTACTTCCGCCAGTGTTTTACAGACGGGTGTGCCAATCTCTATCTGCGAAAGATAAACCTCAGGTTGTACCTGTTCCCTAAGGGCTTTCTTGGCTATCTGTAAAATTTGCTGTTGACGCGAACAAAGCTCACGAGTTACGGGGTTGATAATTTGGTATTCTTCTTCGACACCAATAGTGAAGTCTTCTGTCTGGGATGCCATATAAAATGTCTCTGTAAGGGAGCAACTTTTAATATTAAACGAGGTTTTAGAAAAGCAGACTAAACGCCCCACAAGAGTTGAAACTATAAACCTGCCATCAGTTCAACTTCTAGTTTCGATTTTCGTTCTGGGCAAGTTCAAACAGCCACCTCTGGAGATGTCTATTCCAAAAAGGGCATTTTGAGACAGGCCATGTGAGTTCATTTTAATTATGCTCCTGAATTGTATGCTTGATTCAGTTTGGTGGCTAACTCTTTTATCGTTTAGTTGTTGGGCGCTCGGCACAGCGTAGCACCAGCATCGCTTGCGACAGTTGCGTAAGTCCTGTTGCAATTAGTAGCTCTTGTCCGTACAAATATATTTTTGCTGCTGCTTACAAATGCTTACAGATGCTCCCGAATACCTACCTACTTAATAGTGTTACAACTGAACTTCGCGTAAAAATCACTAAACCTTCTCAAACCCGTCCTTTACTTCGGCTGGTCAAAACTCCCGAAAAGTTACAACAAGCTGTTACGAGCGCAGCCCAAGAAAAACTCTTCCCGACTGCGTCCGACTTTGCCAAAGCAGTGCAGCAAGTCGCACCAACAACCAAACGCCTCACAAAAAAGGAAGAAAATCAAACATAATTGTGTAATTCTGTCACTGTTTCATCACCAGAGCACTCTCATTATGGGGATTCGGGAGTGATTGAGGCAGACGCTCCAAACGTTTGGCAGCAGATTGTTACCTTCAGCGATGACGAGAGGCTGTTGATTAACAACACCGATTTGGATGCCGCGAGTGTCCCATTCCCCAGAGAGCGGAACCATACACCAGAATATACTGAAGCGATCGCTTGATAATACTTGATTGAAGAAATTGATACAGCGTATTGCAGGTAAATGAAGTACACGGGTAGGGGCACAACATATTGTGCCCCTATGATAATCTGTACCTCACCTTGGCGTAGCCCAAAGTAGAGAAGTTGCAATCTGCTGTAAATTATTCTTATTTTAATTGCAAAAACTGAAATTAAAATAACCAAAAATTTTACCACAAAATATTTATGCAAGAGTTCTTATAACTTTTTGTGGTACATCTGCTGTTTCAGGATTAAGAGGGTTTGGTCTTGCTCATGAGTCAGAAATACCCTTAAACGCGCACCCATATTTTAGTTTTCTCCAATATCGTTGCCAAAAAAAGAGTACCAAAAGGTAGGGCTGTCGTAGTAGAGTTATTGTTTTCTCAAAGGACAACTCAGAAACTACGATTTAGCCCATGCCCGACATCCTGATGTTTATTAAGCCACTCTGCTCCATAAAGAATTTGCACAGGCTCTTAATATAGTAATTTTGGTCAAAACCAATCTTGAAACTCATACTCGTAGCCATGTAATTTTATTTTCCAGCGACCTAGATTTGAAGGTTGATCAAATCATCGATTATTACAAACTTCACTTTAAAATCGAGTTTAACTTCCGTGATCCCAAGTATTTTGGGGGTTGGAAGTTTTATGAATCTGAACCAAACTATCTACCTTGAGGAGTTAACAATGGTAAAAAAACATCCATATCGGGAATTTTTAAAGCAAGAGTGCTAAGTGGGGAAACTACTGATGGGGAAGCAATATTTTTATGTAATTATAGCTAGAAACTTTAGAGAAATTTAAAACTATGGCTAAGAAACAAGACTATAGTCAATACCTTAAACAGATATTCTGTGGATTGATTGACCGACTCAACTTGTCAGACTTGCGAAAAGACTTTCTGAAGCTGGAACAAGAGCGCGATGACGAAAAACCAGCACTTCTGGCAGCCCAAGTGGACTCAGATAAGCAACCTGATTTAAGTGCTGCTGGTAATTCATCGCAAGAGGACGAAGAAGACCGTAACAGTACCAGCCTAAACGCTAATTCAGTACAGTATCTCAGTGCTAACGAGATTCTGGTTAAGATTAAGAGCAATCCTACAAGCAGGAACGGTACAGCAGCAAACCAGCTCACCAAAACTAAACAAGTCTCCACAAGTCTACCTATGTATGGAGTTGAGCTAATTAAAAAGTTTGAAGGTTGCTATCTTAATGCATACCCCGACCCAAAAAGTGGAGGGATACCAATCACAATTGGCTGGGGTTCGACCAGGAAACGTGACGGTAGTCCGTGGTGCATGGGAGAGAGTATTTCCCAACAACAAGCTGATGAGCTGTTGATTTATCAGTTGGAAACAAGTTACTTACCCGATTTAATGAAAATACCTTGCTGGAGTGAACTCAACCCTCACCAACAAGGCGCCTTACTCAGCTTTGGCTACAACTTGGGGAGTAAATTTTACGGTCTCTCTAATTTTGAGTCAATGACTAGAGTCTTAAAGAATCGTGATTGGGCTAATATCCGCGAAACTTTCATCAAGTATCGCAATCCTGGATCAAATGTTGAGCAAGGACTTAGGAGACGAAGAGAAGCTGAAGCTGAACTATTTCTGAAACCCTATGCTTAATGGTTTAGCATTTAAAGTTTGAGGAATTAAGTTAGCAAAAACAGTAGAGAGTCACAATCAATCTGCTTCAGTAGACAGAAAATGAAGGCACTCACCGCAGGATACAATTATGATTCGTAACAGCAAAAAGTATTCGATCAACACAGTTACAAGTAAATATCACTAAAATGGCTAATATTGTATCTATTGAAGAAAAATATACAGAACTATGGCAAGCCTGCAAGGTGCAATCAAATCTCTTGCCAGAGTTAGAAAAAATTGCTGATAAGCTGTATTATGATCGCGGCTTTTACGAGAAAATCGAGTGGTACTAAGCTGTTGAACATTTAATGTCAAGTAGGCAGGACAATCATTAAATCAGACCTACGCTACCAAACTAACCATAGTTTCACCTTCACTAGTACCATTATTGACGGCAAAGACCTCCTAGCACAGTTCCCTGCAAGTTGATGTCCTGACGACTCGAACCATCTCTTGCGATCGCTCTCTGAAGCAATACAGTTCAGTTAAGGCTAAAACTCTTTGCCAAAGTCAATTTTTTTAACGAACCGCCAAGGACGCAAAGGACGCAAAGAGAAGAAAGAAATGCTTAACCCAAGCGTATTGCTCTCTGAAGGCGGCTGGTATTACCATCGATTCGGAGCATTACCGCAAAGTTGCTAACGCCAAAGATATTGATTTGAAGTTAGTTTTAAGAAACGTAGTTATCAACGTTTCTTACTTTTAGACTGAAAACTAGTTTTAGAGAGTATTTCCAGAGCCTCAACGGCGCAACAACTCTGCGACGAAGTGGCTCAAGAGATTCCTTAACGTACAGTTTTCCCAAATTGGCACGGTGATGCTTTAGCTAGCTTCTAGAAAGTTCTTGTACTCGCTTTCTTGAGTTCTTCGGTTATATCCAAAAGCACCCTTGATGCGATCGCCTACGGCGGGCGCTTACGCCATCGCACCAGACAATAGTTGAACTATATTTCTACAAGAGAGCATGTTGGTCAACTCTAGTATCTTTAAGGGAAATTACCTCAACTGTACGGAATCCGAGCACTGCCAAGAGATTATTTTCGCTTAACTTGACTGGAGCAGGTTGATCACCGTGACCTGGAGCGGGAAGGGGATAGGCAGTCGCCGCAGCGGTGTGGAAGCGAATATTGCCTTCGCTGTGCTCAATCACTTGATGGATATGCCCCGTTAACACTGTGACCGATGCAAAACGAGATAGCAGTGAGAGCAACAAAGCCGAATTGGCAGTTGCCCATCCCCATTTGGGATAAAGATCATATAGGGGAATATGGCTAAAAACAACTAGAGGTGTATCCTTTTTCTGCGCTGCCAAATCTTTGGAGAGCAAGTCCAATTGTGCCTGACCTAGTTTACCCGTACCAGTTGCCCCAAAGTCCAGCACATTGGTCAAGGAGACAAAGTGGATTCCCGCCTGATCCCAAACCTGTAAGCCTTCTTTGACATCCTTGCGGTTAAAGGCTTCCTCGTAGGCTTTGCCGCGATCGCCAATCGTATCGTGTTCCCCTGGTAGGGTAAACAGTGGGACTTTCAATTGAGAAAGTAGTTGTTTAGCCTGATCAAATTCTTCTGGTTTAGACAAATGGGAGATATCTCCCGTGTGAATGACAAAGGCGGGTGGAGTGGGTAAGGCATTGATCGCATTGATCGTTTTCTGAAGTGTATCGGTCACGTGTTCATTTGCAGGTTTTTTGAAACCGATGTGCGTATCGCTAATTTGAACGAAGGAAAACGGTAAAGCCGTGGATGATTTTTGAGTATTTGGTTCTCCTACCTGACAAGCAGTTAATAAGCCATTTCCACCAACAGCCCATACAATGCCGAGTCCTGTCCAGCCTACGTGTTCAAGAAATTTTCTGCGTTCCATTGGTATTCCTCTGGTTAGTTTTTCTTATTTGTTACTGTCAACGTCCCTTTCATAAAGGGATGAACTGAGCAAATATAGGGATAAGTACCCGGTTTAGTGGCGGTGTAGTTCCAGGTTTGATTGGTATCCAGGGCTTTAGAGTTGAAACTACCATCCGTAGCCGTAGCCGTGTGGGGTTCTTCATCGACATTGATAAATTGAACAGTTTTACCAACAGCGATCGCCAGCTGGCTCAAATTTGAAATTACGAATTTTGACCGTAGCATCGGTAGCTTGGTGGCTAGTTTGGGGTTGCTCTTTCATCACCATTGGTTGGCTAGTCATTGTCTTAGGATTCGGACTACAGGATGACAACGACAACAGGATGACCAGAAAGGCACTGGCGATCGCGCAGTCGCACCCTTAATTTGGTGCAACGTTGGGGGCAGAGCGTCACTGCTGCACCAGGAGCACATACTCCAGTTGAGCAGGCTATTTTCAATGAGCGATCGCAGCAAGTACAGCAGGCATTGACCCAGCTTAGTGATCAGCAACGACAGGTGATTGAACTTGCGTATGATGCCGGACTGAGCCAATCAGAAATTGCCCAACAACTGCATAAACCCCTGGGAAGCGTGAAAAGCTTGACTCGCCAAGGACTGCTGAAACTGAAGCAACTTTTACAACACTCCATTGACTAAGGTATGACTGAACCCCTTACTCCTCAAGCAATCGAAACCTTGGCAGCAGGCTATGTCGTGGGCGACCTTGATCGCGCTGAAGCAGAAGTTTTCGAGCAACTGTTGGCAGAAAATCCAGCATTAGTAGCAGAAGTGAAGCGGCTTCAGGCAACCTTAGACCAGGTTGTTTATAGCTTAAACAGCGTTGAACCGCCTCATAATCTCCAAGGAGCTATCCTGGCTGCCGCTACCACTACTTTCCAACCCTCAGGGCACAAACCGAAACCGTCTCGGCTCCTCTGGTACACGATTATGGGTAGTGTCGCAGCACTCCTGATTCTGTATTTAGGAGTAGATAACTATCGCTTGCGACAGGATTACCGCATGGCTCAAAACATCAATACCCTACTGCAACAGTCCCAGACGCAACTTTTCTCTCTCAAGGCTGTGAATGCGTCGGATACTACTACGGGTAGCTTTGTTGTGAATCTAGGACAACGGCAAGGAATTCTAGCCGTGCAAAATCTGGTGGCTCCACCCACAGGTAAGGTCTATCGACTTTGGGCGATCGCTGATGGCGAAAAAATTCCCTGTGGCACTGTGAAAATTAATCCTCAGGGAAAAGTGTTAGATAAATTCTGGATGCCTGCCGACTTTTATGACACAGGTATCTCTGGATTATTCATGACGTTGGAATCATCTGAAACTAGCCGTTATCCCACTGGAACTATCGTGATGCAGAGTAACTTATCTACCCAGATCTAACCTCAGCAACTCATGAGCTATCCCGGATGCGGTCTTGGCAGCACGCCGTGGTATGCAATGGGGAATTCTTAATTCATTGATGTCCCCGATCCCCCGCCTAAAATTCCTCCCGCAGCACTACGCTCTCTTGACCATTTCTCTTTCCTTGGGTAGAGGATTAGTAATTGGATGTTTCAGACGAGCGATCGCTTTTCCTGGAAGCATCCCAATTTGTGAAGACGAACACCGCTTGGGACTCAAGCCAATTCTGCGATGAGTATATGTACCTGAGGGAGAAACACCAATCGCCAATGTCAATTGGAGATTTCAAGGTTTATGGCTGTATGCGTTTATACATCCCAAAAGCGGAGAAACTTATTGGTGGATTCTGCCATACGTCAATTCAAAACTTTTATGGTGCATTCCTCTAATTTATTTCAGTTTTTCACTGAGTTTTGCCGTCAAGAGGGTAGGCTGTTTATCGTAATTCTCGTACTTCTCTTTGTAAAAAAAAGTTGAGGAAGGTACGGATTCCAGTAATCGCTGCAAGTTTTGCCACTGCATCCCATGAGGGGGAAATAGCTGTGCCGACGATATCGGCAGCTAATAGAAATTCCAGCGCTAAGGCTAACACCACTCCTAGTTCTAAACGGATTGTTTCTTGGAGAACCCGATCGCGTCTCCAGAGACGAAAGATTTTTCTGAGTGTGAGAATGAGTGCGATTGCAACTGTTAAAACTGCAATGCCTTCCAGAAAAACTTTCAAAAACATCGCGAATTCTTGCAATAGTCCTTCTGCCAAAAGCGTGACCCCAGAGGTGTGTTCTGCACTAGAGGCAGAATCTAAGGCAATGGCTATCCAAGCACTATAAACTGACATACCCATCTAGGCTCATTTGTTCGAGTAAGGGTGATGCTGGAAATCAGGCAGTTTGACATTTTTGAAAATACTGGGGTAATTAAAAGCGTGATAGAGTTTTCCAGTCAGAACATCCCGTTCGCCCAACGTGATCAGCCGAAACGCCCCCACAGCGATCGCAGCACCCATTGGCGGAGCAATCCAATAAATCCACTGGTGATGCCAATTTCCACTCACCAGTGCAGGAGCGAAACTCCGCGCCGGATTAAGACTTGTTCCCGAAATTGGAGCTTCTTGCCACACCATCCCGGCAATTAAAAGCCAAAGGATCAAAGGTGTCCAGCGCATCAACCGATGATGACTGATAAAAATAAAAATCGTCAACACTAAGAGAAATGTAATCGTGACTTCTGATAAAAATACCATCCACAGCGGATAATTTAACCCAGGCAGCGTCATGCCGTTACTAACGCTTCTAGCATAATCTCCCCACAGGATCACAAGCAGTAACACAGCAGCGATCGCTCCGAGAAACTGTCCAATCACAAAGCCAACAAAATCTCGGAGGTGCATTTTGCCGTGTATCCAAAATGCAAGTGAGACAGAAGGATTAATGTGAGAGCCACTCAGTTTCCCGATCGGAGAAACGGCTACAATCGCTCCACTCCCAGCAAAAATTAGTCCCGTAATCAGTCGCCGAATGCTTGAATCAGGCACAAGCTGTTCTATTGGCAAACCGTGCCCAAAGTTAAAGACGATCGCACTCAAGCCGATGAAAATATTGAAAGCGGCTCCCAGGAATTCCGCAAAGTATTCGCGCCAATGCCACTGATTCGGAACGCTATGATGCATAGGTTATGATTATTGTCAAGGGTCTTGCGTTAACGCCAAGCAATTAGCTAGAAAGAGCAATCGTTAGTGTTCTAGATATTGTGAAACACTACTTCCACCAATTGTTGGCGGAAGTAGTTGGCAAGCAAGATTATTCAGGATCGTCTAAAACTGAACTATATGCTTGCGGCTCTTCGACGCGGTGGTGTATGTTACTCCGTCGAGCCTTTACTATCTCTTGATAAACTTTTTTGCGAGCTAAATTGACACTACCCAAGGGTGCGTGTTCTGGGAGGGTATGCCAAGCCATGAACGATAGGCCCTCATCCAGTCGCTTCCGCTCCTCGAAGTCAAATTTCTGAGCTGGAACTGTGATGGTTGCAAACTTGATAAACGGTGAGTCCTTCTCTTGCCACTCCTGCATTGGATCTTCAATTGGAGTTTTCTCATCGTTGACATAGAGCTGCACCAAGAAGTCAAAGGTTGCATCTCTGCCCTCTTGTGACAGATATTTGACGACTGCCTCACGCAGGTAAGTTTCGGAAGTGGGGGTTGAAGCGGGAGTATCTTGCTGATGAGGTTTTACAGAAAACTTGATGGACACAGAGCCAAGTTTATAGGGAGTGGTACTCCAATATTGGATCAGCAGCGGATTTGCAACTTGTTTGCTCGTAACCGCTTTGAGGACTTCAAACGTGGGTTCTAGCGATCGCAGCTCTTCTTCATTTGCTTGACCAACGCTTGCTTTCGTCAGGTTGGCAAACCCTTGGGCATCGTGGACAAAGAAGACCGGATGATTAATCATCAAAAAGTCTTGAGTTTCCTGCTCATCATCCAGCACTTTTTCACCCTCTACCTGTAAGAGTTTGATCGCGAGTGCCCGAACATCGGGATCAAGATCCGACTTGAGCTTACCGCGCTTCTCTACTGAGGAAGCATTGGAGAGCCTCATCCAAAGCGGGTAGGTTTTGGACTGGGCAAATATACCCACCTTCAACGATTCAGGAATATTTTCCTCAACTTTGAACTCTCCCCAAACCAAGCCGTGACTTTTAGGATGGTCTTTTCGCAGGTCTGGACCCTTCTGGGCTTGAACGTTAAGATCAATGTCCACGATGGTATCAGTAGCTGCTTCTTGAGCAGCAGTGTCCAAGATGGTACTG
>NZ_JBALGC010000027.1:0-19137 GCF_036916575.1 Nostoc sp.
ATGGCAGTTCCTATCAAAACAAGCGCACGCATTACACCTCTACCATCTCACCTTTTATTTTTATTTCTAGGAATAATAAAAAGTGGGATGCTCCCGGATTAACTGAACTATAGGTAAAAATTAATATACCCTGCGATAGAAGGAAGAACTGTACGTAAACACTTAGGATGCCTGTGAGCCTGAAATATTGAATATATTTATACATGACTAAGGCTCATAAAATAAAAAGAGGAGAAAAAAGAGGAGATTTTTTTCATGCAAAAAATTTTATTAACTTTAAAGCAAGCATTACGTTCCAGCTTTTTAGTTTTTGCCTTGATGATTTCCATCAGTTTGTTAGGTTCGTTTATTTTCATTCAGCAAGCTAGTTATGCAACTACTCTTGAAGAATTGAAGCTAGTACCTCCAGAGTATAAACCAAATTCTCAAGAAAAAATTAATCGCGCTAACGAATACGATCCAGGCGTTGGCGTTCAAGAGGAAGAACGAGAAGAAGCTTATGAGGAAGCAGTAAAAGATGCAGGAAACCTTAATACTATGGAGAAGGCTTACGAAAGGAATTTGAAAGCTGAGAGAGAACAAAATCCCCCAGAAAGTTTCGGTGAAAAAGCGAAAGAAGTTATTGAAAAGGTGACAGGTAAATAGAAAATATAAACCTAACCCCCAAACCCTTCCCTACAAGGGAAGGGGAGTAAGACTCAATGCCTCTCTCCGGTTTGGAGTCAGGTTTAGAAAATTAAATAATAGGGTGTGTTATGCCAGAGGCTAACGTACCTGAAATTAAAATTATTTATGGTGCCGTACTCTCAGCGATAACACACCCTACAAAAATTGCTTTTATTCAAATTCATCTATTGTGCTGGGAGGAGTAGTCTTTTTCTGATTAGCAAAATTGCGCTCATACCACTTCATTAATGGAGTTGAACTAATTCCATGCACAACCACCGAGACTACAATAGTAGTGTAAGTTATCCAAGCAATTTGTTCGGCTGCTTCACCTTTCAAGCCATTACCAAACGCATAGGCTAGATAATATAAAGAACCAACACCACGAATCCCAAACCATCCAAATAATAACCGAGTTCCTGGGTGCAAGGTTCGGCGGCGTGAATCCAGAGGACGTTTACCTATTGTGCTAATCCAAACTCCTACAGGTCTGATTATCAAGAATAACAAAATTATCACCATCAAAGATTGCCCAGCATAATTGAGCATTGGCTTTAATAACAATATTGAACCTAATAGTAAAATTGTCCCAACTTCCAGCAGCTTTTCAATTTGCTCAACAAATTCCAATTCTGCTAGCGGTTTTTCAGGATTATTGTAACTGCGTTGCACAACTAACCCAGCAATAAATACTGCTAGAAATCCATAGCCATTAACCATTTCTGTTAAGGAATAAGTTAGAAGAATTGTACTGATAGCAATAAAATCTTCCATTAACTCATCAGCAGCACGGCGTTTTTGAATTTTTTGTTCAATCCAAACTATAGATTTGGCAACAACAATTCCCATAACAATGCCAGCTGCGATCGCCCAAATTAAATCAACCGTAATCCACTGTTTAAACCAGTTACCCCAGTTGTCATCTTCTAATGCATGAATGCCAAAATAAACGAATGGAAAAGCTAAAGCATCATTTAACCCACCTTCGGAAGTTAAACCAAATCTCAACTCATCTTGGTCGTTTGTATCGGTCAGTTGTACTTCTGATGCTAATACTGGATCTGTGGGTGCAAGAATTGCTCCTAATAAAATCGCTTCTCCCCAATTCATCCCTAAAAGCAATTTACCCACAACAGCCAGAGCAAAAATTGAAATTGGCATCAGAAATACAATCAATCGCACTGTAATATCCCAAACCCCCAACTTTAGAGGACGAATAATTCTTAAGCCACAGCTAAACACAGAAATAATTACTACAAGTTCTGTTATTTTCTCCAGCAAATCGGCGTTAAAAACCTCATCTTGACGTAATTGAAGAAGTTTTAAGCCGTAAGGACCTAGAAAAATACCAACTAGTAGATAGATAATTGCAAAAGAAAGAGGTAAGCGAGCAATCCAACCTGACCCTAATGTGACCATCAGCAAAAGTAGACCAATCACAAATAGGTCAATAATATAGGTATCTACCATATAGCGATTTATATAAAAATTAGGTGTTGCTTTGTAAGCTTAGTTGCAATAGCTTTTTATTACAAATAACCTATGGGCAGATTTTCTGGGATTAGGGATTCAGACATGCACCAAATTGGATAAGAAATAAATAGATAAATTTGGCGTTGGCTTTGCCCGCACTTCTCTACGAGAGGCTCTTGCTAGTTTGCTTCTACGTACCACTTTCCTACGGAACGCTCCGCGAACGTGGAAGCAAGCTACGCGGAGCGTCCAGTAGGGAACTGGTACGGCAAAGCTCAGTGACCACCGTAAGCATCGCAGTTTAATTATTCGTGTCTAGATTAAAACACAGCCCTTAAAACAATGGGATGTCGCACGGAAATATCGCTAAAGCCCACCTGTGCGCTCCTACGAATGGTCTATATTGCCTACTTTCTCAGTTATACATCGCCAGTTTTAGTACAAATATACTATAATGTAGATAGCGTCCACAAAGCCTAGCCAAATGCATAACGGCTGTGTGAAAACCTTCTGGAAGATGGATTCAAGGGTTAGTTCGATGATGAAACATTACATTCTCAACTTCAATCCGACTGCCAAGCATGAATGGGATCGGTGTATTTTACGTGATCCGCTGACTGCCAAACGCCCAGACATTGCCAAATTAATTGCTGAAGCGGTTGGTGCTGATACAGGCAGTTATTTGGTGAGCGTGAATATCGAAGTTCAAGTTTTGGAGCAAGCGGTGATACCTCAAGCCGAACAACTCTCGCTTTCATTTCCAGAGGTGAGTGTGCCCTCACAACTACGGGAAGTAGCTTGAGCTACAGTGCAGAGTTTAGCAGAAAATAATTAGCCTGCATAAGCAGGCTTAATTCGTGTAGCCGCAGACTTCAGTCTGACAGCTAACGAAATCATGGGTATATGGGCGGACTTAATCTTATAACGCAAAATTACAGCTATTTTCAGGTAAATAGACCACGCCCTACGGGCACAGCATTGCTGTGCCCCTACGACAGATGTGGTTCAAATACATGAAAACTGCTGTAATGGCGTTGTTCATGCTCTGTGACAGCCTTTTGGAAAATGGATTCAAGGGTTGGCTTATACTTCAACACTACATTTTTGACTTTAGAGGAAAATTATTAAATGATGCAACTGAGTCATTATCCAGCTGCGATCGCCCAAGCTGCCCAACGGGCTAATGAAATAGATTCTCAGTTGATGGCAGTGCAGCAGCAAGTTAACCGATTTGAAGGCAATGCAGACCGCACCGCCGCCTTTGAGATGGATTTGAAAAATGATGCTCAACGCAAGGCTCGCCGCTTTGAGGTGCTGCTTGTGAATCAGGAATATCAAAAGGCAATAGACACCCAGATTCGATTAACTGTCGATAAAGCAAATGCGATCGCCCATTTGGAATATCTGCGTAACCAGTTTAGTGTAGCTAAGTTGGAAGCAAGATTAGCGATCGCCCATCAACTGTCTGATTTTGAATCTCGTGAATTAGTTGGTTTGTAATCACACCTATATAGCAGTTTTCTTTTGCATGAAGCTATAAAGCTAGGGGTTTTGAGGCAGGAGACAGTTCTTGCAGGAGGCAGGAGCTAGAAACTCTTTATATTTGATACGTGAGTCCTGCATTTTGTATTTCACTTACAGCTATTTTCAGGTAAATAGACCACGCCCTACGGGCACAGCATTGCTCTGCCCCTGATGTGGTTCAAATACATGAAAACTGCTGTAAAAAGCAAAATGCTGTATGTCATTTCTTTGGGCTACACTCATCATTCTTTTCGCCAATGACGAAAGCACGTATATGCCGTTTGTCAATTGGGGAAGTCTCCTGGTAAGTTTCGCCATGTACATCAAGAGCGTCAATACATAAAAAATCGCCTTGATTACTTGCCACATCTCTACAACTCTTGAACGACCACCTGGTTTGGCTACTGGAATTAAGGGTTCTAGAGGTTCCCATTGATCTTGGGTCAGGTTACTGGAGTATGCTTTACTCATGGCTCTCAATGGTGCTGTATCTACTTATTTACCGATTAGCCCTGAGAGCTTTTTTACTCCTTTGCCTACTTTTCAAACATCCTCTAAGAAAGCTTTTATGCAACAGACGGAAATTAACGATATATCAGTAGATAGCTCCTTAGTTGATCCTGAAAAAGACTTGCTGGGACACGCCAATTTCGCAAAATATCTAGCAGATAGCATTTGCAAAATGACTTTTCCTGAAGGTTTCGTTATTGCAGTTTATGGTTCTTGGAACTCCGGCAAATCCACACTATTAAACTTTGTAGTTCACTATCTTCAGCAAAAGCCAGACGAGGAGCAACCAATCATCGTTCCTTTTAATCCTTGGCTATTGTCTGGACACCAAAATATCACAAGGCGCTTTTTTGAGCAATTACAAAACGTTTTAACCCAAGAATCATCTGTGCCAAAAGGCTTGAAAGAGAGACTAGCTGATTTTGCCACCATTATTTCAGACATTCCTCTACCTTATGCTCAAACTGGCAAGGCATTAGCAGCATTATTGGACGATAAGGACAAAGAAGCTGCGGAATTCAAAGAGGAAGTGGAAGACAAGCTAGTACAGCAGCAGCGGCGAATAGTCATAACAATTGACGATATTGATCGATTGCCTGCTGACGATATCAAGCAGCTATTTCGCATTTTCAAAGCAATGCGGAATTTTACTAACGTTGTCTATCTTCTGGTTTTTGATAAAGAAGTTGTAATGAAAACAATTACAGAAACCAAAGAAATATCTGGAGAAGTAGACTTAGAAAAAATTATTCAAGTGAGTTTTGAGTTACCTATTCCTAAAAAAACCTCACTTCGTCGGCTGCTTTTTGAAAAGCTTAATAATATATTTTCTGAAACACCAAAACAACAAGTTAACAAACTTCGTTGGGGTAACATTTACTTTCAAGGAATAGATCACTTTATTACTAGCATCCGTGATATCATTCGTTTGATTAACACTTTAACAGTGACTTATCCAGCAGTAAAAGATGAAGTAAACCCTGTTGATTTCATTGCTATTGAGTCTTTGCGAGTATTTTGCCCAAAAATATATAGCATAATTCATCAAAATCCTTCTGTTTTTGTTGGAGAGGTAAACCTTTCAATAGATGAACTTCTAAGTCTGCTTAATACCTGGATTGCTAAACTCAAAGAGGAAGAAAAACAGCCTACCAAAAATCTACTCATGCACCTTTTTCCTAAGTTAAAATCTGTTTGGTGTAATAGTTATCTAGATGACAAACAAGAGCTGGAATGGGGCGAACAATTACGTGTGTGTAGTTTAAAAATATTTCCTATTTACTTTCGTCTGTCGTTATCAGTAGGTGAATTATCTAATACTCAGATAAAATCTCTCTTTGGTTTTATTGGAGACACAGACAAATTTAGAACCCTTCTTACAGAACTTGCTAAACAAAAATTTACAGGCGGTACAACACAAGCCAGGATATTTCTAGAACAACTAGAAAATTTCAATAAACAAGAAATTCCTCTGAATTACATACCTTCAGTTGTGGAAGCTTTGTTTGATGTAAGTGAGCAACTTTTACTGTGTCAAGATGATGAATCTAATGGCATTCTTGATTTTAGCAATGAAGTTATCATTAGTCGTTGTATCTCACAACTCTTGCGTCAAATCGATGAAACATCACGGTTTGAGTTGCTAAAAAAAGTAATTATCCAAGGGAAAGGATTACCAATAATTAATCATGAGATTGCAACCCTAAAAGAGCAACACAGTCAATATGGTACAGATAAATATAGCTATGAAGAGGGATGGCTTGTGAACGTACAACACCTCAAAGAACTGGAAAAAATGACTACTGAAAACTGCTGTAAACCACAGACTTCAATCTAGTACGTCGGGCGCGTAAATAGCGCAAAGTCGAGCCAGTCCGTTGGTGGGGTTCCCCCACTTAAAGGAACTGGCGTTGAGCGGCGGTTCCCGCCGTTGGCGCAGCCCGCCAAAGGCGAACAGTTAGCGCAGCCTCTTTTCTACCTTGGTAGAGAAGAGGCTGCGCTATCGGTTGGCGTAGCCCGCCGTAGGCATTAGAACTTTGCAACAGAGGAGTGTCACTTTGCAAGACGAGTAACTATTTAAAATCTCTAAAAAGTCCATTTTATAATACTTTTGAATGAGTGACTTCCGCCTTGCGGTACTAGGGTTATCCAAACAAAATCGGTGATTGTAAATTAGTTAGGTAATTATAATCTGTAGGACAATAGTTGGGCAATTTGCTGATTAATAATTGCAACATCAAAACGCTGACAAGCAGTAGTTCTGGCATTATTGGCTATAGTTACAGTTCTTTCTGTCTCCTGAAGACAGGTGATAATTACTTGTGCAAGTTCCTGAGGTTCTCCTGGTGTCACTAGAAAACCGTTAAGTCCATGTTCTACTAATTCCATTACACCCCCAGCTTTTGCTGCAACTACAGGTTTTTCACATAGCATCGCCTCAACAATTACTCTACCAAAGGGTTCTGGGGAAGTAGAGGTATGGGCCACCAAGTCACAAGCTGCCATTAACTGGGGAATATCAGAACGAAATCCTAAAAATTTAATGCGGTTTTCTAGTCCCAATTGGGCAACTTGTTGGTGTAACTTTTGGACGTAATCTTGTTCGCCAAACAGTGCATCACCCACTAAAATTGCTGTCACCTCTTGCGGACATTTGGCAAGGGCATCAATTAAAATATGCTGTCCTTTCCAAGGTGCAAGACGGCTAAAGTGTCCAACTACAAATTTTCCTGACAATCCTAATTGTTGCTGTAATTTATTAATATCAGACTTATCAGATTGATAAATTTTTGGCTCAAAGCCGTTATAGACAACTTCGATGATGTCTGGGCGTCCTCCTGCTTGCAAAAACGCTGTTTTACTAGCTTGGGAATTAGCAATTATTAATGATGCAAAACGATTAGCTAAGTTAACAGCAATATGAAGATTAGTTTGGCTAAAATGTTCTGTCGAAAGAATATCATGTAAATGATAAACTAGAGGGCGACGACTGAAAAAACTTACTAATGCCCCTACAACTAATGCTTTTTGGGTATTAGCATAAATTAAATCGTATTTACGCGCTTTTTTAATTACCTTAGTAATCAAAGGTGCAAGTTGTCCCAGACTCTTTAATCCTTGTACCAAACTGCTTTCTTTGTGAACTTCGATTGTTTGAGTTGCGAGAACTTCTACTGGGATATGATTTTGCTGTAGTAAATCTTTAAATGGCCCATTTGCAAATAAACCTACCAAAGCGCTTTCACCATATGGTTTAGCAATATCTATTAAACATAATTCGGCACCGCCTGGTTTACCGCTTTGGTCTAAGAAAAGAATTCTCATAAAACCTCTAGTTTATCTAATTTGACTCACGTAGCACCCCTAATATCTATTACAATCACTTGTTTAAGTTAATAAAATATTCCGTACTTGCTGGGCGATTTGATTCCAGTCGTAGTGTGTGGTGGCGTACTGGCGACAGGCTTCTCGTGAAGGTATGAGGATGTTTCCCAATAGTGCTTGTTCTAATTTTTCCGCAATAGCTGAGGCTTCGGTTGAAGTAGTAATTAAATCAGGTGAAAATTCTGCTAAAATTTCTGGCATCCCCCCAACTTGAGTACATAAAACTGGAGTACCACAAGCTAGAGACTCGATTATTACTAATCCAAAGCCTTCAAAAGATTGACTTGGCATAATAGTTAATTTAGCAGCTTGATAAGCTATAGGTAATTGCTGATCAGGTAAAAAACCTAAAAATTTAACGTTGTCGTCTAGTCCTAGTTCTGTAGCCTGTTGTTGTAGTGCAGCTTGGATGTGACCACGACCTGCGATCGCTAACCAAATATCTGGTATTTTGGGCTTAATTATAGCTAGAGCTTGTAATAATTTGTCAACTCCGGTTCGATGTACTAAGCGGCGTGATGTAAATATGATCCGGCGATTACTTGGCCAGCCTAGCTTTGTACAAGCCTCTTGAGGTGATAAATTTGGTTGAAACCAGTTAATATCAACTCCACCAGGGATAACATTAATTTTGTTCCAGGGTACTTGATATTTATCATGTAAAATTTTACCAAATGCTTTGCTCAAAACAATGAAGCGATCGCAGCGATTATAAGTGTTTTGTTCGATTAGCCAGTGTTTGATCAAAAGACTGAGATTTTTATTAACTACCTCTTGCTGACTCTCAGAAGCCCAAGGGCCATGAAAGTTAAAAGTAACTGGTACTCCCTTTGGTAAAATATCTAAAATAGGAAAGCTGTATAATGCAAAGTGCAAATTAATAGCATCTGGTTTGCTTGTTCTTGTTTTTTGGAAATTAGTACGAATCGACCATAATCTTTGCAAAATAGCACTATCGGGAGAACCCAAATTAGTCAGTTTAATCGGCGAATTTAGTTCAGCTTCTGGTAGACCGACTCCACATAATTCAACCTGATCTTGATTTGCTGCTAATTTATGAGTTAGCTCATAAATATACCTTTCTAATCCTCCGGGACTTTTGGGAAACCAGCCTAATCCAAGGGTGAGAATAGATGCAGATGCTGACGCAAAACTTCTTTTTTTATTATCTTCCATCAGTGTGTCTCCTATAAATGTATTAAAACAGTAGGGGCAATACCCTACGGGAAGCCGCTTTGCGTCTACATGAATTGCCCCTACAGCGTGTTGTATCCCAGCCTGAATTACTAGAATTTACAAATACACATTACGAATAAGCGTTTTTTTGTAGAACACCAATTTATAAACTATTTATATGTCCACGTCAACAAGGAATTAAAATCTGTGTTTTTATTAACCAGATAACACCGACTATGACAAATATGATACTTACCAATCAAGGAAGTTTAATGCTAGATGGTAAAAAGGAGAAACCGCTATATATCAATAAACCTTTAAAAAATTTTGTATTAACTATTACTACATGCTTTAAAAATTAAGTAAGTATTAATACATCAAATATTCTTTCAGATATTAGCTGAAGTTTTAAATAACCATGTGATTTTTATAAAGTTTATGTAAATAGTAATTTTTTAATCTAGATTGTTTATTATTGATATTTACTCAGATGTCGTGTTTCTAAATAACTTGGATTTTATCCATTTGAAAATAGTTAGATTTTGTGCGGATTTTATAAATAGGGATTGTAGATAAATAATTAAAAGCTGAAAATTTATATGAAAAATAAATTACTGACGCAGTTAGGAAAACTCCGTCACCATTTCAATCAGCACATCAAAAAATTATCTCAGATTAGATATTTACAAAGAAGTAAAACTTTCAACTTTTTACTCAGTCTGACTGTTGGAGTAATTGTTACTACCATTGGAATTACAACAGACTGGGCGATAACTGGAACATCCACACTTACTTACAAAACATCGTGGATAGGTAATACTTTTGGCAGTGGAAATCTGCGGGTACAAAACAATATTGAGGCAATGTATGTTGCCCCTGATGGCACAGTTTATACCAACAGCCATTGGGATGAGGCGGGAATGGAGGCAGCCATATATAAGGATGGTAAAGTTATTGGTGCTATTGGAGATACTCACGGCTGGAGTCGTGGCGGTGGCAAAGCTGTAACAGCAAATAGTAAATATATTTACATTGCCATGACTCAGGGTTCGAGGGGTAAAACAGATGAAGATTACCCACCTGAAGGAACAACTTGGCATTGCGTTAGACGTTATGATTTGTCGGGAAAACCTGCACCGTTTCCTAATGGGCGTGGCTGGGATAAAAGTATGTTGATTACCAGTACTAAAAATGAAATTACTGGATTAGCAACTGTAGGAAGCGAGTTGTATGTGAGTGATTTTGCTGCTAATCAGATTCGTGTCTATGATACTGATACGATGAAGGAACTCCGCAGCTTTACCGTTGCTAATCCGGGAGCAATAACTATTGATCCACAAAAAAATCTGTGGATTATTCAAAGCAAAAATGGTAGTAAGCCTGCCAAAATTCTCCATTATTCCCAAACTGGAAAGCAATTACCCCAACAGATTGCAGATATTGTTGAACCAACAGCGATCGCAATTGATCATGAAGGTAGGCTGTTAGTGGCAGAAAATGGGCCGCGTCAGCAAATGTTGATTTATGACATCAAAGATAAGCCAGTGCAGGTGGGTAGTTTTGGCTGTAAAGGCGGTATCTATGTAGGAGTTCCTGGTGAAGTTCGAGATTTGAAACTTTATGGACTTACTGGAGTCGGTACAGATGCTTCAGGGAATATCTATATAAATAGTGATGGTTTCAACAAATCAGGAACAGATTTGCGGAAATTTTCGCCATCGGGAAAATTAATCTGGCGATCGCTGGGATTGATATTCGTCGATAATGCAGATGCCGATCCTAAAACTGATGGTGTAGATTTATTCACCAAACAAGAACACTATCTGATGAACTATAGTAAGCCTGCTGGTAAGCAATGGACTTACAAAGCCTACACTTTAAATGGTTTCAAATATCCTCAAGATCCACGTCTGCATACATCGCCAGATGGAACCTTTGTTCGCCGCATCCAAGGAAAGCCGTTTTTGTACCTTACGGATATGTATAACAGCTTTCTACAAATATATCGTTTTAATCCAGCCACAGATGGCAAAATTGCCATCCCAGCCGGAATGTTTGTCGGTACCAATAGCAAAGATAAACCATTTCTCACCGGGAATTGGCCACCGCATCAACCAGAAAAAGGTGAGTGGATCTGGCGCGATCGCAACGGTAATGGCAAATTTGAAAAGAACGAATATGATACCAGCAAAGATTATCCCTATATCGGCGGATGGTGGGTAGACAGCAAAGGAGATGTTTGGAAAGCTTTGCGAACCCAAGATGGCATTCGCCACTATCCTTTACAGGAAATAGATCCTAAAGGCAATCCCATCTACAGCTATAGTTCGATGGAAAAACAAACTACTCCCAGCATGTTTAACGACTTGCGGCGGATCGAATATTTCCCGGAAACAGATACTATGTATTTGTCAGGCTTCACAGTAGATCACCCTGCATCCGGCGACGATGCTGGAGTTGTTGGTTCTGAGATTGCCCGTTTTGACAATTGGAGTAAAGGTAATCGTACTCCCAAGTGGCGGATTGTAATTCCCCATGACACCACTGGCAAACGTGAAGTGTCTACGGCTGCGATGAGTGTGGCAAAAGATTATGTATTCGCCGTTACAGTTAAAACCGCAGAGGTATATGTCTACAATGCTAAGACGGGAGTGCAAGTACAACAGTTAAAACCAGGCCCAGAAGTTGGCAGCGAAAGTGGCTGGATTGATATCCCCTACGGTATCCGCGCTTTTCGGCGTTCCAATGGTGAGTATTTGGTATTTGTGGAAGAAAATTGGAAAGGAAAAGTGATTATGTATCGGCTAGCGGGGTGAGCATTTACAGTAGACCCGTAGGGGCACGGCACTGCCGTGCCCCTACACCTAGCGATATAATGTTGTACCGCATCTGAATGGGAACCGCTATAAGGAGGGAATTAGAGCCAAGCCTTTTTACGTGCCTCAAATGTTGGGGGATGGGGAAGGTTAGAAAGAAAATTTGTGCCGTCTGCAATGGGACAGGCACAATACGCATAATCTAAATTATCTAGAGTGAATTCATAACGCACCCTACTTAAGATTTACTCCATTAATGAGTCTTTGATACTCGTTAATGAGGCTTTGAACTTTATTAATGAGTGTTTGAACTCCATTAATGAGTGTTTGAACTCCATTAATGAGGCTTTGAACTCCATTAATGAGTCTTTGAACTTCATTAATGAGTCTTTGAACTCTATTAATGAGGCTTTGAACTCCATTAATGAGTGTTTGAGCTTCATTAATGAGTGTTTGAACTCCATTAATGAAAAATATCTAATCATTCCTGAATTGACAGGGGTGAGCGTGTAGTAAAATTTGCTCACCTCTGTAAAGTGGAACATGGCTTTAGACTTCTCCGGTCAAAATCTCCGAGGACGCAACTTCAAAGGTAGACAAGACCTTGCGGGTGCAAACTTTAGCTATGCCGACATCCGAGGGGCAAACTTCACTAATGCTAACCTGAAAGGCACAAACTTCAGCTATGCTAAAGCTGGACTGCAACGACGTTGGGCAATTTTCCTAGTACTTCTGTCGTGGTTGTTTTCGGGACTATCAGGATTTATCTGGGAACTAAATGGTAATGTAGTATCGCAAATATTTGACAGCTCCATATATAACCAGATTGCGGGCTGGATTACCTTAATCCTATTGATTGCCTTCTTTTTTGTCACGATCCTCAAAGGAGTAGGATCTGGTTTAGTATTATTCTTCGTAGTAGCCTTTACTGGAGCTATAACTACAGCCATAGCTTTAGTGGGAGCCTTTGCTAAAAATTTTGCTGGAGACTTTGCTGTAGTCTCCAGCAAAATCTTTGCCGCAGGCATAGCTGTAGCTATAGTCTTAGCCTTTGCTATAGCCGCAGCTATAGCCGTAGCCGCAGCTATAGCCGTAGCCGCAGCTATAGCCGTAGCTGGAGGTATAGCTGTAGCCACAGCCATAGCTGTACTTGTAGCTCAAACCTTGACCTTTTCCGTAGTCTTCACTGTAGCAGGAACCTTACTTAGCATTTATATCGGTTGGCGAGCCATGAAAGGAGACGAAAAGCACTCCTTGATTCGTAATATCGCTGTTACCTTTGCTGCAACAGGAGGTACAAGTTTTCGTGGCGCTGATTTAACCAATGCTGATTTCACCCAAGCTACGCTCAAAAGTACAGATTTCCGAAACACTATACTCACCCGTACCCATTGGCATAAAGCCAAAATGCTTGACCGTGTTCGTCCTGGTTCAACTTATCTGCAAACCTCACAAGTACGTCAACTGCTGATAACAAGACAGGGACAGGACAAAAACTTTGACCGTCAAATCCTCCGAGGTATCAACTTAAAAGCAGCTAACCTAGCTGAGACCAGCTTTATCGGCGCTGGTCTCAGTGAAGCAAATTTGCAAGATGCCGATTTATCAAGAGCAAAGTTGAAGCAAACGCAACTAGACGGCACAGATTTAACAGGTGCAACACTCACCGGCGCGTACATTGAAGATTGGGGCATTACAAATACAACTAAACTACATGGGGTGAGGTGTGAATATGTCTTTATGCGCTTACCCACCAAAGAAGACCCCGATCCGCTCCGCAAACCTGATAATAAACAAGAGGTATTTGCAGACGGCGATTTTGCCGACTTTATCAAGCCAATTTTTGACACCCTCGACCTTTACCATAATCAAGGCGTTGACCCCCGCGCTGTTGCCATAGCTTTCAAAAACCTTGCTGAAAATCATCCCGAAGCCGAGTTAGAAATTGTGGCAATGGAGAAACGCGGCGATGATAAATTCTTACTCAGAGCCAAAACCGCCGCAGGTAGCGATAAATCTCAGCTGAGTGCAGAATATTTTGATGATTATAATCAACTCAAAGCTTTATCCCAAAGTCAGCAATTATTGCTGGTAGAAAGAAGCGATCGCATTCGTAATTTAGAAATTATGCTAAATACTGCACTTGGGCAGCCTAAATCTTATACACAAGGAAATACCATCATGTCTGATATCAGCGGCATCAACATTCAAGGCAGCAGTAATGTCAGTGGTATCGCTGGGAATAGTTCTGTTGCCAACCTGGGAACCATCAGCGGTAATGTAAGTATTGCCCTCACTCAGTTACCTGATTCACCAGATGCCGAGAAACCGGGAATTAAAGAATTATTGTCGCAGTTGCAAGAAGCAATTTTACAATCGGCAGATTTGGCAGAAACAGACAAAGCTGATGCATTAATACAGATACAAGCTTTAGCAGAAGCAGGTAAAAGTCCCCAAGAATCGACTAAGCAAAAAACGGCAAAAAATGCAATCACTATGTTGAAAGGGATATTTTCTGGCTTACCTGCTATTGCTTCGCTGGTGGAAGCGGGTAATAAATTATTGCCTGCGATTTCTAAACTATTCGGTTTGGGATAATTTATCATAAGTTCGATAAACCTCTCCCTGCCTTGAACTAAAGTTCAAGTCTGTCCCTCTCCGAGTCGGAGAGGGACGGTTTTGCGTAGTAAAACCTCTTAGAGGTCTTTTGATTCAACTAATTCGATAAACAATTTCTAAGCCGTTACTACCTGCTGCGCTGTCAGTGTTAACTCAGGGAAAGTCGGAGAAGAAATTTGCTGGTTTCCTGTGAATACTATTTGGTTATAACGTCCCTGATTCAACAAGCAAACTGTTACCTTTGCTTCCAGAGGATCAACAATCCAGTATTCAGGGATAGAAAAGGCTGCATACTCAAGTGGTTTTCTTTGATAATCTCGCTTCACAGACTCAGCGCTAACCACTTCTATTGTTAACAGTGGAGGTAACTCAAGCACGGCCGATTTACCCTGAATAGATTGTCGCTGTTCTTCAGTCATCACAATTAAGTCAGGGAGACGGGATTTTTTGACGGAGGTACGAACGCCAGTACCGCTAGGGCGAACCTGCCAGTCTAACCCTAGTCGTTGAATTTCCAAATAGAAGCGGATCAACAAGAAAGTAATGATAGCTTCATGCAAATCTGAGGCTGGAGGCATTTCTAGCAGTACCCCATCCTCAAGTTCATAGCGCTTTTCAGTTCCGTCATTGTAAGTGAGATATTCCTCAAAAGTATACAGACGTTCTACAGGTTTTGTAGTGGACATACTTTTGTAATTCGTAATTCGTAATTGGCCATAATCATATCTACTTTCTCCATTCTCAGGTAGTTTTGGAATGTAGAGTTGAGTTTTTCCAAAATGTCTTTACAGCAGTTTTCATGTATTTGAACCACATCTGTCGTAGGGGCACAGCATTGCTGTGCCCTTACGGCGTGGTCTATTTACCTGAAAATAGCTGTAACTGAAGAAATTCTTTCCCAATTACCCGGCAATGTTTTAGGAGGATTGCGCCAAAGCGATCGCATCTTAACATCTGTGCGCGAAAACTCCGCACCAGTACCAACCTTAGTTAAAGAAAGTCAACCACCTTTAAGCGTTGTAGACTTCGATGTAGTTATCTGCGGTGGCACTTTAGGCATTTTAATTGGTTGCACCTTAGCGGTGAAGGGGCTGCGGGTGGCGTTATGGAACGGGGAATTCTGCGGGGGAGGGAACAAGAGTGGAATATCTCTGGTAAAGAATTAGATGTGTTTGTGGAATTGAACTTGCTAACTGAGGAAGAATTAGCAAGTGCGATCGCCACTCAATATAACCCTAAACTATCTCTTGCTGCTTTTGACTTAAATGCATCGCAATTCCTTTCTCGTAGTAAGCTGCTTCATTAATAAAAATAGGATAAACAGTAGACTCTCCCTGATAGAAAATATCTTTTCCTTCAAAAGTAAGAAACATTGGATCACCGGGATTCAGAGGTTGATAATCTCTAAACTGAAGCTGGGGGTGAATCATGGCTTGAATCTCTTGGCGATTGCTTCTCGGATAATCTATCGTCTCAATATATTGATAAAGTGTAAGCGTGCTGTTTATCTGCGGAATATTACCTTGGTTGCACCCTTCAAAATAGTCTAAAATTGCATAAATAAGCTGTTCTGTTTGCTGAAATAATTCGGCGTTTAAAATATTCTGAGCCACAGCACCAACTTCGATAACAAAACCCAATTCGCACAAAGAACGGAGAAAACCACCTTCTTTAGATTGTTGATTAACAAAAACCTTTACCATCGGATTGATAGAACTTAAATAAGCGCCTAACCGAAGTAAGAAAGGATGCATATCACAAAAAATTAGACTTAATCCCATGTTGGCAGTTGTGCTGTGCAAATCAACAATTACATCTACAAAGGGCTGATTTTGTGGTTGCAGTATCTGTTGGATTGCTTTCGCCCGCGTATCTTCATAAGTTGAGAGTTGGGAATTTTGTAAGCCTTGATTGGTGAAGCAACGATTTAAATCCTTGTCAATGTATCGTTTGCCTTCTTCAATAGCTTTGAGATTGCCAAGTAATGCCAGAGTTTCAAAACTTGCTCTGTTGATTAAATTTGGGTACTGCTGAAACTTTTTGACTAAATATACTCCTGTTAACTCATTACCGTGATTTCCTCCAACGATCGCAACTCGTTCAATCTGACTCATAACAACCTCGCAATAGAAGCTTGTAGGGTAAGCATTATCATGCCCATCCTCCTGTGGTCTATTTATATAAAACCCGCTATAAGAATCACAATAAATAAAATGCTACTATATGTCCAATATTTAGTTGAAAAATCAAGTATATATATAAAATATAGTAGCTACAATGATAGAACTTCGACATCTGCGTTACTTTATCGCTGTGGCTGAAGAATTAAACTTTAGTCGTGCAGCTGAACGCTTGCATATTGCTCAACCACCTTTAAGTCAACAAATTCAGGCGCTAGAAGCAGAACTAGGGCTACAACTATTTGAACGCAAAAAACGCCCACTAGAGTTAACTGCTGCTGGGCAAGTCTTTTTAACAGAAGCACGTTTAGTGTTCCCTCAATTGGAACGAGCAATTACCTCCGCACAAAAAGTTAGCCGGGGTGAAATTGGACGCTTAGTGGTGGGGACTAATAGCTCCGTTGCTAACAGCGTTCTCCCAGATATTCTGCAAATTTTTCACCCTTTGTTTCCAGAAGTGATACTGGTGTTGCGTGAAGTAAGTTCTTTCCAGCAGGTAAAACAATTGCGCGATCGCCACATCGATATTGCTTTTGAACGGTTGCCCAATACTAATTTAAATGATAGCGCTTTAAATTTTCTGCCGATTTTGCAAGAGCCTTTAGTCGTTGCTTTACCAGAAAAGCACCCTTTAGCAGCCCAATTCCAAATTCCACTCATTGCCCTGGCAGACGAACCTTTTGTATTACCGCCAACCGACTTAGTACCATCATACAGTCAAATTATTAGCCTTTGTCAGCAGGTAGGTTTTTCCCCAAAAGTGGTACAAGAAGCAACTTGGATGGTGACTGTACTCAGTTCGGTTGCAGGTGGAGTCGGGGTAACATTGCTTCCTGCTAATGCCCAAAACCTACAGCGAAAGGGAGTTGTCTACAGACCAATTCAGGGAGAAAACTTAACTCTAGAACTAGCTGTGGTTTGGCGACGCGATGATTTATCTATAGTTTTGCACGAGTTTTTAGAGATCACAAAGACTGTAGCGCGAAACCAAAAATTCAACTAACTTTTGCAGGCTAAATCTTGTCAGAGAGTGAGGCGATGTCTACGACGGGCTACGCCTACGCTCCATATTCGAGCCAAAATGTGATAACTGTTAAGCTGTTAGTTTTAGCACAAAAGGGGAGGAAATTTATGGGGTATAACTTTCAAGCAATGCCTCCGGCGGGCTACGCCTACGCTGAACTTTACAAAAACGCTCTCCTCAACGATGTCCTCCCATTTTGGGAAAAATATTCTCTCGATTGGCAGCAAGGCGGCTATTTCACTTGCCTTGATCGCCAAGGCAAAATTTATGATACAGACAAATTCATCTGGCTGCAAAACCGTCAGGTGTGGACTTTTTCCATGCTTTACAACCAGCTAGAAAAACGCGAAAACTGGTTAAAAATTGCTAGCAATGGCGCTAATTTTCTCGCCCAACATGGCAGAGATAGTGATGGTAACTGGTACTTTGCCCTCACCCGTGAAGGGAAACCACTGGTTGAGCCTTACAATATCTTTTCTGATTGCTTTGCAGCGATGGCATTTAGTCAATATGCACTCGCTGGGGGCGAAGAATGGGCAAAGGATGTAGCAATGCAAGCTTACAACAACGTATTACGCCGCAAAGATAATCCCAAGGGCAAATATAACAAAACCTATCCCGGCACACGCCCGATGAAATCATTGGCTGTACCAATGATTTTAGCCAACCTAACTCTAGAAATGGAATGGCTGCTGCCAAAGGAAACACTAGAGAATGTCCTAGCTGAAACTCAGGGCGAAGTGATGACCGATTTTCTTGACCAAGAACGGGGACTAATGTACGAAAACGTTGCCCCTGACGGTTCCCACATAGATTGTTTTGAGGGACGGTTGATTAACCCCGGTCACGGTATCGAAGCTATGTGGTTTATCATGGACATCGCCCACCGGAAAAACGACACCAAAACTATTAACCAAGCCGTTGATGTGGTGCTAAATATCTTGAATTTTGCTTGGGATAGTGAGTATGGCGGATTGTATTACTTTATGGATGCAGACGGTCATCCTCCACAACAATTGGAATGGGATCAAAAGCTGTGGTGGGTTCACCTAGAGTCTTTAGTTGCATTAGCGATGGGCTATCGCCTAACAGGGCGTGAGGTCTGTTGGGAATGGTATCAAAAAATGCACGATTACGCCTGGTCACATTTTGCTGATTCAGAATACGGTGAGTGGTTTGGGTATCTCAATCGGCGTGGGGAAGTATTGTTGAACCTTAAAGGTGGCAAATGGAAAGGATGTTTTCATGTACCGCGTGCGTTGTATCTTTGCTGGCAGCAGTTTGAGGCGTTAAGTTCATAGTAGGCAAATTGCGATCGCTACTCTTTTGCAATAAACTTCTTGTAAAAATTTATCTTCATAACCACAACTTAAGCTGTGGTAAAGACAGCTTCAGCATTCATAACCACAATTTAAGCTGTGGTAACAACAGCTTTAAGATTATTTATGAATCATTAAGTATGGATAATGACAACTTTAGCATTGATAACCACAGCTTTAACATTACTTATCAATGCTTCAGTTGTGGTAACGACAGCTTCAACATTCATAACCACAGCTTTAACGTTACTTATGAATGCTTCAGTTGTGGTAACGACAGCTTAAGTTATGGCGATACCTGCGGCGGTAAACTCAGTTTACAGCAGTTTTCATGTATTTGAACCACATTTGTCGTAGGGGCACAGAAAAAGCTCATAGGTGTCAACTTAACGTGAAAGCTAGATTTGGCGAACTTTCCAGGTTTGACCCTCACCCCCAACCCCTCT
>NZ_JBALGC010000028.1:0-129185 GCF_036916575.1 Nostoc sp.
TACAGAATTAAGTGAAGCTATGATTTTTGGCTCGTTAATTCGTCTGATGTTAAAGCGAATGGCATCTTAAGCTTTTGTTTACGAATCAGCTCTTAGCTTGTGTACAACACCCAACTTGAAATCTACTGTAAGCATGAGGTGATTATTCCAAAATTGAGGTAAAAGTACAGTTTTTGTAGCCAAAGCTATGTGTTAAGAGTTACTGTATGGTGTTGAATGTAAATTTTGGTGCATGGCAGTTCAAATACTGTTTAATGAGAATCAAAGTTGGATGAATAGAGTTTTCTAACTCTGCCCCCTACCTTAGTTACTATCTTTACTCATAATATTGGATACTATATTCTCTGTTTTATTGCTGTTGGGGTGTTAATGTCTGTTTTACATAAATATACCGTTATTGCTCCTGTTAGCCTGAGCATTGCTTTGTTCATTACTAGTTGCACTGAAAATAAAGTCTCCCAGTGCCAACGACTGATTCGAGTTGTGAATGCAGGAACTTCTCTAATTGATAAAAATAAAGGGACGCAAGTGATAACCAGCATACAGCTGTCTAAGGATTTGGAATTTGTGACTAAATCGATTAAGGAACTGAATTTAACAGATCCTAAGTTGAAAGAATTTCAAAGCGGTTTTGTGAAGATTTTTGAGAATCTTAGTCAAGCGATCGCCAAAGCAGGTAAGGCGCTTGGTACGACCAAGACAGCAGAAGCCTCGGCATCTGGTAGAGAAAAAATCCAAGAGGCTAGAACCGAAATTGACTCAGCACTGACAACAGCTACAACTATTGGCAAGCACTCGGATACGTTAGTGAATGAAATGAATAAGTATTGTAACCAGCCTGAATAATCTATCTGATGGGGGATTAGGTAGCCCATTGTATGAGATTTGCTGTTAATAGGGTTATCTGCGGGCAATTTGGGTTCTACTGCGTCGTTGGTATCTACTAATCGCTTCCTCAACACCTGCAACGTACACATATAGGCCTAATTCTCCATCGCTCTCTACTACACCTAATATGGAGTTGAGTAACGGAAATTCCCTGGAGGTCAATCAAGTAGTTGTCAACCCTGCAACCCCTACTCAAGCTGCTTGTTCACAGGATTTTGTCAATAGCTGCCCAAGACCCTCTTTACCCAAACAAGCGATCGTCCGCCGTAATCGAGTGCTATTACGTTTGTTATTTAACATGGGTAGTTTTCAAGGGATAGGACAATTGTTTTAGACTCTTGACAAAAGTTTTAGGATACTTCTGGAACTCTAGCAAGGCAAAATTAAATCAATATAATAGCTAGGACAGGGGCAACATTCCAATTAAAAAAGTCTACTGGAAGTTATTCAATGGCGTTTTTGCCATTCATACTTCCATCTGTGGTAGATTTTAACCTGATGATTTTCTGGCTATACTAGTGACTTAAGCCTATTGATTGATAAATTTCATTCCCCAGGATGAAATACACAAAGTCCTACGTTTCGGACATCTATTAGTATGCATTTACTTTTAACTGACACAAAAATCTTGTCTGGTGTTGGAAGAAATCAATTTCCTTGGAGACTAGAAAAACTTTGTCAGGCAAACACTAAAGTTAACACTAATATTACAAACTAAATTTAGATCAGTTAAACATCTTCTAAGTTAGCACCTATGAAAGAAGAATTGATAGCCAGAGTTATGCATGTCTTGCAAATTAATATGAGTTGGATGACTTGGAATTTATTTCTGGCTTTTATACCTTTAGCTTTGAGTGTGTGGCTATTTCGCTTTCAGCGTAGTCGCTCTTGGCTTTGGTGGCTAGGATTTTTAGTTTTCTATGCTTTCTTACCGAATGCACCATATTTGTTGACTGATGTAATTCACCTGATAGATGATATCCGCACGATTCAATCTGTTTGGATGATTACTTTAGTACTCATTCCCGTATATTTGTTAGTAATTCTCGGTGGATTTGAAGCTTACGTAATATCGTTAATTAATTGGGGTTACTACTTACATCGCATCGGCAAGAGCCAATGGATTTGGCGCTTTGAATTGATTACACATTTTCTCTGCGCTGTTGGTGTTTATTGGGGGCGATTTTTACGTTTCAACAGTTGGGATTTTATTACTCAACCCGATGCCGTACTCACCAAAGGGGTAGAAGAAATTCTTGGCAAACAACCCGTAGTAATTATTGCTATCACCTTTGTGGTACTTGCAGGTTTGTATTGGATTATGAAACGAGTAACTTTAGGTTTTGTTAGGCAACCAAAAGATGCATATCCTATCAAGACACAATCAGCCGATCCTAACACCCCAAATGCTCGATGATTGAAGGTTTTTTATTACAATTGAGTTCTTTGGCTAGTCCTTTCAGAGAACGTGTAATCTTCGCTAACTCTCGCGCACGATTTTCATCATTGTTTTCTGTCGATAACTGTATGTAATCAATCACAATTAACTCTAAAGAACTATCATGTTCGAGCAATAAAATATTTATTTATCAAGTGGTTGCGTAGTTAAGTACTCGTTCCCATCCCCAACGCCATGCAGTCTTCACCAGCAATTCTTTACTATTAGTGAATACAATGTACTCTTTACCTTGATCGTGAGCAATATTTGCAACAGCTTGATTACGCAGATCATAACCCCAAATCTTGGCAGCACTCTCATACCATCTTTGTCCTTGAGATTGCAGTTGAGGTAAACTAAGCCATTCATTATACCAATTTTTTGGTTTCCACTGTTCGTCAAGTGCGCGGATTAATACAGCGTTAGGATATTCCATTGGTTTTTCTTGCTGTTGCAACCAAATCCAATACGCAATGACGGCTTTTAAAGCATCTTCAAGTCCAAAACAACAAACTTCTAAGATATCCTGCACGTCTTCTCTGCTAAAATCTACACCAATTGCAGATAATGCATATTCGTATTGCTTGAATATCTCATACTCTATTGAGTCTTCCTTCCAAAACCTCATACTTAACCAACCTCGTAACAACTGACTTCATAATTCTTCTGGAGCCACCTATTTATCTATCTAAAGAATAGTGTATACAATAGGTAATTTCTTGTCAAAAGAAAGATGCAACTAAACCCTCCTTGAGGTTAAATAAACTCAGAAGCAAAGGGTTGGACTTCAACCACTACCATGTGAAAATAACGTCCTATTAGATCATTGAATAGCGATGGTCTGGTCTAATGTATCTGGTCATGTTGATAGGAGGGGTATGATATGCAATTAATCTCTAGAGAGGAAATAAAGGCATTAATAGAACAGCCAAAAGGAAATTGTGTTTCAATTTATATGCCAACGCACCCAGCCGGTCCAGAAGTGCGACAAGACCCAATTCGCTTTAAAAATTTGGTCAAGGAAGCGGAGACCCGTTTAGTTGATGCAGGCTTGGAACAGAAAGAAGCGATCGCATTGTTGGAAAAATCCGATGAAATTGATACCCAAGAGTTTTGGGAGCAAATGGGAGAGCAAGGACTGGCGATTTTTATTTCTGAAAATATTTTTCGCTATTATACCCTGCCAATCGATTTTCAAGAGTTGGTCGTGGTTACAGACCGATTTCACATCAAGCCACTGTTGCCAATTTTAAATGGCAATCGTCGTTTTTATATACTGGCTTTGAGCCAAAAAGATGTCAGGTTCTTTGAAGGAACACGCTACAGCATCAATCAGGTGGAAGTAGAAAATCTCCCTAAAAGTCTAGATGAAGCTCTGCAAAAAGACGAGACTGCTAAAGAAGGTCAGTTTCGCATCGCAACATCAAAAGGGGGAACCGCCAATGCTTCTTCACAGCCGGGTACGTTTCACGGGCAAGGAAGCCCCGACAGGGATAAACACCAAGAAGACATCCTACAATTCTTTCAAATTGTTGATGGCGCATTGCATGAAAAATTGCGATCGCAAAAAGCGCCTGTGGTACTGGCTGGGGTAGAGTATCTCTTGCCCCTATATAGACAAGCAAATACTTACCAGCATTTGATGGATGAAGCTATCACTGGTAATCCAGAAATTCTCAGCGCCCAAGAGTTACATAACGAAGTTTGGCCAATTGTCGAAGCTGATTTCCAAAAGTCGCAGCAAGGGGTTTTAGAGCAATTTCACCAATTGTTTAGTGGTGATAGTGGTAAAGCATCTAACAACCTCCAAGAAATTGTCTCAGCGGCTTATTATCAACGAGTGGATTCATTAGTAGTTGCAGTTGGTCAGCAACAGTGGGGTTTATTCGATCCAACTTCAGAAACGGTTTATTTGCACCCAGAAAAAGAAACTGGTGATGAAGATTTGTTGGATTTTGTTGCTGCTCATACTTTATTAAACGGTGGCACGGTTTACGCTGTTCCCCTAGAACAGATTCCATATAGCACAGCCGTTGCAGCGATTTACCGATATTGAACATTTTGGCGGTGTTGTATAAAGTTGAACGTGCTATAGCAGTCCTAAATCAAATGAAGTTTTCGTCGTGCAGCTTCTAAAATTAGGCGTTGTTCAGCACGAGCAATCGCCTGATATGTTCGCTCGACTGCTTCCGGTTCAACGGAAATGGAAGTTATACCCCATTCCACTAACTTATCGATGATTTCTGGATAAATGGCTGGTGCTTGACCACAGATTGAACAAGGTATGCCGGCACTTTTAGCAATTTGAATGAGTTGAGCGATCGCACTCATAACTGCCGGATGACGTTCATTAAATACTTTTGCTAGCTGTCCTTGTTCTCGATCCACTCCTAGCAGCAATTGGGTTAGGTCGTTTGTACCAATAGAAATTCCATCTGCACCTGCTTTGACATATTCTGGCAGTAAAAACAGTACGCTTGGCACTTCTGCCATCATCCACAATTGAAACTGGGACACCTCGGTTAAAAGAGCTTGCTCAACTTTACGACGGCAAAAGACAAATTCTTCCACAGTCCGCACAAAAGGCAACAGTAGGTTGACATTGCTGTAACCAGCTTGCTGTACACTCGCTAAAGCTTTCAGTTCCAACTCAAATACTGCGGGATTTTGTAAATAGCTAAAAGTGCCGCGTTCACCTAATATCGACTGTAGTGAAGATTGTAAATTATCACTCAATGATGGAAAATCCTGCGATCGCCAATCTAAAGAACGATAAAAAATTGGTCTTGGTGCAAAAGCCCGGGCAAACTGCATAATCTGCTCAGACCATAGCTCTAACAATTCTGCCTGACGCCCGCCTAAAATCCAACTATTGGGATGTTGCCCAGACAATATATTTAGTACCATCAATTCTGAGCGCAATAATCCCACCCCATCCACAGGCAAGCTTTGCACTTGTTCTATTAAAGTAGACTGACTCAAGTTAATCAACAGTTGGGTAGTAATCATAGGTAGATGAGAAGTAAGAGCAGGAGAATGGTATGGGAAGATAGGGGGATGGAGAGACACAGGATTTTCTGCCACTTTCCCCCTCTCCATTTCTCCCCTTGTGCCAGTTTCCCCTTCTGCTGTGATCCGATAAACTTCTCCTCTGTCGCCATCAAGCAGCAGTCGTTCGCCAGTTTGAATTAAGCTTGTAGCAGATGTTGCGTTCACTACTGCTGCGATACCTAATTCTCTGGCAAGAATTGCAGCGTGGCTGGTTAATCCACCTTGTTCGGTAATAATACCAGCAACTTGTTGCAGTAATGGTAACCAATCAGGAGCGATCGTTGGTACTACTAAAATCACTCCCTTGGGTAGTTGTTCAAGTTTCTGTTGCGGATTAATTACTAAGGCAGTCGCTACAACACGTCCCCCTGCTGCTCCTAATCCCCTAATGAAGTGTCCGTGGGGAATTACAGATTGGGGAAAACTAACTTGTGTGATGTAGAGCTTGCTAGATGTAGTTTGCCCAGTGATAGTCCATTTAATGGTAAAAGTTTTACCTAGTTCACTCACCAGTTGAGTTCCCAAAGCAATTATTTGTTGTAAGTATTCTTCTTGTAAAGCGTACTGTTTTTGTTGGGCTTCTTGAATTACGTAGGTACTCAGACAAGTGTGATCTGATGTTAGCACTGAGTTCGGCACGGCTTGCAAAAAAGCTTCAGATGCTGCATTATCAACACCATAAGCCAGCATTTTATTGCCGAGCTGTTGCTCAAGCACAACCCCAGTTGCCTGTTGAATGTAGTAAACATCTGGCTGTACTTCGCCTTGAGTAATCGCAATTCCTAATCCCCAAGTAGCTTCAATTTCCCACCCAGAGGAATTGGCTCTGAGCAAACCACTGGCGATCGCATTCTCAACAGGTTGAACCAAAACTGCTAAACTGATTTGTTGCAGGTTAATTCCTGAGTGCTGCCAATATAGTAGACTTCTAGCACGAAATATCTGGCTCCAGGTACGCTTTAATGCTCTTGCGATCGCTTCGGGTTCGCACTGGCAAAACACTGACTCCAGCAAACCAGATATATTCTTCATACTTAGGGTAGCATTTGATACTGCCAAGCTAGGTCGAAGAATCAAACAGCCAGTTTGCCATTCTCTAGCTGCTTGGAAAATTGTACTCACCCACTGCTGTGGCACAGTTGCAGTGAGAATTTCTTCGCGCAAGCGACCAGCTACCTGCTGAAGTTGACGCCAATTAGCTACATCTAGGTGTAACGAAGAATGGGGTAAGTCAGCCACTAATGACTCTGAACTGTTCAGATTTTCAAGAAATTGTCGCAAAATTTCTGCCGAAACGACAAAACCAGGCATCACCGCATAGCCACGCTGCATGATTCTGCTCAAGTGAAACGCTTTGTCACCTACTTTGGCGCGGTCTTGTAATTTAATTTGGTCTAGCCAGTAGAGTTTGTCCACTCAATTTGTTAGTTGTCAGTTATCTATTTGTAGCCACAGCCATTTCCTCCTGGTACGTTATCAGTCGTAAATCCACTGACTCCCTACTAAGAGGAGTTTCCAGCATTTACGTTTAATTTGCCGACCTTATTAGTGGTTAATTGCTAGTTACACGATGTATTGCTGTAATTCGACTCCTTTGTAAATCAAATATTTTCCTTCATTTAGCCTCTCTTCCCTGAAACCGGGGGTTTAGTTGTTTAATCGAGTTGTAGATAGCAGTATCATATTTAATTATTAAGTGTATGGGTTAAATCTAGCAATTCGAGGTAGAATTTTATAGTTCAGTCATTTGAAATAGTCAAAAAGCTATATAAAAAAGTTAAATTTATGTCCTTTGCCCAGATTATGAACATTGTCATAATTTAACAATGCAAACCTTCATTTATTATTGATAAAAATTCTATCTTATTGGAAAATAATCTTAAGAATGGAAGATATTGATTTGCACCTAAAAAAGTATTACCGAATTGATAGAATCCAAATCTGATGTCGGATATTAAATTGCACCAGTTGAATTAGACTCCATCAATAAAAGATTAAGATATTTTTGCACTATTTTTTTTGTAAAAATATTATTAATTAACCTAGTACACTGTGACGGAAGTTTGCCTACTTTTAACAAGGGGCTGAAGCCCCATGTCTTGTTAATTGAGCTATATAAAATTCTTTATACCAGACTAAGCATTGCCAAATACTTACTACCTTGCAACTAATGATTGGCTAAATCTCAGCCTCAGGCTATGCATTGCATTGTTTATTGGAGCAATTATCGGCTTAGAACGCCAAATTAGGCGCAAACCAGCGGGTTTAAGAACTCATATGCTCGTGAGTTTCGGTTCAGCTATGTTTACTCTGATAATTATTCAAACAGGTGAATCACAGTCCAGTCATGATGCACTCAGCCGCGTGATTCAGGGGATTGCAGCTGGTGTGGGATTTCTTGGTGCTGGAGAAATTGTACGTCAATCTTCCGAGCAATCACACCAACTTGAAATTCACGGACTGACATCAGCAGCAGCTATTTGGGTTTCGGCTGCTTTGGGAATTGCTGCCGGCTGTGGTTTGTGGCAGTTAGGATTAATTGGTGCTGTACTGACTTTTCTGGTTCTCAACGTTTTTAGAAGGTTAGAAAAACGTGATTAATTATTAGTTAATCATCTATGTTCAATAGACCTCTTGCAAAAGTCCCAAAATCAGGTATGTCATTCTGTTCGCGCAGCGTTCCCGCAGGGTACGAAACGCAGTGGAGAGAAGAATCTCACTAGATGTATCGCTCCGCTTAATATGACGATTTAAGCATTTATGCAAGAGGTCTAATCTTGATAAGTCACAAGTGACTAATTTGAGATTATTTCTCCTGCTTTCACAAAAAGAATTTGGGAGGACTTCAACCACTGGGAATCAAAAGAACCCAAGTGAGTAGTAGTAATCAGGGTCTGAAAGCGGTCTTGAATGGCATCAAGCAACTGATTTTGGCGGGATAGATCAAGTTCAGCAAGAACGTCATCAAGCAATAGCAGCGGTGGCTCTTTGACGACTTCTTCAATTAATTGTAATTCTGCTAATTTTAAGGCTAAAACCAGCGTTCGTTGTTGACCTTGAGAACCGTATTGACGAGCGGGTGTCTGGTTAATAGTTAATTCTATTTCGTCGCGATGAGGGCCGACAAGGGTAGTGCCTTGGTGCATTTCAGCAATTGTTCGCTGCTGAATTTTTGCTAAAAAAGCTTGCTGCACTTCTTCTGGATGGTTATCCTCTAAAGGAATATTAGGCACGTACTTGATTTGCAGAATTTCTGTACTGCCACTGATACTGGCGTGCCAAGCGGTAGCAATGGGAGCTAGTCGTTGTATGGCGCGATCGCGTCGTCTAATTACCCTTGTTCCTGCGGTAGCTAACTGTGCATCCCACACTGCAAGTTCTGAGTACTGAGTGTCTAGTGCTGAGTCCTGATTTTTTTTTAAAAAGGCATTGCGCTGGCGTAACACATGGTTATACTGCTGCAAAATGTGAGCATAAATTGGTTCGAGTTGAATTAAGAGTGTATCTAACCAGTTGCGGCGACCTTCGGGACCGCCACGTACTAGTTCTAAATCTAAGCTGGAAAATTGAACTGCATTGAGAACGCCGAGAAAATCCATTTGACGGCGTATAGATTCACCATTGAGAGCAACGCTACGGCGACCATTGCGGCGCAGGGTTAAAGTCAGGTCACTAACGCCTGTTTGTCGCTCAAGAGTAGCATTAATTTGGGCTATGGCTTCCCCTTCTTCAACTAAATCGCGATCGCGGGCCATTCGGTGCGATCGCAATGTCGCCAGCAACTCCACCGCCTCCAACAAATTCGACTTTCCCTGAGCATTATTACCTACCAAAATTGTTTTGGCAGCATTAAACTCAACCTTTTGGTCTTGATAATTGCGAAATTGTCGGAGGTTTAGAGTTTTGAGGTACATAGTGGGGATTGGGTACTGGGTACTGGGGAAAAAGCAGAGGAGCAGAGGAGCAGGGGAGCAGAGGGGAATAACCAATGCTCAATGCCCCATTGCCCAATGCCCTATTTACACAGCCTTCTTGCCCATAATCCGCAAAAATACCTTCTCCAATTCAATCCAGACAAACATTAAGGCACTGAAGCCAATACAAACCCCCAACTCTTGCATATTCAGGTAGTGAGTACCAAAGAACTCTCGTAGGGGCGGGACGTAAACTAGCATCAACTGTAAAATTGTGGTCACGACAACAGCCGCTAGTACAAAGATATTAGAAAAGGGATTCATCTCGATAGTCAGTCGGTTGTTGGAGCGAATGGCGATCGCATGTCCCATTTGGGCAATACACAAGGTAGTAAATACCATCGTCTTCCAAGCATCGCGATCGCCCTGATACCCAGCGGCATGGGTATGTTGATAAGCCCACCACATCAAGGCAATGGTGATAATGGCAAAAATGATTCCAATGCGAATCATATAAGAACCCAATCCCCTAGCAAAAATACTTTCGCGGGGACTAAAAGGCGGACGTTGCATCACATCCGGTTCTGGAGGTTCCACAGCTAATGCCAAAGCTGGTAAACCGTCTGTTACCAAGTTCATCCACAAAATTTGTAAGGGGGTAAGGGGAACGCCTCCCAAACCAATTAATGGTGCAGATGCTATTGTGAGAACTTCGCCAATGTTACTGCCCAGGATGTATTTGATAAAACGGCGGATATTGGTGTAAACAACTCTGCCTTCTTTGGTGGCGCTGACAATGGTAGCAAAGTTGTCATCAAGTAACACCATGTCGCTGGCTTCTTTACTTACATCGGTGCCAGTAATGCCCATCGCAATGCCGATATCAGCTTGTTTGAGGGCTGGGGCATCGTTGACGCCATCGCCTGTCATCGCTACAAATCTGCCCCGGCGTTGCAGTGCTTGAACAATTCGCAGTTTGTGTTCTGGGGAAACCCTAGCATAGATGCTCACCAGGTCAACGTTTTGCTCTAGTTCCTGGTCACTCATCCGTTGCAATTCTTGACCTGTGAGGAGGCGGTCACCTTCTTGGGCAATTCCCAAATCGGTAGCGATCGCTCGTGCTGTTAACTGGTGGTCACCAGTAATCATTACTGGGCGAATACCTGCATTCCGACACTCTTGGACTGCTGCCCTTACTTCTGGGCGTGGCGCATCCAGCATTCCCACCAATCCCAGCCACACCAATTCTTGCTCAAATATCTCGTCTGAACCTTCCGGTGGGATCTGTGTCAGGGGTTTGTAGGCAAAACCTAGTACCCGTAAACCTTTACTCGCCATTTGGTCATTTTCTGCCAAAATTTTTTGGCGTTGTTCTTCAGTCAAGGGGGCTGTGTCATTACCCAAATGAATCTGAGTAGAACGTGCCAAGGTTAACTCTGGAGAACCTTTGGTAAACATTAAGTAAGGTTCAGATTGGAGAAAACTAGTAATCGCTGGGTCAACGCCTCTCAAAGATGCTTCACCTGTTGCGACTTCCTGCACCTGAGAAATCACGCTCATTCGCTTGCGTTCTGAGGAAAAGGGAAACTCTGCAACGCGAGTTAATTTACTGTTCCACTGGTCTTTTTCAATTCCCGCTTTTCCCGCCAGTGTTAACAATGCCCCTTCTGTGGGATCTCCCAATATTGCCCATTCTCCTTTTTCTTTTTGCAACACAGAATCATTACAAACAGCACAGGCGACTGACAACGCTGAGATTTCTGGCGACTCCTCTAGGGAAATTTTTTGACCATTTAACTGAAAATCCCCTGTGGGAGTATAACCTTCTCCGGTGACGCCAAAAGTTCTGTTATTAGTGAAAACCGATTGCACCACCATTTTGTTTTGAGTCAACGTGCCGGTTTTATCAGAACAGATGGTAGTTACAGAACCCAATGTTTCCACTGCTGGCAATTTGCGAATCAAAGCATTTTGGCGCACCATTCGCTGGGTTCCCAGTGCCAAAGTGACGGTAATTACGGCTGGTAAACCTTCTGGCACCACAGCAACCGCCATACTCAAGGAAACTTCCAAGAGTTCTTGAATGTTTTTAAAACCTCCGTCCTTGATCACACCGCCAGCGACGACGATCGCCACAAGAATCAAAGAGCCCGTAACCAAGACATTGCCCAGTTGAGTCATCCGCTGCTGTAACGGTGTCGGCTCACTTTCCACCGCCTGCAACATGGTGGCAATTTTGCCTAGTTCTGTAGTCATTCCAGTGTTAGTCACCAGAACTTTGGCTCGTCCTTGGACTACTTCGGTTCCTTGAAACACCACATTTAGGCGATCGCCTAATGATGTTTCCTCCGGCAATTTTAGTGATGCCTGTTTATTCACTGCTTCGGCTTCACCAGTCAATGCCGACTCCCGCACTTGTAAACTAGACTCTTCTATCAAGCGTCCATCTGCGGCTATCTGCATCCCAGCTTCCAGCTGCATTACATCCCCTGGGACTAGTTCCTTGGCTGCTATCTCCACCAGTCTAGCGTCGCGGATGACCCGCACTAAGGGAGAGGTCATTTTTTTCAAGGCTGCCAGGGCTTTTTCGGCACGGCTTTCTTGGACGTAGCCGAGTATGCCATTGAGGATGACAATTGCTAAGATAGCGATCGTATCTTTAAATGGCACTTCACCGGGCTTCAAATTGCCTGACTGCAAACGCATCAGGTCTAAAAATCCAGAAATCAGAGCTACGCCAATCAGCATCAACAACATAATGTTCTTGAACTGATCCAGCAGAATTTCCCAAGCACTACGGCCAGCAGTTTCTTCTAATTCGTTGGGGCCGTATTTTTGCAACTTCTGTTGAATATCTTGGGATGTTAAGCCACTGTCTGCGTTACTATCGAGCAAGTCTAACGCTTTATCAACTTCTAAACTATGCCAAACGGCGGCACCTTCAGGCAGAGAATTAGCAGACATCGTGTAGGTTACAGGAAATGGTTACAAAATTTGATCATACATAATAATTTAGTGATGGCTAAAAAACATCTTTTAAAGTTACATTATGGCTGTTGCCCAGTTGGATGAATGTATATGTAATTCTTAACATTTGTAAATCTATACTTTTTTCAGATAGTGTTATTTCTTACGAAAGAGTTTTTCGGAACATATTGTACCGATAATTGTAAGTAATAGAGCTTTGAAGCTTTGTTACAAAAGCATATGCCACAATTAATTTTAGGCTGCCATTGCTTTAATTTACATCTAGTCAATAGCCAAGATGCATGGCACGATTGCATTTCTCTATTTTGAATTTTGCGAAAAGTTAAGCCAGTCGCTGGTGTATTTACTCGCTCAAGCCAACTCGCATACCAGTAGAGTTTTTTGACCTAGCAAACTTTTCAAGCCGAATTTTTAATTTTGAATTACTTAGGCGTGTTAAACCATTCAATAAATATGCTTAATATGAGTTTTGCACTCCCCACGACCGCAAACCAGATGTTTGGGCAAAAAACAATTCGACCGCTTACTGCTGCTACCCTGTGTGGCATTACTTTCATTAAAGATAGACTAATTGCGATTGACAGTATTAAAGGACATCTACTGGAAATTGATCCCACTTCTGACAACAGCAAAATTCTCAATCCCCATCAAGTTAAAGAATTTACCGATGTCACTGGTCTAGCGGCATGGGAAGATACTCTGTGGGTGAGCCGAGAAAATAGTGTTTACTTGTGCAAGCTCAATGCTTTGGATCTGGAACATTTTGTGACATTGCCTTATGAGGCTGACGGCGTTGCTGTTTGGGAAACAACAGTTTACCTCACCTGCCAAAGGTTGGGCTACATTTTGATTTATGACCGCGAAACGCGAAAAGAAATTACTAGATTTTATGCCCCTGGAGTTGGGGTAGAGAATTTGGCAGTCAGTCAAGAAATGCTATGGATTTGCGATCGCACTGAACAATCAGTTTACGCGATGGACAGGGCGACGGGAGAACTTAAATTCAGTGTCCTGACACCCTTTGAATGTCCCACAGGCATAGCGATACATAAAAATAGCGAAACAGGCAAAGAAAGTATTTACGTTGCTTACGCTTCAGAGGAGCCTTATATTCGGGACAACCCAAATGCTGATCCGAGTCATGAGCTAACGTTCCGCGATCGCACTTTTATTCACCCTCTGTATTATCATTACCAGCCAGATAAGCGCTACGCCCTCTCTAATGGCTATTTGATTGAAATGTCCTATGCTGAGGAAATTGCTCCTTTAGACGAGGTTTATTTACCTGAGGTAGAATGGCGCATTGCCCTACCATCCGAAACAGAGCGTCAAAAGGTGAAACATGTTGAACCCATTGGTATACCCTTTACTGAAGAAGTGATTGAGGGGCAACGTGTAGCAGTCTTTAAATTTGATTCTCTTACCCCAGGAGAACGCCATATATTCGGCTGGAAAGCACTTTTGGAAGTTCGCGGGATTAAGTATCGCATCACACCCAGAGATGTAGAAGATATACCCAAACTGTCCCCAGAATTACAAACACGCTACCTAGTGGATGACGACGATTTAGCAATGGATACTACCATTGTTCGCCGTGCTGCCAGAGAAGCGATTGGTTCTGAAACCAATGTGTTGCGGAAGATGCACCGCATCCGTAACTACGTGTATGATGAGTTATCCTACGGTATTAAACCTTATATTGACACGCCAGATATAGTCTTAGAACGGGGCGTTGGTTCCTGTGGTGAATATGTTGGCGTCTTACTTGCCCTATCCCGTTTAAATGGCATCCCCTGTCGTACCGTAGGTAGGTACAAATGTCCTCCCCATAGTGATTTACAAGGAGTGCCGCTACAACCTGACTTTAATCATGTTTGGCTGGAGTTCTACGTACCGAATTTTGGCTGGTTGCCAATGGAATCAAATCCTGACGATGTGGGTGAAGGTGGGCCTTATCCGACGCGCTTTTTTATGGGCTTATGCTGGTATCACATTGAAATTGGCAAAGGTATCACCTTTGAAACCGTGACAAGTCAAGGTGCGCGGTTAACCAAACAAGATATTCCCATCGGTGATTTGGCGATTAATCATATTCGATTCACAATTCTTAAAGAATTACCGCCTTTTTGAATTAGGACATTGGTTATTGGGGAAAGACCCTGAGAAAATTAGTAGGGTGTGTCATGCCGTAGGCTAACGCACCTTAATCCTCTCTGCTTAACCACTATTTTTGTCTACTTCTGAACTCTTGTTCTTATTCAAGTATTCTTCAAACAATTCAAAAAATTTCTGTAGTGCCTCATGCTCATCTACAGAATAGAAAAGGATTATCTTAGCCCATGACTGACCTGAGTTAATTCCATATTTTTCTTTAATCCATGATTGAAACCCCTCAAATTCCCTTTCTGGCTTGCTTGGAGATACGCCAACTTCTCTTCGAGACAGACTATATCCTCGCAAAAGCATATCTAGTTCAGTGATTGGACTAGTTCTTAAGTACATACCCGGTCTTTTCTTTATGCCCTTTAGAATATCGTTGTAATATCAAATTGACGAAACTTTAAATTATCTTCAGTAGGGCTAGCTTTTTCTTCACTTTGTTGAATTTTGAAATCATCTTTGTGTTTTAGAAACTGCTCATATTCTTCAAAAAATCTGTAGAAGGCATTTCTCTCAGTCCGACAAAGAAACAGAATTATCTCAGTCCATGATCGTGAAACTGTAGTTTTTGCTCTTTCTTGCATCCACTCGTCAAATCCTTGCATTGGGTAACCTTCTGGATTGAATCCGAAGTGATTTATTTGACTGAAATACCACCCACTTACAAAGGAACTAAGGTGAGTAATTGATGGCTTATCTATATACATGACTGGATTTTCTTTAATATCTTGAAGAAGTATAGATAGATTCCTCATATTGATTACTCCAATTGAATTTAGCGAGTCGGGTATGTTAGGCTACGGCATAACACACCTGACTACTCTCTGCTTATTACCGATTTTTTTGAATAACAAAACTGCCGTAAATTATAGATAGTTCAAAGATGTCTGTGGTAATTACAGCAGCTTTCTTATGGGATTCTGCACCGATAGAAAAGCCGATGAGATCAGCTTCTAGTTCATGTACTTCCTCTGAGTCATGCACACTCCACCTTATGTCATGACAGTCCTGAAAAACTAGTACATAAGGCAAGCGATCCTCGGTAGGATCGTACACACATTCAACTGATACTTCGTTTCCCCATAGAGACACATTTACACTTGTAATTAGCGACGTCAAACCACCAAGTTTAAGTAAATGATAATCGTCCGGCATATTAATTACTCACCATTTCTCCAGTTAGCTATTAATTCTTAAACTGGGCAGTGGATATGATTGATGCTGCTTAAAATCGGCAAAGTCACAGATTGAGTTAAATGGGCAAAAGCGGCAGTGAGAGCCAGGATTGGGAGGAAAAATTTTACTGAAATTACTAGTTTCTTCCTGATATTTTTGCAAATCGTGCTGGTGCTTGTGGGCAACATTAGCTAACTCAAATTTTAACGATTCTAATTCATAATTATTAATGCTAATTAACTCAGATTTTTTACATATTTCTAAATTATAAAATGATGCAACAGCTTGCCGTTCCGGGTAAAGATAACGAGCAGCTAGCAAATAAACTAATGCCTGTCGTCGGTCAAAAGCTGACTTACCAGTTTTGAAATCTAAAATATGTAAAGTGCTATCAGATTCAATGAAAACGCAGTCCATAGCCGCATATAAGCGAAAGCAATAATCTTCTTGTTCAACTACTATCGGTTTAGGAAAGCCTTCATCACCCGGAGTTAATTGGATAATATCTTTATCCAAAAGCAATGGAGCATCGTGATATTTTTTCAAAATTTGCAGCACGCGTTGCTGGACTTGATCGCTGGAGTTGCCTAATTTAAGTAGCTGTGCAACTCTTTCTACACCATCTGATTGCTTCAACAGATGCCTGTGATGATGAAACTCATAAACGCCTTTTTGGGCGAGTATCCCAATTCGCTGGGGTGCGGTGGCTTGCGCTAAAAGCGCTTTGACTTGAGGTTCGTGTTGCCGCGCTTTGATAAACCCCCGTCTCATCTGGCAATGCCAGCGTTCTTGCCCGGTCGCTGGGGCAACTAGAGACCAAAGGTGATAACTGGCAAAAGGTTGATCGGGGGTTGACATTGCTCAGAAACAGTGAGAGAAAATACGGTGGGGAGAAGTTTCAGCTAAAGCTTCCTTAGAAAAGAACTTCGGGGAATACTTGCTGCTACAGACGCTATGCGAGAAGCTTTAATAGTACTGATAATGTACGGGAGCAAGTGGCAAAAATGTCCAGCAAAATAAAATTTGGCACCGATGGATGGCGAGGGATTATTGCCGATGATTTTACTTTTCCTAATGTGCGGAAAGTAACAAGGGCAATCGCCACTTACTTAGAAAGAGCTTACACCAAAGACAGACCAGTACTTATTGCCTACGATACTCGCTTTTTAGCTGACCAGTTTGCCCAAACAGCGGCCCAAGTCCTGGCAAACTTGGGTTGGACTGTCAAAATTACTGATCGGGATTGCCCCACACCAGTAATTGCCTACAACGCCCGTCATCTAAATTCCGCTGGGGCGTTAATGTTTACTGCTAGTCATAATCCAGCACCCTACTGTGGAATTAAATATATACCCGATTATGCTGGGCCTGCCACTCCAGAGATTACTGATACTATTGTGGCAAATATAGAAAGTGCATCGGATGAGTTGCCTGGGAGCAGCCCATCAGGTTCAATTTCAATTTTCGATCCGAAACCAGATTACCTGCAATTTATCTACAGCCTACTTGATGTAGAAAGGATTAAAAGCGCTAATTTAAAGGTAAAGTACGATGCCCTCTATTCTACCTCTCGTGGCTATTTAGATGAAGTTTTGCAACATAGCGGCGTTCAGTTAGAAAGTTTCCACGATTGGAGAGATGTGTTATTTGGGGGTGGGATGCCAGAACCCAAAGGAGAACAATTAGTTGAGTTAGTGGAAGCAGTACTTCGCGATCAAGCAGATTTGGGCTTGGCGACGGATGGAGATAGCGATCGCTTTGGTATCGTTGATGAACAAGGTACCGTCCTCACTCCTAATACTGTGCTGTTAGTTCTAGCACGTCATTTAATCAAAAACAAAGGTAAAACTGGTGCTATCGTCCGCACTGTGGCTACAACCCACCTGCTGGATAATTTTGCTGCTAAAAATGGGCTGCAAATTTACGAAACAGCAGTAGGTTTTAAATACATCGGTGAAAAAATGCGGGAAACTGCTGTATTAATCGGTGGAGAGGAATCAGGTGGTTTGAGTATTATCGGGCATATTCCCGAAAAAGACGGGGTATTAGCCGATATGCTGGTGGCAGAAGCGATCGCCTATGAAGGCAAACCCTTAAGTCAACTTGTCAAAGAAGCGATCGCCGAAGCCGATGGCCCACTTTACAACAACCGCCTAGACTTGCACCTCACAGAAGCGCACAAAACCGCCGTCATCGACTCTTTTACCAAAAATCCACCTACAGAGGTAGCAGGAATTAAGGTCAAGGAAGTCGGGCGTAAAGACGGTATTAAGCTGTATTTAGAAGAAGGTAGCTGGGTTTTACTGCGTCCTTCTGGTACAGAACCACTAGTGCGCGTCTACCTAGAAACCAACACTCCCGAAAAACTCACCCAAATCGCGCAAGAGTTAGAGAGTGTCATTGCTAAACTAGAGGCAGTAGTAGTTTAATCACTCAGAGTTAGGAGTTAGGAGTTATAAGTTAAGAATTATTAACTCCTAACTCCTAACTTTTATCAAAGTATGAAAATCGCTCCTTTTTTGACATCTCTAGTTGTAGCGGTTTGGGTAATAGCGATCGCAATTATTTCAGTCCAAAATGCCACACCAGTATCGTTAAAATTCTTAACATTCCAATCGATTCAGATACCAATGGGTTTGGTGTTAGCTTTTAGTGCCGGTGTAGGGTTAATTAGCATGGCACTGCTGCAACCTCTCTGGGGACTTGCTAGTTTTGGACAGCGTAATTCTCGATTGGAAGACGATGCCGAATTTTTTGTTGATGATGAAGATTTTTGAGGACTGAATAGCTGTGCAGTACCAAAACATTATTACAAGCGAACCAGGAAAATGAGAAGGTAAGCTTTGTATTCGAGGAATGCGAATTACTGTATACAATGTTTTATCTTATCTTGCCTCTGGCATGACCTACGAGGAAGTGCTTGATGATTTTTCTTATTTGACACAAGAGGATATTTTGGCTTGCCTAAGCTATACAGCTGATTGAAAATGGCTATGAGCGCAAATTATAAAGCAGATTTTAATTTGTGGATTGAACAGACAGCCCAACTATTGCGAGCGCATCGCTGGCAGGAAGTTGATGTAGAACATCTGATTGAAGAGGTTGAAGGCTTGGGCAAAAGTGAACGACGGGGTATTGCTAGTCAACTAACTCGCTTACTATTGCATTTGCTCAAGTGGCAATATCAACCCCAGCGTCGCTCAGATAGTTGGCTCGATTCGATTACTGATTCTCGCACCCAAATTGAGTTAGCTATACTCGATAGTCCTAGTCTTAAAAACTATCCTACAGAGCAGCTTGAGGAAAGCTATCAAAGGGCACGTCGCCAAGCAGCCAAGCAAACAGGGATACTTTTATCCGTGTTTCCAGAAGAGTGCCCATATTCTTTAGAGTTAGTGTTGGATGAAGACTGGCTACCGGAAGCAAGCGATATTTGATAATTTTATTTGTGACTGTGTGTATGGGTAGTAGCGATCGCTATTATTTCAGAGCGCCTCAAGGTGGAAAGCTCACCTACATAAAAAAAGCCTGCATTGGCAAGCTTTTTTGAAAGGTTTTTGGAGAGCGATCGCACTGTTATAAAATCAAAATGTCCATTCGTGGTCTGGATCATCTAAGGCGGCGCGAACAGAAGCTAAGTTAGCAAGGTCTTTGAAAGGGCTTGATTTAGCAATTTCTGTAATAGAGTTTAAGGTAAGGGCTAGTTGGTCATTATTACCGGATGCCATCGCATTATCAACTACAGCAAACAAAGCGCGAAAGTTTTCTGCACGTTCATCAAAAGAGCGCTCTAGATACACCATCAGCAACTCTCGCTGGGCATTAATCTTGGTGATTGTTTCTTTTTCCCAAGCCTCAATTTCTCGTCGCTTTATCTTTTCCTGTTCAGCAATTATATTATATTCAGTATAGGCTGAAACCATTTGCTGTAAGCATTCAGCAGGATTGATAAATTCCTTGACTAGTGTGGTAACTTTTTTGGACGACATTTCTAATTACCTCCCCAAGTACGATACTTGGCTTGTATAGTCGCAGTAATAGAATTCAACTGCCCTTCACTATCTAAAACAGGAGTTTTCATGATTTCTGCAAGTGCTTTAACAAAAAGTGCTACTTTTTGACCCTTCTAAAAACTCCTTCTCGCTTTGTTTTGCTTTACCGATATTTCGTTCAATAAAGTCAACAAAGCGTCCAATCGTACTCCTCATCACATCAAGCTGAAGTTGACCATACTCTTCTGCAAACTTGTTAGTCACCTCCCAGTCTGCTTTTAATTCATTGACTGCATATAAGTGACAGTTTTTGGCACGTTCACCAATTTCTTTTGCCTCATTCATATTGCCAACACTTTCAGCACCTTTTACTGCTCCGAAAGTAGCGGTTCCTAAAGCAATAGCACCCAAAATCAGTGAAATCATGAAATACTCCTGATTGTAATTAGTATTTAATTAGTACTTGTCTACGGGTTAAATATAAAGAAAAGGCATCCCATTATACTTATATTTACCGGAGATACCAACTAATTAACATTCAGAAAGTATAAATTTGAGACTGCGATAAATGCAGTTGTCAATCATTTTCATCTTGAGTGCGATCGCTCATCACTGTAAATTGATTTGACTTAAGAAAACCTAGCAATTTATATATGTTTTTAGGTTAGTTGTAGCTTTAGGTAATCAATGAACTCCAGAATTTCTACATCAGTGAGTTCTAGGCGCGATCGCTTGCCATATTTTTGCTGTAAATACTCCTTTCCCTGCTCTGGAGTCCAATTTAATTGGGCTAAATATGTGTCACTTTGAGCTATTAAAACTGCATGAATTTCTGATGCCGTTGTATAAGGAGATACTTTTGTGAGATCTGGATCTAAATTTTGAATTCTATTAATTTTTATACTAATTTTTTGCCCTAGAGTTTGCCAGTTAATTTCCCTGTATCCATCCCAACTAACACCTATAAAGCGATAAGTGACTGGATCATAAATATTACAAAAAACTACATTACTATTTCCTGGGCTAACGGCGATCGTCAGTGGATGACGCAACTGTTCCGAAGTCAGAACATCAAGTGAAAGCAACAAACTTTTAGAAAAGTAAGATTCACTTCCTGAGCGGATAACGTAAGGTTTATCTGCCAAAATCTGTAAATCAGTTTTTTCTGTATCTCCATGTGAAGTTTCCACTTTTTTATTAACTTCTATCCCTGTTATCACCCCAGTCAAGGCTGTCTCATAAATTGGGATTTGTCTTGTATTGTCGGATAGCATATACCAGCAGTGATCGGATTCTTTGCTGACAAAGACATATTGAGGTTTGGGGGCTGCTCCAAATCCTAACTTAACTTCCATATTTGAAGGTTTTGGTAAATTTTACGATTTTTACCGTCAAGTTATTAGTGACTTTATAGATATAATTCCCTAGCCAGCAGGCAAATTAACATTATGGCAGCGAAAATTACAAAATTTGGTAAATCTATAACAAAGTTTCTGGCTCAACACCTAGCGCTTTCAACCTTTCCGCTAACATTTTCACTTGTTGTTCTGCTTCCACACGTCGCTGTTCTTCAAAAGCTGCGCGTTCTTCCGCTTTCCTGATGCGTTCTTCTGGTGTCAGCAATTTTTGCCCTTTCTCGTCATAGTAGTACAGCCACTCCCGCACCATACCTTGATAAATTCCGGTTCTCGCCCAATTCCTAAACCAATCTCTGGTAGCCAAACGCGATTTCTTGACATTAAGATATATTCCCCATTAACTACGTAATACACTTCAAAAGGCGGCTTTTTACGGCGAAGGGGGATTGTTTACAATGTAGTACAAAAATGATGTGCGATCGCATAACAAAAATCAAAAATCATTTTTAGCGTAGGCGTAGCCCGTCGTAAACATCGCTTTGTGTCTCTTTTGTCAGTATTTAAGTAGCCTAAAGTATATAATACTTTTATTTTATACGTGCTTTTTCGGTGCTGACTACCAGAGTGTCTAACTGACAATAGCAAAAAAGGGTGGAATATTGTTGAACTAGAACATTCCAGAAGTCGCAGACTATTCAATTTCATGGTGAATTGGCTATTGATGATGTGTTTGGAGGACAAATTAATATTGTCTACAAAGGTAAAGAAACCTTCTTGGCGTTAGAAAAAAATAAAAGGATTTTGAAGATTTAAACTAGAAAATTGATTAAGCGATCGCCTCCAAGCAAGCTACATCAAAAAAGGGCAGGTACAAAACCCGCCCTCAAAGGAATAAATATTTAAACTAAACTAGCGATCGCAATTTAATTAGCGATTTGGGGCGCACTCAAAGAAACCTTTGGTGCTTCTTTTTGCTGTGCTAATGTTGGCACGGAATCACGCAATCTTGCTGTCAATTGTACAGTTGTGGCGTCGTACATTTGAGTCAGCAACTTCGGATAGAAACCAATACCAATAATTGGCACCAACAAACAAGCAATAATAAATACTTCGCGGGGTTCAGCATCTATCAAAGCTTGGTGAGAAACTAATTCCTTGTTCTCTTCTCCGTAGAAAATTTCCCGCAACATCGACAGCAGATAAATCGGAGTTAAAATTACTCCCACTGCCATCAAAAACACCACAATGACTTTGAAGGTAGAGCTATAAGCATCGCTAGTAGCAAAGCCGACAAACACCATTAATTCTGCCACAAAACCGCTCATCCCTGGCAATGCCAAAGAAGCCATTGAACAGGCGGTGAACATGGCGAAAATCTTCGACATTCTCTTACCGACACCGCCCATTTCATCCAACATTAGGGTGTGTGTGCGATCATAAGTTGCGCCAACCAGGAAGAACAAACTCGCTCCAATTAACCCGTGGGAAACCATTTGCAACACTGCCCCACTTAATCCCAAATCGGTGAAGGAGGCGATACCAATCATCACAAAGCCCATGTGGGAAATTGAGGAGTAGGCAATTTTTCGCTTCAGGTTGCGCTGGGCAAATGATGTCAAGGCAGCGTAGATGATATTAACTACCCCCAAAACTACCAACACTGGTGCAAAAAGAGCGTGGGCATCGGGGAGCATTTGAGCATTCATCCGAATTAAGGCGTAACCGCCCATTTTCAACAGAATACCTGCCAATAACATGTGTACAGGGGCTGTAGCTTCACCGTGGGCATCAGGTAGCCAGGTGTGCAAGGGAATAATCGGCAACTTGACGGCGTAGGCAATCAGGAAGCCAGCATAGAGGGCAAGTTGAAAATTCAGGGCGAAATCTTTTAAGGCGAGCGATCGCATGTCAAACGTCACCGTATCGCCGTAAAATCCCATTGTCAGGGCAGACAGCAAAATAAACAGCGAACCGCCAGCGGTGTATAAAATAAATTTTGTCGCTGCGTACTGTCGTCTTTTGCCTCCCCAAATCGACAGCAGAAAGTATATCGGCACCAGTTCCAGTTCCCACACCAGGAAAAATAACAGCATATCCTGGACGGCGAACACGGCAATCTGACCGCCATACATCGCCAAAATCAAGAAGTAAAATAGCTTGGGCTTGAAGGTAACAGGCCAAGCTGCTAAAATCGCCAGCGTGGTAATGAATCCAGTCAAAATAATTAGGGGCATAGATAACCCATCTGCCCCTACTGACCAATTCAAATCTAGTTGGGGTACCCAGGAGTAACTCTCCACCAACTGCAAACCTGGATTGGAGAAATCATACCCAGTATAAAAAGCATAAACAATTAGTGCAAAATCTATCAGCCCTACGATGAGGGAGTACCAGCGCACTGTTTTGCCTTCTTTATCCGGGATGATAGGAATCAGTAGTGAGGCGGCTATCGGCAACAGAATAATCGTCGTCAGCCACGGAAAATTAGCTGTATTCATCACAATTTGTCTGCTATCAAAATCATGTTTGGCAAAAAGTCACTAGTTATTAACTAACAGCTTTTTGAGGATTTCGTCTTCCCCGTTAGGTTGATTTAATTAAATTGCCAATCCTCCATTGTTACTCTTGAGAATCTTTTTTGACAGTTGAGGGTGCGGAATGTGGGTTGTAATACTCCTAGTCAAGTCAAAAATTTACCCTAAAAAAGCCGCTAAAATTATAGTTTAGAGGTGCGATCGCGTAGTCCAATCCATCGCTAAAATACACGATGCTGTTTGGTGGTTGTTGAAAAAAGCAATTTGGTGCAAAAAAGCATAACAGGAGAAATAACCATAATGATAATCGCACAAATTGAAAATCAGATTCATTATGTCACCAACATAGAGGGAGAAACAACAGATGTACTCGTCCCTATAGAACTTTGGCAACAGCTGATGAGTTCCATAAGTTCTAATAACGTCAGTGGTTTAGCTTGAGTTGATGAACAAGAGCCAAAAGCACAAATATTAGCCGATCTGCAAGAGTCCTTGCAACAAGCAGCAATAGGACAAACTTTCCCAGTTTCAGAGCTTTGGGACGATATCGAAGTCTAAATTTATCGCAAAAGTTCGTTTTACTCCTCCCTTCAAACGCCGTCTCAAAATTCTGACTAAACAATATCTGTCTCATCAGCTTCATGAATGGTAACAGAGAAGCAAATAATAACACTAAGCTGCATATCTAATAATCTCCACTTCTGCTCCATTATTAATAGCTGACTCTGCTTTTTCTAAAACCTGTTCTGTAACTGCATCACTTAAATAATATTCACCACAGTTATCACAAATTTCTGCTGGGACTTTTTTTAAGACAATAATACATTCATCTCTTTCTAATGTAACAGTTACTAAACCTGGTTTAGTTTCTCCATGCTGACAAATTACACATCTCATCATCTTTGTCTCCTAGTTGTAAAACCATCTAACCAAATATTAGTATTAGGAATATAAGCTGTTACTACATATCCTGTATCTGTAGCTTCATCGTAGGAAAATACAACATGAATCGGCTTACCTTCTATAAAATCCAATATTAAATAACTGGGGTAGGGTGTATCATCAAGCTTTTCTTCTATCACTTCTCCATAAGAAATCGCAGTTTTTACTTCCTTTTGACTGATACGACGATAAAACATTTGTTGGATAGCATGACGGGAAAAAACTAGATTTTGACAATACATCAACTATTTTTTTTATTGTAATTAGTAATAAATTTATTATTTTACTAAATGTTGGGCTTCTATTGCCCGCGATCGCATATCATTTATCTACTGTGTAGTCTGTCTTCCATAGCAATAACTTCATGCCTTTCTCCGATTTCACTAATCCTTACCAAAATCCGGCTAACATTCCACAGAACTATCGCCAGCATATAAATCTACAGAAATTATTTAAAGCTGATGGTTCTTATGTGCGTCCAGCAGAAGATCCTGTGACGATGTGGGCGCTTCAGATTTTAGTAGAAGAGTACGGTGTTCCAATACAGGCAATGGAACTAGAACTAAATGCAGATTTTGCCGAGGGAACTTATCAAGGCGGACGACGCTATCAAGGACGGGCAGATGTTGTAGTTTATGATGACCGTTATGCTGATTCTATAGGTAATTTGGATGTAGCCTTCATTATGGAGGCTATGGAACCAAGTAAAAAAGTTGGCGGGACTGAGGGGGAAGGTTGGGTTGATCATCTTAACCGACTCAATGCTTACATGAGTGCTTCACCATCTGCCCGTTATGCTATTTTAACCAATGGTAAACATACAGTTATACAAGCCAAGTGTTTGTATGTAGAAGCTGAAAACTTACTCACTGAAGCAAAAGCCTATGTAGAACGGATGATATTAGGAGAAGAAGAAGTGACATGAAGGAGGGCAGCAAATACCAGCCACTCCTAGAATTTTTACGTGGCAATGATCAAAATGAAATAACTCTATCATTTGCTGAAATCGAGACTTTAATAAATGATGTATTGCCTGAATCAGCAAGAAATAAACAGGCATGGTGGAGTAACCGCAAACAACGCTCATCACAAGCTTACGCTTGGATGGAAGCGGGATATCGTATTGAAAAAGTGGATTTTGATCAGCAACAAGTAACATTTCGTAAACCTCCTGATAAATATCAAGTTCAGCTTAAGGGTGATACGGTACAGTGGAATGCTGAGTTAATCAAAGCACTACGGCTACACATGGATTTAAAACAAGTGGAGTTTGCTCAAAGACTAGGTGTGCGTCAAGCAACAGTGAGCCAATGGGAAAACAGTGTATATGAGCCGACTTTAGCTATATCTAAGTATTTGACCTTAATTGCAAAACAAGTTGGATTCAAAATTTAAACTAAAGCTATTTACATAATAATACTTTACCGCATATATTGTTTTAGTGTCAAACATTTTATTCGATAAAGCATGAATGAATATTTAAAACACCGAACCAAAAGCCCTCTTTCTCTCCCCTGACGGCAACGTATACCCTGACAACCTAATTTGCACTGGCATCATCCCCGCAGAACTCGACGGCAAACCCTGCCTCCATTCCCAAGCAGGGCGCTTTCCCGGCATTAAACCCCTAAATCCTGAAGACTCAAACTACACCATCGACAAAGGAAAACCAGGCGACCTCTACCCAACCTGCGCCAAACAACAACTTGCACACCTTGGACACTGGCAAGGTCACAGAAATCAAATATTCCCTGAAGAACTGCTATCACTGCGGTTGTTCAAGTGCCGGATGTGGCTATGGCTAGTTGTCCCAGGACTGCACGACCATGATGCAACCCAGCTTTTACCACAAAATCTATGAGATGAAAGTGTTTAGAAGCGATGAAAACACACTCACACTTACAGCAACAAAATTACAAATCTTGTCAAAAGCCAGCAAATAAGTTTCCGAGGCTTCCTGCTGGCTCTTGGCTCCCTAACAAAAGGAGACATTCACCATGATAAAACCAGTTATTGCCCAAAATCATCCTTGGGTGATAGTAAAAACTGTAGTTATTACCCAATCTCACACCGTCGCCCGTTTTGCTAACCGCCAAGATGCAGATGACCATTTAAGATTTTTGCGTCGAACTATTCCCAATGGAGGTTTTGAGATTATGTTTGAACCGCCAGATGATGTAAAAAAAGACTTTAATATTTAACACAATTTGGGAGTTTAAGTAAAGAGTAAATATCAAGCAGTGCGTTTTGTGTCGGGGTAAAATCCCCGTTACAAAACGTAATTGCAAATTGTTTTTAGCTTGCTTGCAGTCGTTTGGGTAACTCTGTATCAATCTCTTCTGCTGATATTTTTACTCGTCCTGGAACTGCCTGTAACATATCTACGTATTTGTGAAAGGCTTCAATATCTTGAGGGTTACGGCGTACATATACTAGTAGTTCTTGGCGCGTCATTCCTTCAAAATGTGATTCCGTCATACGTTAATCCCCCATCAATGTCGATTTCTATTTCTATTGTCTCTTCAACAATAATGTAGATGCAACGTGTTAGTTCATCTAATCGAGTCATGTTAATTGCTTTTAATAGATTGCTAGTTTGTACGCATACTCGGTATAGCGATTTAAGTTGAGCTATTGTTGGTTCCATTATTCCTTCAATTTTTAGTCGGAATCAAAAACCACATTATATGAGTCACATTTGCGGAATGTGAGTTTAATTGCTGACTATTAGTCAAAAAAAAGGAGCCCTAATCAGGCTCCTAAGTGAAAGGGCGGTTATAAACCGCATCTACACAGGCAAAACCCGCCTGCGCGGGTTAAAAAATTTTCATTTTATCCTACGGAGTGGGCTTTGTTTGTGTAGCCGCGAATTCTATTCGCCCTGGCTATGAAAATCAGGTAACACCAAAGACAACCACTAAGCCCAAAACTGCCCCAAACACAATCAAGGCATAGAATTGAGCGCGACCGTTTTCTAGGTACTTCAGACCTTCACCGCTAACAAGGGTGAAAAAGCCTGTGAGGTTAACAGCACCATCGACAACGCGGAAGTCAACTTCCATAACTTGTCTGGCTACGCGACGCAAACCGAGGACAAAAACCCGATGGTAAATGTCATCAAAGTACCACTTGTTGAGGGATAACTCGTAAAGTGGTTGGATTTTAGCAGCGATCGCCGCCGGGTCAATTTTCCGGCGTAAATACATCAGCGAAGCTAAGGTAATCGCAATCAAAGAAATTCCCACTGAAGCACCCGCCATAATATAGAATTCCGTCGGATTGAACTCGGAAGCCTTTTCTATAACTTCGGTGAGAGTTTCGCTAGGAGGAAAGATAAACTCTTCAAAATAATTGGCGTAGGGAGTTCCCACCAAACCAATGAAAATCGAAGGCACAGCCAACAGTGCCAACGGCAGCGTCATCGTCCACGGCGATTCGTGGGGAGAGTCGCTGTGATGCCCGTGGGAGTCGTGGGAGTCATGATGCTCACTAGTTGCCGCCAATTCTCCTTTCTTCATCGCCCCAGGCCCAAAATTCGGAGCTAGTTCTTCTGACTCTAATTCCAGGACAATTGTGGCTGCCTTCTTGAGTTTTTGCTTGATTTTCTCGTCATTACCCCGGAATCCGCCTTCAAATGTCGAGAAATACATTCTAAACATGTAGAAAGCCGTAATCCCAGCAGTTAGCCAGCCGATAAACCAGAGAAGTGGGTTAGCCTCAAAAGCCTTCCCCAGAATTTCATCTTTTGACCAGAAGCCAGCAAAGGGCGGAATACCAGAAATTGCCAAGCAACCAATCAAAAAGGTAATTGACGTGATCGGCATGTACTTTCGCAGTCCCCCCATTAGCCGCATATCTTGCGCTAAAGCTGGGTCGTGACCGACGACACCTTCCATGCCGTGAATTACAGAACCTGAACCCAAGAACAGCATTGCCTTGAAATAGGCGTGGGTCATCAGGTGGAATAGTCCAGCACTGTAGGAACCTATTCCCATCGCCATCACCATGTAACCAAGTTGGGAAATGGTGGAGTAAGCCAAGCCCTTTTTGATGTCGTTTTGGGTAATCGCAATGCTTGCCCCCAAAAACGCCGTGAACGCCCCAGTAAAGGCAATGACATTCATTGCGGCTGGGACGTGTTCAAATACTGGGTACATCCGGGCAATTAGGAAAACACCCGCCGCCACCATCGTTGCCGCGTGAATCAAGGCAGAAATGGGGGTGGGCCCTTCCATTGCATCTGGTAGCCAGACATGGAGGGGGAATTGAGCTGATTTAGCAACTGGCCCTAAGAAAACTAAAATCGCAAACAGGACAGCGAGAAAATTGCTGATAGAACCTGATTGTACGAGTTGGGCGAGGCGATCGCCCATGACATTAAAATCAAAGCTGCCTGTTGCCCAAAACAGTCCCAAAATGCCGAGTAATAGACCAAAGTCACCCACGCGGTTGGTCACAAATGCTTTTTGAGCGGCATCTGCTGCTGACTTGCGATCGTACCAAAAGCCGACCAGCAAGTAGGAACACATCCCGACCAGTTCCCAGAATATATAAATCTGTACTAGGTTGGAGCTGACCACCAAACCTAACATTGAGGAGCCAAACAAACTGAGATAGGCGTAAAACCGCACGTAACCTGGATCGTGAGCCATGTAGCCATCGGTGTAAACCATGACTAACAAGGCTACCGTTGTCACAATCACCAGCATTAGGGCTGTCAGGTGGTCAATAGTATAGCCCATGTTCAGGTGAAAATTACCTGCTGCTGCCCACTCCAAGGTGCGGATATAAGGCGCGTGTCCTTGAATTTGACTCCATAGCAAGGCAAACGACAGCCCCATAGCTGCTCCCATCAGGGAGATAATCACCACAGCGTTAAGCTGCCGTAGGCGGTTTGTCACCTGATTCAACGAGATTAACCCTAGACCGACCAGCATTGCCCCAAAAAGAGGTAACACCGGAATCAGCCAAGCATACTGATAGATTACTTCCATCACTGACGCCTACTTTTAGAATTCTTGACTAGCGTGTCGGAACTGTTAATAATTGTGACACACACCCTTTAGGATAAAATAACCCACCCAAGGGTGATTGGGTGGGGTGTTAAGCATGGTTTTAGATTTGCCGAGAATAGCCCTGAGTGGTGAGTGCCCAATCGTGAGTTTAATTATTACTCACGACTGGGCAATCTCTTCAAGCTGACCGACACTCTAAATCCACTGTTTTTGAACTCTTGTAGATTTTCGGGTAATTGCTATAACTAGCTTTAATGTCTTCTAAAGCTAGACGTAAATCTTCTCTGCCACGAAAGCTTTCCAAGCGACGGCAAACATTGCCATTTTCAATCAATAGTAAAGTTGGCAGTGACTTTAGCCTATAAGTAGTAGACAATTTAAAATTTTGATCGGCATTAACTCCAACCAATTTAATTTCTTCCCCACATTGAGCTTGAAATTGCAACAACAGTGGGTGGATAACCCGACACAAGCCACACCAAGGTGCTTCAAAATTAACTAAAACAGGAATAGGAGATTCTAAAACTTCTTGAGTAAATGTCTGCTCACTAACCGACAACACCATGACGCCTCTTGGATTATAGGGTTTTTATATTAAACTAGCTATCCGCACTGAAGTGAAGGATTGGCAAGCCAGTAACTGCCGTATAGATGCTTTCAGGACACAAATCTCAGGACACAGAATAATTAAGCAAAAATTGAGCGCGTTGATGTGTCTCTGACAAAAAAGCCAGCGCGACTTTCACGGTGGCTTTTTTGGTTCTTAAACTCCTGATTGCCGTCTCCACCTGGGAATTTGACTGAATCTGTCACTTCCTCCCAAGAAAAAGCAACTGACCAACAACTACCAATATAAAATCTCAAGCTGACTGAATGCACCCCCACTGATAGATGTTTGAATTTATCCTACATTGATTTGGGGCAATTGATAAGCTGAAATTTTCATCTATTTGGGATTTTATGCTGACACTGGGGATCGCCTAAATTTCCCATCTTATCCTACTAGTTGCTTCTAGCAACAGAGGGTGCGACCACCAAAGCAAAGCTATAAAAATGGCAACTCCCAAATAGGCAGGACGCAGAAATTCCTGCCATTTGAGAGATTGACGCCCGTCAATAATTGCTTTAAAGGGAATAATTGAAGTCCGCTGTTTGGCAATTTCAAAAGCTTCCCCATAGCGATGCACGAGACGGCGATCCCCGTGCCAAACTCCAAACAAGTGATGCAACACCAATCCAATCGAAGTCACAAGGGTAAAGGTAGTACCTAGCCAGAGAGTATGGGCAACACACCAAATTATTTGTCCCACCATCTGGGGATGACGGGTAATCCGAATAATTCCTGTTTCGTAAAGATGAACTTGGGGCTTTTGAATGGCAGCAATTTCTAGTAGATTGAAGGTAGCAGGATATAAAAACAAAAACGAGATCGCTGACAGCACCCAAACAAATTCTCGCACTCCTAGCACCCCTTGTACCTGCCAAAGTTGCAAACCATCATAGCGGTGCCCAAAAAAGTAAATAATTAATATCACAGCTAACGGTAGGCTGACTAATGCAAAGAGAATGCGATAAAGCCTTGGACCAATATATTTTTCTGCCCAAGGGCGTAAAGCAGCGCCTCCACTGTGAGCGATCACAAAAGCTAATTCTAACCCCAGTATGACAAAATGACTGGGGGTCAACCAAGGAGTCAGGATCATATACACGGATGAAGTAATTTAAAGAAAATTGAATTCAGTACAACCAATACCACAAAGTATTCAAAAGGAGACTTCAGTCAAGATGTTGTGCTACTGTCTTTTTCGAGTCAAGCCTTCAAGTTTAATATGCAACAAATCATGCCTGGCTGATTGCTGTCAAAGCTGATTTGTTACGTGCATCCGCTCCTTTAAAAGTTTGTGGGTTGAGTTTTATGTCTGACCTTCCTTTCACTTTAGATCAGTTACGTATTTTAAAAGCGATCGCCCAAGAAGGAAGCTTCAAGCGTGCCGCTGATAGTCTTTACGTTTCCCAACCTGCCGTGAGCTTGCAAGTCCAAAATCTCGAACGGCAGCTAGATGTCCCCTTATTCGATCGTGGAGGACGACGCGCCCAATTAACCGAAGCAGGGCATCTACTCTTAAACTACGGTGAAAAAATCCTTAGTCTGTGTCAGGAAACCTGCCGCGCGATCGAGGATTTACAAAATCTCCAAGGCGGTACTTTGATTGTCGGAGCTTCTCAAACCACCGGCACTTATCTTTTGCCTAGAATGATCGGTATGTTCCGACAAAAATATCCAGATGTGGCAGTGCAGTTACACGTCCACTCTACCCGACGAACTGCTTGGAGTGTCGCTAACGGACAAGTTGATCTGGCGATTATTGGCGGTGAAATTCCCGGTGAATTATCAGAATCTTTAGAAATTCTTCCTTACGCTGAAGACGAACTAGCACTGATTTTACCTGTCTTCCATCCCTTTGCCAAACATGAAAAAATCCAAAAAGAAGATTTATATAAATTACAATTCATTGCCCTAGATTCCCAATCGACTATCCGCAAAGTAATTGACCAAGTGCTAGCACGCTGTGAGATTGATACAAGGCGTTTGAGAGTTGAAATGGAACTAAATTCCATTGAAGCAATTAAAAATGCTGTGCAATCTGGTTTAGGGGCTGCCTTTGTCTCAACTAGCGCGATCGCTAAAGAGTTACAAATGGGCATTCTGCACTGTGCCAACATTGAAGGCGTCGTCATCAAACGGACACTGTGGCTGATTTTTAATCCTAATCGCTATAGATCCAAGGCCGCAGAAGCTTTTAGTCAAGAAATTTTGCCCCAGTTTGCTAACCCAGGATGGAATCAAGATGTGTTAACATTGTCACAAAAAAGCATGGTGGTGACTACATTCGATGCAGCGACGCCCACCTCTTCCGGCTAAAGACTAAAATCTGGTCATTGGTCTTTGAACTGTACCCTTCTCTTCTCTACCTTGGGCTGCGCCAAGGAGACACTTTCAGCGAACAAGAAGGCTTAGACACTCGCGGACTCAAAAAGGCTGCGCTATGGGCAAAAGTCGGCGCTCATACTTCTTTTTTTGTCGTTTGTTCTTTGTTGTTTTGTAAATGACCAATGACCAAATAATTCGTAATATCCTACTGTCAGGCTGCGCCTACGTAATTCGTAATTATTACCTCATAGCTGTTCGCGCAGTGTGCCGTAGGCAAGCTAGGGGTTTGACATCAGGAAAAAAAGGCTCTGTTATTCTTAAATAAATTTAGTTTCTATGTAACCTGAATGAATTACGAATTACGTAGCTTGCTTCTCGCGCCTTGGCAAGTATTATCAATTACGAATTATTTTGATTAATGACTAATCAGGAAAATGGAAGTTTACTGTACTCGTCCACGTTGCCCACGCCCACAAAACTATTTTGCCGATTTAGATGATATTACGACGCTGAAAACAACGCAGCAAAAGTACTGTACTACCTGTGGTATGCCACTGATGCTAGATGGTCGATATGTACCCATGAAGCTGCTGGGAAGGGGGGGATTTGGAGCAGCGTTTTTGGCACGCGATCGCCGAATACCGGGAATGCGTCAATGCGTAGTTAAGCAGTTTCAACCAACAGGAAATTTAACCTTAACTCAACTGCAACAAGCGCAGCTGATGTTTGAGAGAGAGGCAGAAGTTTTAGCACAACTTGGCAACGATCACGAGCAAATCCCTGATTTGTTTGCCTTCTTTCCAGTGATAGTTAATAGCTTGCAACCAGGACAGCAAGACCAGTTTTTTTACTTGGTGCAAGAATACATTAATGGGCAAAACTTAGAGGAAGAATTAGTTCAAAATGGTAAATTTTCTGAACAGCAAGTGTTGGAGGTGCTGCAAGAAATCCTGAAGGTGCTAAAGTTTGTCCATGATCGAGGCATTATCCACAGAGACATCAAACCCTCTAACATCATGCGCCGTCGTGATGGTAAGCTTTTTTTACTAGATTTTGGCGCAGTTAAGCAAGTAACAAATGCTGCACTTGGTTCTGCGGCTTCTTCCACAGGAATTTATTCTATGGGATTTGCACCACCTGAGCAGATGGCTGGGGGTCAAGTATTCCCATCTACGGATTTATACGCCTTAGCTATAACTCTTATTACCTTATTGACAAATCAGGAAGCAGTTCAACTATTTGATGCCTATAGCAATCAGTGGAAATGGCGAACGCAAGTGAGTGTCAACCCTCGCCTTGCTGACATTTTAGACAAGATGTTGCTACCTGCTGCTAATCAGCGCTTCCAGTCAGCCCAGGAGGTTTTAGATGCACTGAACTCACAGCCTCTAGCCCCCACACAACTTAATTCGCCTTCTGTAACACTTCCACCACAACCACCCAAAGGTTCTAGTCCTGTCGTCCCCCGCCGTCCACCAACTCAACCAGCGTTTTCTACAGTGGAATTATTAGGTGGGGCGGCATTTAGTGGGTTTGAGGGTGCATTGATAGCGATCGCCCTCTTCAGTCTAGTAAAATCACCAGTAATTACTTTGACTACTTGTGCTCTGATTTTAGGTATACTAATTTTTGCCCAAACCAGGCGGTGGATTGAAAAGTTCGATTTATTAATTATTCCGACAATTACTTTTGCGATTATTTTTTTTCTCCCCTTTTTACAAGGAGGTCTTGGCATTCAGGCGGTAGTTGTTTTAGCACTTGCAGCAGGCTTAATAGCCATTTCACTGACAGCCGTGTTTCGACTTATTTATAAATTATTATCCCTTTTACTTTAAAAAACTCTTGGTGCTAAGAGCCACCTATGTCTCAGAAAAATGAAACACTTAGCCTTTTCTTAGCCGCTGTCATCACCATTGGCTTAATCTTTAGTGGCTTATGGTTTTTTATGGAACGCTGGGCGCAATTAAATAAACCTGTTGCTAACCAGTCGGAGAATAACAATCCCAGAGATACCATTTCTGTTCCTAAACCTATAGAGACTGGCAAGACAAGTAATACTATTAGTAAATGTGACGTGGCAAACCTCCCAGAGGGGACGTTCAACTATGGTGGTAGCACAACCTGGGCACCCATCCGTCAAGACGTTGACTCCGTGCTGCAAAGCCTCTGTCCTCGGTTTATTTTACGCTACACTCAACCTCCTTCAGGTCAACCAGGATCTGGAACTGGTATTCGGATGTTGATAGACAATCAATTAGCTTTTTCTCAATCTTCTCGCTCAGTCAAAGCTGAAGAAAATGCCGAAGCTAAACAAAAAGGATTTAGTTTGAAAGAAATTCCGGTGGCGATTGATGGCATTGCGATCGCTGTTAACCTCAATCTCGACATTCCTGGTTTAACTGTTGCCCAACTCAAAGATATCTACACGGGCAAGATTAGTAATTGGCAACAGGTGGGTGGGCCAAATTTACCAATTACAGTTTACTCTCGTAGCAAAGAAGCTGGGGGTACAGTGGAATTCTTTGTCGAAAATATTTTAAATAAAGAAAATTTTGGTGCCAACGTTAGTTATGTTGGCACAACCACTGAAGCAGTACGAAAAGTAGCTGCAAGTCCTGGCGGAATTTACTATGCTTCTGCCCCAGAGGTTGTACCCCAGTGTATGATTAAATCCCTGCCACTAGGGCGCATAAGCGGTCAATTTGTGCCTCCTTACCAAGAACCCTTTGTATCTCCATCTGAATGTCCTAGTAAGCGTAATCAGTTGAATATTCAGGCGTTTCGTAGTGGGGACTATGCAATTACCCGCAATTTATTTGTAATTGTTAAACAGAATAGTCAAACAGATCAGCAAGCTGGAGAAGCTTATGCAAATTGGCTACTGACATCTCAGAGTCAACAACTGATCGAAAAGGCTGGATTTGTCAGACTTAAATGATTAAAGCGGTTAGATTTATCAAAATAATCAAATAATAAATATTTTTACTTTATTCAAATTTGTTCATGTCACAAAAGAATGAAACCACAATTTTAGCCTTGGCTCTGTTGCTAACAGTTGGAATAGTTAGCGGTGGTTTTTGGTGGTTTAGTAACAATGGGATCAAAATTGGTAATACCATCATTCCAAATCAGGAAACAGGTAACAATCTATCTTTACAAGACCGGATTAGTTTTGGGGAAAAATCCTTAACTCCGGGTGACATTTCTCCAGTTAAAAAAGAAGGAGTACAGGCGATCGCTGCTAAAAGTCATGATCAAGCGATCGCCAATTTCACTGCTGCCCTCAAATCCAACCGTAACGATCCAGAAGCATTAATCTTTCTTAACAATGCCCGCATCAGTTCCAAGAGCTACACCATTATGGCTTCTGTGCCAATAGGCACTGACCCCAATACTTCTTTAGAAATTTTACGTGGCATCGCCCAAGCCCAAAATCAAGTTAATAGCTCTGGAGGAGTCAAGGGAGTACCTTTGAGGGTCGGAATCGCTAACGACGATAATAACCCAGCAATTGCCAAACAAATTGCCACCGCCTTGGTCAAAAATCAGGAAGTATTAGGTGTGGTTGGCCTTTACGCCAGCGATGTTACCTTAGCCGCAGGTACTGTCTATGATGCTGGACAACTTGTAGCCATATCTCCTACCAGCACATCTGTAAAAATTTCTAACTTTAGCCGCTACGTTTTTCGCACGGTTCCCAGTGATTTTATGGCTGCTAGAAGTTTAGCTAACTACATGGTGAAAACCTTGCAGAAAAAAAATGCAGTGGTTTTCTTTAATTCTCAGAGTAACTATAGCCAGTCTTTAAAGTCTGAGTTTGTTTCATCTGTTTCTTTAGAAGGTGGACAAGTATCGAGCGAATTTGACTTATCCAAAGTGGATTTTAGTGCGGCTAAAAGTGTAGAACAAGCAACTAAGCAAGGGGCAGAAGTGTTGATGTTAGCAGCTAACACTGAAACTCTAGATAAAGCGTTACAAGTAGTTCAGATTAACCAGAAACGGTTAACTCTGCTGGCGGGAGATGATGTTTACACTGTCAAAACTTTAGAAATTGGCAGAGAACAAGCTGCGGGAATGGTAGTGGCAGTTCCCTGGCATATTGATAGTGATCCTAAGTCAGATTTTCCTCAGAAATCTCGACAGTTATGGGGCGGTGATGTGAGTTGGCGAAGCGCTCTCAGCTATGATGCCACTGTAGCCCTAATTGAGGCATTAAAACGCAATCCCACACGATCGGGAGTCCAACAAGCACTCTTGTCCTCTGACTTTTCTGCCACTGGCGCTTCTGGTACAATTCGATTTTTAGTATCAGGCGATCGCAATGCACCAGTCCAACTTGTGAAAATCGTTCCTGGTTCTCGCTCTAACACTGGTTATGACTTTGAACCAGTCCGATAACCATCGAAGAAAGGCAGAGAGCAGGAGGCAGGTGGGTTTCAGCCTAGTTTATCTTTCTTTACATAGTTTGGTTTTATGATGCCAACTTACTTATCTGCTATCGAGATTGTCTGAATGCTTTTTTCTCACTTATGAGAAATCGGAGTAATACTGCTATGACTATTTAATAAATTTTGCTTTTCCTTAACTTGTTATTAATTTTTAGGTAACAAAATACAGAAGTGGGGATTTTTAGCACCTGATGAGGTAGTGCAATCTTGAAGTTTTCCCAAGTGAGTAACTGCCAAACCTAAAGGGCTAATGGACGAGTTGTTTAATACCTTGTCCCTTGTGGAGAAAATCAAGAATAATTTGATGCGATGGAAATTGTACCAAATTATGGGTGCAGTCATTTGTGACTTCTGGATTTTTCTTTATACCTTCAAGCCTAGCCATAGCAGTGTCTTCACTTTGGCATTATTTTCAGTGTGCAAAGAACACACTTTTCTAAACTATGGGCAAAAAAATATTAACAGCAAACTTATGCTGAGTGCAATATCTTTAAGAAGGTTATCGCAAGCAACTGCTACCGCAGCGCTTGGTTTTGCTATGCTTGCAGCTATTGGTACAGATCCTGCCCAGGCTGTCAATTTGAAAACATTTAATATTTCAGGAAATTTTGCTCCTGCGGCTCTTGATGGTTCAGTAGGGCTATCTGTGAATTTAGCAAATGCTTCTTTTAATGGGACTTACACAGTGGATGTGGATCAATTACCCGCTTCTAATTCTTTTGTAAATTTGACAAGTTGGACTGTCAACTTAGTCAATGACAATACTATTTTGCGAACATTATCCAACAGTTTGGCTGGCAATACAGCTTACATTCAAGAGAACATACTTGCTTTTGCAGATGCAGGCTTATTGACAAAGCAAAACCATGATTTGTACAGTTTAGAACTATATTTTGACAGAAATTTCACAGGTACGGGTAGTACCAATGATGGAAAATTTTTGGACAACAGTAACCTGGGAAGTGTCCAAAGCTCCGGGATTACTGCTGTTAGTTTTGCTAAAAGTGAGCCTGTTCCTGAACCTCAAACTTTTGCTGGAACAGTAGTTGTTACTACTATCGGTTTGTGGCTGAAAAGAAAGCAAAAAGCTTAAATAGCGGCAGAATTTTGCTTCGGCTCAAAGGTGTTAAGTTTTTCTTAATTTCGGAACCAATAAAGCACGGCGGAAGCCAAATACCTATTTTAAATCAATCAAACGCTTGCGGTATATGAATAAGAATTACCAAGGAGATGTGCTTTGAAACTATTTACAAAGTTCTATTTTGCTATAACACTCTTGCTACTGCCGTCCTCGATCATACCGTCGATGTTTCTCGGCTCGGCGATCGCAAAGGATTCTTCTCCACATGAAGCATTGCCAGCAAACTCAACCGTCACAACTCAGCCAGATGTAACGCCAGACGTGACGCGATACTTAAATGATCCGCACAAGGAACCCAAGCTGCCGCCGAAGTTGCTCACGAAACTGCTTCATGAGCGGATCAAATATGTCTTCGTAATCTTTAACGAGAACCACTCTTTCGACAACGAGTATGGCACGTTGCCCGGTGTTAACGGACTCTACTCAGATGGACAAAAGCCTCGTGACCCAAAGAAAACGCCGGGTTTCACTCAGACCTATACGGATACGGACGGCTTGAGAGTCACAGTCCAGCCATTCCGGCTCGGGTCTGAACAGAACGCCAGCGCCGTTGACAGCGTTGACCACTCGCACATCGGACTTGCAACCAAGCTCCATGTTGTGGACGGCAAGCCACAGATGGATCAGTTCGCCTACGACGAGTACACACGCTTCGCATCCAAGGGTGGAGCAGCCAACATTGCTGAGGGCAAGCAGTTTGCCCGCCTTGTCATGTCGCACATCGACTGCGATACCATTCCGTTCTTCTGGAAGTGGGCTAGTCGCTTTACGGTCTTTGACAACATCTTTGCAACCGAGGACACGCCGTCAACCCCGAATGCGGTGGCGATGATCGCAGGGCAGGGTGGTGAAACGCAATGGGTCAAGCACGGTTCAAATGGCAAATCTTACACCGTGGGTAGCCACACTGGCACGACGCAGGGAGTACCCCTGGTCAACGACCCACAGCCATTCTATGGCTCCCAATTCGACACAACGACGAACAACAAGCAACCTGCTGGCACGAAAGAGAGCTACGCCGATAACAACATCTCCTCTAACCTGACCTTCGCCAGTCTGCCGCTCACCTTCCAGGGGCGCAATATTCGGTCAGTCTTAGCTGGTAACAGGAATCCTTTATTCGATCTAGCCGATATCCAGCAGGATATCCCTTATATCCAGAAACTCCGAGCTGAGCCTGTCAATTGGCGCTGGTATCAAGAAGGCTACGATCTCGAACCGACCGATGCTAACGGAGTCGCCTCGCACGATGCATATGTCACCCATCACAACGGTGCACAGTATTTCGGCTATATCGCCAACACGCCGGAGGTGAGCAAAAATCTCCGTGGGCTGAATGACTTTTTTAGCGACATAGCCAAAAATGCGCTGCCCGAAAGTGGCGTTTTCTACATTCGTGGTGGCTACACGAACCAGCAGGGGTTGAAACCGCCGATCACGAACCCCAACACGCCTGCGGATGAGATCGCCGCGATTAATGCGGCGAAGTCGGGCGATGACGACCATCCGGGCTACACTGATCGCCAGCTCAGCGAAGCGATGGCGGCCAGGGTGATCAACGCGATCGCCTCAAATCCGAAGCTTTGGCAGCAGAGTGCTATCATTATTACCTACGACGAGTCCGATGGTTTCTACGACCATGTGCCACCGAGGATCTTGTCTTATGGCCCTGACGGGCTGCCGCTCTCCCGTGGTGTCCGTGTGCCATTGCTCCTAATCTCACCCTACGCCCGGACGCACGCCGTCTCACACGTCGAGGGCGATCACAACTCGGTGATCGAGACGATCAACACGATCTTTGGTTTACCTGCGCTTGCCAGCCTGCCCGATGAGGCACAGGCACTTGCTGCTGGTAACTCCCCACAGTTCAACAAGTTCGGGCCGCCAGGATTTGAGCAGAAGTACCTCGGCCCACGGGACATCAATTCGCCGATCACCGACAGCCTACTATCGGGCTTTGATCCGAAGCGCCTGCTCGGTGTTTCGCCGCCACTGCCAGCCTCGTTTGCGAAAATTCCAGACAGCGTTGTAAACACACTACCGCACTACGGTGGGCAAGGCTGCCGGGCGATCGGAGTCACGCCGGAGGACAAGCGCCAAGGGATAGTCAACAAAATCCCCAAGGACTTCAACCCACTACCAAGTACTTATCCAGTAGCTAACCCTTAAAGTGCTGAGTGCTGAGTAAAAAAGTGGGGAATCTCACTTCTTTACTCAGCACTTTTCAAATATCCCCATTTTTCGACATTCCCTGAGGAGAATTCATGCGCTTTATCTTAGTCTTGCTGACTCTGCTTGGTGTCAGCTGCTCGATTTCTACCGCTCAGGCGGGTTCTGTAATCAAACGTGTCAAGGAACACAATGTGGTTCGCTGTGGCAGCGTCGAGCGGACAGGTCTGGCAACTCAAGCCGAGCCAGGAGGCTGGAGTGGTCTCAACGTCGACGTCTGCCGGGCGATCGCCGCCGCCGTCCTGGGATCTGCTGACCGCATCGAATATCATGAGTACGAAACGCCGAAGGACTTCGATGCTGTGCGTAACCAGCAGGACGACGTATACTTCCTTACAGGATCGGAGATTGACGAGCAGAAGCTAGCCGGTAAGTTGGTACCAGGCCCTACTATCTTCGTAGAATCCAATGCGGTGATGGTGGCGTCCACCTCGGCTGCACAGCACGTCAGCGACCTGGCCAAAGAAAGCATCTGCTTCATGATTGGCAGTTCGGTCGAGCGGAGCCTGACGGCTTACTTCGGTGGACTCCACAAGAACTGGTTCCGTCGGCCGTTCTCTGAAGACGGGGAGATGATCGATACATACAATGTGCAAAATTGCCACGCGATCGCTGGTGAGATCACCACCCTTGCAAATATCCGCCTCGACCCTGGGGTGAACCGATTATCGAGCCGCATCCTCCCGGAGTCACTGACGACCTTTCCGGTGATCGCTGCAACCGGAACTGCGGACGCTCAGTGGTCGGCGATCGTCGCGTGGACAGTGAATACATTGATCAACGCCCAGAGACCGGAAACACCCTGGTATGCGGGCGGTGCTGGAGTGATGCCGATCTTTGCACCAGAACTGGGTCTCGACAAGGAGTGGCAGCGCCGTGTTCTTGCATCTGTAGGCAACTATGGCGACATCTTTGATCGCCATCTAGGGAAAGGCTCCCAACTCAAGCTCGACCGCGGATTAAATGCGAACCATTTCCGTGGAGGACTCCTTCTGAGTCCGTTCCTCGATTAATTTCAACTCAGTATAAAAGTGTCAGACAAAGTTTTTGGCTGTTTTCAACTAATACCTTCGCTTCTAAAGTAGTCAGAAGTGAGGATTTATCATAATTCATTAACAAAACACCTGGGCTCCAATACAATCTCAAGTAGCAAGCACCTATCAAGTCAAGCACTTATATTGAATGGACGCGCGGGTAATTTCCTATGTCCCAAAAAAATGAAATACCTATTCTTGTCTTATCCATCCTAATCACGGTCGGGCTAATAGCTGGCGGTTTTTGGTGGTTCAGCAGAAAGTCTGGTCTTGACCTAAATACAATTAATTCTGGTAACACCAAAACACCCCAAACTGGATCAGAACAACCTAGTGGCAAGACTTTCACCTCAGTACAGGATGTTCCAACAGGATTATTCAATTACGGAGGCAGTACATCTTGGGCGCCGATTCGACTAATAGTTGATCCAGCAATTCAAGCGGCGCGACCAGAGCTTCGGCTGCGTTATGTAGAACCAAGCAGTGCATCTCCTGGTTCTGGTACTGGTATCCAGTCGCTGATAGACGGTCAATTAGCTTTTGCTCAGTCCTCCCGACCAGTTCTAGATCCGGAGTTAAGCCGTGCCCAGCAGCGTGGGTTCAGTTTGAAACAAATTCCTGTGGCAATTGATGGTTTGGCAGTCGCAGTTAACCCTAACCTTAATATCCAAGGACTGACGTTAGACCAGTTAAAGTCAATTTACACGGGCAAAATCAATAATTGGAGCCAAGTGGGCGGCCCCAATATCCCAATTAAGCCCTATTCTCGCCGCATTGCTGATGGCGGTACGGTCGAACTTTTTGTCCAAGACATCTTGGGTGGTCAAGCTTTCAGCTCCAATGTGGAATTTATTTCCACAACCACCCAAGCCTTGCAAAAATTAGCTGGTAGTCCTGGTAGCATCTACTACGCTTCTGCCCCAGAGGTGATTCCTCAATGCTCAATCAAAGCCTTGCCGTTGGGGCGGACGCAAGGGACATATATTGCTCCGTACCAAGAACCATCTGTCCTCCCGTCTGAATGTCCTGGTAAACGGAACAAATTGAACATTGAGGCTTTCCAAGCAGGAAAATACCCGATTACCCGCAATCTGTTTGTGGTGGTCAAACAGAATGGTCAGAATGAGCAGCAAGCAGGTGTCGCTTACGCCAACTTACTGCTGACTGAGCAGGGACAGGAACTGATTACCCAAGCTGGGTTTGTCAAAATTCGCTGACAGGAGCGATCGCCTCTGGCGAGGCGTAGCCCATCACACTTAGACAGAGTGGCGGAAATCGCCGCTCTGAACTGTGCTTTAACCAGCTCTATTAATCGACTCTGCTGGCAAGCAAATGAGATTATCCCCTTGAGTGAGGATTAAGCCACGTTGACGCAGCTTGCCCATCAAGCGGGTGACGGTGACACGAGTGGAACCAATCGCGCTACCAATTTGGGCATGGGTGAGGGGGAAGGGCAGACAATAGCCGCGAATCACATCAGGATCAGTGTCGCTCATTGCTGGCTCTCCATATTCCTCAATTAACAATGTAAGAAATCCTAAGAGTCGGTCAATTGTGCGGCGTTGTCCCAAGGCACTCAGCCACAGCAGCTTACGCTGGTGCTGATACCTAAAAGCATCCATAACTTCGCGACGAAAGTGAGGCCAGTTGTCTAAGTCGTGCCAGTACATCCACAACACCGCAGTTTGGTCAACATGGGCGTAAGCCTGAAGTGTAAATGGTGATTGGGCAACAATTTCAAATGGCTGTCCCGCTCCCACAAAACCCAAGAACGCTTCTTCTGGGGTTCTGTTAATTCGTCGAGACGTTAGCTGACTAGCAGTCGCACTAACTTGTGCGGTTCCTACCATGCGGATCGCACCCCTTTGCACCAAATATAGCAATCCAGGTCGAGCTGGAATGCGCTCATCTTTGCTAAAGGTACGGCAGCGGTAGTGTTCTTGAGCCCAGTCAAGAATTCGTTGCCAAGTCAAAAAAGGCCGTGATGCCTCAGAAAAGGAGGATGGAGATTGCATAGGTAACAAAGAGCGTTCGGCTGAAGACAAAGACGTAAATAAAAAGGTGCAAGGAGTGTCTTTGTGTTGGCGAGGTAGGCTTAACGCCTAACAGCGCCAGCCAATCCAAAGAATAGAAAGCAAATTACTCTCTACTCTTTTGTTATACTTCCTACTGTACAATGATGGTAGTAAAGTTTACTTACTATTCATCGATTATTCATCAAATTTTATCCTTCTCTCATTTTTCTTTATCTAGATTAAATTTATATCGCAAGATAGATGACAGAAAATTAAAAAATATATTTTACATGATTATTTCATTAAAATTACGTGCATCATAAATTACTAGTTAGCAAATATACGTCAACAAAACAGCTAGTAAGCAGTTATCTTATAAATTTACTAAGTATTAATGCTCATAAAACCGAAAATATATGCATAAAAGACGAAAAAACTCTTCTATATAAAGGTAGAGATGATAGTAAAGTTTTGTATATCTCAGGTGTGGCTCTACAGCTGTCAAAATCTCAGAATCGAAAAGCTATGGAGCTTGCTAGTGCGATCGCCTCAGATATATCAGGGATCTGTGGGGGTGTTTTTAGCATCCAAATAGTTCCCCCTGGTTGGATACATTTTGAATTGACTCACTCCACGTTAGCGACTTGGTTACAAAGTCTTATAGTCGTGATTTCAGGGGGAGAGGGGGCGCAGGGGAGTAGGAAGCTCTTAGCAGGGGGAGCAGGGGGAGATGAGGGGACAATTGATGCCCCATGCCCAATGCCTAATTCGTTGTTTGCTGTTCAATATGCCCATGCACGTTGCTATTCGCTAGTGCTTCTGGCTCACCGAGAGGGATTGATTAAACTTAGAGAACCAGTTGCAAATAGTAGTCCAGCATTTTGGAGTGTTATCGCCCCCAACCCCATACCTTGGCTCACCAGTGACGGAGCACTACGGCTAAATCACCCAGATGAGCGTCGTCTAATCGCCGAGTTAGTGCAAATGGTAGATAACATAGAGTGCCCTGATGTTAGTGGTTCTGTGAAATGGGAAAAAGTAGCGCTGAATTTGAGCCAAGCTTTTGAAAAGTTCTGGTCTAATTGCCGGATTTGGGGTGAGGTGAAAATTACGTCACCAGAGCTAGCCCAAGCTAGACTTGGATTGCTGATGGCTACTCAGTCAGTATTAAGATATGTGCTAGAGGAAAACTTGGGGGTTTTTGCGCCCTTGGAGCTATAAATTGGTAATGTCGTTTAGGCAGAAAATAAAAACTTTTATATACCTATTGACTCAATGCACCACCTCGGCTACATTAGCAAGTGTGTGAGGAGCGAACCAGCAGGGGCACCGAGACGAAACACGGCCAGTCGTCGGTGTCCTTTCTGATTTATATGGGTTAGGTTTGAAAAAGTACCCTTACTAGAGCAAAAACTTTTCAATTGCTACTGCTGCTCCGTCTTCCTCTACACTAGGAGCTACCCACTGCGCGATCGCTTGCACTCCAGCTGGTGCGTTGCCCATAGCTACACCAAGTCCAACATACTCCAGCATTTCCAAATCATTGAAGTTATCGCCAATAGCCATAACGTTGGCTGTCTGTAAGCCCAGCAATTCTTCGGCTAGGTAACGGACAGCAGTTCCCTTATTCACAGAGGCGTTAGTTGCTTCAAAAAAGGTAGCAACAGATGTTGTCAGATAAAGTTCAGCGGGTGTGTATTGGCGGCGCATATTCCCCAATAGCTGGTTGATCAGATCAGTGTCATCACATAAAGCAAGAATTTTTGTGGGTTCATTCGTTAAGGTTTGGCGCAAATCACCCACAGGAATCGGGATAATACCAGAACGTTCGGCATAAATTTGGGTTTCTCTGGTTAACTCACGGACGTAGAGCTGGTCATTGATGTAGAAGTGGACAGATAGAAGTGATCGCAACTCAGGCTGTTCAAAATAGTCGATTAGCTGGTGGGCGATTTCCCGGGAAACAACCCAATGGCGATGAATTTTTTGGGTGATCGGGTCTTGAATCCAGGCTCCTTGATAGGCCATTAATGGTAAAGTAGAGCCGATTTCTTGGTGAAAACGCAAGGCTGAACGATACATTCGACCTGTAGCGATCGCCACTTGAATTCCTCGTGCTTGGGCCGCAATAATAGCTTGCTTTACACCTGTACTGAGGGTGTTAGAATGTCCGGCGATCGTGCCATCTATATCCAAAACTAGTAGTTTAATGTCTTTTGCAGCAGCCTGATGATCACTAGATATCAAATGTGTAGCAGATGCTTTCTGCATAATTTCCTAGATTTTAAGTTCCAGTAAGAGGTTAACAGGCTCTAGCGACCAGTGGGAAAATGAATTTTGCTATTGTCGCCAAAGCTTCTGGCTTAAACGAGCATCTGAAATTGCTAACTATGTAAGGAAGCTTCTGGCTAAAATAGGGCTATGTCTCAAACTTTGACTTCTGTAACCGCAACACGCCCCACGTTCATCCTCGTAGATGGACATTCCCTGGCCTATCGTTCATACTTTGCTTTCGCCAAAGGGCGAGATGGAGGACTGCATACCAAAACGGGGATTCCTACCAGTATATGTTTTGGTTTTGTGAAGTGCCTGTTGGAGGTAATGGCAACACAACAGCCACAAGCAATGGCGATCGCTTTTGATTTGGGTGAAGCAACTTTTCGCCACGAAGCTGACGATACTTATAAAGCCGATCGTCCTGAAACGCCAGAAGACTTCATTCCCGACTTAGCAAATCTGCATGAGTTGCTCAATGGCTTCAATCTACCAATTTTCACTGCCCCTGGTTACGAGGCAGATGATGTTTTAGGAACCTTAGCACAGCGAGTAACTGCTGCTGGGTATAGGGTAAAGATTCTCACTGGCGATCGCGATTTATTTCAACTGATCGACTCTGATAAACAAATCACTGTTCTGAATTTTAGTCCAGATGCCCTAAAGCGCTCTACAAATAGTATCACGGAATTTGAAGCAGAACAAGTCAAAGAAAAAATGGGCGTTTTACCTTCACAAATTGTTGATTTCAAAGCTCTTTGTGGTGATAAATCGGATAATATTCCTGGGGTCAAGGGAATTGGGGAAAAGACAGCAGTACAGCTGCTAAATACCTATGGTTCCCTTGACCATATTTATGCTGCGTTAGATGAAATTAAAGGAGCAACTCAGAAAAAACTAGCAAGTGGGAAAGAAGATGCCGATAGGTCTCGTTATTTGGCAACTATAATTCTGGATGTTCCTATAGAAATTAATTTAGAAGATTGCAAATTGAAAGGGTTTGATACAAGTGTCCTGACTCCTATTTTAGAAAAATTAGAATTCAAGTCTTTTTTAGGCAAAATAAACGACCTCCAGCAACGTTTTGGCGGCATTGCAGAAAACCAAGAAGCCGAAACAGACGTAATTAATCCCAATACTAACTCAGAATTCAGGGCTGATGAAGATAATGATTTGTGGTTTTTCAGTGCTAGTGATACAGCAGCAGTTTCACAACAATCTACTTCTGCAATTACACCACGCATCATCAACACCGAAGCCAAACTAACTGAGTTAGTGAAACTTTTGCAAAAATTCACCAACCTAGAGACTCCCGTTGCTTGGGACACTGAAACTACCGATTTAGAACCAAGAGACGCTGAGTTAGTAGGAATTGGTTGCTGTTGGGGAACGAAACCAGATGAGGTAGCCTATATTCCTCTGGGGCACAAAACTGGGGAAAATTTGAATAAAGATTTTGCGCTAGAAACACTACGCCCAATTCTCGAAAGTGCCGATTATCCCAAAGCTTTACAGAATGCCAAATTTGACCGTTTAGTTTTAAAGTGTCAAGGAATTAATTTGGCGGGAGTAGTATTTGATCCGATGCTGGCAAGTTACATTCTAAATCCAGATTCTAGCCATAATTTAATGGATTTGGCGCAGCGATATTTGGGATTAATAGCAAAAAGTTACTTAGATTTAGTTCCTAAAGGCAAAACCATCGCTGATATAGACATTTCCGCTGTAGCAGATTACTGCGGAATGGATGCTTATTCTACCTTTGGCTTAGTGCCAAAATTGCGTGAGGAACTGGATAAAATTCCAGCTTTATCTAAGCTCTTAGTGGAAGTTGAACAGCCACTAGAAGCGGTTTTAGCCGAAATGGAATACACAGGCGTGCGGATTAATTCAGCTTATTTACAAGAACTTTCGCAGCATTTAGAAACGGAGTTAGCGAAGCTAAAAGAGAAAGCAACTGAAATAGCTGGGGAAAATTTTAACTTAGGTTCTCCTAAGCAATTGAGCCAAATCTTGTTTGAAAAATTAGGATTAAGCACCAAACATTCTCGTAAAATTCAAACGGGCTACTCTACAGATGCAGCAACACTGGAAAGACTTCAAGAAGATGATAACACTGGATTTGTTGAGGCGCTCATTGAGTACCGCACCCTATCTAAATTAAAGTCTACTTATGTTGATGCATTGCCAGCATTGGTGCGTCCAGATACCCAGCGAGTCCATACTGATTTTAATCAAGCAGCGACATCAACTGGTAGGTTATCTTCTTCTAATCCGAATTTGCAAAATATCCCTATTCGGACAGCTTTTAGTCGCCAAATTCGGAAGGCGTTTTTGCCAGATCCTGGTTGGTTAATGGTGGCTGCTGATTACTCACAAATTGAATTGCGGATTTTGGCTCATTTGAGTCAAGAGCCGATATTAGTGCAAGCATATCAGCAAAATGAAGATGTTCACACTGTTACGGCACGGTTAGTGCTTGAAAAAGAAAATATAACCTCAGAAGAACGAGGGATGGCAAAAACTATCAATTTTGGCGTGATTTATGGAATGGGTTCTCTAAGGTTTTCGCGCTCAACCGGGATAGATAAAACCATTGCCAATGAGTTCATTAAGCGGTTTAATGAACGATATCCTAAAGTATTTGCATATTTGGAGCGAGTCAAAAAAGAAGCGATATCTCTTGGTTATGTAGAAACTATTCTCGGTCGTCGTCGTTACTTTGATTTTACTAATAACAGTTTACGTAAATTAAAAGGCAGTAACCCAGAAGATATTGATCTGAGTAAATTAAAGAATTTAGGTGCTTACGATGCAGGTTTACTCCGCTCCGCTGCTAATGCACCAATTCAAGGTTCCAACGCTGATATTATCAAAATTGCAATGGTAAGACTGCATGAGGTTTTGAAGAACTATCAGGCGCATTTGTTGTTGCAAGTTCACGATGAATTAGTGTTTGAAATCCCCCCTCAGGAGTGGGAAGAATTACAACCGCAAATTAAGTCGGTGATGGAAAACGCAGTCCAGTTGAGTGTGCCGTTGCTGGTGGATGCGCGTGTCGGTGATAATTGGATGGAGACGAAGTAAGTTGGACTGTGACAAGTCTTTTAGCTAGAGAAGTGTCGAGAAGTTTAGTTAGTTGAAAATTTGCAACTCAGACATATATCAAGTTGATAAAATAATCAAGAGTCAATACTTTTGACTCTTGACTCTTGATTATGGAGTAGGTAATAGTTAAAAATTAACCGCCACGCTTCAGTGCTACTTCTACCTGCTGTAACTCCTTCTCTAAACGATTTTTCAGTTTTTCGGGTACAGGACGATTTGGGTAAGAACTGTAATGTCCAGCTAAGGAGTTGAGGGCTGTTCGCATGGTTGTAAACGAGCCAAGACCAGAAACAGAGTTAACCCGCTGATAGCGAGCTGAAAAGTCATTAATTTTTTGACGCGCTTCTGCTTGAACTGCTGTTTTGTTTGGTGAATCTTGTGATAGATCCAGAGCTTGTCTCATAATATTGACCACAGCTAAGGTGTCTTGGCGATAATCCCCAGTCAAGCTATCTGGACTGCCAGAACAGCCCATTAAGCCGATAGCTACAACCAAAACCAGCGCAAGCAAACGCGACCAATAGCGCTTCATATGCATTAAGTAAAAGAATACGTAAATCAACGTCCATCCTATCTTGGATTGGTATCTTGGGGATCAATTTATTGCTGAGTGCTGAATTAGGAGTCAGGAGTCAATAGTTAGAAAACTCCGTTAATCTAACTTAGATACTCGTTTGCGAGTCTTTGACTTGACTCCTAACTTTCTGATAAAGAGTATCCCTTTGTTGGTAAGGTCTTCCTAAAGAAGCGATCGCAGCTTGCAAAGTTTCCACTTCCATACACGTACCACCCAAAGCACCTGCCATTGTGGTAATATGCTCCTCCATTAAGGTGCCGCCGATATCATTGCAACCCCAAACTAAGGCTTCTGTTGCACCAGCAAGCCCCAGTTTTACCCAACTCTGCTGATGGTTGGGAATCCAATTACCCAAGTAAATCCGCGCCACAGCCCCTAGCAGCAGTGCATCACTCAAAACTGGTTGATCGCGTCCGACACGGCGACGTAAGGATTTAGGCGCTTCTTGTCCAACAAAGGGTAATAAAATAAACTCTGTGATCCTTGCTGGATATCCCTGATTGACGGCGGTTTTTTGAAGCGATCGCAATTTTTCTAAATGCTTGATTTGCTGTTCGTGGGTTTCAATATGCCCAGATAACATGGTGCTAGTAGTATGTAAGCCTAATTTATGAGCAGTGCTGACAATTTCTAGCCAAGTGGCTGTGTCAATCTTCTCTGGACACAGTATCCGCCTTACCTTATCGTCTAACACTTCAGCGGCTGTTCCTGGCATTGAGCCAACACCAGCATCGCGCAAAGCAGTGATCACATCAGCATATTCAAGTCCGTCAAGTCTGGCGATAAATTGCACTTCCTGGGGAGAGAAAGCGTGGAGATGTATCTGAGGAAATTCCTGTTTGATGGTTTGCACTACCTTGAGATAGTAGGGCAAAGATTTACCATTTATCCGCGCTTGTGGATTTAATCCGCCCTGCATACAGATTTCCGTCGCACTCTGTTGCACCGCATCTGTCGCCTTTTCCAAAATTTGCGCCGAATCTAACCAGTATGCACCGATATCACCATCATCTCGACGGAAAGCACAAAAACTACAGTGCTGCTCACAAATATTAGTAAAGTTGATATTACGATTAATTACGTATGTAACCGTATCGCCTGCTTGAGTGTGACGGAGTGTGTCGGATGTAGCACGTATTGCTGCGATCACCTCTGGCTCAGTTTGTTCTAACAATACCACTCCCTCTTCGAGAGATAAATCGTACCCCATCAAGGCACGTTCAAGAATTTTTTCAACAGCGATTTTTGTCAGCATTACTTTCCTAATTTCTCAGTGAATATTAATTTTCTGATCTTGTAAATAATAAAATTCTACTTAATAAATACACCAAGCTCTGGAGAATCCCAAGCTCGAATATAAGTTTTACCCTTAAAATTAATCTTAAAAGATTTCTTTTGTTTACTTTTTTTAGTTTCCATTGAAATTATCCCACAAGGCTCAAAATCTTTATATGAATCATCTTTTTCTAAAATCGCGGAAATATTAGTCACATTAACATGTTGAATTTTAACTAGTTTTTGATTATTTTGTTGTAAAAGTACCCATAAAGGGTATTCCCAAGGGTCATTTCCCATTGATAGCCCAATATTCGAGCATTTTTTTGAATTTAAAAATTCAACTGCTCCTGTATAAGTAACTTGAAGGTATGGCCTATTACTGAAATACTGCTCAATCCTACTTGTTTGGAATATATTGTTGCTAGCAATAATAGGTCTATATTTATTAAAAAATACCCACGTTAATGATGATATTAGTAAAAATGTTATTATAAAAGTTGCTAGTTTATGCTTTTTTAGCTTAGATAACACAACACCTAAGAATGGAGAAATTAGTACAAAAAAAGGCAAATGCAGACGACTATTCCAGGCTTGCCATTTTACCAAGTAGCAAAATATCAAAAATGTAGATATGGTAGTAATAAGATAAGCAAAAATATAATTTTGCTTCCAGATAGATTTTCGAGATATAAAAATAATCAAACATATTATTATTAGTGCTAAATGTACTAAATTACCAGCACTATTTTCATTACCAATTATCCCAATTGTTGCCCAACCTCCTGGTACAAAAAATGTCTTAGAAAAAGTTATCCGAGGATCATTTACGTCAACACCGATAAATATATGTATAATTTGAATTAATCTATTTGCTATTCCATTCCATAAACCAATCGGTGTGCCTATATGTAAAGCAACATTTCTTAGAATATTAGAAATAAGTATATTAACACCGAATACTTCATTCCGATAGCCACCTGGTTCACCAAGTGGCGAAGCAAATAAATTATAATTACGTAAATAGTGACTAATATTAAGCAATAAAGATATACTTACTACTATAAAAGCAGGCTTCCATGCTTGCCAGCGTAAGCGTTTAATCTGGTGGACAGCAAACCAGATTAAGAAGGGAAATACATAAAAATAAGCAGTTCCCTTGCTCAAAATAGCTAATCCTATACTACTACCAATCTTGAAGGAATTCGTCCAAATCTCACTTTGTTTTGCTTGGATAGCTGATAGCAAGTAGTAGGCAAGAGAAACTAACCAAAATGCAACCACATAATCATTTTGAGTGCTTGAAGCTTGCAAGATTCCCATAGGGATTGTTGCAGTTACAACAGCAGAGAAAACTTGACCTCGTAAATTTGCTCCGAGTTGTTTTGCAATTAATGACACTCCAATAATACAGCCAATCATACTCAACCATTGAACTAAGTTAGCGAAGTAGTCACCATTACTCAAAATTTTAAAATGCAAAATCACGAACTCTGACCAAGGGTTTTGATATAGCTGTGGAGTATAACTTGTTGGATAATTAGCAATGCTATAATTTTGTATCCAATAAGCAACACGACTCATATGATAGTCCATAGAATCCCAGTTATTAGGTGGTGCTATGATGGCAATTAATCCAACTGTTGCTACAACAAAACCTGTGCCGTATAACAAGAAATTGATAGAGGATTGAATTTTAATATCTTTCTTTATTTGAAAAGACTTATTTGGTTCAAAAGCCGTAATTATTTTGTGATTTAGCCGAAAGTATAAATAAATTAATATGATACATATTAATCCCCAAGTTCCTAATATACAACCAAAAGTAATTAATTTTAAAAGACTCAAAAATTCTGTGATTACAGCGAGTAAAACTCCCCAGTAAGTAGATGCTAATATCACCGAATCACGCCAATCGTTACGATTTTTGTTAATTAGCAAAAAAATCATAATTAAGGAGACAAGAGGCAAAATTATCATCATAATACTAATTGCTGTTATGGATATTTAAAACCTAGAGTAATTTACCAGTTGATTTAATCAATGCTTGACTAATGATTATTAATTTATAATTCCTAATTCCGGACAAGGCAACTTAATTTATCAATGGGAAAAATGCAAGGTGCATCGATATTTTAGAGCAAGCACATACTGCAACGGGCAAGCTACATGCGTGGGGTAATAATTATGAATTATTTTGACAGCTATATACAATAACTTACCTTGTCCTAACACACTAGGTTTTTATAGTTTATATATATATAACCCATTAACAAAAAAATAGTGTGGTTTGATCACAACTATTTTGATTTATTAATGCACATCTTTGTCTTAGCGGGAATCCTTAGTAAAGCTCTGATATTACTAATTTTTCCTTGCTTGTGGTGTTCGTCGGTGCTATATTAGCAACCCAACCGCCATAGCAATGCCGAAAAAGGCTTCGGTGGGAATAAGAGTTTAAGAGGTTTTTTGCGTAAGTCCTATTAAATTATGTTCTGTGGCGATCGCTTTTACCTGCAAAGCTACATCTGTGATAGGTTGCCCAATTGTGGCATCTTCCACCTGTAACGCTAAATTCGCACGTTTTCTGACAGTTGCATTTTTATCTCCGTCAAGGCTAATTTCCAATCCCTGAGATTTTTGAGATGATGGTGCTGCAGCTGTGCCCGTCGTAGACATCGCTTCGGTACTATTTGAGTAGTGTTCACTGTCATGACCTTCTGCAACTTCTGCACTAATGTTGATAACTAATAGGGTTACTCTAGCCACTACTGCCAATGCACTTAATAAAAGGCGCACTGAATGTGGTGCAATTTCTTCTTGTTGTCCACCAATAACCCAACCACCCAACACTCCAAGTGATAGTAAAATAGTTGCTATAATAACAAAATATTTATATTGATTGGATTTTTCTGAACATTCAAATTTAAGGTTTCTCCAACATACTCCGAAAGCAATAAGCTATATCAAGAATAGGCATGAACTAATTATTTTTATCTAAATATGATTTATACATAAATTAACGTATAAATACTGTTAAAACTCAGAAACTTTTATTAGAGTTTTTCGAGACTGATTCTTGCTTGTTCTGGATTTAACAACTTAATTAGCAGTTTTGATGTAATATAAAATTATTGACAATAATTATTAATTCCTCTAATATTTAGCAATTGCAAATCTTTTACAATTCTTTTTTGGTGCTAACCGTAACTAAATGTCATGCCCAACAACTTCGCTCTAGGTAACGAAAAACCGTGGAGCCGCCGTGAATTACTGAAGCTAGGACTAGCAGGTGCTGGAGTGATTGGTGCAGCTGGACTTTGGCAGACGCTAAATCTACAAAGTAAGTCAATCGTCAAAGTCCCACCACTAGATATGGAAGCACCAGACGACGGTACTAACCCGATGAAGATGTTAAGGGATTTTGATTATGGGACACTGAAGCAAGAAAATGGGCGGACTATCCGGGAATTTCAGTTAACTGCGGGTACTTCCATCATAAATCTCAATAGTGCTGTCTCTTACAACATTTGGGATTTAAACGGTCGCATACCAGGGCCAACACTACGGGCAAAACAGGGCGATCGCGTGCGAGTGCTTTTTCTCAACAAAGCAGGACATTCTCACTCTTTGCATTTTCATGGCGTTCATCCGGCACAAATGGATGGGGTTCGCCCAATCAGCAATGGCAAAGCCACAATTTATGAATTTGATGCTGAACCCTATGGTGTACACTTGTACCACTGCCATATTGAACCAGTTACTCGTCACATTGCCAAGGGACTGTACGGAATGTTTATCATCGATCCACCGACTGCGCGTCCCCCGGCTGATGAGATTGTACTCGTGATGGCTGGGTATGACGTGAATGATGATGGCCATAATGATTATTATGCCTTCAACGGTTCGCCCCATCATTACATGCATCATCCCATTCCTATTTACCAAGATCAGTTGATTCGGCTATATATTCTCAACATCATTGAATACGATCCGGCAGTAACCTTTCACCTCCACGCCAACTTCTTTGATGTCTATCGCTATGGCATGAGTATGACTCCTAGCGAGAAAGCAGATGTGATTACGATGGGTATAGCAGAAAGGCACATCTTGGAATTTGCTTTTCGCTACCCAGGTAAGTATATGTTCCATCCCCATCAAGATGCGATCGCAGAAAACGGTTGCATGGGTCAATTTGAAGTAGTTGCTCAAAGCAAATCTCAAAACACTGTTAACAATTCATGACAAAATAATTAGTAATTTCTATTCAAGCTAAGTACAAGGTACACAATTGGTAATTAATAAAATTTTAAATCAAATAGTTGATAAAAAATATCATTATATGCGAAAGTAAAATTTATGACGATTTCTTAAACAAACTACGTTTGAGTAATAGTTTGAAGCATTTGAACCAATACCTTTTAAATTGTGCCAGGATCAGAAATGAAAAAATTTCGCTATATCTGTTTAACAGTGGCAGCTGCGGCAATAGTTACCTTAAGTTCCTGTAGCAGTACACCAACCGCAGAAAATCCATCAGCACCAGTTACTAGTCCTCAAGCTACAGAGGCAGTAAGTGAGAACAGTCATAGTGGTCATGGTGGCAAAGAGAAAATTAACATTAACACCGCAATATTGTCAGAATTGGATAAGTTTGAAGCCAAGCTAGGTATCCCGGCTTTATCCAACAAAATTCAGGCAAATCGCCCCTATGGCAGCCCAGAAGATTTAGTTAGTAAAAAAGTAATTACTCAAGAGCAGTTCAACCAAATTAAAGACCAGGTTGGTGTTCAGGAAGTGGTACTTACAGGTGAGGCAAAAGATGTTGACTATATGTCTAAATTAGGCTTAATGAAAGGGCATCTTTTGGTAGCACAAGAACTACTTGATCAAAATCAGCCGAAACAGGCAGAACCTCATATTGGACATCCAGTTGAGGAGATTTACGTTGATGTAGAAGAACAATTGAATGAACGCAAAGTCAAAGAATTTAAGACAACTTTGGTGAGTTTGCAAGATTTAGTGAAATCTAATCCCAAAAATAGCAAAGTTAAAACTAATTTTACTTCTTCAGTGCAAGCAGTTGATGGAGCGATCGCAGCTTTGCCAGCAGATCAACGCTCAAAACCAGGATTTGTGCTACAGGTAATTAATGAATTGCTAGATTCAGCTAACTCCGAATATGGCGCTGCGATCGCAAATGGTAAAATAACCGCCCCAATTGAGTATCAAGACTCTCGTGGTTTTGTCGTTTACGCCAATGATTTATACAAAGGAATTTCTAGTCAAGTAGCTCAAGCAGATCCCGAAGCACACAAAGCGATCGATGCTAGTTTCGCTGAACTAATAAAAGTTTGGCCCGCCGCCATCCCACCAGCGAAAGCAGTCAAAACTCCTAATGATGTTACCAAGCTAGTGAAAACCATTGAGGAAAACTCTCAAAAAGTGGTTGACAAATCCAATACCCAAGCATAGCGATAACACTTTCATTTAATGGGAAGGGTAGGGTAAGGAGTTTAAAATGAGGAAATAGTTACGAGTTAGGAGTTAGAAGTTATGAGTTATGAGTTATGAGTTATGAATCTCAATATGTTAACTCGTAACTTCCAACTCTTCACTTCTAACTGTTAACTCCTAACTAATTAAACTCCATTCGTTACTTAAACTAACAACTGATGCAAGAACTTGACCAGAAAAAGACCATTGACCTGCTGAACGCCATCATGGAATTTGAACTAGCAGGAGTAGTGCGCTATACACATTATTCTTTGATGGTGACTGGTCCTAACCGTATTCCAATCGTGGCTTTTTTCAAAGCACAGGCAAGTGAGTCTTTACTTCATGCCGAACAAGTGGGAGAAATTCTCACTGGTTTAGATGGGCATCCCTCCCTGAAAATTGCCCCAATGGAAGAAACCTACCAGCATAAAGTCAAGGATATCTTAGCAGAAAGCTTATCCCATGAAAAAAAGGCATTGGATCTGTATAAAGATCTGCTCGAAACTGTCACCAATGCCAGCATTTATCTTGAAGAATTCGCTCGCGGCATGATTGGGCAAGAAGAGATGCATAATCTCGAACTGAAAAAGATGCTACGCGATTTTGGTTAATAGTCATTAGTCATTAGTCATTAGACCTCTTGCATAAATGCTTAAATCGTCATATTAAGCGGAGCGATACATCTAGTGAGATTCTTCTCTCCACTGCGTTTCGTACCCTGCGGGAACGCTGCTCGAACAGAATGACATACCTGATTTTGGGACTTTTGCAAGAGGTATATTAGTTATTGGCTAGGGATTAATGACAAAGATAGAAGTATGAACGGAGCGAAAAACCGGAGCAGAGAAAATCTCCGCTCTGGATTTTTCAATCTTTGGCTTCCGACTATAAGAACTTCTCCTAAGGGAGACGCGCAAGCAACAGGGACAAAAGACAAAGGACAAAAGATGAATTTTAGTAGTGCTCTACCTACCTTTGTAATAACACTCCGAGAAGGAGTAGAAGCTGCCCTTGTTGTTGGTATTGTGCTAGCTTTGCTCCAAAAAGCTAAACAATCACGACTCAACTCTTGGGTATATGCTGGTGTCGGCGTTGGCATTGTCGTCAGTGCCTTAATAGGTGTGCTATTCAGTTGGATAATTCAAGTATTGGGAGCAGTGAATCCTCAATACACCTCCGTAGTTGAGCCAGGGCTAGAAGGTGTGTTTAGTGTGTTAGCGATCGCAATGCTCAGTTGGATGCTAATCTGGATGACCAAACAAGCCAGATTTATGAAAGCTACAGTTGAAGGAGCAGTTACACAAGCACTGACACAAAACTCAAATGCTGGTTGGGGTGTTTTTATTTTAATTTTAGTTGCCGTTGTCCGCGAAGGCTTTGAAACTGTTCTGTTCGTTGCTGCTAATTTTCAACAGGGATTAATGCCAGCGTTGGGTGCTATTGGTGGTTTGGTAGCGGCATCTGCCATTGGGGTGCTGCTATTTAAATGGGGTGTCAAAATTAACATCCGCCAGTTTTTCCAGGTAATGGGCGTTTTATTAGTGTTGATTGTCGCTGGGTTGGTAGTTTCAGCTTTGAAACATTTTGACGACGCTGTGGCTAACCTTGCCCTTAGCAGTCGTGCCACAGAAAGCCTTTGTTTCTATTACGAACGTTTTACAAAAGTCCACTCCTGTATTTTGGGGCCAATGGTTTCAAATACTTCCACAATCTTGCCTGACGAACAGTTTCCTGGCATCATCCTCAAATCTTTATTTGGTTATACAGAGAATCTCTATCTTGTACAAGCAGTGGGATATGTGATCTTTTTATTCACCATTGGAGGACTGTATTTCCGCAGCCTTGGAGGTGCTTCTCCTCAAGGTAAAAAAAATATCCCCTTTGCTCAAAAACCAATTAGTTCTACAAAGGATTAAAAGTAGGGTCAATTTTATATTTTTTGCCTCGTTCCCTCGTTCCCAGTCAGAGACTGGGAATGCCTATTGGGAGACTTTGCCTCCTCTATTTATCATTCAAGGTAGAACCTGGAAACAAGATTTGAAATTATGAATAAAGAATTTTTTGTCAATCGCGAACGCGAACCTTTCCGCGAACAAATCTTTTTTGTCCAAAAGTCCAATTATTCTGGATTACTCAAAAACACCGGACGCCGTTTTTGCAAGAACGCGGACAGTCCCTCTCGTCCTTCAGCTGAATTGGCGCAAATCGCCATTGTCTGACGTTCTGCTGCGAGTTGTTGGTTCAGGGTGTGATCAAAAGACTGGTTGATTAATTGCTTCATGTGCCCCAATGTTTCGATTGGCATTTGGGCAACGCGCTTTGCTAATGCTTGGGTATTCTCAATCAGCTTATGAATAGGAACGATCCGATTCACTAAACCAAGTTGATGAGCGGCTTTGGCATTGAGCGGTTGATCCAGCATAATGATTTCCATAGCTCGTCCGATTCCCACTAAACGAGGTAGGGTAAACGACCCACCAGCGGGTGTAGGCAATCCATAGGATGTATTGGACTGCTTCAGGTAAGCCGACTTTGCCATAATCCGTAAATCGCAAGCTAATGCTAGGAATAAGCCTGCCCCTGCTGCGACTCCATTAATCGAAGCAATCACAGGCTTTGGTGTGGTGCGGATTTCTTCAATACACTGATGCAGCACAGCAGTTAAAGCTAAAAATGAATCGCCCGGAGTATCAGGATTTGCTTGAACGGCGAACTTCAAATCTCCCCCAGCACAGAAAGCACGCCCTTTACCCGTAATCACGATAGCTCGAATTGCCGGATTCTGTCTTGCTTCAATCAGGTGTTGCTGCAACAACTCAGCCATCTCCAGGTTAATGGCATTGAGTACGGCTGGGCGAGCAAGCGTGATGTACAGAATGCTCTGGTCAATTTGAGCCGTCAGTGGCAATCTTATCGATGATGAACCGTTATTATTCATGAATCTTTTAAATCGATATCCCCGAATTGAGTATCGATTTAGCCTTATACTTTTGACTAACCAGGCTTTGAAAGATCGCCATAGATTACTGAGCATTTGAAGAAAATTCATATCATTCTCTTGAATGTAAGAAACTGTTTGTAAGTAAAAGCAAAGAGAAACAGTACGAAGATTAAAGGAGGCACATTGAGGAATATATAGCAACCCTAAATGATTTCTCAAAAGGATCATTAGACATTTTTTGTTCCTTCAAGTGTTGATAGTAATTTGTAGTGTCACGTTACAGGTAAATAGCCTTATAACCTTGTACTTGTATGTTATACAGCTTGATGATATGCAATTCCAGATTAGGGTAGAATTTTTTCTGAAAAATATCGGCATGAATGTGAATCTATATCACTAATAGTTATCATCAGCGACGGCGTAAGAAAAAGAAAACTTACATTTGTCAGCCCTCAAAGGCAAACAAGATGCTCAAACGCGCTACCAAAACTTATCAACAACCAACGAACCCATCGCCAAAAGTTTTTGAGAAGTTTAGCAATCTGCATTTTTAAATACTGGTATCCATAAGTAAAGAATACTCTTTAATATAGAACTCCGATTTGATTTCTAAAAATATACTAAGACTGAAAAGCCTGTTTTATCAGGGTTTTATCTAAAATTTTGTTCAAAAGTCAAACAGGAGTCCTAACCTCCGATAAATGCATCCTTGATTGACTGCGACGTTCTCTGATTATTGAGCTAAGTGCCCTGTGGTGCAAACAATGCTTGCTTAAGCTGCTCACAAGCCTTTTCAATTGCATCTATACTACCTGGATTCACCAGACCATAATAATCAAACACATAAACTCGGTTATTTTTAGTTGCTTGCAGTTGCTGCCAAAAAGCTTCCTTTTTTAGCGAATCTAAAAGCGTTACTTCCGAATTTCCTTGCGGAGGATTAACTGAAATTATCACCTCTGGATTTGCTTCTAAAACTTTCTCAGCCGAAAGCGTCACATAGCCAGGAATTGGACTTTTTCCTTGTAAATCTGCTGCTATATTTTTCGCCTGGAATTTCGCCAGCAAATCCCCTGCCCAACTATTTTTATTCGGGGCTAAAATTGGTTGACGACTAACCAGCACTAGAGTAGAAAAACCCGGAGTTGCCTTTTCTGGCAAGAAAGTTTTATAACGATTTAACAAAAGTTGAGGATCAGCGTCAATTGATTTAGCCAGTGTTTTAGTAAGTTCTTCTAGAGATTCCCAGTTATTTACCTTAGTGAGAAAGGTGGGAATTCCTAGCTGCTGAAGTTTTTGAATTGGGATGTTAGAAAAACCTTCTGCACCAATAACTAAATCTGGTTTGAGCGCTACCACTTTTTCTAAATTTGGCGGACTTTGCCCTTCACTAACGTGGGGAATATCCTTGAATCTTGAGTCATTCTTAAATAATTTGCTACCAGTGATTCCGACAATTTTTGTTTGATCAAGTCGGGAGATAATGTCAGCAGAAAGAGGAGAAAGAGCAACAACTCTTTTTGCTGATCCTTTTGGTAATTGCTGAGAATTTGTGTTTGTTACCTCAGTAGGGTTTGTGACTTTTGTTTGTGGCTGCTGAGTGGTTGGAGTCGTGCAAGCAGCTAAAACTATACTCATCAAAAGTGCTAAAGCAGATAAGAGCCAACGACGATACATATTAAAATTCCTTCTGGGGTAAGAATGGCATAAGAAGCATACTCAGCACCATATTCAAAAATAGCAAATGTAGCTTTTAGTTAACTTGGCTTGACTTTGCCATTGTTGCGTATATGCGTAGCGGTAAGCCAGCAATGACAAGAGCTAAAAGTCAGGGTATTCTTGGTTCAAAAATCCGACTGGTTTTGACAGATTTTCACTAACTAAGGTAGAGGCAAAATCTCCCTAATAGGAGACTAAACTTGCTGCGTATTAAACTGTTTTTATACAGCCCTGTATGGGTTTATGTCTTTATAAAAAAATGTGGCAACACAAATAGGCCTTTGGCAGTCTTGAAAAAATAGGTTTTAAAACCTTTACTACTTAACTATATAATTCGATACACGTTGCCTACAATTATCTGAATTGGGGTCGATGATTATTGTGTCCATCTACTGGTAGGTATGTCTAACCATCGCTTGAACGTTGCAAGATCAACATTATTTTGGCGGCGTCTATTCGCTGTTGTTTTCACTAGTAGTTCGTTGCTGCCTAACTTTGGAACCGAACCAGCAAGGGCGCAAGTAACCCAGTATTGTCAGTTACCATCAGCAGCGGCGCAAGAAAAAGAAAACTTACGTTTATCAGCCCTCAAAGGTAAGCAAGATGCTCAAACGCGCTACCAAAACTTGCTACAAGAACAGGCACAGGAATTACAGGAGTGCCGCACTCGGACTTGGCCTCAAACCCAAGCCATTTGGTTGCGCGTGTATCCCTGTGACATTCACCCAGGAATAATTGATCAGGTTATGGATCGAATTGTCAACGGTGGGTATAACCAAGTTTATTTAGAAGTATTTTACGACGGGCAGGTATTATTGCCAGCAAAAGCTAACCCAACGGTTTGGCCTTCTGTGATTCGCACTCCAGGATCAGAAAACGCCGATTTACTCGCCACAGCAATTAAAAAAGGTCGGCAACGCGGTTTGAAGGTCTACGCCTGGATGTTTACCACAAATTTCGGCTATACTTACGCCCTGCGCCGAGATAGAGAAGCAGCGATCGCTCGTAATGGCAAAGGTCAAACCAGCCTATATGTTGTAGATAACGGTTCTCAACTATTTATCGATCCCTACAACCTGCAAGCAAAACGCGATTACTACCAATTAGCACGAGAAGTTTTGCGCCGTCGCCCAGATGGCTTGCTATTGGACTACGTGCGCTATCCCCGACAAGCAGGAAGTGATTCTATCGCCACCAAAGTTTCAGATTTATGGCTATTTACTCCTGCAATTCAAGAAGCTTTATTTAAACGGGCACAGAATTACAAAGGACTGGAGTTGATTCGCCGCTTTTTGAGTAAAGGATACGTCACTAGCGGAGATATAGCAGAAGTTGATAAACTTTATCCTCAAGAAGGAGAACCCCTTTGGCAAGGACGCCCTCTGCCATCAACGCAAAAGTCAATCCTGTCTGCAACCGACAGACAACCACTTTTACAATGGGAGTTGTGGCAGCTTGCCGTTGCCCACGCCATGCAAGGAATTCTAGATTTTGTCACCATAGCTAGTTACCCAGCAAAGCAGCAAGGTATTCCCACAGGCGTGGTGTTTTTCCCTAATGGCAACCAAACTGTAGGACAAGGGTATGATTCCCGTTTGCAACCTTGGGATCGGTTCCCGACTACATTAGAGTGGCATCCTATGTCTTACGGGAATTGCGGTAATGTCAGTTGTATTGTGTCGCAAGTGCAACGGGTTTTGAGTATGGCAAAACCGGGTACGCAGATAATCCCTGCCTTAGCTGGTGTGTGGGGAAAATCCGTTAGTAATCGTCCCTCCCTAGAAGCGCAAATGCAGGCACTTCGCCAATTCGCCCCCCAACTGAAGGGAGTTAGCCATTTTGCTTATTCTTGGCAATATCCTGAGAGTGATAGCGATCGCAAATTCTGTCGAGTTAAGTAAATTTCTTACACAAGTAGTGAAAGGGATTGAATTTCCCTTTCAACTTTCACCTTATAGAATCACACACTTAGGACTTACGCAACGCCGATATTGTCATTGCGACCGAAACAAAGTGTAGGGAAGCAATAAGAGCGTCAGGAGGGATTACTTCGCTATCGCTCGTAATGACGAAATTACGTTATTTTTGCGTAAGTCCTAACACTTTACAAATTCATACCAAATATAATAAACACAGTCATAACTACAGCTTAAGTATAGTGAGCAGCGAGTCGTTGGAATGCCGACGATACTGGACTATCTGCGAGGTGCTGGCGTATCACCTCGGCACACGCACCCGGAGTTAACAACGAGGTATCGACTTCAAGGTCATATATGCCAGGGATGTGGACTTCACGTTGCCATAACTGAACTGGATGTGGTATCGGGGAGTCGGCAGCACTGACTACGTTCCGAGGAGTGTTTTGTCGTCGTTCCATAATGATTTCGATGGGGCAGCGAACGCCTACGAACAAGACCGGCAATCCGTTCAAACGCCGGGCACTATCGGCCAGAATACCCCGCTCCCTTGCGTAGGCGTCATGGTGTCCGACATCAACCACGACATTCAAACCCAAGCGGCTGTGGGCGGCGATGGACTCATACATGGCGCTGTACAGAATGGGAACGAGGGGTTCAATGTCCTGGCGTTCTCCCCCTGGCCGCAGACCGATCCCAGGCAGGTATCGTGCGGGAGTCATTTGCATAAACCTATCGACACCCAAGTTCATCCACAGACCATTAAATGTCTCCTGGATGACTGCGACAATGCTCGACTTCCCTGATCGTGGGGCACCATTCAGGATGATAATCTGTCCTAGCTCCTGTGTCTGCCTCATGATCACTCCTCGCGTCCTTAATACATATAGTTAGCAGTTCCACGTTAGGGCTAAAACGTTGAATAGGCAATTGAAAATGCTTCTACTTCAGCCAATGCCTCATGGCTGAGGTAGAGATTTAATTGTGAGTGCAAGCACAGCCTCTTCCTACCAGAGGGCGCAGAGAAGGTAAAATTATAAGTAAAAATATTAATAATTATAAAAATGAAGCGTAAATGGATAATTTCACTTTTGATACTGCCAATCCCAATTTTAGCTTTAATTAACACTTATAATTCACGCGCTCAGACCTGATCCGAAGAATGACTTTATTACCAGAGTTTCCGCAGGTTAAGTTCACGATTAAGTTTTTACCTTTTTTGACATGAATTAACTTAAAGCCAAGTCCTCTGGTGTATTACAGTTAAACAGCATTTCTGGTTCTGCTAAGGGCAAAACTTCTACAGGATATTGCCGAAGCCACTGCTGAAACGATCGCCCCCCTTGGTTGATAAACTCTAGGAGCTGTGGTAAACAGCGACGGCGATAGAAACCACACAGAGGTTCCCAGCCTTTAGGATGATCAGCCAAAGCTGCGATCGCATTATCGCCCACGCGATCAAGTCTACTTACCCAATCTTGCAACACCTCAACCCGCAACTTCGGTAAATCGCAAGCTAGCAACAGCACCCAATCTGTCTGTACTTTGGCTAATCCTTGAGCAAACCCAAATAAAGGCCCCTGGGCAAGAGATTCTCCAGACATGGGCACTTCCCGGATAAACTGACAACCAGGCAAAAGCAAGTGTTGATAGCGTTCCGGCCAAGAAGTTACTACATAAACAGTATCAGCACAGCCTTTAGCAATCCCACAAACTCGCTGTAACAACGGCACTCCTTGAATAGGAATCAAGGCTTTATCTTGACCCATGCGAGAACTCTTACCGCCTGCTAATACAATGGCGGTTAACTTGCTACATGAGTTAATAGTCATTCGTCACAAAAATAGAGGGTAAAAAACGAGTCAAACTAAATTAACCCCTGACGCTGAAAGTAGAATAAATTTATCTTCTACTTAAACCCCATCATGGCTATCCAAGAACTCGAACAACAACTCCTTCAGCTTTCCCCCAACGATAAACTGTACATCATCCAACTCCTTGCCCAAAGCCTGACCACACACAACAACATCCACCTAGATCAACCAAGCAAACTTTCAGAGTTTTTTCGTTAATCCCCCTTGGCTGAACTCACCGAAGAACTTGACCTTAGTCGAGATCGCACCCTTAAGAGCGATGCCTTTACCCCATGACCTACCTCCTTGATACCTGCGTGATTTCCGAATTTGCTGCCAAACAACCAAATCAACAAGTTTTAGATTGGCTAGATGCTCAAGTGCCAGAAATACTTTACCTTAGCGTCATCACAATTGGCGAAATTGCTAAAGGCATCAGCAAAATTACTGCATCTAAGCGGAAAGAATCTCTAACAACTTGGCTGAATGAAACCTTGCCTAATCGCTTTCAACAAAGAATCTTAAATATAGATGTCCCAACAATGTTTTTGTGGGGAAATTTAGTCGGGCAACTAGAACAAAATGGGTGACCTTTACCTCTCATGGATTCTCTTATTGCTGCGATTGCAATTCACAACTCTTTATCACTTGTCACCCGTAACGAAAAAGATTTTGCTGGGACAGGGGTTGTAATGGTTAATCCTTGGTCTGTTTAGGTATCATCACTATACGGGATCAAATGAGCAACCGCGCAGAAAGTATATGATCAAGATTGGATGACCTGCTGGTAACATTCTAGTTGGGAGAAATAAAACTATTTCACGCTCTCACCTGACTTTTCTCTACTTGCTGCAATAAATGCTCTATACTTTCTGCTGGTGCAAGGCACTTCATCCCTTGGCAAACTAATCCAACGCTTCCCTCTGGTAAATCAGATGTTATAGCAAACACAGCCACTGGCAGAAACTTGGGGCTCAAAGAGTTTATTTGCTCAGTTGTGCTGCGAATCAAGGTAGAATTCCGATACCAATCCAAAGCTATAAATAAACTGGGACAAGCTTGAGGAGCGCGATGCATGACACTCCTAAAAGCTTTCAAACCAAGTTCTGCTAAATCCAAATAATCTAGATTATCGGTGAGTAGGGCGAGACGGACAAGGTTAGCGATCGCAATTCCATTGGCTGATGGTGTGGCATTATCAGCATAACTACGCTCCCGTACAATTAAATCTTGACTAGAATCACTTGATGTGTTATTATAACCACCTAATTCCACACTCCAAAGAAATTCGTTGAATTCATCTTGGATAGCGATCGCTTTTTCTAACCATTGCTTCTGCTCAGGGTTGGAAGCTTGTAAATCCAAGAGAGCTTTAATAAAAAAGGCGTAATCTTCAGACTGCGCTAAAACGCTTGGTTCTCCTTGATAGTTGAGTCGGTGGAAACGCCCATCGACAAACTGATTTTCCAAGATAAAATTCGCCGCTGGTGCAGCTAATTCCAGATATAACGGTTGTTGGAAAACCCCAGCAGCCCTAGCTAGCCCAGAAATCATCAAGCTATTCCAAGCGACAATCATCTTCGTATCTGTCACTGAGGGAATGCGACCTGGCCAGTTAGTGGTTTTTGCTTCCTGGTTGTTACGAGCTGGGGGAAAAGTTTCTAGTGACTCAGAACTGACGCCATAGCGAACAGTAAACAGCTTGCTCAGTGATGTTTCCAGCGTTGCACTCAATTGACCTGAATGGCGTCTTTGCAAAACATTACGTCCTTCAAAGTTGCCGTTAGCGGTAACAGTAAATTGTTGTTGTAATTCCGTTAATTCTTCAGGCGTTAACAATTGTTGTAGCTCACTGTAACTCCAGACGTAAAAGGCTCCTTCTTCTGGTTCTACCGCCGTGGGTTCAGTGAAGCTATCGGCATCTTGAGCAGCATAGAAGTAACCTTCAGGCGCGGTCATTTCCCGCTTCAGCCATTGTACAGTACCAGCAACTGCCCTCTCAAACGCTGGTTCTTGTACTCCTGCACTCCACAAAGAAGCTAAATACTCCACAATCTGTCCATTGTCGTAGAGCATCTTTTCAAAGTGGGGTACTGTCCAAGTAGGGTCAACAGTATAGCGATGAAAGCCACCGCCTACATGGTCATAAATACCTCCCAGCGCTAAATCTAGTCCCCGCTGGGTACAAACTTGCTTGCCATCATAGCGGGATTCAAAATTAAATCGAGTTCCCCGCAGTGCTAATTCTGTGTAGGGAATCATCGGAAAACTGTTGCCAGATTGACTAGGGGTAATTATGCCTGTACTGGTTTCCCAAGCTTGGCGGAGTAATTCCCGGTCTTCAAGCTCATCTGTTGTACCATCTTGCAACACCGCAGACGTGAGCAGAGACTCAATAATTAAAGCTTTGCGTTGCTGTAAGTCCTCTTTTTCTGTATCGTAATAACGGCGAAGGGCTTGCAGTACTTGCAAAAATCCCGGACGACCGTAGCGTGGGTCTACAGGGAAATAAGTACCAGCGTAAAACGGCACTAAATCTTCTGGGGAAAGAAATACGTTTAAAGGCCAACCCCCTTGACCACTCATCATCTGCAAAGCTTGCATATAGATGCTATCGAGGTCAGGTCTTTCTTCCCTATCTACTTTGATGGGAAGATAATTGGCATTCATGTACTGGGCGATCGCAATATCAGAAAAAGCCTCGCCTTCCATGACAGTACACCAGTGGCAACTAGAGTAGCCAATAGAGAGAAAAATCGGTTTATTTTGCGCTCTTGCAGTTGCAAGTGCTTCGTCACACCAAGGCCACCAATCAATCGGGTTTTCGGCGTGTTTGCGGAGATAAAGGCTCTTAGCTTCAGCAAGGCGATTAGTCATGATCAAATGCAAGTAGTTGCCTTCTTTGCTCAGTCTACCCTGTTCCCAGGAGTGTTAGCCTAGACGGCTATGTACATAAGCAAGAAACCCATTACTCCTTAAGTAGGAGGTAGTAGTGCATGTCTTTGGCATCGCCTAAGTAAGTTGTTGTAAAAAACTCCAGGTTTGTAGTGAGCGCTTTAGCGCTAGAGCGCTCACTACAAGGCAATCATAAAGCTTTACTTTTCTTTATACAGTTCGGTTTATTTGCGCCGACTTACTTACACCTGTGCAAATTGTGAAACATTCTTACTGAATAGATTGCAATAGCAAGCTAACAATATTTGGTGGCGTTTCTGGCACAGGTGATGCTGTCTTTGTCTGAATCAAAATATTCGGGCTAAGTCCTGCTATCAGGTGGAGCAAGAAGGTGATGATGGCGGCTTGTACAAGTTTTTCCAGCATGGCACGTCTCTCTCTGGGTGGATAGCATTTCAAGTATGACTAGTTATTCTAAATACACCTCGTATTACCGATTTACCGAATCTAACAAAAATAACTTAATAATTGCTGAGGTAAATCCTAAAAAAATGTTTAAAATGTTACTGAGTATTTAACGTAATTCCCTAAGCAAGTCGGATTTCGGTTATCGGTCTAATTACCACATCGCCAAGGTTGTACAGCAAAAGCCGAAACATGAGATTGGCAAGAGTTGGAGTTTTTGATTTATTCTTCCCTAAATAGGGATATTCTTTTAGACAGCTTTTGCGATTAAAAAGTGCCCTTACAGGTTAAATCTATTGCATAAGCACTTTTTGCTCCCTTGTTAGATAAAGCAGAATGGGAAAGATTTACTTCTATCTACCTGGGAACAGTAGAGATCAGCCCCAGTTTCGTGCTGTCACCGATAAAATGTATTTAAAGTAGCCACAAACACGCTTCCATGATTCCTATCGTTATTGAACAATCGGGTCGAGGTGAACGCGCCTTTGACATCTACTCACGGCTGTTACGTGAGCGCATCATCTTTTTGGGACAACAAGTTGACAACAACATTGCTAACTTGATTGTTGCCCAACTGCTGTATTTGGATGCTGAAGACCCGGAGAAAGACATTTATATGTATATCAATTCTCCCGGTGGTTCAGTGACGGCTGGTATGGGCATTTTTGACACTATGAAACACATTCGCCCTGATGTCTGTACAATTTGTACCGGATTGGCGGCGAGTATGGGCGCTTTCCTCCTAAGTGGTGGTACTAAGGGTAAGCGGATGAGTCTACCCCATTCTCGGATTATGATTCATCAACCTTTAGGCGGCGCTCAAGGACAGGCGACTGATATTGAAATTCAGGCGCGGGAAATTCTGTATCACAAGCGGCGGCTAAACGACTATTTAGCTGAACATACAGGTCAACCAATTGAGCGGATTGCTGAAGATACTGAACGTGACTTCTTCATGTCGCCAGAGGAAGCTAGGGAATATGGTTTGATTGACCAAGTGATTGACCGTCACGCAGCTGGTAGCCGTCCAGCAGTTGCTGTTCTTAATTAATAGTCACGATTGGTAAATGGTGATTTACCACTTTTAATTCTCTTAAACCCCAAAATAATCCCTCTTCACTTATGAAGAGGGGTTATTTTTGGAATGGGTCGCCTGCTCCAATACGCTTGGGTTAAGGAAATTTATCTGTTTAGACAGGCTGTTCTTGAGCAGGGAAAGCAGAGGAGGCAGGGGGAGAGAAAAAGGCTTATACAAGCGTATTGTGGCCTGCTCAAGTACTTAATACCAATTTGAAAAAATAGGATGCACCAGCCACATCAAAGCTACAGAACTTTTAAAGCCTTAAAATTAGCAATCAGGAGAAATGCAGATACATTTGCTGTAATTTGTATAAACTAAGAGCTTGATGATTTTTAAATCATATTTTTGAATTAAAAACCTGATTTACAAGTTCTGAAGCTAATTTACGATTTCAAAACTCGATTTACAAGTTCAAAACTCGATTTACGAGTTGGAAATCAAAATCCTGCTATTGGGTCTGACTACTGAGATTGCAGGTAGTGCAGGAATTCGTGCAATTCCTCTTCGGTCAGCAAAAAACGCGATCGCTTCCCATAAGTTTTTTTAAGATATTCCCGTCCCTGGACTGTTGTCCAGCCTCGTAGCTGCATTTCGATATCTATTTGAGCAATTACTTCAGAAAAATTTACCGGTTCCATAGCTTCATTAGTATTTCAATAGCCTATGTCTTTTCTGATTGACCCTTACCGATTACAAAAGACTAATGACTAATGACTAATCAAAATCCCGCTAATGGGTCTGGCTCAGATTGGAGGTATTTGAGGAATCCGTGTAATTCTTCTTCAGTCAGCAAAGTTCGCCCGCGCTTACCGTAGGTTTTAATTAGATGCTCTCGTCCCTGTTCTGGTGTCCAGCCTAAGCGCTGAAGTTCGACATCTGTTTTAGCAATTACATCCGATAAATCCACGGGTTCAGCTTTCTTCTTTCTCTTTCCTGTCCCTGAAGGGATAGCGACATCCTCTTGAGGACTGTAACTCCGGGGTGTAAAAGGTGTGACATTATTGGCAGAAATTGCTGGAAAGGTCTGATTTTCCACCTGGTTATCAAAGCTTATTTCCAAGTCTTCAAGTGGAGGATCAAATTCTAGCTCCTGGTTAGCAGTTACAGGAAAGTTTTCACTTAAATCCTGGCTATAGGTATCGCTTGATAGGGGCGTAGGATTACTGTAGCCGTACTGTTCGTTAGTGTTTGTTACTACTTCTGGTTTGATGTTCCGTACTTTGGAAGGCGGCATAGATATTTCTTTGTCGCTGACCACTGACCATTGACTACCAACAAAATCTTCATCTTTTGCAGAGGAGTAGGCAGCAGACTCATTCAATCCACCTTTGGTGTTCAAGGAAGGGTTTAGCTGCGCCGGGGAAATTGGATTTGAGGTAAATGCCACTGATTCGGGTGGCGCATTTGCAATACCCAAAACTATCAGTGCCCTAGTTCTGGCTTGGTCTTCTGCTGCTTCTACTGTTTCTGCTGCTGCCATACCCGTAGCACGGGTTACGCCTTCAATTTGCACGCTTGCCCGGACAATATATTTTCCTTGAAAAATTTGCACTAATTCAGAAATCAGACTGCCCTTGGGATACAAGCTCTGGAATTGAGCCAACATAATACTGCTACCAATCTAAATATTTTTAATAACGGGGTCGATACTACCTGTATGCTCAAGCGAGGTAAACTGCTCTTACTTTAATTTACATCCACTCGATACCCAGGATGCTTACCAATATTGCATTTTTTCTCTATGAGACGCTACGCGAACATTTTTAATTGCTTAGTATGTGTAATCAGTTTCTTGGCAGGCGATGAGCAGGTATAATTCTCTGCTCTGAGCCATCAAGGTTATATTCTTGCTTTGCCTTGTATCCCAATTGTAGCAGTAGCTTTTTTTTGAGGAAATTTTTGGCTAGTGCTAACTTACCTGGGTAGTCTTGGCCGCAATGCTATACTGATTACCCAACTCATTATCTAGAACTATTTTCTGGAAGTGCGCTCTAAATCTACAATAATGGAGATAAGGTTCACCCTCACTGCTTATCAAGCTGCTCACCTAATTGTTACCGATTCTACATGTGGGAAAATTGGGTTCACCGGCAGTTCCTCCTAGTTAAAAATCAGAGTCTAATGGCGTAAAATTACCTTCACTTTAGACAATCAAACACCTGTAGTTTCCACGCCACTTGCTCTACTTGGGGAGACCCCAGACGCTCGCAGACTCGCTCTAAGCGAAGCTATGCCAAAGACTTTAGGCTGCGCTATCGCTTTTAGCGTCTCCCCTTCTCCCTTTGGGAGAGGCTAACGCCAAGGGAGAAGACCGCAGTGGCTCCGCTGCATAGCGCTTTTGGGCAGCATGGATTCTCTAAATCCAGCTTCTCAAAAACCCGTCGCGTAATTACCTAGCGGGGCTAAATTGTAATCAGGCGTGCAATCTGAAGTTTGGTTAGGTGAAGGGACTTAAACGCAGGCGAACTCTGAGAGCATCGTGCAGTGAGAAGTTCGTAGACGCCCAGAGTTGTCCGTGGGTCGGCTTCTTTTGCTCGGAACTGCGGGAGTAGTTTGTTGCTCTTGCTGGGTTGGGCTTCCTTTCCTTAGAACTTAGGAAGCTTAGTCTCAGGGCAGGTCGTTTCCAGCTTGTTTCTGTAAGAAGCCGTGAGGGTATACAGGAAAGAACCAGATTAAACAACAAATGATGTTTTGACCAAAGGTCGGTTCACTGCATGGAATTTTCAATCGCTACACTCCTTGCCAATTTCACCGATGATAAATTGGTAGCTCGGAAAGTTTTGGAAAAGAAACTTGGTTGTGAAGATGAAAAAAGCTTACAAAAACTTCACATTGCTTTAGATATTCTCGAAAAAATCGGTATTTTAGTAAAAGAACGCGGCAAGTACCGCCGTGTCTCAGAAGAGGGAATAATCGAGGCAAAACTCCGTTGTTCTAGTAAAGGTTTTTGCTTTGCTATTCAAGATGTGGAAGGAGCTGAGGATATTTACATTCGCGAAAGTCATCTGAGTAATGCTTGGAATGGCGATCGCGTTTTGGTCAGAGTTCTCAAAGAAGGCAGTCGCCGTCGCTCTCCCGAAGGGGAGGTGAAGCTGATTCTAGAACGTTCCAACCACACGTTACTGGCACGAATTAAGCAGGTGGAAAGCGGTTTTAGGGCTGTGCCTTTAGATGATCGATTGCTGTTTGAGCTCAAGATCCAACCTAACGGGGCGAAGTTGGAAGAAGCGATCGATCACCTTGTTCATGTGGAAGTCTTGCGTTACCCGTTGGCACAATATCCTCCCCTTGGTCGAGTCGTGCAAATCCTCGGCAGCGATGCCGAAGCCGCTGCTGATATAGATTTGGTAACATGCAAACACGACCTTTCCCGCACTTTCCCGGATAATGTCCAAGATGCAGCCGCCAAGTTGCCCAAAAAGCTGCTCAAAGCAGACCTGAAAAATCGGTTAGATTTACGTAATTTGTTTACTCTCACCATTGAAGGAGTAAATGGCGACACCAAAGTTATAGAAAACGCTTTTAGTTTAGAAAAAAACTTAGCTGGAAATTGGCTTTTGGGCGTTCATATCACTGATGTTTCTCACTATGTCCAACCTGATGAACCCCTAGATAGAGAAGCACTCAAACGAGGCAAATCAGTGTATCTGGGAGAATTAGTGCTGCCAATGTTGCCCGCAACTGTGGCAGAACGCTGTTCTTTAGTACCTGGGAGTGATCGCTTAACCATCTCTTTTTTAATTACAATCGATCCCCAATCAGGACAAGTGTTGGAATGGGAAATTCAACCCAGTGTGATCAATGTAGAGACTGCACTGAGTACAGAACAAGCCCAGGCAATTCTTACAGGCCAATCTCAAGATCAATCTCCACAGGTTTCTCAGATAATGCAAGACCTCCAAGCCTTGCAAACAGCCGTGAAACAGGTACGGTTGACTCGTGGTAGCCTCCAGTTGAATCTGCCACCCAGCCAAAACGCTTACTATGATGAGGGGATTCTCGGGGCTGTGGTGGTGAATGATTTACCAGTGCGATCGCTACTCACGGAGTTGGTGCTGTTAGTTAATCAACTGGTAGCAACTCACTTAAATGCCCTTGGTGTTCCCGCCATCTGGCGAGTCCAAGGCACACCCGATGTCGAAGATGTCCAGGAAATGCTGAAATTGGCAGTCAATTTAGGCGTTGACCTCACACTAGATCCAGAAGCAGATATCCAACCCTTAGATTATCAACATTTGACCACAGCTTTTGGCGAATCTCCCTCTGAGCAAGTTCTTACCTACTTATTACAAGATACACTCAAGCCATCTGCGTACAGCACCACCAAAGGATCTCACTTTGGTCTGGCACTACCGCAATATGTCCACTTTAGCGCTCCCTTGCGACGTTACCCAGATTTGCTCATGCAGAGAGTATATTACGCGCTACTCGAAAACGGACGCGATCGCCGCAATACCCGTGTCAGAGAGCGCGTTAACCTGCGCCACTCCTCCAGCCATGAAGAAATTAACTGGAACGTTTTACCCCCAGAATTGCAACAAGAACTCCAAAGCGATTTAACTAGGGTAATTGTCCAAATCAACGATCGAGAAAAAGAAGTCCAAGAAGCTGAAGCCGATTTAGCCGGACTGCAAAAAGCCCAACTGATGAAGCAGCGCATCGGTCAGGTATTTCAAGGCGTGATTACTGGTGTTCAATCCTACGGTTTCTTTGTGGAAATTGAAGTACCAGCAGCCGAGGTAGAATCCAGCAGTAATCCTGGTGTGCCTTTGAGGGTAGAAGGATTGGTACACGTCAGTTCTCTTAAAGACGATTGGTATGAATATCGCGCCAGACAACAGGCACTATTTGGTCGCAAAAATCGTGCTTCTTATAGACTAGGCGATCGTGTTGCTGTGCAAGTTAAAAGTGTAGATTACTACCGTCAGCAAATTGATTTGGTAACCGTCGGCAGCGATGGTCTAGCCAAAGGTTTAACTGGTAGTGCTTCCAATGAGGAGCTTTCAGACCTCTACTTCCCAAATGACATTGAGCCTGATGACCTAGACCCTTACTCTGAGGATGAGTAAAATACACTAAAACTTACGTGTCAAATAACACTAAGCCTTTAATTTTAGGCGTATCGGGCGCATCTGGTCTGATTTACGCTGTTCGCGCGATCAAATTTTTGCTAGAAGCGGAGTATAGTATTGAATTGGTTGCCTCTAAATCAACTTACATGGTTTGGCAGTCAGAACAGGAAATTAGGATGCCACCAGAACCAACCGGGCAAGAACAATTTTGGCGAGAGCAAGCTGGAGTTGCACTTTCCGGGAAACTACGCTGTCATCCTTGGAGTGATGTTGGAGCCGGGATTGCCAGTGGTTCCTTTGCCACTCTGGGGATGATGATCATTCCATGCAGCATGAGCACAGTGGCAAAGCTAGCGGTTGGCTTGAGTTCTGATTTACTAGAACGGGCAGCGGATGTCCAACTCAAAGAAGGGCGAAAGCTGGTCATTGTTCCTCGTGAAACGCCTTTTAGCCTCATCCACCTACGTAACTTAACCTCTTTAGCAGAAGTTGGAGTGAGAATTGTCCCCGCTATTCCCGCCTGGTATCACAATCCCCAAACTATTGAGGATTTAGTTGATTTTGTAGTTGCTCGTGCTTTAGATCAACTAGATATTGATTGCATACCAATTCAGCGGTGGCAAGGTCGTCGCTAATGCCCTGAGCGGATTATTTCCTAAATTTCACAATAGTCCTAAAAGGGTAATGATAGAGATGGCTGATAGTGTCAGTAGTCAGCGAACAGTAATCAGTAAAGAATAATTAGATTGATAACTGACCACTGACCACTGACAACTGACCACTGACAACTGACAACTGACAAAATTGTTATGGCTGTAATTCGCTTAATTCTATTGGTGGCAGTACTGGGAGGACTAACGCCGTTGTTAGTCCAAAATTGGTCACCTATATCGCTAGTATTTTTGGGCGTGCGAACTCAACCATTACCACTAGCGATATGGATTTTGTTCAGTATTGCCACAGGTGCTTTCACATCTATATTGATTGCTACCTTGTTTAAATTATCCAATTATTTTGTGGGAGGACAACGCCAAACTCCTGACCGCCGAAGCCCAACTTCGCCTCGTGCGAAGGCAACCCGCAGAGAAGAACCTACATCTGGCCCTACCAGTTCTCCACCACCAGCTAGTAAAAAAGAAGAGCCTAGCAGTGATGTATTTGATGATTGGGAGACAAATGGCAGTAAAGATGATGATTGGAACTTTGATGAAAACCCAGAGGAAGCGCCTACCCCTAATCCTCAAGCTCAACCTGCTAGAAACTCTAAAACTTACGAACGTCAATCAGAAGCCAAAAGCAGTTCTAGGTCTGGTTCAGTTTACTCCTACAGCTACCGTGAGCCAAAAAATACGGCTGTGGGAAAAACTGAATCCGTTTACGATGCTGATTACCGGGTAATCATCCCTCCTTATCAGCCGCCGACTACCAATCAAGCGGATGATGATGATTGGGAATTTTTTGATGATGATGATTTTGAGGACGATGATAAACGCTCGCGTCGGTGAGATATAGAAGGTTAGGTCTCTACTTGATGCCACACCGCTCTCTAGACTCCTGCTTGACCTTACCAATCATGGCAGCTTCCTGCAAAGTCATGAAAGCATTAAAATCTTCCAAATCATATCGGGTAGTCAACAGTTGTCGTAGTTGATTTTCAGCTTCCACTGTCAAATAGCCAGTTGCTAAAGCTTTTTGTACAACGTCACGAATTCGAGTCATAGTTGACACCTCATTCATACTATATTTATTCATTCAGGCTTATTGGGGTGAAATATGCAGTAGTCTTTGTGCCAAAACTTCAACTTTGCAAGCTTTTTTTAGGCGATCGCAGTAAATAAGTCATCATTTATACCTTTATCAGAAACATTTAGTTGAGCGAGGCTTGTTATAACTTAACTTTTAGAATAATGATATTGTGCTGTTAATAACATAGTAATTAAAATACTTAAAATTATCTACCAGAGTAAAAATCCTAATTATTTAGATAGACAGAAATTGTTTGAATAAAGTTTCAAACAAGCTATGTTAATTTTTTCGTTAAGTCTAAAGTCCAAGCAGCAATTGTCAAGTTACTTAAGGAAAATTACTAAATTCGTTAGAAATTTACCGTTTATTATTTATGCTGATTTCCCAGAAGAATCGTTAATATATTGTCTGAGTTGCTTTAAATACATTAATAACAGCAGTGACGGCAGTTGATTCAGATTAAATAGAAGATAAATTTCTAGAAATTAAAAATAATTGAGAGTTAAAAAAGTTATACGTAGATTTAGCATTTACAAACAGAAAAGCCTTGACACTTGTTGAAAATGAATTCCTTAGAGGTTTACTTTGCGGTTTTACTTCTGCGGAAATTGCTAATTTAGTTTATTAAAATCGTAGTAGCAGTACCGCTAGAGTTTATCTTTATAATGGATTATATAAATACATAGAATATAGCGATCGCCTTTGTGACTATCTAAAGAGATACATAATAAAGTGCTTAAGCGCAGCTCAACCCAGGCATCGCTTTAATACCCAGGTATGAGTTGTTGAGTTTATAATTAGAAACTGTGACTCAGCATTCAGAATTGGAGCAAAGTAACTGGTGAGCAGCTTATTACAAGGAGTCAACCTGTACTTAATTGGGATCATGGGCGTCGGTAAGACGACTGTAGGGCGCTTACTAGCAAAGGAACTGGGTTATGGGTTTGTGGATACCGATAATGTCATTGCCCAAGCAACAGGTAAATCTATCAATCAGTTATTTGCTCAAGAAGGTGAAGCAGGGTTTCGCCAGTTAGAAAGCGACGTACTTTCAAAAGTTTGTGCTTTTACAAAGTTGACTATAGCAACCGGTGGGGGCATTGTACTGCGGCGAGAAAATTGGGGTTACTTGCACCACGGTTTGATAGTGTGGCTAGATACGCCTGTGGAGATAATTTACAGCCGTTTAGCTGAGGATACCACAAGACCACTGCTGCAAGATGTTGATCCTAAAGGGAAATTGCGATCATTACTCGAACAAAGAACACCACTTTACTCTCAAGCCGATTTGCACATCACCGAGCAAGAGGGAGATACACCTGAAGACGTTGTAAATCGAGTAATTGAGGCAATTCCTAGCGTTCTCAAAACACAAGTTTCTCATTAGGAAGACTCAAATTACCAAATTTTGACCATCCGTAGGATAAACCCTGGTAATTCAGGATTACCAGTAACTACTTCCGGATTTTCCAAAATTTCAACTTCTCGATTAGTCCGGTAAATGTAGACTTTTCGATTCTGCCGATCAATTAACCAGCCTAGTGATGCACCGTTATCGATGTACTCCTGCATTTTGTCTTGTAATTTTATCAGGCGATCGCTAGAGGAGCGTAACTCAATCACAAAGCTGGGACAAATTGGTGCAAATGAGGCTTTTTGTGCATCTGTTAAGGCGTTCCAACGCTCTAGTTCAATCCAAGAAGCATCAGGAGAACGCATCGCTCCATTGGGTAGCGTAAAACCTGTACTGGAGTCAAAGCCTATGCCAGTGCCATCTTGTTCAGTCCAATAACCAAGCTGTGCAGCAATGTTAAAGTTACGGTTGCCCGTATCTGAAAAAGCTGGTGGCATAATGATGACTTCCCCATTGGCATTGCGCTCGATTCGCAAATCTCCATTGGCTTGGCAGAATTCGTAGAACTGCTCATTTGTCATCTGCACAAGGGAGGGGAAATTTACCGTTAGGGGTGTGCTTTCAGTTTGGATTAGCAGCGTGGTCATTTTCATTCCCTAGCTTCAGCCGAATGATTTCAATTCTAGAGGCTTGAAGGATCGATCGCTTGCTTGTTATGTCAGATAATGTGGGAACAGTGATTTTTAAGAGACGCTAATCTCAGCGGTGCTGATTTACGTGGTGCTGATTTGAAAGTTACTTGTATGGAGAGCTTCAATCTCGAAAATGCTAATTTATTGGAAGTTAACTGGCGCGGCGCAAAAAAGTATGGGGCTTATTTCTACAATCCCGTTATGCCAGATGGTGAACTCTTAACTGAACCAAACAGCGATGGCTGATTAGTACAAACATACTCGACTTTGGCAGCAGAGATTGTGAGGAGTTACAAAGTCTTTTACACTGTCTGAGATAGGTTTTAACTTTCAACGGCGGCTCCTCATGACGGTCAACGATTCTGAATACATTAGGCAAGCTGAAGCCACTCGTGTGCGTGTACTAAGCGAAGCACTACCTTATATTCAACAATTCGCCGGTCGCACTGTTGTTGTCAAATATGGTGGCGCAGCAATGAAAGATAGCACACTCAAAGACAAAGTTATCCGCGACATTGTATTCTTATCCTGCGTGGGCTTGCGTCCGATTGTAGTACACGGCGGTGGCCCAGAAATTAACAGTTGGTTAGATAAGCTGGGAATCGAACCACAATTTAAGAATGGTCTGCGAGTCACTGATACCGCCACAATGGATGTGGTGGAAATGGTTTTAGTCGGTCGAGTCAATAAAGAAATTGTCTCTTTGATTAACCAAGCTGGTGGATTGGCTGTAGGACTTTGCGGTAAAGACGGTAATCTATTTACAGCTCGTCCCCAAGGTCAAGAAGGCATTGGTTTTGTGGGGGAAGTCAGTAATGTGAATATCAAGATTTTGGACACCCTCGCTAGCAATGGCTATATTCCGGTAGTGTCCAGTGTCGCCGCAGACGAAACGGGACAAGCTTATAACATTAACGCCGATACTGTAGCTGGAGAAGTCGCTGCTGCACTAGGAGCAGAAAAGTTAATTTTACTGACTGATACTAGAGGTATTCTCAAAGATTACAAAGACCAGTCTACCTTGGTTCCAAAAGTAGATATCCGCGAAGCCCGCGAGTTGATTGTCAATGGTATAGTCAGCGGTGGGATGATTCCTAAAGTCAATTGCTGTGTGCGATCGCTTGCTCAAGGAGTCCGTGCAGCACACATCATCGATGGTCGCATTCCCCATGCGCTATTACTAGAAATCTTTACTGATGTTGGGATTGGGACGATGATTCTCGGTTCGCAGTTTACATAGTAGAAGAAAATGAGGCAGGGGAGAATGATTTGTAACTGTAATTTTGTGTAAATTAAGATTCGTTTTTTGCTTGCGGGCGAGTCTTTAATACTCGTGGACGAGTCTTTTTTACTCGTGAGCGAGTCTTTGATACTCACCTCCCCTGCTCCCCCTGCCTCCCCTGCTCCTCCACTTTCCTAGTGGTGATAGGTAATAATAACCCGCGATCGCCCATCGCTAAATGTTGTATGACGCCATGAATTATTTATAATCACCGGATTAACTACAGTTGAGTCTCGAATTGTTGGATTAATCCAACTTTGATTAATCATGGTGGAATTATCTCACGTTCTGCCTTACCTGGGAAAATAAGAATCGGGCTGCCTTACCTGGGGAAAATAAGAATCGGGCTGCCTTACTTGGGGAAAATAAGAATCGGGCTGCCTTACCTGGGGAAAGTAAGAATCGGGCTGCCTTACTTGGGGAAAATAAGAATCGGGCTGCCTTACTTGGGGAAAATAAGAATCGGGCTGCCTTACTTGGGGAAAATAAGAATCGGGCTGCCTTACCTGGGGATAGTAAGAATCGGGTTGCCTTACGTGAGGATAGTAAGAATCGGGTTGCCTTACATGGGGATAGTAAGAATCGGGTTGCCTTACATGGGGATAATAAGAATCGCGCTGCCTTACATGAGGATAGTAAGAATCGGGGTAATTATTGCGTTGTGGCATTAGTCCCGTTGCTGGGTCTACAGGCATAGGTGTGGGAATCGGACTACCATAAATAAAGGAACCGACAGCAGGCGATGTCTGACGACAAGCTGCTCCGCAGCTACGCCTAACTCCATAACCACCATCAATCACGATCACAGACTGGGCAGAAGCTGGAGCAATGCTTACACCCATAACTGCTAAAGTCATACCTGCTAAGAGCCAATTCAGTTGCGAATGCTTGATTTTCAACATATTTTGCTCACCTGCATTTGATACCAGAATTTTTCTCAGAAAATAGTCGCAGCTACTTAGTTAAAATTTTAGAAGTTTATCCACTTCAGATTGCCAGCTTTTGAAAAAATTCCAAAAAGATTGCTGGCATTGGCAAAATTAAAACAGTGCTGATTTGTGTAGAAGACGTGAGTGCAGAAAGTTTAGAAATTGCTAAAACCCGCTACCAGAGTGGGAAAGTTGCCTTTGAAAATGGGCAATACCGCCAAGCTGTAGAAAATTTAGAAAAAGCCAGCGCCCTGTTAGCTCGTAATTCTCGCTTTGGGGGCGAAGTAGAAATTTATCTGGTGACAGCTTATGAAGCTGCTGGACGCACAGATGATGCGATCGCTCTTTGCGAAAGACTTAAACGCCATCCCCATTTTGAAATCAGCAAACAAGCGCGGCGGATGCTTTACATTTTAAAAGCACCAAAGCTGAAAAGACCCAGCGAATGGATGACCCAAATCCCCGATTTGGGCACACTACCTGATAATGAACTCAAAATTTCTGTACCTGCTAAGTCTACTAAATCTTCTGTCCAGCAAAAGCCTAAACCTGTCCAGCCAGAATTCGTTGACCTCAGTCAGGTCAATACCAGAGATAATCGCTTTATCTGGGTGGCGCTTATTGCTATTGGTTTAACCATCTCGTACTTGGTTTGGTTAAGTTTTTCAGGAACCCCTGGCTGATACCAATTTTGGATTTTGGATTTTGGATTTTAGATTCTTTTGGTTCATGCTTCACCCAGAAAAGTTGAAGCATGAACCAAAATCTAAAATTAAAAATCTTCGAGCTTCATCCGTTTCTCAGTGGGGTCAATCCAAAATCCAAAATTTTAAATCCAATATCTGTTGACTTTTGGGGAGACTTATAGTTATGAATTCTTCAACTTTAGGAAAGATTTTCTTGTGGTTAATCAAACCATTTCGTTTTGTGTTGACAAAAATTAAATTTCTCTCACCACTGAATGGTCGAAATCGAATCAACCGCGTTTTTACCATCCGAAATCCTATTTTGTGGTTAGTGCTGTTAACATCCGTGCTACTATCTGGCTGTGTTAAGTATGATGTAGGACTTAACTTTGACAACTCAAATAGTGGTGAACTAGTACAGCATATTAAGTTGGGAGAGCGGCTAACCAGTTTTAGTGGCGATTATGTATATGAATGGTTAAATACTATAGAGCGTCGCGCCCGTAAACTTGAGGGTAAAGCACAGCGAGTTTCCACTGAAGAAATCATCGTCACAATTCCTTTTAGTAGTGGTAGGGAATTGCAAGAGAAGTTTAACAAATTTTTTAACTCCCCTGCGAATCAACCCTCTGAATCTGTGCAGAGCGAATCTAACTCAGAACTGCCGAAAATTGAATCAAACGTTCTCTTGGAGGAGAACAATTTTTTACTTTTAGTCCGAAATCGGTTAATTTATGATTTGGATTTGCGATCGCTGTCTCTAATTGCCAGTAAAGGTAACGTCTTGGCTAATGCTGGTTCAATTCTCGACTTGGAATTTAGCTTGAAGACTCCTTGGGGAGCCAAAAATATTCAACTAACTGAAACTGCGATGTCTAACGACAAGCCGCTAGGCGTCTACGCGCCAGAAAAAAATGGCAATCAATTAGTGTGGAAACTCCAGACTGGTGAGCTAAACCACATAGAAGCTGTTTTCTGGCTTCCTAGTCCCCTTGGTATCGGTGGGTTGTTAATTATCCTATTTGTCTGGGGAGGATTGTACTTGAGATACAATTTCATGCCAGATCCCAGAATTCAGTTTCCTCCCAAAACAGCCACTGCTCAAGAACAGTAGAGTATTCATCTGTTGAATATTGTCAGTTAAGCCGATGGAGAATGCATCGGCTTTTTTACACTTCCCCTAGCTTTTTGTAAACAGGACTTACGCAAAAATGCAGTGAAAGCCTTGATTTATCGTAGGGGTAATTTATGAATTGCCCCTACACTTCGTACTTGATGCGTAAGTCCTAGTAAAAATTAGTGTTGCTATGTTGCCGTTGTTCGCTGCCATACCAACGTTCAGCAAGTGCATTGAGTTTATGAAGCACATCAATTAATTCCTGACCACGTTCTGTCAGACCGTAAGTTACTTGGGGTGGCACAGTTGGTTCATAGTGACGATAAATAATTTGTGCTGCCTCAAGCATTCTCAGTCTTTCCGTCAAAACTTTGGTTGAGATGCCCTCAACTAAGTGCTTCAATGCACCAAAGCGAGTAGGCCCACTATTACACAACACCCACAGTATATACATTGTCCAAGGCCCTGATAGTAAAGACATCAGAATACTGACAGGGCAAGCATTAGGATTTTTAGAGACAGACATCGATAAGTTCGCCAAAATTGTCTAACAGTTACTTTATGGTAACTACTTTACTTTAGTAACTAGTTACTTTTAGTATATGGATGAAATGCTTTGAAATTTAGACTCAAAAAAAGTCAAAGCAGTAGATCCTAGTTAATCAGGAGATATTTGGTGGTAAACATTTTACATATTGATTCCAGCCCCCGTGGTGAACGATCACACTCAAGAGAACTATCTAAAGAATTCGTCAGTGGTTGGAGAGCAGCGCATCCTGAAGATGCGATCGCTTATCGAGATTTAGGACATCACCCAGTTCCTCACGTTGATGAACCTTGGATTGCAGCTGCATTTTCACCACCAGAAACCCATACCCCAGAGTTAACTGAGGCAATTAGGATTTCTGACGAGTTAGTAGATGAATTTTTCGCTGCCGATCGCTACGTTTTTGGAGTGCCAATGTATAACTTTAATATACCTTCCACTTTCAAGGCTTACATCGACCAAATCGTTCGGATTAACCGGACTGTTGCAATAGATGCTCAAGGTTTTAGAGGATTAGTCGAGGGTAAAAAGGCAGTTATCATTACAGCTAGCGGCGGTGACTATAGTGCAACATCTCCTGCTGCTGCCTATAACTTCCAAGAACCATACCTGCGGGCGATTTTCGGGTTTATTGGACTTACAGACATTCAATTTATTAACGCTAATAGCTTGAGTAATGGTGATGATGCCCGTACCAAATCTCTATCAAAAGCACGGGCAGCAATTCAAGATGCGATCGCCCAGTGGTAAGAGGACGCGGGGCATTGGGCATGGGGCATTAGTTATAAATTCTTCTTCTGCTTCCCCTGCCTCTTCTTCACGGTGACAATCGCTCAATATTCCAAGTGCCATTATCTAAACGACTATAGAGCAAGCGATCATGCAGACGGCTAGGGCGTCCTTGCCAAAACTCAATTTCTGTGGGAATCACTCGTAAGCCTCCCCAATGAGGCGGTCGAGGAATCTCCTGATTTTCATATTTGCTCTTAAACTCCTGCAAGCGTCGCTCCAGAACTTCTCGGCTTTCTATCACCTGGCTTTGATTAGATACCCACGCACCCAGGCGACTGTTGGCAGGACGACTGTGAAAATACTGGTCGGACTCAGTTTCGGAAACTTTCTCCACATACCCACTAATCCGGACTTGACGCTCCAGTTCTGCCCACCAGAAAACTAGAGCCGCCTGGGGATTTTCTGCTAGTTCTTGTCCTTTATGACTGTTGTAGTTGGTGAATAAGACAAAGCCGCGTTCATCAAAATCCTTGAGCAGCACCATTCTGGCTGAAGGCTTACTGTCTGGTGTGGCGGTAGCAATGGTCATAGCATTCGGTTCGGGGAGTTGTGCTGCTAGAGCCTGATCGAACCATTTTTTAAATTGGATAAAAGGATTGAGATTTACTTCGAGTTCGCTCAAACCTTCCAAGGTGTAGTCTTTGCGAAGGTCAGCTACGGTTTTGTCCATTTTGATTTGGTTCCTCGCTATCAGATACGCTTATACATGTCTTTGTTAAAAATATCTATGATGATGATCAGTGCCATCTAGAATTTTACAAATTCTCTCAAGGAATATCTAAAATAGGTTGCATAAGATGCGCCGTTCGGCCTCCTTTCAACGTCTGTTAATTTATGGTTTGAGCGGTCCAATTATCGCTCTCAATGTCTGGCTGCTGTCTGTGCTTTTTCGCTATTTCCAGCATCCTATTACTGTCTTGAGCATTGCGGCAATTCTAGCTTTTCTACTAAATTATCCGGTTAAGTTCTTTGAACGTGCTCGGATCACGCGTACTCAGGCGGTGAGCATAGTTTTACTTGCAACATTAACCCTGTTTGGGATTCTGGGGGTCACCTTAGTGCCGTTGATCATTGACCAAACAATCCAACTGTTAAATAAGATTCCTGATTGGTTAGCTGCTAGTCAAGCAAACCTAGAGCAATTTGAGATGTTGGCAAAGCAACGACGTTTGCCAATTGATTTAAGAGTTGTGAGCAGTCAAATCAATGCCAACATTCAAAATGTGGTGCAACAGCTAGCTTCTGGTGCAGTAGGATTTGCTGGAACACTGCTCTCAGGATTACTTGACTTAGTGTTAGTGATAGTGCTTGCATTTTATATGCTTTTATATGGCGATCGCGTCTGGTATGGTCTGGTCAATCTTTTGCCCTCTAATATTGCAGATCCCCTTACCACATCCTTGCGCCTAAATTTCCAGAACTTTTTCCTCAGCCAATTGTTGCTAGGACTGTTCATGGTGCTAACTCTGACGCCAATTTTCTTAGTGCTGAAGGTGCCTTTTGCCCTGTTGTTTGCCATATTAATTGGTATTTCAGAACTTATTCCCTTTATCGGGGCGTCTCTAGGCATTGGTCTGGTGACGATTTTAGTACTGCTGCAAAATTGGTGGTTGGCAGTTCAAGTTGCCATAGCGGCGATTGTCATGCAGCAGCTTAAAGATAACCTGTTAGCTCCCAGGTTACTCGGCAACTTTATTGGACTGAATCCCATCTGGATTTTTGTGGCTATTTTGATGGGATTTGAGATTGCTGGGTTGTTGGGGACGCTTGTTGCTGTTCCCGTTGCTGGTACTATTAAAGGCACTTTCGATGCAATCAAGAGCGGCAAGCAGAGTAACTTTGTTTCAACTGTCACTATTGCCCATGACTCGCCCCCCGATTGAAACAGAAGGTCATAAATTTTGACACTTACCAGAGTTGCGTTAGCGTAGCTCACCGTACTACTACGGAGAAGCTACGCATAGCGTCTCGTAGAGAAGGTATCGCAGAGTGCAAAATATTGCTTCAATGCACCAAACCCAAGACAAGAGTTGATTTATAGAAAATACCGAAATTTTCAAACTAATCTACAGAATCTGGGTTTCAAACCTCGTTTCCAGCCTCTGGCTGGAAATGCTGTTCATTGCGGCTCTGCCGCGAATAAGGTAGGCAAAGCCTCAATGAGGGGCATTCCCAGTCGGAGACTGGGAACAAGATAAATGCCCAATGACGCCAGTTGCTTCTCCTGTCGGAGACGCTCTTGCTAGCTTGCTTCCCCATAGGGGTACAACGGAGAGAACCTCCGCAACGCACTGGCTCCCGAATGCCCATGTCAAAAGTTGCACAATCTGATCTCACAATTCACAATGGTGATTGATTACAAATTTCAGGGGATACTGCCAGCAGGCGATTCCTGATTAAAAGAAGCACAAGCAAATGTTTAATAATTCAAAATTTACACATTCAAGACATTTTCAGACGGGGATTTAAATCCCGACTGAAACTGGGCGAGTTCGCGTACTCCTGCAAAGAAGCAAGCTACGCGTAGCGTCTCGTAGAGAGCGTCTGCCTGCGGCAACGCCAAAGGCGAATAGAACTTTATAACAGAGGGGTCTTAAACTCTTTAATTTATGATAAAGTACACGCTTTGCCAATAGTCAATGAGTTTAATGTTAAATTTACGGTCTTTTGATTCTCATTAATTAACTTAGAACCTGTTGATGGAAGCTTCTGAGCTATTAGAAACAATTACACTCTTGATTTATCAAGCTGAACAAGGAGAAATTGATCCTTGGGATGTCCAAGTGATTGAGGTGATTGACCGTTACTTAGAACTGATGGCACCGGAGGCAGTAACAAGAGGCTATGAAGCGGACTTATCTCAATCTGGACAGGCATTTTTGTCGGCATCAATGCTGGTATTATTCAAAGCCAATACCTTAATGCAATTGTCAACAGTAGGAGTTGCAGAGGATGGTGTAGAAGATGATGCCCTATTGGAAGGTGAAGACGGTGTATTACATCAAGGTCATCGTCTACCATTAGAGCGGCAATTGCGTCGTCGTCCAGCGGCAATGCCGCCACCAAAGCGCCGGGTGACTCTGCAAGAGTTAATTGAGCAATTGCAGATCATGGCTAACCAGCTAAAACTGGTAGAAAAAGCCAGTAAACCTATCCGTCCCAGGCGTCAACCTAGCGTCCAAAGTATGCGGGAGGCGCTGGAGTTAGCTCACCAGGAAAATCTGACAGAAGTCGCTGGGGAACTAGAGCAGGTGTTGAATTTGTCGGCAACAGAGCTAAGTTTAGAACAACTTGTAGAGTTGTGGACTCAGACAAAGCTTCTCAACCAAAATGGGTCTGGACATGAGTCTAAACACAGTAATTTAGTTAGCGTTTTCTGGGCGCTACTACTACTCTCGGCTCAATCGAAAGTAGAGCTATTTCAAGAGGAGTTTTACGATGAGATTAAAATTCGCTTAATTAGAGATTCAGCTAACTCCTGTAAACCATTTGAGCATCCGATGAACTAAGAAAGCCAAAAGTAGCTCTACAGATAATTTACAGATTTGTGCTTCAGCCCTAAAATCCGAGTAAATTGAAAAGATAAGCGATCACTGGTCATCTAAGTATACCTATGGTTGCAATAACCACTAAATTCCTGTTATCCCTGTCTTGAGGGATAACTTAGAGCATAAATAAAAACTGATGATTAAGTATCACTCGATGAAAATAAACTGGCTTGTGGTTGAGGAATAAATTTTTATGAAAGCGATGATTCTCGCGGCTGGCAAGGGTACTCGTGTGCGTCCGATTACGTATACTATGCCCAAACCGATGATGCCCATCCTGCAAAAGCCAGTGATGGAATTCTTGCTGGAACTATTACGCCATCATGGATTTGACCAGATTCTGGTCAATGTTAGTCATTTAGCTGAGGAAATTGAAAACTATTTTCGTGACGGTCAGCGGTTTGGTGTGCAGATTGCCTATTCCTTTGAAGGAAAAATTGATGATGACGGGAAACTGGTGGGGGAAGCGATAGGATCAGCTGGAGGGATGCGGCGCATTCAAGACTTTTCACCGTTTTTTGATGATACCTTTGTGGTTTTGTGTGGTGATGCTTTGATTGACTTGGATTTAACTGCGGCGGTTAAATGGCATAGAGCTAAAGGAGCGATCGCTACTATTATTACCAAATCTGTCCCCAAGGAAGAAGTTTCTAGCTACGGGGTGGTTGTGACTGACGAAGAGGGTCGTGTCAAAGCTTTCCAAGAAAAACCTTCAACTGAAGAAGCCCTCAGCACCAACATCAACACAGGTATTTACATCTTTGAACCAGAGGTTTTTAACTATATCCCCTCTGGTGTCGAATATGACATTGGTAGCCAATTGTTTCCCAAATTAGTAGAAATCAAAGCTCCCTTCTACGCCATCCCTATGGACTTTGAATGGGTAGATATTGGTAAAGTACCAGACTATTGGCGGGCGATTCGCGGTGTACTGCTGGGTGAAATCAAAAATGTGCAAGTCCCTGGTCATGAAGTTGCCCCTGGCATCTACACTGGCTTAAATGTCGCCGTAAATTGGGACAAAGTGGATATCACAGGCCCAGTTTACATTGGTGGCATGACCAGAATAGAAGACGGAGCTAAAATTGTCGGCCCAGCGATGATTGGCCCCAATTGTTGGATATGTAGTGGCGCAACAGTGGATAACAGCGTGATTTTTGAATGGTCGCGCCTGGGCCCCGGAGTCCGGTTAGTCGATAAGCTGGTGTTTGGACGTTATTGCGTAGATAAAACTGGCGCTGCAATAGATGTTCAAGCCGCTGCTTTAGACTGGCTGATTACCGATGCCCGTCAGACACCACCATTACATACCCCTTTTGAACAACAAGCGATAGAGGAATTGCTGGGGACAAACGCAAATTAGGACATGGGGCATGGGGAATGGGGAATGTGGAATGTGGAGTGGGGAATGGACGGACAAGGGAGACAAGGGGAATAACCAATGATGCCAGTTCGCACAAGTCGGGAAACCCGCCCATGCAACTGGCTCTCCAATGCCCAATGATGCCAGTTCGCACAAGTCGAGAAATCCGCCCATGTGACTGACTCTCCAATGCCCAATCCTAACTATTTAAGTACGTATATCTTCTGAGACTCTGCTCGTAGGTTTGCAGGAGTCGCTGAGATTCTGCTAGGGTGATACGCTTTTCTTCTAATGCTTGCTCGCAACGCTGGCGAATGTTTTCTACCATATCTTCGGAGTCATACTGGACGTAACTCACCACTTCGCTCATGGTGTCACCTTTGACAACGTGTTCAATCTGGTAGCCTTTGGGCGTTAATTGGATGTGAACGGCGTTGGTGTCGCCAAATAAGTTGTGCAAATTACCCATGATTTCCTGGTAAGCTCCATTTAAGAACATCCCCAAATAATAGGGTTCTCCAGGCTTGTAGGTGTGCAGTTCTAAAACCGATTTGACATCGCGCAGGTCAATAAAGCGGTCGATTTTACCATCACTGTCGCAGGTGAGGTCTGCTAAAATTCCCCGCCGCGTTGGTTCTTCATCCAAGCGGTGGATTGGCATGATTGGGAATAGCTGATCAATGGCCCAGCAATCTGGTGCTGATTGAAACACTGACATGTTGACGTAGTAGATGGAAGCCATAATTTTCTCTAAGTCTTCCAGCTCATCAGGTACGTATTCTTGCTGTCTAGTAATGTTAAGAATTTTCTGACAACAAGCCCAGTAGAGGCGTTCGGCCTTGGCTCGTTCTCTAAGGCGTAAAATTCCTAAGTTGAAGCGGCTGATGGCTTCTTCTTTGAATTGTGCAGCGTCGTGGTAGAACTCCTGATAGTTCTCTTTATTGATGGATTGGTAAGTTTCCCACAAGTAATTAATAATCGGGGATTCTCCCTCTTGTGGAGATTCTGGTGTGTCGAGGGGGACATCACTAGTGCTGAGAACATCAAAAATCAGCACCGACTGATGGGAAGCGATCGCTCGTCCACTTTCGCTAATCAGTGTGGGTACGGTAATCTGTCGTTCAGCACAGGTATCTTTTAACTCTGCCACGATGTCGTTGGCATAGTTCTGCATGTTGTAATTTTTCGATGCATAGAAGTTGGTTTGGGAGCCATCATAATCTACGCCCAAGCCGCCACCAACATCAAGGTATTTCATATCTGCCCCCAGCATCGCCAATTCCACGTAAATGCGGCTGGCTTCTTGGATGGCATCTTTAATCACATTAATGGCAGAGATTTGTGAGCCGATGTGGAAGTGCATTAACTGCAAAGAATCGAGCAGGTTAGCTTCCCGTAACTTGTCAACAGCCTCGATTACCTCAGGCATCGTCAAACCAAATTTAGCGCGATCGCCACTAGAGGCTCCCCAACGTCCCATACCTTGGGTACTGAGTTTAGCACGAACACCTAATATCGGCTTAATACCTAACTGGCGATTGGCATTAATCACCAAATCAACCTCTTCAATCTGTTCTAAAACGATGATTGGTGTTTGCCCTAGTCTTTGGGCTAACATTGCCGTTTCAATGTATTCTCGGTCTTTGTAGCCGTTGCAAACTAACAATGCTCCTGGTGTATCCAGGATAGCCAGAGCAATCATTAATTCTGGCTTGGAACCAGCTTCTAAACCAAATTGATGGGGCTTGCCAAATTTCACTAAATCCTCAATCAAATGCCGCTCTTGATTGCACTTGACGGGAAACACGCCACGGTAGAGGCCAGGGTAGTTATAGCGGGCGATCGCTTTGGCAAAACAAGCGTTCAACCGCTCAATTCGGTCTTCCAAAATATCGGAAAAGCGAATCAACATGGGAAGTCCCAAGTTGCGCTGTTTCATGGCGTTGACCAATTCAAACAAGTCTAGAGAACCCCCGCGATCGCCCTTGGGTGCAACAGTAACGTGTCCAGCAGCGCTAATCGAAAAATAAGGTTGTCCCCAACCTTCAATCCGGTATAAGGCTTCGCTATCCTCAATTTTCCAGGAGCGAGGTAAATCTACTGTGGTAGTACTAGGTGGTAACAGCTTTTTCTGTTTATGATTTTTCACTTCAGATTTCTGTCCATTGGAAGGTACTTGTACCACCTCGTCAGATGTAGCAGTTGGCTCAACACCCATTTCTTCCTAACCTCTGTTTTTCACCCACGAATTAACAATTTAACGCATTCATCTGGGAACGGATATGCACCCAAAGATAATTTCTGAGATAAACTCTGATTGGTCAAGAGTCATGTGTCATTAGTCAGTAGAGACGCGATTAATCGCGTCTGTACATTAGTCATTGGTCATTAGTGTAAAACTCTTAGACTCAAGACAGAGGACAAAGAACAAATGACAAATAATAAAGGACAATTGACCAGATAAAAAATTTATTAAGTTTTTGGAGATAGCAATGGAGCGCACATTCTTAGCAATTAAGCCTGATGGAGTACAGCGGGGACTAGTGGGGGAAATTATCCGTCGCTTTGAAACTAAAGGTTTTACCCTAGTTGGTTTGAAGTTTCTGAAAGTCAGTCGGGAATTGGCTGAACAACACTATGATGTTCACCGGGAACGTCCCTTTTTTGCTGGTTTAGTCGAATTTATCACTTCTAGCCCAGTGGTGGCAATGGCATGGGAAGGTGATGGCGTGGTTGCATCTGCCCGAAAGATTATTGGTGCGACGAACCCCTTAACAGCAGAACCGGGAACGATTCGGGGCGATTTTGGCTTGAATATTGGGCGCAACTTAATCCACGGTTCTGATGCTCAAGAAACCGCGCAACGGGAAATAGCTCTATGGTTTAAAGATGAAGAATTAGTTAATTGGCAACCACACTTAACGCCTTGGTTGCACGAGTAATGAAGAGTTAGGAGTAGAGACGCGATTAATCGCGTCTGTACAAAAGTTAGGAGTTGAAAATTAATAACTCCTCACTCCTAACTTCTGACTTACTTTGAGACTTCGCTCTTTTCCGGTTCTACTTGGGGTAATTCAGTGCCAACACGCTTGGAAAATCCCCAGCCTAAAATTAGGAAGATGGCAGCAATCATTATCCATTCTGGTGGAACTAAACTATCGTTCACCACTTTCAACAACAAGCGCAAGCCCACCAAGGCCACAGTTACATAGCCTGCGTCTTCTAGGTTTTCATATTCGTCTAGCCAACGGATAAACAATCCCGCCATGAATCGCAGCGTAACAATACCAATTGTTGCACCCGTCAGCACCAGCCATTTTTCTTGAGAAACTGCGATCGCAGTTGTCACGCTATCCAAAGAAAATGCCAAATCTGTAAAGGCAATCACGGGTATCGCTTGCAACAACGAACTAAAACGCGGTTCGTGATCCTGCTCATCTTCACTTTCTTGAGAGCTAAAGTGTTGGAATACCAACCACAGCAGGTAAGCAGCGCCCAATAATTCAAATTGCCAGAATTGTTGCACCCAAGTAGCAGTGAGAATCAGGGTGATTCGCAGCACATAAGCAACGACTAAACCAAAGTTGAGTCCTTTACGCTCAAGTTCTTCGTTTTCCAGCCCCCGAGCGATCGCAGCCAGGGCGATGGCATTGTCGGCAGATAACAGCGCCTCTAAAAGCACCAGGATGACCAGAACTATCGGGGCTTCAATGCTGAAATGAAAATCGAGGTAATCAAAAATTCGGTCTAGCATTCCGGGTTTCTCAAACAGAAAAAATTAAAATTTGACAGGAACAGAGATTTTAATATTAAAAAGCGCAATAAATTGCCACTCTGATCCAGCTTAACGTGGTTGTGGTGCATTTTGAAGAGGGTTGAATGGATGCGATCGCCGTGCGAGTGGGGTAATTTGCGTATAAGTCAATACACCAAAACTTTTAACATCTAGTGAATGCGATCGCAATGGGCTGCTGTCATTTCGCTTCTAGAATTAGAAGATGATTTAAGGTGATAATTTTCAGTCTATTAAAAAACAAATCTTGTTACAGTAGACTTTAGCTTCCCGTTCTAGACGTTCAATTTCTCTTTTCCACCGCTCAAGCCTGTTTTCTCGCTGTTGCAATTGATCTGCTGTCGGGTTTCTGGAAGGCTGGGTATTTGGATTAGGCAAAATTCCATTATTTGCAAGCCAGATGCGGGAAAATATCTGCCAAAGAAATTTATGATCGTGCTTATTGCCACCCAGACAGCGAATCCGCTTAACTGAAAGAATGGATTCACCAAAGAGGATTTGCTCATTTCTGGAATTTTTCGGAAACAGGCGCGTCTCACTACCTCTTCCACGAAAGAATTCGACTACAAACCACTCACCAAAATCGAATATACAGACCTCTGTCGGATCGCTACCATCATCTTCTAATAAATCAACATCACCTTGGATTTGATACCCTATGGCAATTTGTGATGTCTTAGGTAACAAGATGCGAAGCCTTTCAAAGCGGTTACTATAATCAGCCCAAAAATCCCTGCGTCTACATAGCCGATTTGACTTGAAGTCTTGCAAATCGAGCTTGTTCAATATGAGATTTACTAACTTTTGGAAATCATGGCTTAATCTGCTGACCTACAGCTTGACCTATAGCTTCGGCTGACAGAATCTTGTCCAAATAATTCACAAGCCACTTTCCAAGCGTGGTTAACTGCCACAATTTCGTTAACCAATTTTTCCACCGAGGGGTAAAATAGTTTTGCAGTTTCACTAATCAATACTTTTGACCTACTTGCCTGAGCTTCAATAGGTCTATAATTCCCAAAAGGGAAACTTATTTAACTTTTGTTGGTAAAGCTATTTTGATAAAAGTGGTTTTTGATGCCAAACTGCTCTTTGGACGTTGAAAAAATGTAGAGTGTGTTATCGCTGTTACCGCGTTAGCCTAGCCTAAAGCACCGAAAACCTGAAATAAATAGTGCGTTATGGAAGCCATAACACACCCTACAGCTACAGAGGTTTTATTGCGATCGCACTAGCTGTGATTGGTTCCAAAATATCCTACCTTATCTGGCGACATCTTAACTGATGCATACAATAACAGATGTTTGGATTCCAGAGAGATAGAGGTTAATCCAGTTTCTCTGGTGAAAGTCGAGTGTACGCTGTAGGGAAAACTTTCAACGTTATTAACCAAAGTTTTAACCTGAGTAACAATTGCTTTAACATTCATAAGAAAATATTTAATCTTTTAAAAAATACTTAAATCTTTCTTATACATGCTTCAACCTGAGTAACAATTGCTTCAATATTTATAAGAAAGTATTTAATCTTTTAAGAAATACTTAAACTTTTCTTATATATGCTTCAACCTGAGTAACTATTGCTTTAATATATATAAGAAAATATTTAATCTTTTAAGAAATACTTAAATCTTTCTTATATATGCTTCAACCTGAGTAACTATTGCTTCAACATTGATAAGAAACATTTGAACGTTTGCAACAAACACTTAAATGTTAGTCACAATTGCTTCAAAAGTGTAATATTTTTATCCGACGTCTACGTATATAATTGAAATAAAACAAAGTAAATAGCGTCTGCAAGCAATTTATTACAATTTAATTTGTTAATGATGCTGAATGAAACCAACTAATGAACAAGGAATTGAATTATTTAAGGTGTGTCAAGATTTAACTCAGATGTACCTACCTATTTCCTTGGTGAGATTAGATGAACGGACAACACGCATTTACATTCTGGCTGGACAAAGCTTTGAAATAGAAATATTGCCAAATGGAAGGGTAAGATATTTATGACTAAGGCAAATTTTCAAGCAATGACCAAACAAGAGTTAAGAGCTTATGTGTTGGAACATCGAGATGATCAAGAAGCTTTTCATGCATTAACGGACAAACTTAGAGAGGAACCAGGAACTGAAATTACCTCGACAGAGCAGATGCATGAGCTAATTGAAGCAAGGTTAGATGACGCTGATGTAAGAGATGCTTATAAAACACTAGAGGAAATTGCAGGGGTGGGGACAACACCCTTTGAAGAAATTAAAAAGGAGCTAGGGATCTGAGCTACCAAGTAGCATTAGCACCTTCATCTGTTCAAAAACTTACAGAATTAGACTCAGTGGTGCAGCAACAATTAGCACAAAAGTTAGAGGAACTAGCATTAAATCCACGTCCAAAAGACGCTTATCCATTAAAAGACACTGAACGGCTGTATAAGGTTCGTTTGGGTGAATACCGCATTATTTACCAGATTCAGGAGCAACCTTTACTACTAACAGTGATAAAGATTGCACATCTAAAAGATTATTAAAGCTTGTCTGGAAAAGCGATCGCCTATATTGCCACCCAATCACAACCAAAATAAAACATGAAAACCCTTGAGTTCAAAATTTACTTTACCACTACTCAACTAAAAATTTCACAAAATATCTTCTAACTTTACCAACAGACTATTTGCTAAATCTACTAACTTGATATCATCTGTATCAACACTACTTCCTTCACCAGCTAATAAGCTTATCACAGCAGATAACCTGTCATCTGCTTCAGAAATTCTCCAAGATTCTTCTAAGTTTACTGCAAAATCAAACAGCGATCGCTCTTTTAAATGCTGTCTTATCTTTACAGCTACACTATCATGACTTACCAAAAATTCTTTAATAGCATCTAATCGAGAATTACTTAATATTTCGTCATGTCCCCACGTTTCCAGCCAGTCTCCATCCACATCCTCAACGTAAAAATTAACAAAATCAACCCCGTAAGTTAGCCAGCTTTGTTGCATTTGTCGCGCTGTTGCTAAAGCTTCAGCAAATCTATCTACTTGATTGTTGCAGCTGTGAGTTTCTCTTTTATTAGGCATAAAAGCTGTAATTAGCAGGTAGGTATGTAGGCTATAACACAAATCTGGAATATCAAATTCCAGAAAATTCAAGAAAATTTTAAATACTTGCCACTAGAAAGATAATCACTGTTATACAGTGCCACGTTGACTAACTGGTTGACAAAATTAGCATTCTTGGGATTGTAACTTAAGAACAGTCCTCTCTCTATTTCCCACGAGCGCAGTGTATTTTGCCAAGCTTGATACTTTTGTTGATTAAGTTCTTCACTAACACTGGTAACTTGAATACACAGTGGTTGATTGTTACGACTAACAATTAAATCTGTTGCCATAGAAAGGTCGGCAATATAACGCTGCCAAAAACTACCTTCTCGCTGAACAATATCTTGGGCTATTGACTTAATGATATCATGATCAACCTGATTAAATTCGCCTGTCATCAATTTTTGTTTCCAAATATAAAACTTGGAGTCACTTGCATTGAACCATCTGGGAAAGAGATAACCATACCAATATCTCTCAATCGGCGTCATTTGCTCAAACTTTGCTTTTTGTTCTTCTGAAGGTAATGATTTGATTATCAGCCAAATTGTCGAATCCGTAATTACCTCTAGGAGAAAGGCAAGGACAAAAGGTTTTGCAGTCAGGGAACCTGGCTTAATATCCTTTACCCAGCGATTGATTTCATCTAATCTTCTCGCTAAATTATGATCTATCGAGGAGGCTTGCTCGATAAGGGACTTTAGCTTCTCCTTAATCTCTTTAGCTTGCAAACGATGCCCTACTTTCAGAAGATAATGCTTTTTTTACACACTTGTAACTAAATTTTAACCTGAAAATGTCTTTAGTTAATTTTCTGATGTCATTAAATGTTCTCTGGGTCTATGCCCTGTGTACGTAAAACCTCCCGCAGTCGAGTAATTTCTTCCTCTACTTGTTGGACGCGTTCTTCTGCTTGTTGGGCACGTAAACGTTCTTGTTCAGCTAGTTCTTCAAATGATAGTATCAATTGATTTTCAGCAGTGAAGAATCTTAATTTACCTTCATAAACTCCCAAATAAAGTTTTAACTGCTGACTCCACAAACGTCCATCAGTGTTTAATTGAATTTCTTGATACTTACTATCAACTAAATGAAATCCCTGAAACTCCATTGTTACAACGTCAAACCAGAAATAATCTGGTGTACGGAAGGTATCCTGATAAACTTGTTTTTTTAAGCCTTTATCAACTGTTGCTGTTGAACTTGACAAAATTTCCACAATCAGATTCGGATATTTGCCGTCTTCTTGCCAAACTACCCAACTCTTACGGTCTTTTTTTTCGGTTCCCAAAACTACAAAAAAGTCTGGGCCGCGGAAACTTTCTGATTTTTTTGGTTAGGACTGTAGTAAATGGTCAAATTGCCAGAAGCGTAGAAATCTTGCCGCGATCGCCACCATAATTTAAGTATGCGAATCAGTAAATCGATTTGGTCACGGTGCAGGTCACTTTCTAAAGGTGGTTCGTCACTCAGTATATCGCCAGGAGGAAAAATAACTTCGTCCTCTGAAATATTATCAGAGATGAATTCTAGGATAGCAGGTTCAGACATCAGCAATCGCCCCGCAATTTACGTTCATTTTACTGAAAATTCGGTAACTTGCAGATGGCTTTGAGAACTTGTAATAACTCAATTGCATCTGGAGATTCATTCAAATTTAATAATGGCATTAACTGATAAGTTGGTTGTTCGTCATGTCTTAAATAAACAAATTGATAACGCAGTCCGTTAGTTACCACTCCCCAAACAGATGGTTGTTGATCTAAACTTTTAAAAGCATAAGTGAGTAATTGAGGTAAACCCTCACCCACTTCAACCGCACTATTTTTTGTTTCAATCACCACAACCCAAAAAGGCGGCGCAATATTACTTTGAGGATTGTTGATTGCTAAAATATCCATCCGTCCGGTAATTCTTCTGTCTTCATCTTCGACTGCGTTGTTTACCGCCGCAGGCATCGCAATGCTGTCTTCCATTGTCAACCGAATCGACACATCGTAAAATCCTGCTAATCGCATTAATGGTGCAAGCGTTAACAATTTAACTAAACCTTCAGAAATTTTCCTAGCGCTTAAATAGCGATCAAAGTCGTTTCTGATTTTTAATAAATCCTGCTGTTCAAACTCAGAAAGTGGTTCTAGACTTAAAAAGTCTACGAATGAAGCATTATAAAGCTTTTCTCGTTTGAGAAAGCGATGAACATCGTTGAGAGATAGGCTGCTAGCTTCGACGGTGAGCGTCATAGTTTCAGGCGTTATTTGTCCAGACTACTTATATTTTGCAACATTGTTAGTAGAGACGTTGCAATGGAATATCTTTTCCTTGCTATTAAACGATTATTATACTTTAGATGCGTTTGACCTGAGTAAAACAGGCTTCATGCTTAGTAATCTATACTTTGCCAAATCACACTTGTATTTCTTGATGGTTTGGTTTTGGGGTGTGAAAATGAATGTAAGCTAAATAACTCGGCAATTTTCACCTAGCTTAACGAAAATCTAAGCACGGTATAACACAACTGGGCTAAGAATAGTTTTTAATAACAATAGCGATCGCCCTTATAACCATGTCTCAACCAAGTATAGAATCAATCCCACAAGAGAACGGCCTCTTTCATCCTCCTTCGGAATTCTCACAGAATGCCCATATCAAAAGCCTGGATGACTATCAGCGTCTCTATGCTAAAGCCAAAGCTGATCCACAGCAATTTTGGGCAGATTTGGCTACAACAGAATTAGAATGGTTCCAAAAATGGGATACAGTATTAGACTGGCAACCGCCTTTTGCTAAATGGTTCGTTGGCGGTAAAATTAATATTTCTTACAACTGCCTTGACAGACATCTCACTACTTGGCGTAAGAATAAAGCAGCATTGATTTGGGAAGGAGAACCAGGAGATTCCCGTACCCTCACCTATGCCCAACTGCACCGGGAAGTTTGCCAGTTCGCCAATGTATTGAAGCAACTGGGTGTAGAAAAAGGTGATCGCGTTGGTATTTATATGCCGATGATTCCCGAAGCTGCGATCGCCATGTTAGCTTGTGCCAGAATTGGCGCACCCCATAGTGTGGTATTTGGTGGTTTTAGTGCCGAAGCTTTGCGCGATCGCTTAATTGATGTTAAAGCTAAACTAGTAATCACGGCTGATGGTGGTTGGCGCAAAGATGCGATCGTCCCTCTCAAGGAACAGGTAGACAAAGCCTTAGCTGATGGTGCTGTTCCCAATGTAGAAAATGTCCTAGTTGTCAAGCGCACCGGACAGGAAACTTATATGCAGTTGGGCGGACGCGATCATTGGTGGCATGATTTGCAAAAAGGAGTATCAGCAGATTGTCCCGCCGAACCAATGGACAGCGAAGATATGCTCTTTGTCCTCTACACTTCAGGCAGCACCGGCAAACCGAAGGGTGTAGTGCATACAACTGCTGGTTATAATTTATATACCCACATTACCACCAAGTGGATATTCGACCTGCAAGATACAGATGTATACTGGTGTACCGCCGATGTAGGTTGGATTACGGGACATAGCTATATTGTCTACGGCCCCCTTTCCAACGGTGCAACGAGCCTGATGTATGAAGGTGCGCCCCGTGCTTCTAATCCTGGTTGCACATGGGATGTGATTGAAAAATATGGTGTCAATATTTTTTATACTGCACCTACGGCAATTCGAGCATTTATTAAGATGGGAGAACAACATCCTAATGCGCGAAACCTGTCTTCGTTGCGTTTGCTAGGAACCGTCGGCGAACCGATTAACCCGGAGCCTTGGATGTGGTATCACAAAATAATTGGTGGTGAACGTTGTCCAATTGTTGATACCTGGTGGCAAACGGAAACAGGCGGAATCATGATTACACCGCTACCAGGAGCAATTCCCACCAAACCGGGTTCAGCAACTCTTCCCTTCCCAGGAATTATTGCAGATATCGCAGATTTGGATGGAAACACCCTACCCAATAACGAAAGCGGTTATTTAGCAGTGCGATATCCTTGGCCAGGAATGATGCGGACAGTCTACGGCGATCCAGAACGCTTCCGCCGCACCTACTGGGAACACATCCCGGTCAAAGATGGTAACTATACTTACTTTGCTGGTGATGGCGCCAGACGCGATGAGGATGGTTACTTTTGGATAACGGGTCGTGTGGATGACGTACTGAATGTGTCAGGACATCGGCTCGGTACAATGGAAGTAGAATCAGCCTTGGTTTCTCATCCAGCGGTTACAGAAGCGGCGGTAGTGGGTAAACCAGATGAACTTAAGGGTGAAGAAGTAGTTGCTTTTGTGACTCTAGAAGGCAGTTATCAGGGAAGTGAGGAACTGAGTAAAGAACTCAAACAGCACGTTGTTAAACGAATTGGTGCGATCGCTCGTCCGGGAGAAATTCGCTTTACCGATGCTTTGCCGAAAACGCGATCGGGTAAGATTATGCGCCGATTGCTGCGGAATCTGGCTGCGGGTGAAGAGGTATCTGGGGATATTTCGACATTGGAAGATAAAAGCGTGTTGGAGAAATTACGGCAAGGTACGTAAATAATTTCATGAGCCTAGTAGGGGCGCATATATCTGCGCTCCGTCTGTCTTGTGATGCATTATGTGTTAACGCACCTCAATATTATTATAAAGATTAGAACATTATTGAGGGGCTCAGGGCGATGAAGTTGAAGTACAAACCTAAATCAGCATTTGTTCAATCTTTTAGCGGCATGACGCTGAGTATGATCACTGTGATGGGGATATCACCACTAGTGTTAGCGGTTCCGGCAAAAGTTTCTTTGCATTCGCCTCAACAGTATGCACACAGACAACCACAAAAACTAGCACAGTCTCAAGCTCCAGACACAGGATCATCAGAGCGATCGCAGATGATGCAACAAGCCAATGCTTCATTTAATCAGGGAGACTTAACAGGTGCAGAGGAAAATTTACGCAAGTTAATTAAAAAATTCCCAGACGATGCCTTTGGACGCTTTCAACTGGGAAATGTGCTTTTTCAGCAGAAGAAATTAGAAGAAGCAATTAGCTCTTATCGAGAAGCCATTCGCATCCAGCCAAAATATGCTGTAGCCTACAATGCAATCGGTATTGTTTATGCTAGCGAAAGTCGCTGGGAAGAAGCTATTACTGAATATAAAAAAGCTCTAAAAATTAATCCTAATTATGGCGAGGGGCTGACTAATTTTGCACTGGCATTGTGGCAAACAAATAAAAAAGATGAGGCACTATCTTCTCTAGAAAAAGCTTTAAATATTTTTAAAGCACAGAATAGAAATGAAAAAGTTAACCAAGTCGAACGAATCTTGCGAGAGATCAAAACTGGTGATGAGCGTAGTGTTTCATGACAATCACATTATTCAGTGGATAAGAGTCAGAATAGTTGCTGGCAATTAGCTTTAAGGATGCTTAGTGAATTGGTTCCTATATTATCCGCGAACGCATCCAACAAATCCATACAGGCATCGCTACATGATTCAAAACAGTTGTAAAGTTTTGGTCTAAAATCCTGGAATTGCGTTATTAATTGATTGCAATACGCTTGGGTTAAGGATAGTTGTAGGTTGGGTTGTAGCTTGCTTGTATTGTAGGGGTACGTAGTGAAACCCAACAAAGTCCCGAAAATGTTGGGTTACTCTGCGGGAAGCCCCTTTAGGTCTACGTCCCTCAAATGCCACTTGCTTCTCCTAAGGGAGACGCTACGTGAACAGGAAGCCGCTTCGCGTCTACATGTGGGAATGATTTCAGAGGTTAGACGCAAAACTATATTATAAATAGTGCGGGTAGTAGGATTAAGTAACAAACAAGGGTTATGACATTTCCTAACAGAATCCCCTGGGAAAATTGAGAAATTAAGAGAAGCTAGATTAAAGCTAATTTTACAAGTATTAGCTGGACGAGAAATTACATTGATTATTGATGAGATAGCAGATAAAAAGAAAGGCTCGACGACAGATTACGTCAAAAGACAGTATATAGGTAATTTAGGTAAAATCTTTAATATCAGGCAATTTTTTTAGCTATCAACTTATGAAATCATATACATAATAATGTACAATGAACCCCAATAGTTCAGGATGCTTGTCAAGTATTAAACTACTTGCTAGTACTGCCAAAGCATGTTGTATGTCTAAATCTGCAATCACCGTTACCGTCAAACTGTTCGCTGCTTATCAAGAAGCCTTTAGGGTTTCGGAACTGGTGCTGGAATTTCCCAATAGTATGCCAGTCAAAGCAGTATGCGATCGCCTCATAGCTGAACACCCCGAACTCTCCCAATGGCGTGACATCACCCGCTTTGGGATTAATCTGATATTTGTCGAACCAGATACCCTACTACAAGATGGCGATGAAGTTGTGTTAATTCCGCCAGTCAGTGGCGGCTAGCAAAACAGTTATGAGTTTGGAGTTATGAGTTAAAGAATCTGGAATCAAACTGGTTAGAGTTGTACGTGCCAATTCTATTCAATAGCTTTAGGACTTAGCAGTTAGCTCCACTAAGTGATCTAACTCTTGCTGCATCTGACTAACAACTAATTCATAACATTGATTGACATAGTGGCGATCGCTAGCTGCTTCACGGCCGTAGCGTTCAAATACAATTGGCGGACAAACCCGCGTGTAGATGGTCACAGGTAATGGAATGTTAGGCAACGGGCCAATTGCTAATCCCCAAGGCAGTCCAAGATAGATCGGAAAAACTTCCGGATCAACCCCAAACAGCCAAGGCATTCCCCATTCATGGAGTTGCTGCACAATTTTGTAGCAGTCAGCAAGTATAATCAGCGTATCGTGAGCACCCCAGGAAATCACAGGCACAATCGGCACATTTTCCCGCAACGCTAACTTGATAAATCCTTGCCGCCCCGCAAAGTGGATTTTATTACGTAAATAATGCGGTCGGAAGATATCTTCGGCTCCCCCTGGATAAACTAGCACACTAGCTCCAGAGCGCAAGGCAGCGTAAGCCATTTTCGGATGAGCGATGATTGCTCCAGCCTTGACGACCAGTTGCGCTAGTGGCGGGCTAACCTGCCAAGCCTTGGGATGCATCAAACCATAAACGGGTTGCTCAACACCAAATCGTCGAAACCAGTCGTACATTACCATCGTCATATCGGGTGCCGCCAGTCCCCCATTATGCGAACCGACAAATAAGACTTTTTCTTGGGGTTGAATATTATCCCAGCCACTAGTTTGAACTCGGAAATAGTAGTGATACAAAAAGCCTATTAGGGGCATCAAAAATTCTATGAACTTTGGATCTCGCTCATCCAAAGACCAACCAGGTTTTTTGTTTAAGAGATGTTGCTTTTTTGACATCGATGCATTCTAACAGGATTGGTAAAGGTCAAACAATTAATGCAGGAGAAGGCATTGGCATTGTTAACCGACGCATTAGCATTGTAAGCCGACGCATTGGCATTGTCAGCCAACGCATTGGCATTGTCAGCCGACGCATTAGCATTGCAAGATATTACCTTTCTTGAATTCGCTACGAATTAATCAAATGCTGTACTTAGCTTTCATCGCTGTTTTGCTTCTGCTTGACTAACCAAATAGAGAGCAGAGCGATCGCTACACCAACCACAATAAAACAATAAATGTAGCCAAAGTTATCCACAATCCTACCGAATACCGCTGCGCCGATTCCCTGGCCGACAAACAGGTTGAAAACGAACAGCGAAACAGCAGTACCTCGTGCTTCAGGTGTTAGCTCAGTGGCTTGAGTCTGGAGGGTGCTGTGCATCATATAAAAGCCCAATCCGATTAAAATATTCAAGGGGATAAACAGCATCCAGTTCTGGAACAATGCGATCGCCAAAAAGCTGATAGACATCAAGCCTCCTCCCACGCCGATTAAACCAATTTCACCCAGTCGCCTAACTAACCATTTAACTGAGCGACTGAAAATCAGTCCACCCAATCCAAAACCACTGAGCATAAACCCGATTGCTAGATAACTTAGACTATAGCCCTCGCGCAGAAATGCGCCGATGTAAGCAAATGCCCCAAAGACGCAAAAGCCTTCCACAAACACCCCAATAATTACAGTCCGGGCGATCGATTGAGTCAATAGTTGGTAATAAGGGCGAAATGTTATCGTACCTATCCGACCTTGGGGAGGTTGCTCATCGCTAAGGTGGCGCGTTCCCCGCCATAAAAGTCCAGCAATGGCAAGGGAGACGATCCCAAATAGGAGAAAGATGTCACGCCAGCCGATATATTCTCCAAAGATGCCGCCTAAACTACCACCGAGGATTTGACCTAGCACCAGCGCACTTAAATACTTGCCGATCGCAGCTTGGCGTTCTTCATAAAGGAAGTTGTCACCAATATAAGCTAGGGTGACAGGGATGATCCCAGCAGCAGCTATCCCTGTGAGAAACCGCAGTAAGGTAAGTAAGACGATATTTGACATAAAGGCACAACCAGCTGTACCCACAGCAAATGCCGCCAGTGCTACTGTAATTACCTTAAGTTTGCCAATGCGATCGCCTAGTGGCCCATAGACTAACTGAAATAGCCCGTAGGGAATCGAGTATGCCGAAATAATCACCGCAGCACTGCCAACACCCACTTTGAACTCGTCGGCAATGATATGCAGCAGGGGGTCAATCACCCGTGCATCAGCAACCACCATGAAGGCAGCAGCGCCCAATAGTCCTAATGAGACAGGTGTCTTGCCTGCTGTATCCTTTGCTAACCTGCCCACTGCTATTGTTCTCCTGTAGTTTGAGTTTTCGCACTTCTAGAATAGACTTTTTGCAGAAGGGGAAGGGCTGGTACCGCAAGGCGGAAGTTAAAAGTCAAAAGTCAAAAGTTAAAAGAATTATATTCCGGGCTTTTGCGCCATTTTGAATGTTGGTTTATTTACGCCGTGCTGTACTAACCCTCTTTTGTCACTTTCGGCAGAGAATAATCTGTAACTCTTACCCAGACAGGATTTTACCTATAAAGCTTTGTTTGGATGTTTCTATTAGTTTGCGATCGCTAATCTTCTCACTAAATCTAGGTTTCATCATTTAGCCTCAATTTTTATTTCCCCAGAGTGACAAAAGAGAGACTAAAGTAGTAACCCAAGTTGCTAGTTATAAAAAAGCGCCTTTTTGTAAGTACAAAATCTTAAATTTTTGTGCCTAGTAATACGTAAAAATGCTAGTTTTGTATCATTTGATACGATTCAGGGGCACTAACTAGCAACTTGCGTTAGTAAGAGAGTTAGTGAAGACTAACTCTTCTTTCCCTCCTTGTGTGCTTCGCGTTCTTCGATAATTTATATTTAGAAAAAAGCGTGCGAGTTGTCATGCAAATAGAGCAGCCTTTTAGAATTAATGCCGCCCAACCAGACAAGCTAAAACAATTCCTTCCCAAACCTTTAATTATCACCAGCCCAGTCACCGGTTGGAATGGTTTTTATTTTGCCTATCATCGCCAGTCGAACTATCAACTTCCTGAGACATCGCCTTTTCAGCACATTATTACCATTTACAGTAGAGAGTTTGAGGCAAAATTAAAAATTAACGGACAATGGCAAAGTAAATCTTATGCAACAACTGATGTGGGTATTTTTCCTGCTCACCAAATTTCTCCAGCAGTACAATTTGAACAGGAATTAGGGTTTATTCATGTCGGTCTTGAACCAACGATGATTACTCGTGTTGCCTATGAGTCAGTAAATGCTGATGCCGTTGAAATTGTCCAACAACTGCAAACCCACGATCCACTGATTCAACAAATTGGACTGACACTCAAGCAAGAAATAGAAACTAGTGGCTCTGATAGTTACCTGTATATAGAGTCAGCAGCAAATCTGCTGGCAGTACATTTATTGAAACGTTACTCAAACAAAAAATTAATTTTTAGAGAATACACAGGTGGATTACCAAAATATAAATTAGAAGAAGCGATCGCTTATATTAACAATAACTTAGAGCAAAATTTGTCTCTTGCAGAAATTGCGGCGATCGCACAGATAAGTCCGCATTATTTTGCTAGCTTGTTTAAGCAATCAATGGGAATAGCACCTCACCAATATGTCACTAAATGCCGAGTTGAAAGAGCAAAGTATTTACTTGCAAAGCGAGAATTATCAGTTATACAAGTCTCCCAACTAGTAGGATTTCAAAGTCAAAGTCATTTCGCCAAGGTTTTTCGCAAATATATCGGCATCACTCCTCAAGCATTTAAGAAGCTACACTGAATTTTTCGGAAGATAACGCTAGTTCTCGGAAGATTGCGTGAGACAGCATGATTTTGTTAAAGCTAGACTCAATAGTTATCACCACACTTTCAGTCCATAGTCCAAAAAATGACACAACTAAAACCAGCCGAGGAAATGCCCGGTAGCTTTGGGCTACCCATTTTAGGTGAAACTCTCCGATTATTTGCTACCCAAGGATGGGGGCTGACGAAGAACTACCAACGCTACGGGCCCGTTTTTAAAACCAGCATTTTAGGAAAGAAATATGCAGTTTTGGTAGGGACACAAGCAAATCGACTAATTTTGCAAGAAAAAGCCGATTATGTATCTTCCTATTTAGGATGGAAACTGGCTATGGAGCATATTTTTGGGCAACCAATGATGCTTCAGGATGGCGAAGAACATCGCCGCACTCGTCGCTTAATCGCTCCAGCGTTTCATGGAAAAGCCATTGCTAACTATTTTGACATCATGCAAACTGAAGTTAATAAGTGCCTAGAAAACTGGATGAAAGGTAGTCCAATTTCCATCAAGAATGAATTTAATCAGTTAGCATTGCGAATTGGGATTCGGCTATTTTTAGGTGTTCAACTACAAAGCGAAATTGAGCAAGTCGAGCAGTTGTATAACACTTTGACACAGGGAGCATTGGCATTATTACGGTTAGATACACCGTTCACAAAATATGGTCGTTCTCAAAATGCTCGTCGTCAGCTTAAAGCTTTATTACAAAAGATTATCAGCGAACGCAAACTTCAAGGCAACTTACAGGAATCTTGTGACGTATTGGGATTGTTTTTAGCAGCAGTAGATGAACAGGGAAATGCTTTATCTCAGTCGCAGATTATAGACGAACTGATACACTTATTAAATGCAGCGCATTTCACTACTGCTACATCCTTAACGTGGGCAATGGTTGAATTGGCAGCACGTCTGCAATGGCGTGAGAAACTCCGTCAAGAACTAGCAGAAGTTGTAGGAGATGAACCTTTGAACTTGGGACACCTCAAGCAACTTAATCAAATGACTTATTTTTTTAAAGAAATAGAACGACTTTACAACCCCGCAGGTGTAGTACTGTTTCGGGGAGTTGTAAAAGAAATTGAATACGCAGGTTACTGCATTCCTCCTGGTTGGGTAGTGATTATTGCTCAAGGATTAACGCATCGGATGAGCGAGATTTATACTAATCCAGAAAGTTTTGATCCAGAACGTTTTGCCCCTCCCCGCGAAGAAGATAAAAAAGACTCCTTTGCTTTAATTGGTTTTGGTGGTGGCGAACATATATGCATTGGAATGGAGTTTGCCAAGATGGAAATGAAGATTTTTTTGGCAACGTTGCTACAACAATATGATTGGAAAGTCACACCAGAATATAAACTTAACAACTATCATCAACCACCCTTCCAAATAGAAGGAAAATTACAGGCGCAAGTCAGCAACCCCAATTTGAAAAACTAAATTCAATATCAGCCTGTATCCGTTGCTAACTTACTCACTCAGTTTTTTATTTGTGAAGCACAAATTGTTCCAGATCGTAAAACTGCCCTTTGAAGAAGCCATACTGTTTCAGTACACCCTGACTCTGAAAACCTAACTTCTCTAGCAACTTTTTAGAAGCTATGTTATTCAACATGACTTGGGCAACAACGAAACGCAAATCCATTTTCTTAAACCCAAATTCCAAGATAGTATGCACCGCCTCAGTCATGATGCCTTGTCTCCAAAAAGTACTGGCAAGCTCATAACCAACTTCAGCAGCGTGTTCTTGTGGGTTCCATGTAAAGCCACAAGAACCAATCAAAACGTTGTCTTGCTTATGAACAATTCCCCAGCGAATTCCATCTCCTCGCTCAAACCGCTTGGCTCTACGTTCAATGATTGCAATCGCTTCTTTAATAGAAGTGAAGGTATCAAGATCATGAAACTGAGTCACGCCTGGATCACAGAGGACAGTAAAGATCGCCTCAGCATCCTGCAACGTTGTCTCACGAAGAAGGAGCCTTTCTGTTTCTAATTGAGGAAAAGAAGATAGTGAGAAATCGTAGCTCATAGTTACAACTGATGATCTGGGGTTAGAGCTAACTTAGCGATCGCCACAGTAGACCTCTTGCAAAAATCAAAAAATCAGGAATGTCATTCTGTTCGCGCAGCGTTCCCGCAGGGTACGGAACGCAGTGGAGAGAAGAATCTCACCACATGTTTCGCTCCGCTCAACATGACAATTTAAGCATTTATGCAAGAGGTCTAGTTACAAGACAATTCAAAAGGCTCAAGGTTGAATAGTCTTCGCCGACTGGTTAAATAACAAATCTCGTGACTTATCTGGATCAAGCGCTTGAGTTTTCAATGCTTCTGCTTTCTCGTAGGCGCGAATTGTTGCCGGACGGGCCTTAATTGTCTCGAACCAGCGCTTGATGTGAGGAAAATCCTCTAGGTTTTGGCTTTGGCGCTCATGGGGCACAATCCAGGGATAAGCAGCAATATCGGCGATAGAATAATCGCCAGCCACAAATTCTCTATCTGCTAGTTGCTTATTCAGCACTGCGTATAAGCGTCCCGTCTCATTCACGTAACGATTAATGGCATACTCAATCTTTTCGGGAGCGTAGGCGCTAAAGTGATGATTTTGTCCCGCCATTGGCCCCAGTCCTGCCATTTGCCAGAACAACCATTCTAAAACTTGAGTGCGATTACGTAAATCTTGGGAGATTAATTTCCCAGTTTTTTCTGCCAAATATAACAAAATTGCACCAGACTCAAATACCGAAATTGGCACACCTCCATCTGCTGGTTCGTGGTCAACGATCGCCGGTATGCGATTGTTACGAGAAATATTCAGAAATTCTGGTTTAAATTGATCCCCAGCCCCAATATTCACAGGAATTATGGTATATTGCAAACCGACTTCTTCTAAAAAAATCGTAATTTTATGACCGTTTGGGGTTGTCCAATAATAAAGATCAATCATGGTTATTTTTCCTAAAATTGTGCGATTGTTTTTTAAGTAAATGGTGCGGATACCTCTTTCGCACTTCTCACAAAATATGAAAAAATAATAATTATCATTATTTATTATGGGATGTTTTATTCTTTGGAAGTCGTTTAACTGCTCACATTTACCTTCAATATAATAGATGTCGGCATCTTTCTATAATTATTACTAATTCTATTAGAGACCAAGTAATAAATAATACCTAGTGTGAGTGCAAGCGCTAAAGTAATACCTGCAATCAGTAAGGTGTTAAGAGATTTTTTTTGAGGTGTTGCTTGATCTTTTCTTGGCTGAAAGATTGTTTGTTCTGGTATCTGTTCTTGCCTTTGATTAGAAGCAGGCCGTTGTTGTAATATTGTATTTTCACGTTTGTTTTGGGATGTATTTCCTGGATGTTGATTATTCGCAGCACGAGGTTGCTGTTGCATAATAGTCTTATCGACAACCTGTTGTCCACCAGGATTGATCGCGGGTCGTGGTTGAAATAAGGTTTTATCTGGTGGTTGTCTGTTACCATTAGCAGCCTTCGGTTGGAAAATAGTACCTTCAGACACCTGTTGTTGAGGTGGATTAGATACAGGTTGTTGCGGTGGTTGTAATGGTTTGTTAATTGTTTCGTCATTGTAACCGGGTTGAGGTGTTTGTGATAACGGTCGCAATGGTTTATAAATTGTTACATCATCAAAACCTGGTTGAGTTTTATTTTGCGATGATGATTGTAGTGTTCTATCAACTGTCTCATCGTTTGATGCTTGAATTGGTCTGGCAGCAGTTTCCTGATGAGAACTATCTGGCGATCGCTGTGGTCTTGGTTGAATAATTGTTGTACTTTTAATAGTGGTTTTTGTTACGGGTTTAATTGCCGCTTCCAATGCTTGACCAAGTTCTTGCACCGATTGAAAGCGGTTGATTGGATTTTTTTGAAGACATTTGATCGCCACAGCTTCTAATTCTGGAGACAATTGCTCACAGCCAGGTTGCTCGCGTAACGGTCTAGGTGGTTCATAGCTATGAGCAAGTAACCATGAAGCTTCACTGATATTATTACCTTGAATGCTTAACCCAAAAGGATCTGCGGCACTAAGCATTTCATAGAAAATGATCCCTAAACTATAAATATCAGCAGATATATCTATACTATTGTTATTTTGAATTTGTTCGGGTGACGAATAGCGAAGAGTGCCAATAAATGTCTTAGTAAGATTTGTTTGCTCGGAAGACTCATTGTAAATTTTGGCAATCCCAAAATCTAAAATCTTTACCCACTCGCCAAAATCTGTGGGAACTAAAAAAATATTATCTGGTTTCAAATCGCGATGAATAACTTTGATCCGTTCTGTGTTCTTCCCATCGCGCTGCATAACTACCCCTCGGTGGGCAAGTTGCAAACCCTTGCACACTTGTGTCATAATTCTTACCACACGTTCTGGTGGTAATTGCCTTTCGCGCATCAGCAGTTGACGCAGCGTTTGCCCACGCAGGTACTCCATGACATAAAATGGATATCCTTCTGTAGTGACACCACAGTCGCTAATTTCAATAATGTGGTCGCTTTGCAAAGCAGCACAAATTGCAATTTCCCGCTCAAAGCGTTTTCTCATCTCACCAGATGCAACCAATTTGTCTTTAAGCAGTTTAAGGGCTACATCTTTACCAACGCGGATATCTGTGGCTAGGAAAACTTCTCCCATACCACCTCCACCTAGACGTTTATCCAAACGGTAGCGTTGGTTATCACCAATCAAGCGACCTATCCAAGAATTATTTGATGGTGGGGAGTTCATTTAAATAAACCCATCCTATTTTTTAATAAAGTTTTTTCAGAGACCTGATGTACTAAATAAAATTAGACAATCAATTAATAAATATACTAATATTTATTTTTAGCTAGAACGCGATATTAATATCTTAATATATGTATTTAATATTCTACATTGTACTTTTGTCGAAATCACAAAATTTGTCAAAAATGCGTAAGTGGGCTTCGCTACACGGAACTCAACATACATAATAATTATTCTCAGGTATTATTATTTATGATGCGATGAGGAAGCAGGATGAGTAATGCGCTCTCTATAGCCACCGTCACAGCAGTGATAAAAAATCTGCTGGAAAATGGTTTAGTAAGTGATGCCATAGCAGCTAGTGTTGGTGATGTACTTGTTACAGCTTTGCCACCAGATAAAGTTCAAGTGGGAAGTGACGAGCGCGCGCAAATCAACCTTTTTTTATATCATGTCACGCAAAATCGTAACGTTGATTGGATCTCTCAAGAATATCGCAATCGTTATAGCACTAGTAATACATACTCGACCAATCCACCCCTAGCTCTTGACCTACATTATGTATTAACGGCTTACGGTCCTAAAGATTTTCAAGCGGAGATTTTACTGGGTTACGCAATGCAAATGTTACATAAATTACCTACCATTACATCCAACACTATAGAAAATGCTTTAAAAAATGCTGTCCAGACAAGTACGTCTGGTGTATTTTCACAGGCTATTACAGGTTTGCCTGTATCTAATCTAGCTCTTCAAGTTGGGCAAATCAAAGTTAGTCCAGCATTCTTAACTATGGAAGAAACTTCCAGAATTTGGTCTGCCCTGCAAACAAATTATCGACCTTCGGCTACTTATCAAGTATCAATGGCTCTGATAGAGAGTGATAGTAGTGATAAATCAGGGGTTCTTGACTTGGTGTTGTCTGAACCAATTATCGAAAAAGTAACGATGCCCGCACAAGCCGAAGCTCATATTATTGTAGGTAGTACGCTATTGATTCAGGGTAAACAATTACGCGGTGATATCACTAAAGTAAGACTAAGTAATATAGATAAATTATTTACACCTTTTGATGTTCAAGATACACAAGTAAGTCTACAAGTACCTCCATTACACGCAGGTGTGCAAACCGTACAAATTATACACCAAGCTTTAGTTAGTAAAGATGAACATAATCTCGTCGAATCAAACGTTATGGCTTTTGTGCTACATCCAAAAATTACCGTAGAGACGTTACATGTAACATCTCTACAGGGTAATGATGAGGAGGATTTACGCTCAATAGATATCAGCGTTAAATTTAGTCCAAAAATTGGTAAAGACCAAAGAGTGATATTACAACTAAATCGAATTTCAAATAATGAGCCAGTCACATACTCTTGTTTGGCGCCAGCACAAACAGAAGACACCGACACTATCACAGTACCCCTTAAAAACATCAGACTAGGAGAATACTTAGTGCGGGCAAAGGTAGATGGAGCAGAGAGTGCAAAATCCAAAAACCAAAGCGGCGAATACGAATCGCCGCGAATCACAATTAAATAATGTAGGGTGCGTAACGCTACGAACAAATATAGCGCTTCTCGTTTGTATGCAATAGACTTTGACCTCTCTCCTAAAAGGAGAGAGGCTTTGAATTTTACTCCCCAACGCTACAAGGGTTGGGACTGGGGGTTAGGTCTATATTGGACTCAACTGAGAACCGCTATAATTTACTCGACATTTTGATTAACAGTGTCACGCACCAAAAACAAATTTGTAATTACGCCGGTTTTTTCTTTTTACCACCGCCTAATCCGCCTAACAGACCATCAGCAACGCCACCTAACATACCGCCAGCTATTCCTCCAAGCGGACCAGCCATTCCTCCAACTGCTTCACCGATACCTGACATCAGACCTCCACCACCTTCTTCTTGCTGGCCGCCGCCCATCATTCCCAAGGCTCCTTCTGCTAACCCACCTAACCCACCTAGTAAGGAACATTGAACGGGTTTGGTGCTGTTCTGGATTGGTAGGTTTGTCTTGGAGTTATTAGTTGCACCAGGAACTTGCACCTGCTCACCGTTGGCAGCTTTTGCTCCAATTTGGTCAGCTTCTGTTTCTAAGCTGGGGTCAGCATTAATAGGGGCACCTTTACTTTGGTGTGGTACAGCTACTCTTCCGGCTCTTTGTTGTACAACATGGGTAAGTTCATGTCCTAACAGTGCTTGTCCTGAAGAGCTTTGCGGGTTATATTGTCCAGGGGCAAAGTGAACATTATCGCCTTGAGTAAAAGCTAAGGCGCCCATCGATTTAGCTTGAGGGCTATCGGTATGGATATTGACATTGCCAAAACTTGCTCCAAACGAATTTTCCATTTTTGATTTTACTGGTGCTGGCATGGAACCACGAGAACCAGAGGATGAATTTTGATTAGTTTGGTTTTGTTTTGAAGGTTGAGCAGATTCTGACTTCATTTGGGTGATACTGTGACCAAAGCGCTTTGCCTGCTTTAATTGAGTATTTAAGTCTGATTGCTGGTTATCTGACTTCCTTTGCACGGCAAACCCACGACCTTCAAATTGATTATCTGAGGTTGCAGTGTCTGTTGAGGTGGACTTTTTCTGAAGAAGTTTTTGAGTGCTCATTGTTGCTTCCAGATATAATGTTGAACAATAAATCTATTAAACTGAGCGACTTAACATAAGCGATAAATTGCTGTACTAACCAAGTCTCCAAAACTATTGAGATGAAATTCTAAATTATAATAATGGAATTGCAATACCCCAAATTATAGCTCAATTGATTTGCGGAAAATCTTGCAAAAGATTAGACTTTAGTCTAATGTTTTATGTTGACTTACTTAATAATGGTTTTAAGATATAAGAAATAGAGTATTAATGATCAAAGCTTAGAGGTTGTTTGAAAAGTGGTTGGCTGTGATTTGAATCACATTATTACCCCCCTTAATCCCCCCTTATAAAGGGGGGAAATAAGAAAATCTAGTACCCTCCCCTTAGAAAGGGGAGGGTTAGGGAGGGGTAAAAAAATATTTAATACATCAATCATGACTTTCCAAACATCCTCTTAGTCAGAGTATCTGTATATATAGCCAAGTGTACCAGCGCCAGGAAAGAAATAAGAAAAAAACGCTGCATTCCCTAACTAATCAAAATTCGGGAATGCTTCAAGGACGCCCGTTTATTATGCAATTAAAGGCGATTTCCCAGCAACCAGACTTAAAAACTTCTTTAAGTCAGGCAGAACGCTACGGTCATCACCTTGATGCTATTCAGTGTGCAGGTCTTACTACGATCGCGCCAATACAAATGCTCTCGGTGGAAGAGGAGGAAAAAAAGCTAACGTCAAGTATAAATTTAGACTTAAGCAAGTTGAATGAAAATAATTCTGTACCAAACTTTTCACGGGATGTTAAAAACCCCTCTCTAAACTTCTTCCCTCATAGGGCAAAGGCTTTAAATTCTCTCCCCTCTTTTGAAAGAAAGGGGGCTGCGGATCATTTACATACTTCCGCACCATCTCAAACAAAATCTCTTGGTCAATGCTGGCATAATACCCCTTCACATCCGTCCGAAATACAAAAGCATTCTCCGACAAATGCGCGGCTACCTCCCGCACCGCCGCCTTCATGCCCCCATTCCCCGCCAGGTGAAAACAGCGAGGGGAAAGATGCGGTTTAGGTGTTGTGTCAACACAATAGCCATCGCCTTCAGCACTAGCGCATCCAGCGACGCCCACATTTCCGTCACCCGTTCCTTCCCCCGTATGCGGCGCAACTCCCGAAATCGGTAAGTACCCGCCAGCAATAGTGCCTGCACCAGCACCTTCTTTTCTGCCCACCAGCGCCGCACCTGCCATACATCGGCATTGTAGTGGTAGTGCTGCCTTTTATCGCACAGCCAATTAAAGGCTTGTTCGATCACTTCATCTGAGGCAATTTGTTCGATTAATCCCACTTCATACCAGACACTTTCATGCTTTCCACACTCTGTGTGTGCATTTTACCTCAATCTAGGGAAGAATTGGAGAGATAGTCAGAGTGATCGCTTGTTGTTCCGATTACCAAAAGAGTCGAGGTGAGCGCTAACCTCACTAACACCGCCAGTGTGAGCGCTGCTAAATGTATGATGCAAGGAAACTGGGTAATAAAGCGAATACGACGCATAAATGCTTGGTCTAATGAACTTGAAAACTTGCCTTCTCACCAAAGAGAATACTATCGCTCTGGAGCGGAATACTATATTAGAATAATTAGAATTAGAAAATTCACAATTGTAAAAATAAAAGTTTATGACTCAAGGAATCCTTCAGAAAATTATCAGCCAACTTCAAGAGCTTGAAACAGAAGAATTACATCAACTTGATCGAGCAGTTAAGCAACGCCTGATTGTAAAAACGCAAACTCCTGAACAAACTGCATTCGAGCAGGCATTGTTAGAATCTGGACTGGTGAAACAAATAAAGCAACCTACTTACCGCCATGTTCACAGGGAGGAGTTAATAGAAGTGCAGGGAAAGCCCCTCTCTGAAACAATTATTGAGGAACGGCGTTAGATGACGGTTTATTTCATCGATAGCAGTGCCATTGTCAAACGTTATGTGAATGAAGTTGGCTCCGCTTGGGTTTTGGGACTATTTAATTCTAAGTCAAATAACAAAATATTTATTGCAGCCATTACAGGTGTTGAAATAATTGCAGCAATTGCACGAAGGTCAAGAGGTGGAAGTATAAGTCCCGCAAATACAACAACATTGTGCAACCAATTTCGCAATGATTATCAGACCGATTATCAAATTGTTGAAATTACAAACAATATTATTGCGTTAGGAATGATCCTGGCTGAAACTTATAGTTTACGAGGCTATGATGCAGTTCAACTTGCGGCAGCTTGTGCAATCAATGCACTATGTTTAACTAATAATATATCTTTAACGTTTGTGTCAGCTGATAATGAGTTGAATATAGCGGCATTAGGAGAAAGCTTTATAGTTGAGAATCCGAATAATTATCAGTAAAATAGTAATTACCTTAATATTTAGAATTAATCAATGATTAAACCCATCCTTTAACCTCAGTATCTGTGAGCGATCGCTCTAATTTGATATACTCACTCTTCGCTGCTTGCAACATATAATACATTGTTACTGCATCGTTAGCATCTGCTGCTAAAAACGCTGCATTCATAGCGATGCTGCGAATATTACCTCCGGCGACATTCAACTGTCCCAACTTTTGATAATTTAAACCTTCTGTTGGTGTAGACTTTGGAAAAATCCGCCGCCAAATTTCTGCCCTTTGAGTTGAATCGGGGAAAGGAAACTGCGTAATAAAGCGAATCCGACGCAGAAATGCTTGGTCTAATGAACTTTTTAAGTTAGTTGTTAATACAGAAAGTCCTCGGTAACTTTCCATACGCTGTAGTAAATAGCTTACCTCGACATTGGCGTGGCGATCATGAGAGTCTTTAACTTCACTGCGTTTACCAAATAAAGCATCGGCTTCATCAAATAGTAATACTACACCTCCCAACTCTGCCGCATCAAATACTCTACCGAGATTTTTCTCTGTTTCCCCAATATACTTACTAATTACTGCACTTAAATCAATTCGGTATAAATCTAATTGCAATTCCCGCGCGAGTACTTCTGCTGCCATTGTTTTACCTGTACCACTGACACCAGCAAACAAGGCGCTTATTCCTAATCCTCGCTTGCTTTTGCCTCCAAAACCCCAGCGATCGTATACTTTTGCTCGTTGCTTAACCTGCATAGCAACATCTCTAAGAACTTGTATCTGAGATTCTGGCAATACCAAATCCTCCCAGTTCGCCGCACAATCAATTCGCTGTGCTAAATCATCTAATTTCGGACGAGCTTGCGCGCGACAAGTATTCCAAAGAAGATGATTAAAGTCTTCTGTTAATTCTGTAACTTCTGATTCCTCTATTTGACGCCACTGAACGCTAGCTTGAGAACAAGCAGCTTGAATCACCGGAACACTAAGATTGAATTGAGATACCAAATTATCTACTTGAACATTAATTAATTCAGATGTATCATCCAATGCTTGTTCCCAGATAGTGTACTGTTCCTTTGTTGTCGGACGTTCAATGTCGAAAACTAGCAATGGTCTTAATCGCGATCGCTTGCGTTCAGTAGTAGTAATAAGTACCGGAGAACGCATCCATTCGCATAAATACGTAATCGTTCCTTCTTTTGCGGTATCTGCACCTTCTAAATCATCACAGTCAATTAACAGCGCACAATTAGCTAGTGCCACTTCCCGCTCCCAAAGTAGCTTAAATTGCTTGAGGTCACTAGGAGTTGTTGGCAAAGCATGAGCAGCAATTGCGTATAAGTTTAATTCCAAATAGTGACAAGCCAAAGCTGCAATTGGACGTTTACTAGCTACCTCATTTCCACATAACTGTAATATTGGCAGTTTGAGAAAGTCATGAACCTCCACCCACCAAGCAGCGACCATTTTTTCCGAGATTTGTGTGTGAGAGGGAACTAAATCTGGAGTCACTGTTACCGGTTCGACTATACCCAATAAACGGTCATCTAAATGCTGTACACCCATTAAATAATGTAGTATCCGCTCATCAATCCGCAAAGGGCTACTCATCAACTCACTTCCAGAACCGACTTCGATTAATTTCCACCTGCGTAATGAACCTGCGGGAGTAAAGGCGTGCCAGTGCATACCTTTTAACACCGTCATTGCCAAGCCAAAAGTAGGATAAGTACGCTGTGCATTACCGCAAGCAGCAGCGCAAAGTATTGGAAAACTGGCATCAAGTTCTACACCTGCACATAACAGCAGTAAATTACGTTCAAAATCACTTAAACCAAAAATGGTGCAGAGTCTATCTAACGCCGAAGGTTCAGGGGATGTAATCGAATCTATTAAATATGAAGCTAACGAACTTTCCCCATGTGTGATATCTTCCTCCAGCAAACTTGGGTCTGCGTGCTTCACCAGAGTCTCCCTAAGCTGGCTTAAGGCTACCGTCATATACGCATGATTATCAACATTCTGATTGCTGGTAGTCGTTGCGCTCATCGTTAAATCTTTTCCATTTAAGTATTAAAAAAATACTATTAGCGAATTAGCAACCTTTATCGAAATGTTAAATATGATTATGTTAATGAATCAAGGTATTACCCCTTAGATAACGAAAAATCGTTATCCCACGGTATTGTAAGGACGCGATATATCGTGCCTTTACGACTGATTTCACGTTAAATAAGGGGTCTTGCTCTCTATTAGCCAACATAATCAACAATAACGTCTCTACGTAAGTGCTAAATTAATTACGCATACTATCAGTTTTGATGAGTTATTATTCTACGCTCTAAGATAAGCATAAAAGAAAATACATTTCTGACTTATCCGACTTTCGTCTATAATTACTCTTCTAATGTAATGCGATTTAAAAGTTGTAACCAATTCCTAACAGTAGTCCGACATCAGTTTTATCGAGAAAGCCGACATTTAATCCAGCAGTAGCGGTAAATTTAGGTGATACAGGCACATCCACACCACCCGTAAGAAGAAATCCTACGGAACTACCTTCACTTGTGGAAATTGCTGCTCCCCCTCCAAGATAAGAAACTGCTATTATTTTGGATTCTCCAAGTTCTGTGAATGATTCCACTGGAAAGTCAATTGTTACAGGGATAAGAAATACAGCTTTGTCATTAATCACAGCAGCAGGACGAAAAGAGAAGTTATTTGTTAAACCAATTTTACTAAAGACAGTAAAAGAAGTTTCATCTAAAGCACTATCTCCATTCAATCCAAAATTACCACCGACCCCAATATAGTTACGAGTAGGTATTGTCTCATACTGTGTTGTTTGTAGTGGTTTAGCTGGAGTTGGTGTTGTTTGTAGTGGTTTAACTGGAGTTGGGGTTGGTATTGTTTCTTGTGGTTTAACTGGAGTTGGGGTTGGTATTGTTTGTCTTGGAATAACTGGAGTTGGAGCTGGTGTTGTTTGTCTTGGAATAACTGGAGTTGGAGCTGGTGTTGTTTGTCTTGGAATAACTGGAATTGGAGATGATGGAGTAGTTGGTTTTTTAACTGGTGGTGCTTGTGTTGGTGGTGCTTCCGGTGTTGGTGCTTGTGTTGGTAATGGTTCTGGTGTTGGTGATGGTTCTGGTGTTGGTGATGGTTCTGGTGTTGTTGGTGCTTCTGGTGTTGGTGGTGCTTCTGGTGTTGTTGGTGCTTCTGGTGTTGTTGGTGCTTCTGGTGTTGTTGGTGCTTCTGGTGTTGGTGGTGCTTCTGGTGTTGTTGGTGCTTCTGGTGTTGTTGGTGCTTCTGGTGTTGGTGGTGCTTCTGGCTGAGGTTGGGCTAAAGACATTTGTAAATATGGCTCTAGACCAATAATGAAACTGCTCATCACAACTAAACAAGCTTTGGGAAACAGCAATATCAGCTTAATAAATGATTTTTGATTCATTTTTATTAACAGGTATTATGACGTTTTAATAGGTTTTATCATCCAGATTCTTACCAGTTATTATTTAAAGGTAGAAATAAGAAACGTGCCAACTACGGATTCCCAAAAATTTAAAGCTCGTATTTTCTGGCATTGACCTACAACTTACTCGCAGCAAGTCTTATTTTTTCCTTCAAATTTACCTTGATGCCAAATTCCACTTTCACGGGAGCCATCTTTAGATATGCAGATTCCTTGACCATCAAACCGACCCTGTTTAAATTCTCCCATATATTGGCAATTATTGTTGTAAATGAATTTCCCACTGCCTTCGTATTTATTATTATAAAACGGACCTATATAGCGGTCGCCATTTGCAAATATGAACGTTCCTGTTCCATTAAACTTACTGTCTTTAAATCTCCCTTGATATTTATTACCATTTGCGTAAATCAAGGTTCCACAACCGTTATACAGTCCATTTTTTCGTTCTCCATAATATTTATTATTTTTACTATCTACAAAGTCCGGTGATGTAGTTGGATTAGGTAGTACATTCGTTTCTGGGCATGTTTCCACATCTGCTGTGTGCTGTCTCGAAAAATTCATAAATAATAACCCCATTCCAAAAAGTAAACTTACTATGATTCCAGCACCAATCAAAAATCTCTGGTTTGCTACAAAAAAATGTGATGGTGGTGAAATTGATGCAGGCGGTGTTGTTAGCCGTATGGGTTCAGATAATGCTGTTAATGCTTGCAACGCCTCACCTGCTGTTTGATAGCGTTCATTGAAGTTAGAACGCACCATTTTATCTAACACATTTGCCAGAAAGGGACTTACCGAAGCCTTATCTCGCCAAATTATTTCAAAACTGTTTGGGTTTTTAGGTAATTCCTGGGGTCTAATTCCAGTTAAAGCGTAAATTCCCAACATTCCCACTGCGTAAATATCGCTGGATAACTTGGGATACCCATTTAACTGTTCGTTAGGCATATAGCCAGAAGTACCAATAACAACAGATGCATTAGTTAGTTCTTGAGGATTGCCTACTAATTTGCTAATTTCCTTGACAGATCCAAAGTCTATTAATACTATTTTGCCGTCACTATTACGGCGCATTAAGTTTTGTGCTTTTATGTCTCGGTGAATGATATTTTTATTATGAATAATTGTTAATACTTCTAAAATTTCTATTAAAAGTTGCTTTACCTTGGCTTCACTTAACTTATTGCCAGAGAAAATTTCCTGGCTTAAATCATGTCCATCAATATACTCTTGTACTAAATAAAATTCACCGCCTTCTTCAAAGTGGGCAAAAAGTCGTGGAATCTGACTATGCTCATTACCTAAACGGTATAAGGCTTTTGCTTCCTTATTAAAAAAATTAATAAAAGCTTCTAACTCTTCTTGGCTTTGGCTTTGTCGAAGATTTTTGACAACACACAGAGGATGGTCGGGTAAATCTAAATCTTCAGCTAAATAGGTGACTCCGAAGCTACCGCTTCCCAAGGGCTTAATAATTTTGTACCTATTGCGAAGAGTTTGACCAGGTAGGATGGATTTAACCATAATTAAATAGAGATAATTTTTTTCATTCTGTCATATTTAAGCTAAATATTAACTTCTTTCTAATATTAATGACATGCGTATATCGTTGTTAAACCATAAGTATAGCCAGTTTTATAAGCATATTGTATAATTTCTTCTGAGTCTGTCGCCCAATTATTAACTGTGTTAGAAAAGGTTTCATAAAAGTCTGCTTTGTCTTAATGTCAATCAAAAACTGCTTTAGGCAATACCTTTAACCTGACGAATTAGCTTGGCACAAATTCAGCCTTAAATATTGGACGGTTCGGGATGCCTATACCACAAAATATAAACAGCTATAGCTACCATTTTCCAGTGTCATCCTCTTGTTGCAAACCTATCAACTGACGTCGCTTCCAAGCAAAAGTGAGAATATTAATGCCTAATTCTTGCGCGGTGCAAATTGCAAGTCTAGGCAGGGTAAGGTCTTTATCTAATCCCCAAGCGGATGCTAAATCACCAATAATTAAAATAATTCCTCCGGCAGTTGATATTTCTACTGGTCGTTGATTTACTATTGGTAAAGCTGCAAACAAAAAAGGTTGTGTTCTCAAAGGGTGGTCTCGTCGTAATTCTGGTAAAGATTTCAAAGGGTTTTTTAGCTGTTCGGCTAGAGAATAAGTACTTTCTATTAAAGGAGTTGCATCTCTAGGTGCATCGACTAAAAGTACTCCACCTGAATTTAGATATTTTTTTAGAGACTCCAACTCGACATTATTGAACGATAAAGCTTGTTGCCCAGTCAGATAAAGTAAGTCGTATTCTTGAATATTTTCTGCTAAAGTAATCTGTCCTGCTTCTTCAGTCCCTTGTAAATAAGAGTATAAAGGCTCAATAGATTGTAATAAGTAAGATAAATTAAAGAAATTGCGATCGCATCCAGAATCACTATGGTTTACTTGCGCCAGTCGTACAATTGCTTGAGGTCGCGCTTGCGCCTGACGTCGGTAACGTAAATTGATAGTATTATAACCAGGAAAAAATGCATCAGTAGGTTGAGTAATATCTTTTTGTCCTGGCTGCAAAAGAATACGACAAATTTCTATTTCGGAAATATCAAGTGTTGAATTTCTTTGGTCAAACCGATAAGTTTCGCGGACACTATCTCTCGATTCGCGCGATCGCAGTTCTTCCGGATCGATATAACTAACTGTTAAATAGATCATAAGTGGCTCACGACTTGCCACTTCTAAATCAATTGGAAAGTCATAAGCTGTCGGCACAACAATTAAATTACCAGACAAATCTATAGCAATACCCGGTTGAATTTGTAACCAGCGTCCATCTCGATATTTAGCTTCAACTTCACTCGGTGCTTCAATATCTCGCACACCTAAACCGCAAACAATTCCCGGTTGGTTTAAACATTGATAGTAAGTATTTTGTCGCGTGCGGTGGTAATTATGTGCTTTCCGCCAGCGTTCAGCATTTATAAGTAAACCATCAGAAGCTTGTAAACGCTCAAAAGGTTCAATTGGTGGAGGTGGAAAAGGGTGAGACATAATGAGTTAAGAATTAAATAGTCTTAGTTACTGTTTTCTATAGATAATTCGTAGGTACAAAAAGCGGGTTTTTCTTGTTCAATGATTCTTGCAATTAGTGCTTCGTCTATAGTATTTGATTCTATTGGTCGCAAACGCACTACAAAATGATACGCTTTTCCTCCTCCTAATACTGCATTTCCGAGTACTGCTTCATTAAGAGTAAAACTATTACCAAAAGGTTCTGTAATACTAATATGCTTATCATTTTCGTTTTCTATATTTTCATCTAATGGTAATCCAGTATATAAGTGTAAATAAAGACGCAACCCTTTACGAGTTCCTCGCCACCGATATAAATCAACCGCTCTACGAATTAACCGACGCTGCTGTTGGAGTTCCCATATTGACTCAAATTGCCAACCAACCCAGTGAGCCAAAAATGGTAACAATGCTTGCGGCGCTGTTAAAGGGTCGAGGTTTGCCCACATAGTATTAAAGCTATCAATAGCTGGTTGATAAGCTTGTTCAAATATATTCATGAAACGACCAATAAAGTCTACTTCACGATATAAAAGCGGCAAAAATTCCATGTACGTAGACCAAGGTCGTATACATATACTAAATTCGTCGCTTGTCTCGATTTTTTGTTGTTCTGTACCTGGATCTAGATGTAATTGAACTGAACAGCGAAAGTTAAGATTTAATCTATCTTTTTTTCCTGGGATGATTGCAGAGCGATGTTCAAAAAAGGTGGCAGGAACTTGAAAATAAAGCACAGCTTGCATAGTATCTCTAGGTGCAATTTCAGAACCTTCTGTACCAATTTGACACCACTCTTGGGGAAAGTCGCCTTTGACTTTCAAATCCAACCGTAAAGGATTTGCCGTCAAGTTTTCCACTTGCACAATCATTTCGCTGGCTTGTCCAGGATGTATTAACAAACTGTGCCCAGCAGTTATATCAAAACTTTCTGCCCCTGTAAACGCCAAAGCAACTCCCGGTAGTGCTTCAGGAATTTGCATTGGGATTAAGTCTATTTTGACTTTAGAGGTAGAACGACTTTGAACCATAGTAATACTAAATATAGATACGCAATATATCGCCTTTTAATGTATTTTTCATATCTTGCGTCTTGATTAACGATTAAGAATATTAACTACGTGATTGGAGCGTAAGCTATTGTCAGCCCAAGAACAAATTAAACCTTGTACTCCTGGGTCAATTACGCGCTCCGGTGATGGCTGACGTCTCCATGTGTCACCTTGTTTGCGTATAGGAAATAGTAGAACCGGGCCAAGATAACGGACACCGCGCGTTTGTTGGAGCAATGCCACAATATCTGATTCGTAAAGTGGGCGTCCGAATGCCCAGCCTTTTGCTTCAATTCCTCCAATTAAGGGATTTAAAAATTTATACAGCGATATTCGGATAGCACGCAGAATTTCTTCACGGGCCAGAGGGTTATCATAAGCTGGTTCTAAACCGATTTCGGTTTGGACACAAACACCGATATATTCTGGTTGTTGTAGTTGAACTTGCACTCCTAATAATTTTCTTTCGTCTAAATAGCGCAAAACTTGTTCTTGGAGTGCTGGACTAAGATCGAATTTATCAGGAGATAAACCTTGTCCTTGAGCGATCGCATCTGTATTGAAATTCGGAACTATCAATAAACTGACTGTACCAGCTTGTCGATTTGCATTGGCTGGTAAACAGCGAACGCGAGCAATTGCTCCTTGCCCTGCAATTTGAGCTAGTGCTTCAAAATCTTCAACTGTAACTGCACGGTCACGGGAACGTAAAATTCGAGGGGCCTTAAGAACTGCTTGTTCAAGTGATTCTGCATCTGCACCATTGATAGCGCCTTTGTGGTTAATAACACTATCAACATACGGAACAGCAGATTTTAAAAATTGTAGGGAATTCGCTTGAACGTTACCTCTTCTACCTCCTCCTGTACGGTAACTAACCATACGGATTTCTGATCCACGTGGAGGAACTGCACCGTACTGATTTTCAAAGTTGTTATTTTCTAGATCACGAACTTGAACAAATGTATCTTCTGGTCTTGGCTGCTGGATGCGCGTGCGAACTTGTGTTTCGTTTTTAAGTTGACTGGGTTCGCGAATTAACGGACCAAACTGAACTGTACCATCAATTGAATCTATTATGTAGTGAAAGCTTTGTGAAGTCGAATCTGCGAAATCTCTGACTTCTTCCCATCTTTGAGGTAAACCATTTGGAGGAATAACTAAAATGTACTCCGAATCTCGACGTTCTAAAATTGGTGGTTGTTGAAGTTGAAAAATTTGCCCTGGTTTACCATTACTCAGACCCAAACGTTCATCTTCAATAAGATTATTCTGACTCGCGCGGACTGTACCACCAACCGCACGCACTCCCAAACCAGTAATTCGTGGAGGACGATTATAACCAGAATTATTTGCGTCTAATGGAGTAAGTAAACAGCGAATCCAACGACCTCGATATGATATAAAGTTGGTCACGGGCCAGTTTTGCGGTAAATGTAACCGGACTTCGGCACCTTGCTCTGGATAAATACCCTGTTGAGCAATTTCATAAAAACTAAAGCCCCGTGTTTTATCATCTACTTCTTTTATTAAAACAGGTTGCCATTTCTCGCCATCCCAAGCTTCCCAACGACGTGGTGGTTGGTTAGGATTAATACCCGTAGGCGTAGCAGAGCCGCCTTGAACAGTAATTTCTAAAACATTGCCATCAAGAGAGTCATCAGAACTAATAACTAAATAAAAACAGTTACCTGGCTGAGGTTCGTCTTCAAATATTGGTTGTTCGTTACCTTCCCAGAAAGCATCAGATTGACGGTTCCAGGTATTAGTTACTCTTTCTCGTAAAGATTGGGGAATTTCTTCTATAGTCAACGCTGTTAAAACATGTTGTAAACGGGGTTTTGCAATAACTAAAGGAGAATCAGTACTAAAAGTAATAGCTTCTGTTGTTTCAGTTCGTACTGTTGAAACCTCAATTCCTTCGGGAATTGTGTAAGTTTCCGGCAAGTCAGAACTTAAATAAAAAGTTAAATCTGTGCGTGCTGGGGCAGGTGGTTGGAGACGAATGCCGAGTAATTCCAGAAAGGCAACATAATTTTTACGCGGTACTTGATTAAACCTAAGTAGCATTTGGTCGGTTAACCAAGCAAACAGTTCAATCAGCGTAATTCCAGGGTCACTCAGATTATGGTCTGTCCATTCAGGACAGTAGCGAGGAATACGCATAACGCACTCTTCCACTAAATCATCGAAGGTGCGATCATCCAAATTTGAAGAAGGTAATTTTGGTAAAAAGTCGAATTCCACAGTTTTATTTTAGATTTTTGGATTATTAATCTTGTGGGGTGGACATCACAAGCCCTACCTCTACATCATTTTGGATTACCTTAGGGGAGGGTTTACAGATATCTTAAAACTGAATTTAAAATCTAGTTAACCCGCCCCTACTCTGCCGAAATTAAATAAAAAGGATAAACAAAGCTGTAAACGTCAAGATAATCTTTGAGTTTATATTTGATAATAATGTCTACTCGTCCGCGTATTGGGTCAGGATCAGCGCGAACATCATTAAGAATGATACGTGGTTCCCAAACTTCCAAAGCTTCTGTTACATACATACGAATTTGCAGTAAAGTATCGCTATTCAAGGGAGCAAATGCCAATTCTGACAAGCGACACCCAAAGTTTGGTCGATAAACCCTTTCACCTAAACTAGTACGAAGAATAATCCAAATCGACTCTTTGACTTTCTCATCTTCACTGCTAAACTTTATCCCACCCTGCAAATTTAACTGGAGTGGAAAAGCCCAACCTCTCCCTAAATATTCTCGCTGCTGACCATACGGGTCTGGCATTTTCGCGTCCTCCTCATATATATCCAAAATATTGGGGCAGACGATATAAGCCTATTCGCCAAAGGTCGAGTTTCAGCGAAAGGGGAAAGGAAATACTTTTCCCCTTCTCCCCTTTATTTATAGAATTGGTTTTGGCCCTGTTATTGGTGTAGTCATTGTAATTGGTCCTAGAGTACTAGTTAATGTCATAGTTCCAGCGGTAATCGCCAAAAGACCGGGTGTAGTAATTGTAATGGCACCACCTGCGGTCATATTTATAGCGGCACCTGCTGTCATACTCATCTCACCAAGAGAAGCCATACTCATAGCGGCACCTGCTGTTGAACTAATGGATGAGGCTTGGGAGGAAATAGAAGCTGTAGCAGTATTACTAATAGTAGCGTTTGCTTTAATGCTGATATTGCCAGTAAGGTCGTTAATAAGTATTGTCTGTCCTGCAGTTGTTTGTATTTCTATAAACTTTTTGGTATCGTTAAGACTAATTTTATGTCCACCTTTTGTCTCAATATATACACCTGTATTGCTGATAGCTTTATCTTCATCGACAAACTGTAATTGATGTCCAATGCGGGTTTTAAAGGTTCGTAGACGAACTCGACCACTAACTACACTATCGTTTACTGAAGTTGGTGGTGTATCTTTCCCGTTCCAAACTGCACCAATAATATAAGGTCGATGAATATCACCATGTTCAAACCCAACCAACACTTCATCGTTTATTTCTGGCAACCAGTCAGTTCCACGACCGGAACCGGCGCCTGTTGATACTACTCTTGCCCAGTAACTTTCATGTTCTTCGGTAAGCGTGGGAAACTTAACTTTAACTCGACTCAATCCTTTTGGGTCTTGATTATTGGTGACAATTCCTACCAAAAATGTTTGACCTGGTTGTAAACGTGTTTGAGGTGATATCGAGTTGTATAAATTACCAGAACGCAAACCTCGAACGCTAAATTCTGTAGTATAAACTCGTTGACTGTAAAAGTGACGTGTTTCCGTAATGTAATACTTTCCGCTAAAGCGATCGCCCATCTTTTGTAGAGTGACAAACCTACCCGGTCGAATCAGAGGATTACCTTCTGCTTTTGCATCTGCATAAACAAATTCTCCCCCCAATTCATCACATAAAGCTTGAGCCATTACCTCTGCTTCTTTGGCACTAAAAACGGGTTTATCTACAACAGTCATTAGCGGAGGTTTGCTAATGTTGAACTTATTACTGCTATTACTTCCTTTTTGATTACCAGTATCAGTTATTACCTTCTCTGAATTAGCCTTGGAGGTAATTAAATTTTTCTGAGTGTAGTCCCAACTACGCACTTCAACCGCACTCACTTGTTCTGCACTAGTAACGCGAGTACTGAAACTACTGATTTCGTCTAGCCATTTCAGTTCTACAGCTTCTTGAGCTTCTGGTTTACGAAAGTTTATTTTACCTTCTTCAATAAAAAGTTCAAAACCAATACGAGCAGCTCTTTCTCGCAAAAACTCCATATTAGTTTGATTTTCTTGAAAAATATACTCATGAGCTTCGCCACTCTCATCTATTCTTCCAAGTTGTATACCTACTTCTTGAGCAATTTTGCGTACTATATCGCTATCGGTATTATTCAAAAAAGAGCGATTTTGACGTCCTCGATGTAGTCGGTGCGAGGTATCGTAACCACGAACAATTATCGGCGCCTCAGATTTATTATTAAAATGAACTTCAATTGCTGTAATTTCACCTTCAATTAAAGAGCCTTCTTTATGCTTTTTAAAATTGTCGTCTTGGGTATTACTAGAAATGAACCCTAATTTGACTCTTGTACCGATTTCAAACACCTTTTCGTGGCGCCAGGGTTGGTATTCCGATTTATTATTGGTAGGCAGATAGCTGTTGTGAACTACCAATGTAAACATGGCTGGCAAATGCAAACTTTCTTCAATAGTAATTTGCATTAAATCCTTGATTAATTCAGGAGATGCTTGTTGTCCGCCTATTTCGACTAGGGGTTGAGATAAATAAAGATTTTGTTCTGCCATAATTAACTCTAAAATTCTAAATAATGTTGAAGAAAACGAAGGTCAGATAACTCCACCGTGATGTTATTTATAGTTTATTTCCGTTTGCCTCCTGGTTTCTGGGTTCCACCTCCTGGTTTCTGAGTTCCACCTCCTTGATTCTGAGTTCCACCTCCTGGTTTCTGAGTTCCACCTCCTGGATTCTGAGTTCCACCTCCTGGATTCTGAGTTCCACCTCCTGGATTTGGGGTTTCGTTGAAAAGAGGTGCAGCTTGAGGGCTATTTTGTCGTGCCTCTCCCTGAGAAGCAGATTCAGATCCTCCTGGAAGGTTATTTTTATCTACTTCTTGCAATGAAATATCTACCATTGCTCTGACTGGTGTCCCATCAGTGAGAAACATATTTAGGGTATAGGTTAGACTATTCATTACACAGTAAAAATATTCATCCTTCCATATAAATGTATAAACTGGAGGACGTTTATCTGCTGCTTGTTCAATTGTTTCAACACCCTTTTTAATAATATTTATATATGTCATTACAGACTCTTTAGTCTCATAGGTATCGAAGATTAATTGTTTAAGTGTAAATTGATAAGGCTCAACACCTGAGAAGTTAATCTTAGGCAGTAAAGTTGTTCCTCTGTTGCCTGGATGTTTTTGCCAGTTAACAGTTCGAGAAAAGCTGATTTCACTAGGATTAAACATTAACTCAATATCAGGTGCTTCCCCGTTGTAAGCTTTGAGTTTGGCTTTTTCGAGTTGAGGTTGGCGTTTTTGAGGAGTGATTACAGAAGGACTTGGCATTTGAATATTATCTCCTAAAACTCAAAATTTAAAATCCAAAATCTAAAATCCCAAATCATATTACCAGGGTAATCGACCTGTAAAAGTGCCTTGACGTTCTTTCTCAATTTCTAGCTGTTGTCGTAATCTAGTATAAACTTCACGAGCAAGCGCTTCGAGAGCTATTTCATCATCTTCTTTTGAATTAGCTAAATTTGAATTAGCTGAATTTGAATTAGATAAATCTGAATTAGATGACTCATCAAAAGGACTTTTTATAGTTTCAGTGATTGGCTTTATATCGGTAGATATATCACTGGGTAAAGTTTTATCTTGATTATCAATTGCTTTATGCGAATATGCAGTTTTTTGTTGAATAGGAAAATATTTGTCGCTTGTTTGAGAATTATACTCGCCTCCTATTTCACTGTTAAAGTTAATAAAGCTAGACTCTTCATTACCTATATTTAGTAAATTTTCAATATTTGACCATTGTGAAGGAGTATCTGAATTATTATTAGAGGATGTTTTATTTAAATTTGCTTTTTTAAAAATTAAAGATGGCGATGAGTAATTATTTTGAGCAGCAGTTTTTCTTTGCACAATATCTTCTGCTGCACCATTTTTGCTGGGATGTTCTAGTAAATTAAGATTTTTTTGTGTATCTAATTTATTAATTGCAAACTTACTATGTGTGAGCATAGCAGATACTTTATCTGAAGCTGCTATTGGCTGATTATTGTCAACTTTTAACTGCGTTACTTGTGCGTCGGTGGTGTCACCTTGAGACACCTTAGAAGGTGTGGGTACATGAGTCAAGCCTGCGAAGGCAGGCTGTAATGGTTCAATTTCAGAAGATTCTGGTGATGGTTGACCCAAAACAGATGCAGTTGTTTCTATCTTTGGTGTTGTCGGATTAAATGTCTGGTTTGAAGCTTGCTGTAATGGTTCAATTTCAGAAGATTCTAGTGATGGCTGACCCAAAACAGATGCAGTTGTTTCTAGATTTGGTGTTGTCGGATGAAATGTCTGGTTTGAAGCTTGCTGTAATGGTTCAATTTCAGAAGATTCTGGTGATGGCTGACCCAAAACAGATGCAGTTGTTTCTAGATTTGGTGTTGT
>NZ_JBALGC010000029.1:0-1077 GCF_036916575.1 Nostoc sp.
CTTCCATTACCCCAAGGCGGTTTTTTTCCTGAGCAGTGGCCTAACTTCACTCCTCAAATGAATGTCTTTCAAATCACCCTTTCTACTGCCTGATTCTTAATTCCCTACCCTTGAAAGAGCCTCTCCCTTCCCCAAATTGTAGTAAATTCGAGAATAGACCTCTTGCAAAAGTTGCTCAGGAAGATTTAATTTTGGGGAGAGAAAGCTCGTAATTGTAGAGAGCAGCAATCAGATTAAACCTTAAACTAAATCTTTTTCGACGATTTCTATAAGTAAGCGACAAAATTTTAAATACTTTCAGCTTACGATTTATATGCTCACCTAAAACTCTAATTTTGGCTAATTCTCTATTCTTATTTTTATCTTCATAAGTTAACTTACCGCCTCTGGGCTTTTTTGTAGGAATCCGACTATTGTTATGTATTTTCTGAATACCTTGATAACCTTTATCGCCCAAGCACTCTATATCTTCTCTCAACTGAAGTTGACTATTCTTAAATATCCGAAAGTCATGCTCTCTCCCCTTACCATGAGCCGTACAGATGATTTTACCATTCGCTTGGTCTACCACTACTTGAGACTTTAGTGTATGTTGCTTCTTCTTCCCACTGTAGAACTTTTTTTGTTTTTTTTAGGACGTTCAATCGGGCTTTCTGTTACATCAACTATCACTACTTGTAACTGATAATCAGAATTCGCTAGTCTTTTCTTGCCAGGAAGAGTGAAAGCCCTAGATTTAGTGAGTGTATCTTCTATTTTTCGGATAATTCGATATGCTGTAGACTCGTTTACTCCCCAAGATTGACCAATATGAAAATACGTGCGGTATTCTCTCCAATATTCTAATGTCATCAACAATTGGTCTTGTAAGCTAAGTTTACTTGGTCTTCCTGTTTTCTGTTTTGGTTGGCTTGGCGCTCGCACTACCTTTAGCATCTGCTTAAAAGTCTCCGGACGTACACCACACAAGCGTTTAAAATCTTCTGGCTTTAAGCTTTTTACTTGTTCGTAAGTCATCAATGCTACCCAACTCTAACTTACTTGTCCCACGCATTTGGGACTTTTGCAAGAGGTCTA
>NZ_JBALGC010000030.1:0-28455 GCF_036916575.1 Nostoc sp.
CGAAACGGAGTGTAGGGAAGCAATAAGAGCGTCAGGGCGGATTACTTCTCTATCGCTCGTAATGACGAAATTACGTTATTTTTGCGTAAGTCCTGTACTGTAAAGAAGGGAATGGGGAGTAGGGCGTGGAAAGATAAAGAGACAAGGGAGGTAGGGGAGAAATAACATTGACTATTGACTACTGACTCATTCGTGAGAGGCTAAGGTCGGATACCATTTGTCAATAAGCAATAGTACTTAAAATATTGCTGAAATCGGGATTAAAAACAGAATTTTTGAGCCGGCGATGCCGAAGGCGGGCTACGCCTACGCGTCATCTTGATAGGCATGATTCATTCTTGACCCATCAGTTCAGTACAAAAGTTAAGTTAATACCTCCATTTTTTAAAATTTTCAGCATAATTTCTAATTTACAAAAGTAAGATTGTCTTAACCTCTCACTGATGCTACTGACTCTTAATTAAAAATTCTTGGATGCGTTTAACAAACTCTTCTAACTCTAAGATAAGGTTAGTAGTACCTCGACGCTCTTGGTTTTGAGCTAGTTGTTCTAGTTTTTCTGCTGCCAGATGCATGATTGTAGCTCCAACATTGGCACTAGCACCTTTAATTTGATGGGCTTCTCGCGCTAGTTGCTCAAAATCATGAGATGCGATCGCTATTTTCATTACCTCTAGACGAGGTTGAATATCTTCAACAAATATTTGCAGTAGTTCCAATTCAAATTCTGGGTTGTTTTCCGAGAGTTGATGCAAACGTTCCCAATCAATTGGGAGGTTCACTGAACTTACATCTGTTGTAGAAACTGTCTGCTCTGCGGCAGCTATTTCTTTTGCCCTGAATATCACACTTCCCCAACGCTCTAGCGTCGCCGCCAATTTTTCTTTGATTACTGGTTTGCTCAGATAGTCGTCCATTCCGGCATCTAGACACATTTGTTGGTCTTCTTTCATCGCATTAGCTGTCATCGCAATTACTACAGGACGACGACTGCTGGCAAAGCTGCTTTCTTGCCAACAATGAATTTCTTTTGTGGTTTCAAAACCGTCGAGAACTGGCATTTGGCAATCCATTAGAATTAAATCATAAGGAATTGTTTTCAAGAACTGCAAAACTTCTTTCCCATTACCAGCGACATCAGCACTGTAGCCCAGACTTTGGAGTTGCTTCAAGGCAACTTTCTGATTCACCAGATTATCTTCAGCTAAGAGAATTCTAAGTTTGGGGGAGCCGGGAGAATGATAGTTGCTGTTGTTTTCGTAATTTTTTAGTTTTAACTGCTGACTTGTGACTTCTGACTCTTTGAAGTTTCGAGCGCCGTCAGCCGACGCTCGAACTTCTCTGTGAATTCTGGCTTCTGAATCCTGACTTTTGACTTCTGTTTCTTCTTGTTCCAACTGCGTTCCTAAGATAGTCATGATGGTATCGAGGAGTCGGGACGGCTTAACAGGTTTGACCAAATAAGCCGCAAATCCTATTTTTAGCGCTCGTTGGATTTCATCCCGTTGATTTGTAGAGGTAAGCATAATCAAAGGTAGCCCAGCGATCACTGGATTTGCCTTAATTTGCTCTCCTAAGGTCATCCCATCTATTTCTGGCATCTGCATATCAACCACAGCTATGTCATAAAGATTTTTTTGCTTGGCAGCCTCCTGAATAGCTTTGAGGGCAGTAGTAGCTGAAACAGCCTGATCCACCAGCATCCCCCAACGGGTAGCTTGATGGTGGATGATTTTGCGATTAGTAGCATTATCATCCACCACTAACAAGCGCCGATTGAGTAAAAGTTCGCGTTCGTCTTCTGAGGAAATAGGGTAAAGTTGCTTGGCGAGAGTTACTTCAAACCAAAACTTAGATCCTTTCCCCAACCGACTTTCTACGCCAATTTCTCCTGCCATCAAGCTTACTAATTGCTTGCAGATGGCTAATCCCAAACCTGTGCCGCCATATTTACGGGTGGTGGAAGCATCTACTTGAGTAAATGGCCTAAAGAGTTTGCATTGGTCTTCAGAGGTAATGCCAAGACCGGTATCTGTGACGGCAAAATAGATGGTGGCTGTAGTAGAGGTTTGCGATCGCAATTCTGCTCGTAGCACTACCTCTCCATTGCTGGTGAACTTGATCGCATTGCTGATCAAGTTCATAAGAATTTGCCGCAGGCGGCCAGCATCACCTTGGAGGTGGGTGGGGACGTTGGGATAGATTAACGCTGCAATTTCTAATCCCTTATGATGGGCTGTGGGAGCCAATAATTCTAACACCTCTTCCACAGAGGTAGATAAGTTAAAATCTAGAGTTTCTAGTGCCATTTCCCCAGCCTCAAGTTTGGACAGATCCAAAATTTCGTTGATCAGGCTTAACAGAGCGTCTCCACTAATGCGAATTGTCTCAATAAAATCCCGTTGCTCCGAATTTAGGGGAGTTTCTAACATTAAGCCTGTCATGCCCAACACAGCATTCATCGGAGTCCGGATTTCATGGCTCATGTTAGCCAAAAAGGCACTTTTGGTTTGAGAAGCTAATTCAGCTTGGTGACGGGCAATTTCAAGTTCTCGTCGTTGTTGAGTTTCTGCGTTTAACATTTGGGCTTGGGCTAAGGCAATACCTACTTGGTCAGCTATTTGCCGTAAAAGATGAGTTTCAAAGCTAGACCATTGGCGGCAACTGCCGCACTGATGGACAATCAGCAAACCACAGAGTTCTTCTTTGACAAGAATGGGTACGACTAAATTGGACTTGACACCAAATTGTTGGAGTAATTCTATATGGCTTTTTTGAACTTCGACTATATCCAATTCAGCAAGCTCTAAATTTCGTCTTTGACGGTACTGCTGTAGATAGTACTGCTGTATGTATTCTGCTTGAAAGTAAGCATCGGTGAGTTTTTTCTCTTTAATTGCCAGCCACCCAGAAACTACTGCCTCAACCACGGTGGTTCCAGATCCATCTGCCAAAGGTTGATAAATCAAAACTCGGTCGCTGTGAAGAATTTTTTGTACCTCTGTAACAGTGATTTGGAGAATTTCTTTGATTTGCAAAGACTGACGAATCTTGAGGGTGATTTCAGTAAATAGTTGCGATCGCAAGTTTTGGCGTTGGAGTTGTTCTTCTGCCTGCTTGCGCTCAATAAACTGCCCTACTTGTTCGCCAATCGAATTCATGACTTTTGCCAAATTTGGGTCAGCTTGCTGGATCTGATGGCTAAAGCAGGTAATAACACCGATGATTTTTTTACCACTACGGATCGGAAAACCGAAAGCTCCGTGCAGTCCTGCTTCAGCAGCCATTTGAGAGCGGATGAAACTCGGATCTTTAGCGACATCAGCAATCCAAACAGGTTCAAGACTAGTCCAGACACGACCAGGCAGCCCAATTCCTGGTGCAAATGTGGTCTGCCGACTGAGGATGTCAAATTCTTGCATCTCGAAGGATATTTTATACCATGAATTTAGCAAAGACAGTAGATTTGATCGCGGATCTAGCATCCAAAATTCACTTAAATCCCATCCCAAACTTTCACAGATTCCTTGCAGGATTTGGGGCATGGCTTCATTGATTGTGGTTGACTCTGCCAAGACGCGGGTTGTAGCATACTCTGCTTTGAGATGCTGTTCAGCTAGTTTGCGTAAACGCAGCTCCTCAAAGACATCGGTGATGTCGATACCTGTGGCGACAATGTATTCAACGTAGCCCTTATAGTCTTGCAAGGTAGTGTTAGTCCAGGCAATCAGCCGCCGACTGCCATCCTTAGCTACCCAATGGTTTTCATACTCATTGGGCCCTTCACCAATTCGCAACTGCTCAAAAACTGCTTTAACTTGCTCTACCTGTTCAGGAACTAAAAACAGGTTCCAGAAATGCTTTCCTCTCACCTCATCAAATGAGTAACCAGTTATTTGTTCACAAGCTTGATTGAAGCGAACAATTTGTCCTTGTGTGTCAATAACTATTACCAAAGCGCTGGCTGTATCAAGAACTGCTGAGATAAAGTTGCGTTCTTGGTTCAGTGTTTCCTCTGTTAATTTACGCTCTTTTACCTCACGAGAAATTAAATAGTAGACTATAGCCAGAATCAGAAAACTTAGAAAAATAGCGATAGCAAGTGTCAAAACCGTGTTATTAGCACTGGCTTTTGCAGCTTGTGCCTGCTTTTGAAGCAATCCTTTATCCTTATTTTCTATCTCATAGATGACTTTGCGGATATCATCCATGAGATTTTTTCCCTGATTTGTCTGGATTAAGTGCAACGCCGCCTCGAATCCCTGATTTTGACGCAGGTATATAGTCTGCTTGAGTATGGCAAGTTTTGCAGCTATCAAAGATTCAAGGGTTGCAAACTGCTGTTGTTCGCTAGGTTGATTTGTTATTAAATCCTTCAACTCGACAATTTTTTGATCGATGTTTCCAACTACTGCTTGATAAGGTTCCAGATAACTTTCTTGTCCAGTGAGGATGTAACCGCGTTGTCCAGTCTCAGCATCCTTCATCTCGGACAATAATTCTTCGAGTTTATTGATTTTCTCTTGGGTTTTTTGTACCTGATAATTAGTATCAATCAATATACGTGTGTTTTGATAAGAAATCACGCCAATCAAAACTAAAATTGCCGATGCTAACCCAAAGCCTCCGGCTACTCTTTTAAAAAATTGTTTGCGTCCTTTCTGTGCCTGTTTGCGTGTATCACTCGCCAATACCAAACTTGCTAAGTTGCGCCGCATTTCTAGTTGCTTGATTACCTGGCGACCTAGAATTCGCAATGCTTCAATTTGTTCTGGAGAGAGGTCTCTTGGTACATGGTCAACTACACAAAGTGTTCCTAGTGCATATCCTTCAGCGTTAATTAGCGGTACACCAGCATAAAACCGAACATTCGCGTCAGAGGTGACTAGCGGGTTTGTAGCAAACCTTTCGTCTTCTGTGGCATCAGGCACAACAAAAACCTCAGGTTGCATAATAGCATGGGCGCAGAATGCTACATCTCGGGGTGTCTCTAGGGCATCCAAACCAACTCTTGACTTGAACCACTGGCGATTGGTATCAATTAGACTGATTAAGCTAATGGGAGTTCCACAAATATATGAGGCTAAACGGGTAAGGTCATCAAAGGCAGCTTCCGAAGGAGTATCGAGAATCTTATACTCCAAAAGAGATTTGATTCGCTGTATTTCGTTATCAGGTAATGGTGCTTTCATTCTTCAGACTTATACCATTTTGGATTTGAGATTTTGGATTTGAGATTATTTATCGGGTTTACCTTCTGCCTCCTGCCTGCTAAAATCTGATCCGCAATTGTCCTGTGAAGGAATTACCACTGTAGGCGCTTGTGCCGGTTTCTTGATTGCGGACATTACTAAAGCTATAGCCCAAGTCTGCTTCTATACTGGGCGACAGTTTTACCGTACAGCGCGTTTGATAGGTATTGGCGTTGTCAAATTCTCCTTTAAGTCGCTGCCGTCCTAAGTTGGCAGCAAGGCGACAGCGTAAGAATTTAGCAATATCTCCTTCCCAAGCTACCTCACCGTTGTAAACCAGAAAATCTGGTGGAGAAAAATAACCGCTCGTGCGTTCTAAATCGCGATCGTAACTCCAAGTAAATAAGTTAGCTGCCAAAGAAAATTGTCCAAACTTACGCTCTAATCTACTAAAAGACTGCACGTCGGAATTACCATCGTTGTAACTCCCCAAACGCAATGACGAAAACAAGCTGGTGTTACGCTCAATCTGCCAGTATAAATCAGGCCCAAATCGCCAAGCAGTAATTTGATTGTCTAAAGTTCGGGCATTGGATTTATAAGGCCCTTGTTCTAAATTAGCTGATAGTACTACTGCTGATAGCAATTGACCTGATGGCGAAACTTGCGGCAGTGAAATGGCAGACTCCACCTTAGCATTGAGATTGATAGCTGTGGGTAAACGATTGAACACATCGACTCCACCTGCTGTTTGCAGAGTCACTTGCCCAATTTTTCCCTGCCATCCAACTTGCAAGGGAAAATTCGTAACTGATTTAACACCGCGTTGCTCAAAGAAGTTAAAACCTGTCTTGAAAAATATTTTATTGCCATTACTCAATCGAAACTGAACTGTTGGTTGGAGGAAAAAATTGGTTTGGCCAAAGTTATCTGTGTCATAGTGATAGTCCGTATAAATACCTTCCAAAACTGCATCCAGCGTTCCTGGTTTGGTGGAAGTTGTTGGTGGACTTGAATTTTGCAGTGGTTTGGGTAACACTGGCGGTAATCGCAGATCAGGATTGAAGTTTTCGGGTGCCGCCATCAAAATAGGTATTGGCTCTAATCGATAGGGAAGCGGCATCGAAAGTTCTAAATGACCGAAATTTAGTTCGCCCTCTTGCTTGGCATTCGCGTAGCGTGTCGCAGACAAGCTAGACGCTCTGGTGCGATCGCTCTTGCTAGCTTGCTTAAGAGTAGGAGTACGCAAACTCGTTGGCGCAGCCCAAGGTAGAGAAGAGGCTACGCTATCGGTCCAAGCCCCTACTCTGACATCTCTGTGAGTTCTAAATTTTGAGTATTGCTCTACTGACTCAGGATTTACTTTGGTGACTCGCTCGGTCAATTCTGAAAATGATTTCCAGGTCTGGTCTGCTTGGGTAGCTTGTAACTTAGCTTCTAATAATGTCCAAATACCTACGTTACAAATTACTCCCAATTGAATCTGTAGGCATCCCAAAATAAACTGAGTGTACAAACTATATCGAGAAACAAAGAGATAACGTCTAAAACTATCTGTCATTGGTCGATACTATAGTTGTAAAAGAGTTTTCTGGCTGCTAGCTGATGTATTCGGCTTGGGATTATGATGCCCACAATAGATGCTTATTAAGACATGGCAAAGGAAAACGACTAAAAATTCTTTTGTTTTACAAGGGGTGTGGTCAAAAGTAGTTGCTAAGTCAGCGATCGCTTAATATATGAAGCAGAATAAGAATGATAATCAATTTCGGGAAATGGGGAGGTGGAGCATCGCTCCACCTCCCCATTTAATTAATAAAGATTATTAAGTAATAAAAACACAGATAGTCATTCACCAAAAAAATAGTCAAATCATCTGTTTAGGGGATGGCAAGGGGAGAACTTATGATTTTAGACTATTTAAAACTAGTGGGGTAAGATTTGGAGAATTACTTAAAGTCATAGCCGATAAAGACTATCAAGGAATTTTTAAAATTCATCAATTAAGTGAAACACCAATTAAAAAGCCAAAAGGTAAAAATTTGACGAAAGAGCAGAAGAAATGTAATTGACACCTGAATCGATTAAGAATTGTTGTCGAACACATTAATCGTCAGATAAAATTATTTAAAATTTTGTCTAGCAGATATCAAAATCGTCACCAACGTTTTGGCTTAAGGTCGAATTTAATTGCCGGAATTTATAATCACGAATTAGCGCTATAAATCAGATAAAAAAATAAAATTAATCAAATAACTTTAGTTATTAACTGATAACTGAAATGATGTTTGCTGTCAAAAATTTTAATTAGCGGTAAGCATAAAGCCTGCGGTATAGCTACGCTTAGGGCGCAGCCTCTCGTAGAGAAGCCATGCTGTAGGCTTATCGCTCGATAATACTTAATCGAAAAAATTGATAAATTATTCCCCTTTTAATTGTCAAAACTGAAATTAAAATCATCCAAAATTATAGCACAAAATATTTATGTAAGAGTTCTATATTATGAATTTAAAATTCCTAACTCTCTTTCCTTCCCTCAAGTAATTTAGTTACTTCTCCATTCAAACCATATAGCTCAACGAATCTTTTAAACAGCAAGGCAGTCTCGTGATTTGAAGTCCTATTTAAGTTGAATAAACGCTCTATATTTTTCTCAGCTAAAACTCTTAGATACGGCAAATCTTCAAAAAGCGTCAAACAAGAAGCAAAATGTAATATTATTTGTAATAATGGCTTGGGCCACTCTAGGTCACTATAAATATCTATAAATAGCTGATGTTCTGAGTCATTTAAGGGGAAAGCATAAAATATAACAATTATTCTTTTGTTATTGTAGACTGGAATACTCAATTCAATAGTGTAGGGAGTATGTAATATTAAATCCACCTCCACAGTCGGTTGTCGCCACATCCTCAAAGGATTAACTGGCGAATCTAATATTGTTTTAAATTTGATTATACCGCCGCTGTTCGTGGTCTGGAACTGGCTAATATTAATAATTTTAAGATTATTAAGGCTAAACTTATGAACTGTTTCTAAATGTTTTAAGTTCAATAGATGATAGATTTGGCAAATATAAGGGAACGGTAAAATATACTCTTGGCTAATCATGTGTAGCTTTTTTAATTGAAGCTTGTTAGCTTGAGTACGCTCAAGATATTCTTGATATTGGCTAGAACCTAAATCATTGCTATTGAAGCTTTCCTCAGGCTTGAGATATAACCAACTCACAAAAAAGCAAAAGGTTGTAAATAGCTGAAATATTTTTATAGGAGATAGATAACCATCAGCAAATACAGCTATGCTTCTATCGGTTATTCCAAAAAGCCAAGATGGAATACCAAATAACCAAATATTACTTTTGATTTTATCTAGAAAAAGTGCTATTTCAACATTTGAGATATAGCTACCTTGATTTACACTTAATTTATTGTTTTTAAAACAATTAATAGACATATTTTTGATTTTGTTTAATCATTTATAAAGTTGACACTTATATTAAGTCTAAACCAAAATATATAGTTATAACCTCTATCTTTAGTTGTATATATAAATTTTATTTCTTCATATTGACCTAAAATAAGTTCTCATGAGTTGGGCTAAAAAATACAAGTTATTAGGACATATCATCCTAAATACTATGCATATCTAGCCAAGATAAAATTCATTGTAAGTTTTGCTATTAAAAACTTCAAAATTGTATTTTTTGATGCAAAAATAAAAAAATGTTAAGATATTTATGATAACTAACTTTAAAAAATTAATTTATCTGAATTTGATAAAAGCGGTATATAGAGATTTAGATAAAAAAGATTTTTCCTAAAATGAAAAAATTATATAATTAGGGCGATGTGAGAAAATCAAACTATGTAAATATAAATAAATAAATTATAATATCTACTGAGATAACTGAGATATGGACACTCGTATAAAAGTATTTATAACTCGTCAACAAGACAAAGTCCTATTAAATCTCAGAACTGCGAATGTAGGACAAAAAGTTGATAAATCGAATCAGGAATGAGAATTTGTTCTCCGTTAGCTTCTACCAGCTTCGTCTGACAACCTTTAATGCTCAGTATCCGAAAAATAAAATAAATTATCTTGTCTGATGCCAAGCTATCTAGGGAAAATATGTAAAAACTTGAATTATAGCCCCTGGACACCAGACCAGATAAAAGTGAAAAGTCAGAGTCTTAATTAGGAAACAATTTTAAGTTTTTTTTCCTATAGCGAGTATATGCAGTACAAGAACTTCACATTCTTAATATTGATTTATTGCTATCTTTTTTAGCAAACATTTCCATAGTTTGATGCCCTAGAGTAATAAAGCTTTTTTCACAAGGCTACTGCTAGCGTTTTATTCCTATCCTAGGCTTATTAGTTTTAGGTAACTTTCCAATCAAGCAGGTTTCTGCAATTTTATTGAGTTTTCTGTTAATGGCTTGTGGTGGCTTAAACGACATTGTTGTGGAACCAGAGGCACTGCAAGGAGGGCAATCGCCTCTAGTATTTTTTAGAATAAGGGCATTTTTTCATTTTTTCCAGTATCAGCTTGTAGGAGAATAGCTACTCGACTTCTGGAAGTTTATATATGTGTTAGATTCGCTATATGCTTATTTGCAACTTCAAGGAGTAGATGATAATATATCTCAAGAATGATGCGGCGAGTCAAACAATTGTGAGAGGTTAATTGTGTCCTAAATTATTTCAGGAAAGTCTAGAAATGGTTGTAGCTTTAGATGATACCAAGCGGAGCGCGATCGCTACAGAGCTAGCAGATTTGAAAGCTATACAAGAGTTGTTAATTGCTAATGAACAAAAAGTAATACCTGCTGTCAGCAACGATCAAGAAATTAGCAAGCGCATAAACGACTTTCTCAAAGATGACCAAGAAAATCTCACAGTGATCGAGCAAGTCATCTCTAAATTTGGTGGTGGAGCAGCCCAGCCTAGAGACACTATAGGGCAGTACATCGAGCAAGTAAACCGTATAATAGATGGAAATGAGTTGACATTGTACCAAAAGGTTTCTATTCACGAAAGGATTAAGCACCAAGCCGTAATGACTGGTTTAATTATCCATAAAGCTTCTCAGGTGGTTGGTGATGATGTCAAAGAAGCTATTGGGCCACTCAATCAAGTGAACTTTGAAAATCGTGCCCATCAAGAACAATTGAAAGGTGTGTTAGAAGTGTTGGGTACAAGAGAACTTACAGGTCAAGACCCAGATCAAGGTGTTTGGGCGCGGACTCAAGATGCTGTTGCAGCTTTGAGAGGTGTATTCGAGGGTTTAACAAAATAAATACAACTGAAGACCGCCTCTACTTCTAGTTAGGTAAGTACTAATTGATAAAAATCCTAATAATCTCTTTTGATTTAAGGAATCCGATTGCGATCGCACTCAGTTTGAGATAAAAACTGAAATGTGATCGCTTTTTTTTAGGAGAATATGTCGGAAACTCAGAGAGGTTAGGAGATGGTTCATCAGATATACACAGCTGATGTCCTAGTTGTCGGTGGAGGAACCGGAGGCACTGCGGCTGCAATCCAAGCGGCGCGACGGGGAGCCAAAACGATTTTGGTGAGTGAATTTCCTTGGTTGGGGGGGATGCTGACTTCGGCTGGAGTATCTGCACCCGATGGCAACGAATTAGAAGTTTTTCAAACGGGGTTATGGGGTGCGTTTTTGCAGGAATTGCGACAACGACAGCCAGGTGGATTAGATAATAGCTGGGTAAGCTTTTTTAGTTACGATCCTCGAATTGGGGCAGAGATTTTTGCAGATTGGGTGCAGGAATTGCCAAATTTGCACTGGATTTCTAGACAAGTGCCTTTAGAAGTATTTCGCCAGAATGATTCTATTACTGGTGTCCGCTTTGCTGATTTTACTGTCACAGCCAAAATTATTCTCGACGCTACAGAATTAGGAGATTTATTGGCTTTAGCTGAGATACCTTACCGCTGGGGCTGGGAATTGCAATCTGAGTGGGGAGAACCCAGCGCCCCAGTGATTTTTAACTCTTTAACCAAGAGATATCCAGTGCAAGCGCCCACTTGGGTCGTGATTATGCAAGACTTTGGTGAAGCCGTCGCCCCAGAAATTCCGGCTGCCCCTAACAATAATCCATCCCAGTTTAAAGGTGCTTGGGATGGCTATGGAGCAGAGACATTTTTGAATTACGGACGCTTGCCTGGGGGTCTGTTTATGATTAATTGGCCAATTTGTGGCAATGACTACGGCGAAGGAGTAGGGCGGTTGATAGAGTCAGATGTATCCAGAGATGAATTCATCCAAGAATCTCGCTGGCACAGCCAAAATTTTGCTCATTTTATCCAAAATCAGCTTGGTCGTCGCTATGGTTTAGCAAAAAAACTATTTCCTCACACTCCGACAGCTTTTGCACTGCATCCCTATTACCGGGAAAGCCGCCGCTTAGTGGGGTTAACTACTGTCCGAGAACAGGATATTCTGCCAACTGCTGGAGGTAGAGTTGCATCTATATTTAATGATGCGAGTTTTTGCGTTGGCGGAGTTTCTCGTAGAGAAGCAATCGCTGTTGGTAACTACGCCAATGACCATCATTATCCTGGTGTTCAATTCCCACTGCAACCTAAATCTATCCGCTGGGGGGGACGTTGGACTGGGACTCCCTTTACAATTCCCTACAGTTCCCTAATTCCAGCCACAACAGATGGTTTCTTGGTTTGTGAAAAAAATATTTCTGTCTCCCACATTGCCAATGGGGCCACCAGATTACAACCTGTAGTTATGGGTATTGGTCAAGCAGCTGGGATGGCAGCGGCGATGTGTGTTGAGTTAAAATGCCAGCCGAGGGATTTACCTATTAGGGCGCTGCAAACGGCTTTATTAGAAGATAATCGCTCAAAAGCGCTAATTATTCCTTTATTTAATCTTCCACCCAATCATTCGGATTGGCTGCACTGGCAACTGTATTACTTAAATAACCTACAAGCCTATCCAGCTAGTGGTGATTGCCCTTCCCTATCGGGGAATGAGTACCCTGACTCTGCTTTTGACAAGGCATTAATTCGGGAAAGTAACTGTTTCAAAGGCATTTTCTACCGCTTGGATCAGCAGGAATACAGATTCACTGTCACAGCACCAGCCGCATATCAAGGGCAAACTTGGCAACTTGTGACTTTGCGATCGCATATCGACGAGCAATTACGCGTTTATCCCCACGAACAATTAGTTACATTGTGGGGTCGTCAAAATCACTCTGGTAATTGGTTATTAGTCGAACATTTAAACTGAGGATAAGAAGAGTTTATTTTCAGTAAAACAGAATACTTTTTGATGAATTGTCCGGATATTCCTTAAAAAGCTAAGTATCAGTGAAGTGGAGAGTTCCAAAATAGACATCTGCTATGCGTGCTGCCATTTCACTTTTAATATCGAGTCTGGTGTTCGGCCCCTTAGCTTTTAACTGCCAAGCAATGGTCAATCACTTATCCTTTGGGCTGCCTTCCACGCCTGCTTTGGAAGAGTGGCTCTCGGCGGCATCTGAACAAAATTCAGATGAGCTGCCACGTCATCGCGGTAGTGGGCGCAGAGAACTGACACAAAAATTCGGAAATATTTATGTTGTGGTTTAACTATCGTTGGCTAATGCCTCTTTTTCCAAAAAAACCAAAATACCAGAAAATTGGCTGTTGTGCTAACATCTTTTATACAGCTTTTCTGGCAGAAATATATACAGTTGACCCACAAAAATCTTCAGCGATCGCTTAGTATTTCAACTGCAAGCTTTGTATATATAGTTGGCGTCAATCCTGACGATCAAAACGCAAATCAAATTAAGTGCCTTGATTAACAGCATTACCAACTCCTCAAAAGCTACACAACTGTTGCTCATATTCGGTAGTAAGCTCTGCGTCTCAATCCTCAACTGCTTTATAAATAGATGTTACTTAGGCTATCAGTTAATCTAAAGCACATCTAATTCAAACATTTTGCCCGTTGAGGAAACAGCCTTAAAGCAACTTCACTTTATTCCCAAATAGGTTTTCTCATACATTGAGTAGTTGGTTTCTACATCAGCAACTAATTGATCTTCGCTCCGACGCCTGTTTAGTAACGTCCTTTACCGAAGCATAAAATTTCTTTCGTTTCATCTCACCTTATCTAGGGCATGGATTCGCACAAGTAGTATAGGTCTTTTGTACTTGGCAACAAACCTTACTATTCGTGACCGACTCTTGCACCCTGGTTCGTTCTCCTAGCAGATAGCTACCGACGAAATAAACATTAACAAAGATCTGCTAGATCATCTTAGTCATTTTAATTATTCTACACTCAAGGCCAGATGCAAAATTTTGCATCTGGTCTTTTTAGATGAATTTTACTTAAAGAAAAGGAGTGGGGAATAGGGAATGGGGAATGGGGAAGCAGGGAAAGAAAACTATTAATTATTTTAATGCCCAATACTTCTCTACGAGAGGCTGCGCCCTAAGCGTAGCTATGCCGCAGGCTTTATGGCAACTCTTAGAGACGCACTCGCGTTCGCTCAGTACAAGTGCCCAATGCCCAATCACTTTTACACTGTTGTTTTCTTACTGTTATTTTCTGTTCCCTGGATGCCATTGAGGAACATTGGCACAAACTTCTCGATAAACATCTGTGGATCGCGCTGCCAAGCTTTTTGTGCAGCCTGAATCCTAGTAAATTGCAACTCAGGCGCTAGCAAAGTCTGAGGTAAGCGTTCCATCAAGTACTGGGGACGTTGCCAAAGCGGCATGGTATTTGCCACTTCCACCAAGTTGGCAACTCGTCGCAGTTCTGCACCCAAGGTGATATCCATTCCAGATTCAAACGCTGCCTGTTCAATTGCAGCATATTTAAGTTTAGCTTGCTCTACCTTTTGCCGATGTTCTGGACTTTTATCTGCTATTTGTGCCAGCCAACGGTTACCCCAACGGACATGTCCTGCTTCCTCTGGGAGAATTTTTTCAATCGTTTCCCGGATTTTGATGTTTTCTGGCGTTTGCGCCGCTTGCTTGAGTGCATAAATGTGGGCAGAGAAATACTCACAGCCCCGTTTTTCAGTAATGTTAATTGCTGCTAAGGCAGCAATTATAAAGTCCTCTAAGTTGTGTTTTGGGTCATAGGTGTCTTCGTCGAGCAGCCGATCAAATTCATCAATATAGGAAGTTCCAGGAGGAGTTCCTATATCGCTTCCCAAGTCAATCAACAAGTCAGTTAGCCACATGGCATGACGAGCTTCATCTGAGATGTGATGAGACAAATCTCGTACCAGTTCCCGTGGCTGTCCATTGAGTTGTTCAATTACCTCAGTTAGGTCTTTACAACTACGTTGTTCATTGTAACGGTAGTTATTGAGGGTAATGAGATGGATTTCGCGATCACATACCATCCGTTTTAATATATTTCTCGCACTCAAAACATTCTGAAATTTACGTGGGTAGGTAACTGTCATAGATTATGTAAATTTTTGTAAATCTTTATTTAATAATAACTTAATTTTTGCGAGTGCTGCATTTGTGCCGCTTCACTGAAAAATGAGTAAAAGTCACAAAAATTAATTATTTGAGTTGAACTTTAAGTGTAAATAAAAGTAACAAATAAATGTTCAGTCTTAGGTAAAGTGTGTTTTTAAGCTCAGACCAATCTGAAGCTAGATGATTTTAGTTATGAAAAGTGAATTGGAGAGATTTTCTCCCAAAGCCGGAAAATTGTAGGCAAATAAAATATTAATATTTGTAAAAAGTAGCTTATGTTACAGAATTTTTGTTATATTAGTATTGTAAGGAAAAGAAAATTATATATTCATGAAATAGAGAGGACTATGGTTATGTCTATCGCAGATAAATCTCGTGCGTTAATGGTGCGTGAACATCAACAAGTCAAGAATCGCCAACAATCAATGCTGATGCGGGCAGCACAAGAACTTGGTCTACCTGAAGAAGCATCCCACTACTGGAACCCGATTCAAGGCAAGGTAGATGCTCACACTCGGATGATTTATGGGCCCAGTCATGCTTCCATGAGTTAAGTTTGAAAAGTTTTAAGGTCGATTTTTTGAGTAAATATCTCAACTGACAACTCTGGAAAAAAAGCCACCCTTTACTCTAGGGTGGCAAAACTTATTACTTTTAGTTAGATAGGACTGTTAATTAAGCATCGTAATAGAGGTAAAACTCGTAGGGATGAGGACGCAGCTGCAACTGCTTGACTTCGTTACTTAGTTTGTAATCAATCCAATTTCCGATAAAGTCTTCCGTGAAGACGCCTGATTCTGTCAAGAAGGCGTGATCTTTTTCCAGTGCTTGCAACGCCAATTCTAAAGAACCTGGAGTTGAAGGAACCTTTGCCAGTTCTTCTGGAGAGAGTTCATAGATATTCTTATCTAAGGGTTCACCAGGATGGATTTGGTTTTTGATGCCATCGATACCAGCACAAAGCATTGCAGCAAATGCCAAATAGGGATTAGATGTAGCATCTGGACAACGGAATTCCAAACGTTTGGCTTTAGGGTTAGTGCCAGATAAAGGAATACGGATAGAAGCAGAACGGTTCCCTTGGGAGTAAGCCAAGTTAACAGGAGCTTCATAACCAGGTACTAGGCGCTTGTATGAGTTGGTGCTAGGGTTGGTGATTGCCAACAGCGCTGGTGCGTGTTTAAGAAGACCGCCAATGTAGTACAAACCCATATCGCTCAAGCCAGCATACTTATCACCAGCAAACAGAGGTTTGCCATCCTTCCAAATAGATTGGTGAGTATGCATCCCGGAACCGTTATCGCCAAACAGCGGCTTGGGCATAAAGGTGACGGTTTTGCCGTATTTCTTGGCAACGTTCTTGATGACATATTTGTAAATCATCAACCAGTCAGCTGCTTCGATCAACTTACCAAAGCGGAAACCCAGTTCGCACTGACCACCAGTGGCAACTTCGTGGTGATGCTTTTCAATAGGTACACCTAATTGTGCCATCGTCAACAGCATTTCTGTGCGGATATCTTGTAAAGAATCCGTTGGTGAAACTGGGAAGTAACCTTCTTTGAAACGTGGTTTGTAAGCCAAGTTGGGTTTTTCATCTGTACCAGCTTTACCGGAATTCCAAGTACCTTCTTGAGAGTCTATGAAGTAGTAGCCTTCGTTGGCGGTTTGGGCAAAGCGCGCAGTGTCAAAGATGAAGAACTCAGCTTCAGGGCCAAAGAAGGCTGTATCACCAATGCCAGTGGAAACCAGGTAATCTATTGCTTTTTGGGCAATAACGCGTGGGCAACGGTTGTACCATTCACCCGTGCGGGGTTCTTTAATACTACAAATTATACTTAGCGTTGGCACTTCCATAAATGGGTCGATCCAAGCAGTGTTGGGGTCGAGTACCATCGTCATGTCCGATTCGTTGATCGCTTTCCAACCCCGAATGCTGGAACCGTCAAAAGGTACGCCATCAGTGAATGCAGTCTCATCGATTTGGTTTTGGTACACTGTGAGGTGCTGCCAAGTCCCTACTGTATCGATGAATTTGAGATCAATCAGTTGAATTTGTTGGTCTCGGATCAATTCCAAGACTTCTTGTGGTGTTGTCATTGTTACTCCTTCTGTACCAATTTCCTAAAGTAAACCAGAATCTTCCAAAGCATCCTAACCCTGCTGATCTCAATCAAGCCGTGACACACCTGAAATATCTTAAATACTAGACATTAGCGGATTTTGTAGTTTATGTTACAGATATCTGGATTACAGGTTATATTAACCTTTCAGTGATCATCTGTACAAAACTGGAAAGTTGCTTACATAGGGGTCAACTTTGGCATAGAATCCATAGATAGTGGATAAATTGTTTTTGTGCCGAATCTATTTTTAATAGCACAAAAATTTATTGGTGCGTAAGTGCAGCCAAATAAATATCAAACCATAAATAGTAATGATTGGGAGAAGAAGGAATGCGCGATGCGGTAACAAGTTTAATTAAGAATTATGACTTAGCTGGTCGGTATTTTGACCGGAATGCGATCGATAGCCTGAAGTCTTACTTTGACAGTGGTACAGCAAGAGTACAAGCTGCGGCGGCGATAAACTCTAATGCGGCTGCACTTGTTAAGCAAGCTGGTTTAAGGTTATTTGAAGAACTGCCAGAATTGATTCGCCCCGGTGGAAATGCTTATACAACTCGTCGTTATGCAGCTTGTCTGCGGGATATGGACTACTATCTGCGCTATGCCACCTATGCGCTGGTTGCTGGAAATACGAATGTGTTGGATGAACGAGTGCTACAAGGGCTACGGGAAACTTACAATTCTCTAGGAGTGCCTATTGGACCTACGGTTCGCGGTATCCAAATTCTCAAGGATCTGATTAAAGAACAGGTGACAGCCGCAGGTGTGGTTAATACTGCTTTTGTAGATGAACCGTTTGATCACATCACACGCGAGTTGAGCGAAGAGGATATTTAGCATCTAACCCTAGCGATTAGAAATCGCGGAACTATACAAACAAAGTTCGCATAAGTGAACTTAACTTATATCGCACTTTGGTTTTATTGGCAAGGTGCGTTTACTTTTTTTAATGCAAAAAACTATTTGTTGCCTGACAAATTAATTAATAGTACAACGAGAAAAAGTACTGGAAAAATTTTATACTGACTTTTATAATATTTATTATTGATATAAATAATTTTTTGCATTCTATCCTGCCTCTGCCTTATCCCAACGACAAATTTTACGCCGACCTATCTATTTATTTCCAAAGAATAATACATTAAGTAGCGATCGCCCATAGATGAATGCATTAGCTTATCTTATTTGAAATAGAACCACCATAAGCCACAATAGAAGTTGCCCATCTTTGAGGCGCTGATTATGGAAGAATTATTAACTCTGAAAGACTTGCTTATTAAAGGCGATGTTCAAGGAGCATTGTTTATAGTTAAAGAATTAACGGAGATGAGCCGGAATGACATAATCAAGACGATTCGTAGCTATGCAGTGATTTTGCTGTTGCATCTGATTAGACAACAAGCTGAAAATCGCACGACTCGCTCTTGGGAAGTCTCAATTCGGAATTCGGTTCGGGAAATTCAGCGGGAAAATAAACAGCGCAAAGCTGGGGGCTATTATCTCACGCCAGAAGAATTGTTAGAAATTTTAGCAGAAGCCTATTTAAATGCCATTGATGAGGCTTCCTTACAAGTAGAAGAAGGTCGTTATGAAGCCCAAGAATTAGAAAAAGTTGTTAATCAAGAAGAAATTATTAATTGTGCTTTGGCTTTAATTTTACCAGGAGAGTCTAATTAATTGGCTAAACAGCGACTCGACACACTATTAGTAGAGTTAAATTTATGTTCTTCTCGCGCTTTAGCACAGCGGTTAATTCAGGCGGGGGAAGTTACTGTTAATCAGCAGCTAATTGATAAGCCTGGTACAGAAGTTGATATTGCAGCTCAAATAAATATTAAAGAGCGATCGCCTTTTGTTTCTAGAGGCGGTGAAAAACTCTCCAAAGCTTTGTCAGTATTTGCCATTCCCGTAGGAGAGCGCATTTGTTTAGATGGTGGGATTTCTACTGGTGGTTTTACTGATTGTCTCTTACAAGCTGGAGCAAAACAAGTTTACGGAATTGATGTTGGTTACGGACAAGTTGACTGGCGATTGCGAAATGATTCGCGAGTGATTTTGCGAGAACGCACTAATTTACGACAACTAAGACCAAATGAGTTATATGGCGAGGATGACCCGATTCCTGATTTAGCGGTGGTCGATATCTCGTTTATTTCTTTAACCAAGATTCTGCCTGCTTTGTGGCAACTAACTCAAGCTAACCGAGAAGCTGTATTGTTAGTCAAGCCACAGTTTGAAGTCGGCAGATCACGTGTAGGTAAAAAAGGCGTTGTGCGTGATCCAAACGACCAAGCTGATGCCATTTTCCAGGTGTTGCAAGCAGCCCACGAATTAGGATGGAAATACAAAGGCTTAACTTGGTCGCCGATCACTGGCCCTGCCGGGAATATTGAATATCTTTTGTGGTTGGAAATGGAAAGTGAAACACCATCGCCTGATTTAGAGGCAATTAAGCAAATAACGCAATCAGCAACAACTGATTTACGGAAGAGTTAAACGTCGTAGATTAGACACTCTACGGAATCCGGATGGGTATCGCAATAATTTTCTAGAGAGGTTTTCTTTTGTTTTGCTTGATGTTGATCAGCTTTCTCAGCTTGCAATTCTTCCACAATGTCCCAGGCTACGGCACAGCCAGCAGAATCACTGCCATCTTGCTCACAAGTTGTGCGGGCTTCAGTAATGGCTTGAGTAATCGCTTCTTCAATATTTGCCTTCCCAGCAGTTTCAAATGAGTTTAGGCTAGTTGTCATGATTCTTTCACCTTTAGTTTATAGAGATAGATATTAACTGTGAGCTTTCAATGACTTCACAAAGCTCACCCTCCGGGTGACGCTCCTGCGTCGCTCTAAGCGTTCGTGTAGCGTCTCGTAGAGAAGCCATGCCGAAGGCTTTACACTGCGCTAACGCCAGTCCAACGCCAGTCGCCTGCGACGGGAAACCCGTCTTCAGCGCTGGCTCCTCTTTGTTGGAGCAACAAGACTGGGCTGGCTCACATTTACAGTTTAGATAGACTGACTACAAGAGGCGGTAGTAAACACCGTCATCTTTTTCACAAAATTGAGTGGGAATTACCCTATTGTCATCTTTGATTCAAAAAGGTAAGGAAATTCCACTAGTTGTGGTCATTAATAGAGATGGTCATGTTTTCAATCTTGCATCCAAAATTAGGAATGTCAGTTAATTGTCATCAGAGCTTGATAGAAGTTGATAAACACTTATAAACAGCAACAAACGCGAAACAATTTTTATTTATTCTCAATACTTTATGCCTAATTCTTGTCGCAGACGATACAGAATTGTGTTTTGGTCAACTTGAGAGAGAATTTCTTGAATGACGCTGCTAGCGCCCAACTGTCCCCAGGTGCAACCTTTTTCGAGATACACTTGGGCAGCTTTGCCAACGGAGTATGCTCCATAACCGGCGATACCAGCTTGAGCGATCGCACTGCCAGCAAAAGCAGTAATATTGCTGGGATTGTCACCACTGGTTATTGCAGCAGTACTCTTGCCCAAACCCAAAAGGAAACTACTACCTAATTCTCCCAACAGTAAGCCACCAGAACTAAATAAAATCGTTTTTAAAATTTTTCCGGCTTCATAGCTAGTCATTGGCAAACCATACAACCTAGCTAGAGCGCGAATTAAAGCCAAATCGGCAAAAGTTCCGCCAAGTATATCTAAGAAGGCGATGGGATTGAGCATTACTGCCAAAGCTTTGTATTTGGTAAATTGCCAAATGATATCTTCGGCTTCTTGTTCGCGTAAGTCAATGGTTTTTTGAGCGATCGCGGCTTCTGCATTCCGTGCTTGGATGAGTGCATTTAAGGCAAGAAGCGATCGCCCTTCTCGATTGAGAATATTCAGAATTGTCTGTTTGAGTTCGTCTACTTGCGGTGGTGGTGTCTCCCATTCATAACTGACACGTCCATCAGACCACTCAACCCGTACTTCCATTGGTGCTGGTTCCGCCGCTACCATCACAATTTCATCAGGTAGTAGAGGCTTTGCTTGAGTATGTCCGGCACCCAGTTGTTGCAAATTTTGGTAAATCGTTCCCTGATCTGTATCTGGATAAAGGTCTATTTTGTTAAATACCAAAATCAAGGGTTTTTGCGCTTGACGCAATTCCAGCAGTGCCTGATACTCAGTGCGCGTGATATCACCAGACACGACAAACAAAATCAAATCTGCCTGATGCACGACTTCTCGTGCCATGTCCGCCCGGGACTCACCCTCAATTTCATCTAATCCGGGGGTATCAATTAACTCTACTAATACCTTATCCCCTGGCTGCCAACGGACGGAACGGGGCCATTGAGTGACACCGTTCAGGGGCCCCGTTTGCAGAATCTTGTCTCCCAGCAAAGCATTTAAAACTGCTGACTTTCCCCGACTCACCAAACCAAAGGCGGCAATTCTAATGACATTAGAGTCTAGCTTGTTAAGTGTGGAATTCAAAGTTTCCAATTCTGGTTTCACCAAACCTACTAATTCTGGGTTAGATGACAACTTTCCTGACTTACGAAGATATCCATACCAAGACAGCGCTTGTCTGAGACTGGCACGGGCACGATTTAAGTGAGTTTCTTGCAGATTACGCACGAAGTTAGGTTGATTCAAAGTTGGACAAACAACAGGCTACATATCCATTTTGATCTAATTCCAAGGCTGTTAGCCTGTTTTGTCAAATTAGGCGATTGTCAGAAGAGTTTGCATACCCTCTTTGTGCAATATCTATTTATAGCGGTTTGCAGTTGAGTCGAATACAGACCTAACCCCCAACCCCTTCCCTAGCAGGGAAGGGGAGTAAGATTCAAAGCCTCTCTCCTCTTAGGAGAGAGGTTTGGAGAGAGGTCAAAACTGTACTGCACTCAAACGAGAACCGCCATAGAACATGAGATTGTGTTGATTATCCCAACACTTGCGATCGCTTCTGGATCAAGTCTAAATTTTACCGACAAAGGAAAGAATACAATCCCACGTAGGCTACGCTCAGTGCATCGTCTAAATTTATTTCTGGGGATTATTAATTTTGAATCCGTGAATTTTGAATTCGGAGCGTACCCCTTTGGGGATCTTGCTACGCGTAGCGTCTCGTAGAGAAACGACGTGACTTCGCAGCGTTTCAACACGAAAAGCATTATTTTTTTCGGACTCGCTGCTCAGTGTATCCCTAACTTAGTGATCAAAATTTTATATGATGCTTGCACTATTGCTGACGCTGATGCTGCAAAAACCACTCATACAACTCTGGATTGTCATATGTCTGCGTCCACGAGTCGTGATCGGCTTCTGGGTAAACTGTAAATTTTACATTTCCGCCGCAGGCTTTGAGTTCTAAAACCATGATTTCGGACTCACTTAAGGGAACTACATTATCTTTAGCTCCGTGAAATGCCCACACAGGAAGATTTTTCAACTTACGTACTGCTTGTGGGTTACCACCGCCACAGATAGGCGCGATCGCTGCAAATCTTTGGGGCTGTGCTGCTGCGAAATGCCATGTTCCATAACCACCCATACTTAAGCCGGTCAGGTAAACCCGATCTGCATCAACAGAGTAGGATGCGTAGCCGCTTTGCGGTGAGGGAATTGCAGTATTCTCTGCCAAACGCTGCGCGTTCGCGACGTTAGGAGCGTCACCCTCAAACCCGTTGGCGCAGCCTCTCCTAGAGAAAAGCTTGTCGCCAAACATCACCTCATCTAGAAGGGCGCTCAATCGTTCTACATTCCAATATTCACCAAGCGGACATTGGGGAGAAATGACAATGAAAGGAAATTCTGGCTGTTGTTCAACAATTTTGGCAACACCCTGCTTTTTCACATCATCTAAATTAGAACCTCTCTCACCCGCACCATGTAAAAATAGGATTGTTGGCAAAAGTAACTGTTGTGTTTCATTGCGATCGCCTCCGGCGGGGCGTAGTCCATCTGGCAAAAATAGCAGGTAGTTGTAGCTGTTGGTAGAAGTAACTTGTTGTTGTAATGGCGGCATAGCATTAGAAAACTTTGTTAGTTCAACGTCTGCGAACAGCTATTGTGTAACTTGGTCGCTGTGTCGCTTCTCGTTGACTCTTAACTAACCGAAAGTCATTATCTATATATAAATGTTCTAGAAAAGAAGTAGCTAGGTAGGCTTTTTCAAATTTCTTAACAGTATTTCTGTCCATATTTTTTAATTTGAGTTCTTGCCGTAACTCTATGTTTGGCGCTGCTTCCTTAAATTTCGATTCCACTGTTATTGTAAACCACTCGTCTGCATCATTAATTGTCAATGGGATTTCTCTATTTCTCAATGCCTGGAATATTCCAACATTTTTAATATCCCACTGCTCATCTCGAACTGAATACTTTTGCAATACCATTAAATCGTAAACTGGTAGTCTTGATGCAAATTTTTGCCAAAAACTAGACTGCTGTCCTGGCGCATAACGAGCAATATTTGCATAGTAACCATCATTATGAAAAATTTGGTAAGACTGCTCGTGTATCCTACCAGGTAAAATGTCTTGAAAAGGTATAGTAGACCATATTGGCATCCATACTCCTGTGACGATCGCCACTTGATCTGCAACTTTGCCAAAGGGGTTACGTCGGCTCAACTCTGTAAAATATGGTGCTAATTCATTTTTATAAAATTCTACCTTGGCTTTTAACGGCTCTACATTACGACCTTTAACAAGTTCTAAAATTTGATTTTTGATTTCTAATGTATTCCAATGTGTTAATTCTTTGGTACTAGTGATATTTCCCATTATCGTCCATCCTGGGAGAATTTCCAGATTTTGATTGCGTTATAAATAGACTAACTTGACCAAAGAATACAGATACGGGGATGCAAAGAAAAAACTCTCAGTATCCCTTTGTCCCCGTGTAGCTTAAATGAAAGACTACTACCACTTCCGATTTCCATCTTCGTCAACTCGTGCTTGCCGAATTACGTCAGAAATCTCTTCAGCATCTTTAACGTGGTGGAGTGCTTTCTTTTCGCCGTCGGGTTCATCTACAACGAAGTAAGTCGGGACTGTGATTTTGTCACCTGTAATGTCTGGTACATCATCCACAGCCACCTGTTGAGCCTTTTCTTCAACAGATTGAGACTCATCAACGATTTTATCTCCTGGATTGGCTGTTAAGTTTCTTTCATTAACGTTCGGTTCTTCGCGTAAATGTGTATCTTCACTTACTGGTTGATTAATTTGATTTTCTTGATTTCTATCACTCATGGCTTTTTCAAGTGTTGAAGGATGTAGGTTTACCAATAATACTTTAGAAAATCGAAGATACAAAGAATTCTTTCTCTGGAGAGACTTTGAGAAAAGATTAGAAAGGAACACGTCTTAGGTTAGATATTTGCTCTGATAAATTTACTTCTTTGGTTGAAAGGACGTATATTCCCCTCCTAATGCTTCGACAATGCTACAGGTATTCGCTTCCATCATCTTGATGTAGGAATTTCCTTGGCTTCCCTTAGTATCAATTAAATCAGAATAGAGTCAAGTAAAACCGAATTCGTTTAGTTGAGGGCAAACCTGCTGTAGATCCTCCTTAACCTACTAGTATAAAATCAGATTGGACAATGCCGCCATAGTTTTTGAGCAAGTTATAAGTTATAAAAGACTAACAAAAATTACTGCATGATTTGAATTTGTCGGGTAAGCTGACAACAGCAGTTTTAATCCTCAAAACAATGACCGCAAGTAGTCCCACGATTTTAGCCCTGGACTTTGATGGAGTGATTTGCGACGGACTAATTGAATATTTTGAGGTAGCATGGCGCACCTACTGTGAAATTTGGTCGCCTGCTAACGCCACACCACCAGATGATTTAGCTTTAAGATTTTATCGCCTGCGACCTGTAATTGAAACAGGTTGGGAAATGCCCGTTTTAATAAAAGCGTTGGTAGATGGAGTTTCTGATGACAAAATTCTTCATGAATGGGTAAGCATTGCCCCGAAATTTTTGTTAAATGACAAGCTACAAGCAAGAGAAATTGGTGTGAAACTAGATAATCAACGGGATGAATGGATTACCACTGATTTAGACGGGTGGCTAAGTCTGCATAGATTTTATCCAGGTGTAGTAGAAAAAATCAAATTAACTCTTGACAGTGGAGTTAAGTTATATATTGTGACAACTAAAGAAGGGCGTTTTGTACAGCAGTTGTTGCAACAACAAGGAGTGAATTTACCAGTAGCAGCAATTTTTGGTAAAGAAGTCAAGCGTCCCAAATTTGAAATTCTGCAAGAATTAATTCAATCAGCAGATAACAAGCCAGTTAGTCTCTGGTTTGTAGAAGACAGACTCAAGACATTGCACTTAGTGCAACAGCAAGCAGACCTTGAAGATGTGAAACTCTTCCTTGCAGACTGGGGCTATAATACCCAAGCAGAACGGGAAACGGCCCAAAATGATCGGCGAATTCAATTGTTATCACTGTCTAAATTTGCAAAAGATTTCTCTGCTTGGCTTTAATATATTAAATGGCGTTGCAATAACCTCTTGATACCTTTAGCTTAAAAGCACTTATCATTGTCAAGATGTTTGTAACAGTCAAATTGTTCCCTTTACCGATATCCTGCCCGGAACTTAAGTTCCGGGCTAACAGCCCAAGTCCACTCAAGTAGACTCAAATCAACGAAGCAGAATATTCAAAAGATGTACGTAAATAACAATAATTAAAAATTAGAAGCTTCCGTCCTTCCATTTCAGTGAAATAATAACTCTTTATTCTTCACTTACCTTTATGCTTGACCTGACAAAACTGGCGCGACAAATGCAGGGTTTAAGTCAGCATCTCACCTTAGAAGCTGCTGCTAGTCGCCAGCGTTTAGAATTGGCACAACAACATCTCAAAAATGCTTACGAATGTCAACAAGACTTAATTGCTCGCCAGGAAAAATGGCGCGATCGCATTCTCTTTGCTAATGCTACCCCAATTGAGCCGTTAGAAACCTGCATTGATATCCCAGTTCCTCCAAAAATTCATACAGTCATCGCTACCGATGGTTCGCAAATTGCCCCCAACCATCATGAAATTGCTTACTGTTATCTCCTGAATATCGGCAGAGTAGTCTTACACTATGGACAAAATCGTCATCCGCTACTTGATAGTTTACCAGAGGTATTTTATCGGACAGAAGATTTATACATGTCTCGGCAGTGGGGAATTAGAACCGAGGAATGGATGAGTTTCCGTCGCACTGCTTCAGAAACAACGGTATTGGCAGAACTTGCATGTGCAGCGAAAGGGGAAACGCCAGTACTGGCAATGGTAGATGGTTCGTTAATTTACTGGTTTTTAGAACAATTGCCGATGGATGCACGCGATCGCATTTTACCTCCCATCCTAGAAGCTTGGCAGCAGATGCGTGATGCTCAAATTCCCCTGATGGGCTATCTTAGTGCCTCTCGCAGCAACGAAACAATGAATTTTTTACGGTTGTTGGCTTGTCCCTATCCAGTCCCAGACTGTAAAAGTCATTGTCCAAATCAGCTAGAAAAAGTACCTTGTAAAATTTTTGAACAGTTGCGAGATACTTCTGTTTGGGCTACCCGACTCAAACCAGGACAACGCAGTACCCTATGGCGCAGTAATTCCCCGATTCTGGAACTCTATGGAGACCAAACCATTTACTTTTGCTACGTCCACGTCGGTACTGAAATCGCCCGGATAGAAATTCCGGCATGGGTAGCAGATAATGCAACCATGCTAGACCAAGCACTGGGACTGATGTTGGCACAAGTGCAAAAAGGATATGGCTATCCTGTAGCGATCGCAGAAGCGCATAATCAAGCAGTGGTTAAAGGTGGCGATAAAGCGCGTTTCTTTGCTCTCCTCGAGCAACAAATGATTAAAGCTGGTTTGAAAAATGTTGGAACTTCCTACAAAGAAGCCAGAAAGCGGGGAAGTATTGCGTGAAGGAGGCAGAAGGCAGAAGGTATGAATTAAGATTATTGATTGAAAAAGCTGCGATAAATTGTATTTATCTATTTTGGTTTATGGAGGTTTTTATGCAAACATAGACAGAAAAACGCCACTCGCCCCAGTTTTGACCTATTGTCTCAAACTTTCGGAGTATTTCTGAGCTACTCTAGAGTCCACCTAGCACTGCAATCACCAACAATTGAACGTTAGTGAGCGATAAGGATAGATGATTTTTTAGTACTGCCTCTAGTATTTAGAATACAGTTTTGTATAACAGACCTTGTTTAGTAGAGTGGCGATCGCTTTTCCCACACTGTTCTTATTTAACATCCTATTCTAACCAAAATCCACTATTTGGTTGGTGTAGCCATTTGGCTATAATCTATTACTACAAATAAACAAAGCTTGTGCGGCTCATTTTTTATCTACTATTGTTAATTTTTAGAGTTATTTCCTAGTCTTTTCTCTTCACATTGAGTAGCTTTTGGTTCATTGTATACCATTTCTCTAGCCCAATGTTCGCAGTTGTAACTCAGTAAATTCCAAAGAGGATCTTTTGCACTGAGGATTTTTTCCCTCGACTTTTGAATACGCGCCTCAATTTGAATGTCTGAAGCTTTTTCAGGATGTTCTTTTTCAGGACGTTCTTTAAACAGCCAGTCTGGTGTGTAGTGAGCTAAATGAATATATCCAATTCCCACCCTGACAATTTTACCTTTTGGCTTCACCGTCTCACCCGTAAAAAAGTGTGCAACTCTGTAACCATTTGGGGTTGCTCTAACAACCCCGTAGTGCTCATAATCTCTGTCCTTCTCATCTTTACACAGGTAAACAACTAAATCATTGGGACGTATTACATTGCCTTTATCGTCACAAATATCAGGCTCTCTATCCAGAAGTATTATTAGCTGTAAAAGTCGTGCTAATTGGGTATCTATAATTTTCAGTAGAGGGTCTGACCACTTCGAGTTGTAATCATTGACACACTTTTGAATTTCTTGATATTTCTCTATTACCCAGTTTTGATGTTTTTGCAATTTGTGAACTGCTTGGAAATGCCAATCAGTGTTAACCTTATCAAAGTTGCTATCAAATTCTATCTCTAGAATTTCAGCAATAGTTTGACAAGTTTTAATAATATCTTGGTCTTTTGTATGTCTGCATATTTGACTAATTGCATTCTTTATAGTATCACTGTGATATAAACGATCTTGCAATTCAGCAAACAAGCAAAGGATTTTAGAAGGATTTGGTTTCATTGAGGTTGACTTTGGGCTTCGAGTTCGCAGTTTCGTGTTTTTCTGTCTGATCATTGAGCTTTTCTTCTATATGACGCTCAAATGCTGTCAAAGCCATTCTCGATGAAGATAGTGCAATCTGTGATGCAATTTTTTCACGAGAGCTACTACTAGACATATAATTATTTTCCTTTATTGAAAATCTGATTGGATTGTAGTGTCCCTATTTAAGTCAGATGTATAAATCTTAATTCATCGTTGAGACTAGAGCAATCTGTATCATCACTAGATCAGGTAAAGTAAAGTGATACCCAACATAAATAAAGTGCTATTCTTGAGACAATACACTGACTTGACAGTGGAATGATCACCTTATTTATTTAAAGTACAATCCTCATGCTCAAATCCAGCCACTTCGACTGAGTAATTGGCGCACTACTAGAAATATAGTCAACACCCGTCTGTGCGACAGCACGAATAG